>CP081303.1:1923000-2564000 GCA_019720755.1 Prolixibacteraceae bacterium
CAATATAATGACGATTCCTTAGAAATTGTTTGCTATTACAATCTTATGGAAGGTTCTTATAAGTCATACATATATTTTCATTTTAATATATACAATAAGACAAACAAACCGATTCTTTATACTGAAGATGCAACAACAGTTTATATTAAGAAACATAAAGGGGATAATTGGAAGAAAATTAATTTAACAACCAAGGGTGATTATTATCGATATTACTACTCCCCAGAATCGCACTATAAATTAACAAATGATGATTTTACAATGAACCACACCCCAATTACAATATATGTAAAAAAACAAGTAAATGATTCAACAACAAAAACGGTTCCAGAAACACAATTAATTACTCAACAATCCCCGTCCCCTTACGAATGTCTTCAAAAAACTCATATGTCAACTCGATATCTCTCTAAAACGACCTTAATCAAAAATCGGCATGCAAGTGGTCTAATAAAAACAGATAAATATTATAAGATACCATATCAAATAATGGTTGTCATCGATATGGATGGGATGACTAAAATAAAACTAAAGTTTTCTCCAATAGAAGAGGATCTAAAATAGCGACACTCATAATTTTTCTCTAAGACTATTATGTATATGAGAGAACTAAAGAAGCCATACTTTTGCAAGTATGGCTTCCGATTTTGGCACTCTTTGGTTTTATATATACTGCATAAACTACAGCTTCAACTCTAGATTGAGATAAAAATAATTTTCGTTCTTCAATTTCGGAGAGTTCTCATGATGAACCCAACGATAGTTTGGAGCAATCTTTATTCCTTTACATGGAATATATTGAAATCCTGAAAGAAATACATTTTCGTTGTCTTCTTTATAAGACTCTTCGTGGTTATTATAGAAATCGTATCGAGCAAATACTTTAAACTTACTATCAATATTTACCGTACTATAGATGGAAAAAATATCTTTATTATTGTTTTGATCAAATTTGAAGTTTTGCCCATAGTCATACTCCAATCCAAATGACCAATCCTTATTCTTATAACCAGCAAACAAGGCATAACTACTTTGATTAAACGACTCCGTACCATCTTCCGAATCAGGAGCTATAAAGTAATCTACATATGTTCTGATCGAAAAATGTTCTGTTGGATAAAGAGAAGCCCCTAATCCATATCGATACTTTCCTTGATCATCTTGTGCTTTTTTGGCACCTTCTCCGTTTGAAATTGTAATATCAGCAGCAAACCACGATTTGAATTGTTTTCGTATAAAAAGACCAGCATCTACACTATTGTTAAATTTGTACTCATCCATTGCTGATTTATAGATATAACGATATCCCCAATTATTTTCCTGTTCTTTAAACTGTTTTAAACCAATGATACCTAAACTTGCCTGAAATGTACTATGTTTATAAGTAAAAAATGCCTTACGTAAATATGCGGTTTCTTCAAAGCCTCCATTCTTAGGATTCCCTGTATCTAATACAACCTGTCCTGACCATCGAGGTGAAAATTGATAAGAATAACCAAGAAGTGCACGCTGAATCTCAAATCCACTCACATTGCTTACTTCACCAAAACCCGTATGCCAATCTGCAAATATTCGAACAATAGGTTTTCCTTTGGGCTTAAATTCAGAATCATTACCCGACGATTTTGCATATACCCCCAAGCTGGCAACACATAATAAAACTAACAAGCTTAATTGTTTCATTATTTTACTTTATTATTTCTCTAGATGTTTTCTTTTTACACTGCATAAATACAACAGAGATGTTACAATTTTGTTACAAAACAAGTCGACATAAACGATGAAAACACAAATATCCACTTATCAAACAGTTACATTTTCTATTTTATCTTATTATAGACAAAAGAAATAGCGATACTCATACTATTACACATAAGAAATGACAAATTTGTTATCATATATTATTATTTCTTTTTTAAACAATGACATTTCCTCGTTGTTTTAGAGTGATATCAATGGATAATTAATAATTTTAACACTTGTAATTCGATAATAGAAGACCACACTTTATGAAGAACGAAAGAGAAATTATACTTTTAAATATCTCAGGGGAAGACAAACCAGGGTTAACCTCTTCTTTAACACATATCCTAGGTAATTACAATGCTACCATTCTCGATATTGGTCAAGCTGTGATTCACAATACATTATCATTAGGAATACTTTTTGAAACTCCTAAAGGCAAAGAATCAGGTCCCATATTAAAAGACCTTCTATTTAAAGCTTACGAGTTGGAGATCCAAGCAAAATTCACTCCTATCCCAACTGACGATTATCAGAATTGGGTTGGGCTTCAAGGTAAGGATAGGTTTATCATTACGCTTCTTGGAAGGATGATCTCAGCAGAACAGATATCTTCAGTAACGGATATTATTACAGATCAAGGTCTAAACATTGAATCCATCAATCGACTAACAGGTCGTATTCCATTAGAAGAAATTGGAAATCTAGCAACAAATACAAAATCTTGTATTGTTCTAAGTGTTAGGGGCACTCCCCCGAATAAGGAAACGATGAATCTACGCTTCTTGGAATTAGCAAGAAATTTAGGAATTGATATTTCATTCCAAGAAGATAATCTATACAGAAGAAATCGACGACTTGTTTGCTTTGATATGGATTCAACCCTTATTCAAACCGAGGTGATCGATGAATTAGCTGTTAGAGCTGGTGTTGGGAAACAGGTCAAAGAGATTACTGAAAGTGCAATGAGAGGAGAAATTGATTTTAATGAAAGCTTTAAACAACGAATGGCTCTTCTGAAAGGCCTACCTGAATCTGAATTAGAAGATATCGCACGAAATCTTCCTATTACAGAGGGGGCTGAACGTCTCTTTAAAGTCCTTCGTCTTTTTGGATTTAAAACAGCCATTCTCTCTGGTGGATTTACCTATTTTGGGAATTATCTCAAAAAGAAACTTGATATAGACTATGTATACGCCAACGAGCTTGAGATTGTTCATGGGAAACTAACAGGAAACTATATAGGAGATATTGTTAATGGGAATAAGAAAGCAGAACTTATGAAGCTAATTGCTCAGTTTGAGAACTTAAATCTAAAACAGGTAATCGCAGTAGGTGATGGGGCCAATGATCTTCCGATGTTGAATCTTGCTGGATTAGGAATAGCATACCATGCCAAACCTAAAGTAAGACAAAATGCTTCTCAAGCTATTGACACTATAGGCTTAGACGGAATACTATATCTTCTTGGCTTCAATGATGCATTCATTGATAATTAACAGCTATTTTGTTTGACGCAAAAAAGAGGTCTCTGAATAATTCACAAAGACCTCTTTTTTTTACATCAAATCTTATGTTATCAAAATTTGAAAGTTAATATCATTAGTAACCCAGATCCTGGCCCTTATTTATTGCTTTAATTCCCTTTTTCATCCAACTTGGCTCTGGTGCCCCTTTAAGATAATGATCAAAGAACTGCATCATTCTTCTACTAAGATCCATACGGTCACCCCAAGCATCTGCACTTAGGTTATGAGGTTGGCCATTATACTGTAGCATCCATACGGGTTTTTGAAGTCGTCGCAATGCCATGAAATATTCAATTCCTTGATACCATGGTACAGCACCATCTTTATCATTATGCATAATTAATAGTGGTGTCTGAACCTTTGGGGCATAAAATACTGGAGAATTCTCAATATACTGCATTGGTTTTTCCCATAGCGTACCTCCAATACGACTTTGTGTTTGTTCGTATTGAAACTCACGACTTAAACCAGACCCCCAACGTATTCCACCATATGCACTAGTCATATTACTTACAGGTGCCCCTGCCATTGCAGCAGCAAACATATTTGTTTTAGTCACCAAATAGGCAGTTTGATATCCTCCCCAACTCTGTCCTTGAAGGGCCATTTTGTAACGATTAATATAATCATAACGCTCACACATTGAATAAGCACCACTAACAATAGCATCATATGAACTCTCTCCTGGATAGCCATCCCTATAAGTGATATCTGGAATAAACAACACATAATCATTACTTGGATAGAGCGACTTATTGATTGTCGATCGACTTGGTGCGGGAGTCCAAAATTGATGTAATTTATCCGCATAGCGTTCATAGAAATAGCACATCATTGGATACTTCTTCCCTTTCTCTATCTTTTCAGGTGTAATAAGAAGTCCTTTTAACGAATCTCCATTGAAGCTGACCCAAGAAACAAGTTCGCAATGTCCCCACTTAAATTTATCAATCTGCTCACCTAAATTTGTCTGCTTCTTTACATTGCCAAAAGTCATATTTGAGGCATAAAAATCAGGATAGATGCGATAGCTCTGTTTAGACCAACATAATACATCCGCATTTTTTGCTTTTCTTGGATACCCAAGCTTATAGTCACCCTTCATATAGGTCATCATTTTTAAGCTCTTTAGATCCAAATATGCATATGCTGTAGCCATTGTTTCATTATTAGTAACAGTAAACATTGGTGTATCATTCACATATTGCTCCTCTCTATCCAATTTTACATATCTATATGTTATTTTTTCACATCGACCATTCGTAATACGTTTGGGTGCTGTTTTATTTCTTAAATCAATTTTCCAAACATCATACTGGTCATATATATAGATAGATTGGTCTTTACCTAATCCCATCACCCCATAACTTGGCGGATCTGAAGGAGTATCATGTTGAACATCATAAAGAGGAACATCTATCTTTTTTGTTAGACAGAAGGTCTTTTGATGCTTTAAATCTTTGGAATAATAGCAACTATCTTGCCATTGATAATAAACAGCATACATTCCATCAGGACTAAGTCTGACATCTTCAATATTCTTAGCAACAAGCTGTTTCTCTCCATTTTTTAAATTATATGCATAATAATCACCTCCCCACATTGCCTTCCAACTATAGGACAAGCGATATGGTGAATTATCTAAACCTAGGGCATATGCACCAGATCCATTTCGAGGAATGTAAAAATTCAAACATGTGGAATCATTCATCAAAATGACCTTTGATTTTTTAACATCATACATAGCAACGAAAGATCGTTTCTTATCTTTTGATAAATTTATCAATTGTCGAGGTTGAATATCTTTATCTTTCCATGACCACAAGTCTAATTTGGCCTTTTCATTACTCATCAAACTATCTTTAGGCTCCTCTTTTTGTGGGTATTGAATCCCAAAAAACAGACGAGATCCATCTTTTGAAAAAGAAAGTGAACGATAGGTTGAAGGGACTAATTCTTGCTTTAAAAACTTAGAATCTGCTGTTGCAACAGAAGTCAATTTTTTCTTTTGTCCACTATACAAGTTGCATGAGTACGTCTTAATCTTAGTTGTATCTGAACTGAACAAATAAGCAACAGAGTTTCCTGATCGATCAATGACCACCTTTTGGAAATCAGCATGGTCTGCATTCTCTATTTCAGATATAATACCATTTGACAGATTTAAGTAATTTAATGTTGCTCTTTTTAAAGAATCATCCTGTTGCTGGACAAATGCTAACGCTGCACCGTTCTCAGACAATACAAAGCTACTTACTTTACGAATAATCGTAGTATCCAAGGATGTGGCATTCACTATATAAAGATTCTTCTTTGTGATTTTGCTCTTCTTCTTGTCCTTTTTTTTCTTGTCGGACTTATTCTTTTCTTTTTTCTTTTTGTCTTCTTTTTTCTTTTTGTCTTCTTTTTTCTTTTTGTCTAAAGAAACTTCAGAAATAAGAGCAATCCAACTATTCCCTTTCTTAGAAGAAGAATAAGTGGATGCCTCATTAATAGTAAGAAGGGAATCTTTTGAAATCGAATAAATTTTCACACTTGATTTAGGTGCTTTCTTCTTTGCAACTAATTTTACTCTTATCGAATCTAAAGGTGCTTTTTCTACAAAAACAATAGCATCATTATTTGGAAGAATATCACTTTTCTCTCCTCGGGCAAACTCATGTGTGACTTCTCCCTCAACAGGCTTTAAAATCAATGTCGCATCTCCATGATTTGGTTTAACTTGATATAAGATCCAAGCTCCATTATCAGAAATAGAGAAGCTACCAATACGTTTCCAATCAGGAAAATCATCGATAGACAAAGCCCTTTTCTGAGCAAAAAGAGATCCAATACTGATCATTCCCATACATAGGAATAGTAGTAGTTTTTTGTTCATGTCTTAGTTTTTCAATTATAATAAGTTCAAAATTAATCAAAAGAAATCTAAATAACAGACCTCTTTTGTAAAGAAAAGTTATAATAATTTAGGACTAAGATATCACAATCAATGTTGCAAGAAACAATAGGTTGTTAGAGATATCACAGAAAACCGTTTAGACTTTAGAACCATTCATGGTATTCTAATAATGATAGACAAAAAGTGTAGTCTAGATTCAGGAATCATAAACTATAATGAAACAATCTCAAAGTCGAGAAAATACAACAATTCAAATTCGCTAAATTAGAGCTCGTTATTATTCCCAGTCAAAAATGAGGATTTTATAATCTGACAATACTTCGGTGTTTTTTCATACAAATATCTGATATACAGTAATTTAGTTCTTATTTTATTTTGTTATATCATTAGTTTTCAGTATCTTAAAGGTTGGGAGATCACAATATTTAAGCTGATCACTGATGAAACAAAAGAGATATACTTCCTGTATTGAGAAAGCCCTTTACAAGATGTCAGATGTTGGACGAGTAAGACGTAATTTTATAATTGAGACATTTTGCCTATTCTTAAGCATTATAGGGAAAATAAATTTTTTGCAATTGGCTCGTTATGGCACCAAAAACGAACTGACCTATAGAAAACAATTTGCGAAGTCTTTTGATTTTATGGAATTTAATCGTCATTTACTCGAAGAGAATAAATGTTCTGAGTATGTAGTGGCATTTGATCCTTCATATATAAATAAGTCTGGTAAATGTACCCCAGGATTAGGAACTTTTTGGTCGGGTTGTGCTGGTAAAGCAAAACGAGGATTAGAGATTGGTGGTATTGCTGCAATTGATGTAGCAAAAAATACAGCCTTTCATCTTGAAGCAGTTCAAACAATATCAAAATCGTCTCAAAATCTTAATGATTGGTATATTGATGTACTTGTAAATAAAAGGGACTCAATAAAGACTATATCTAATTACCTTGTCGTAGATGCCTGGTTTTCAAATAAGAAATTCATAGATAGTATGATTGAACAACAGATGCAAGTTGTTTCTAGGCTTCGACGTAATGCTAATCTTAAATATTATTATACAGGAGAAAAAACAGGGAAACGAGGAAGACCTAAAACATATGGAGGTAAAGTGAACTGTAAAGAAATTGATAAAAAGTATTTTGATCTAGTAGAGCAGACTGGAACATATACACTATATTCTGCAGTTGTATATTCGGTTTCGATGAAAAGAAAAATACGTGTCGTATATATGGAATCACAAAACAGCAAAGGGACTCTTTCGTATAAAATATACTTCTCTACTGACACTGAATTAAAACCAGAAAAGATACTTCTTTATTACAAAAGAAGGTTTCAGATAGAATTTATCTACAGAGATGCTAAACAATATACAAGCTTGAATCATTGTCAAGCTCGATGTGAAAAAAAGCTCTATTTTCACTTTAATATGTCTATGACATCTGTCAATATAGCTAAGATGACGGATTGGTTAGATAATCGAAATCAAGTACAAACACCTTTCTCTCTAAAGAATATTAAAACAATAAATTTCAATGAGTTAATGCTAAATCTATTTTTATCTAAGTTCAGTGTAAGTGCAAACTTAAAGAAAATACAAAAGGCGGTCAAAGAGATGCGATTATATGGGACTAATGTTGCCTAAAAACTACCGAAGTATTGAATCTGATCTTCTTTCTTGAAAAGCAATCTTACGCCCACTAAAAATATTTTTAATAAAATTATAAAACGAAATACCATTAGAGAAACAAAAATAGGAACTTAGTATTTGACAATAGAAAAACAACGAACACTGCATATTAAACAACAACAAAGACCATTCGTATTATAGTCTATTCAATTGTATCTTCTCTTACAACCATGATACGATTAAGATATTCAAAATAAATCACCACTAGCATTTAAATCGAGGATTCCACCAATTCTTATCCGAAGAAACAATGGTTTTATTCGACATCTTCTTAATTTCTCGTTTAAGATTTGGTCTGGTTAAAATATCCTCTTTAGAACCATTACAATAATGACTTTCAAACCACTCATATACATCATCTACGATAACACTATCTTTCAATAGTTTAGATGTATTTATCGAAACTTCCTTTTTAGCAAGAATCCAACGATATAACCGAACAGTAAAAAGTCTCATCGAATCTTTTTTGGAAGTCTTTAATAAACATTTAAAGGCAATCATCTCTTCATTTTCTTGAACTTGATGAAATCGTAAAGAAAAGAGTCTTTTGAGAAGTAAAAGGATTAATAACAATACCAATATTCCCCATAAAATGAATATATAATTCTCTTTCACAAAATCTAACAAAGAGAATTTAGTATCAGAATCCAACGTTTTGTTTCCTAAAATACTATTTTGCGAGAGTAATACATCCGAGTTACTATTTCGTTTGACCACAACAAATGGCCCATCTATAGACTTAGTCACCTCCCTATTCAAATATGGATTATAATAACGGACAGATACTTTAGGAAGATGATATTCTCCTGTTTTTGTAAGTAAATAGAGCATCTTCTCTTTACGTTGTGAACGGATAGCATCCAATCCGATTCTTTGAATGGTTGTATCTTTTTGGAGATAACCTCGAACAAAGTCAACCTCTTCAAAATTAAATGGAGTAATAAAAGATGCTAGAGTATTTACCGTATACACAGTTACATCTTGGAAAAATACTTGGCCGACATACATTGTATCTTGAAGATTTTTCCATTTTTGCTTCAAAATGACCTGCGAACTACTATATAGGTCATCCTGAGGCAGGGATTCGACTTTTACTTTAATCGGTTTTGACTTACAAGTTTTGTCAATAGGAACAAAACCCCGATTTGCTGCAACCATCGTTTTTATTTCGAAAGAAGGAAAAATAAAATTACCAGGAACCATTGGAACAACTGTATATCGAAATGTTCTCTCCATCACCACCTCGTCATTTATCACAATAGTATTGGTCCCGAGATCTAACACATTAGGAAGAATATATCCATTGGTAGAAGTAACTTCACTACGTTTCATTTCGCCCACAAATGATGAAGAGGTATAAACATGTAGATCAATCTTCAATGGTTGACCAACAACGATATTAGATCGATGAGAGACTACACGACTATATAAAGACTGAGCAACAACATGGCTAGATACAACATATATCAACAATAAAAATATCATTTTTCTCATAACATCTTTTTTTTGACCAACACATTATTTGTTATTTGCTCCTGCATCTCTAATTTCTTTTTAAGAAAAACCTTAGGATCGCTTTTGCTCGATCTTATTAAAACCTTCACAGCTCCATTTGGATCAGAACCAAATACCCCGTTTAACTTTCGATCTTGTTGAAAAGCTTTTTGTACTTTCCCCCCCTCCACTCTTGCATTAGAGTCTAATTTAGCTTCGGGATCAAACACTCTATCTACAAATTGTTTTTCTCCATATTTTTTTTTCTTCCCCTTTTGTTCTTTCCAATCACTCTTTTTTTTCTTTTTTTGTATCCAACTTACCTTTTCCTTAAGAGAAGCAATTGTATCATTTAAAGCCAAGCCCTCCTTGTCCCTTGGAAAACGATCAAGGACTCGATCTAAACTCTGTTGTGCTAAATCATATTCCTTTAAAACAATGTAAATACGAGTGGCATTCAGTCTAGAGTCTTTGGTAGAATCCAACGCATATAAATTTGCAGCTTCGTCAAAATCCCCTACTTTATATGCAGCATACGCTTTATGAGAAACACTCTGATAGTTTTTTTCTGCTTCTTTCCAATTTCCCTTTTTCGACATAAGCTGGGCACGGTAATCAGCAGTTGTCCATATTCCTCTGCGATCTTGCGTTAAGTCACAACTTGAAATTGATGTACAGAGCAGAAATAGAAGCCATGAGCGAATAATCCACCCCTTTCGAAATACAGGGAGAAAAAATAGAATAGCAATTAAAATCATATAAAAACTAGAATCAATCCACCGTATATTTTGAGAATCATTTTCAACCTGAACCTCCTTACTTTTTTTAACGGATAAAATCATCGTATTTACGTCACTTTCATCAACCGTTAAGAAAGTATCACTACTATTGCTATATGCTAATGCTTGTTGCTTTGAAACGATATACCAAGGAAAAATATTCATTTGATACATGGATGCATCTTTTCTTAAAGACTCTAAAGAAGACGTTAAAACACGATCAGTTATTAGTATTAAGGAAGACGATTTTGTATCGCTTTGCATCAATGAATCACACAGAGTCCTAAGTGCTGTTATATCTTTCCCAGAAACAGGCATAATCGAACTATCAATTTCTCGTATATACGATTTTAATGTTGCTTTAGCACCTGTAGGAGGGAGTAGAACATGGGAACTCCCAGCAAACACAATAAGCCCCATATCCGTATAATTATTTTTATTGATAAACTCCTCAAGCTTCATCTTTGCTCTCTCTAACCGACTAGGACGAATATCCTTTTGATTCATCGAAGAGGACAAATCTAAAACGAGCCATGTGGTAGTCTTAATACGTTTAGTAGGCAATGGTTTTCCTTTAATAGCTGGGGTAGCCATAGCAATAATAAGAAAAGCCAACCCCAGAAAAGCCGACATCCATGGCAGCCAACGTTTAGGTGTTTTATAATTGGTAATAACATATGATCTCAATGAAACGGGAATATCCTCAACCCATTTAAGGGGCTTATGGTGCATATAAAGCAAAAAAAGTAATATTAGTAAGAGTAAAACCTCTAACCATAGCCATTGAGGGTGTAAAAATCGTAATGGTAAAGAGAACGTATCCATAAACAATTACTTTTCGGAACGGAACAAGCCATTCATTATTAACAATAAAAAAAGTAGTCCTATAGCAACCAGAAGAGGAAAGCGATAAAGAGGTGTTTCAGGTGCAAAAGATGACTTCTGATACTTTAATGGTTCAAGTTGATCGATATAATCATACACATGCTTCAGTTGAGTTGTATCATTTGCATAAAAATATTTGCCTCCAGTTATCTTTGAAATATTTTTTAAAATTGATTCATTAAGACGTGTAGTGTCTCTTCTAGAGCCAATACCTAATGTATAAATCTTAACACTATCCAAAGCAGCAACCTTTGCAGCAGTTTCAGGAGAAATGGATCTTTTGGTATCCACTCCGTCGGTCATTAAAAGCAAAATTTTTTCTTTTAATGTATCCTGCTTCATTATTCCTAAAGAAAAACCAATCGCTTCACCTAGCGATGTTTTTTGACCTGCCATTCCAACTTCAGCATCTTGAATTAACCATTCAACCATCTTTTTATCATCCGTTGGCGGACACTGTAAATATGCATGATCACCAAAAAGGACAAGACCGATACGGTCACTTTTTCGATCTTGTAAAAATTTAGACATCATATATTTCACGGCATCCCAACGACGAACCATTTTCCCATTTAAAGTCCAATCTTTTCGTTCCATACTCATCGAAATATCAGAAGCGACAACAAAAGTGCGTGCTTTCTTCAACTCCAAGATAGGTTCGCCTATAAACTTTGGTTGCATCAATGCCAAAACAAGTAGACAATAACTTAAATAAAGAAATATCGTCCGAAATATACTTCTAGCATAGAAGCGTTTAGCTCTAGTTGACGAGACTCCCAGTACTTCAGTCACTCGGTCATAAAAAGGGACACGAAGTCTGCTATTTTTAAATCTAAAAGCTGGAATAAACCAATGAACAAGCCAAGGTAATAAAATCAACAGGATGAAATATGGATAAGTAAAATGAAGCTGTTCAAAAGTCAATTGATTCAAATTAATTGCAATTAAAAAACTCATAAGCAAAAATTATTTGATTCGATGTGTTAAAATCCACCTTTCCATAAAACTAATATATCTTTTCTGAAGCTCAGTGTCTATTGGGACAGTGCTTCCACTACGTCGATATAATTCTATTTGTTGAAACTCTTCCAATGTTAATAGGGCCTCTTTTTTACAAGAATGCGTAAGAAAATTATACCATCTTTCCCCATAATATCCATCTATAGGTAATTCAGGGTATTTATGAATGATTAGCTCTTTCAAATAACGATTCACTTGATTAAATTCTTTTGGACCGAAAAAACCTTTTTCCATTTGCACCAAAAAAGATATTGCCTCTCTTCTAAAACGATTCCGATAATATCTCCGTAAAAAAAGTCCCATCAACAAAATCAGTATGACAAACAAGACCCCTTCTACAACAAACCATCCAATCGTTGAAAAGGAGTAATGTATTGGAGAGGGAGCTGTTATTCCATCAACTTGTAATAACATCTTATCCATAAACTATGTCAATTATCTGTTCTTTTAATGAAGATTGAGTATTGACCACCAACAGAGGTATCTGATGAACCATTAATCGATCTCTTAACTGTGACATTCTTCTTTCATAATCATCATGAAAGAGTTGTGCTTCATCAGGTGTAATAAGCAATGAGCTTTCATTTATTCCATCCGTGATATCTAAAGATGTTTGTGGTAAATTGCAATCCATTGGATCCTCAATATGTGTAACAATCAAATCATTACGCAAAGACAATGCTATTAAACTCTCAACATCTTCAGCAGTCAGTTTTATAACATCTGTTACAACTTGAATAATATAATCATGACTAATCTGGGGCACAACCTCTTTTAGAAAATTGGAAAAAGAACCATGCTCTTTTAACCTCTCATTTTTCTCAATAAACTCTAACTCCTGATTATTTGTTTCAAGTAAAGACTCTAGAAGAGAGAGTAACGAAACCTTTGTGCTACAAAACTGTCTGTTGTTATTCATACTAGAATTAGAACTCCAGATTGAAACCCTATCTCCCATTTTAAGAGCTCTAAATGCATGTAATGAGGCAACTTGAAGCCCACTATTTATTTTTAATTCGGACACAGAACCAAAAACCATTGATGTATCTTGATTTAAAAGAACTAGTTGACAACGTTGTTTCTCTTCTTCGAAGACTTTCGTATAAGTATCACTTCTTCTTGCAGTGGCTTTCCAATCAATATTACGAATATCATCCCCGTGATCATATCTTCTTACCTCAATAAAGTCCATTCCGCGTCCTCTCATAAAAGAACTATGTTTTCCTATAAGTAATCCATGAATCCTTTTATTTGGGAGTAAAGAAAAGTCTCGAACAAGTAGCTCTAGATCTAATAAATCTGTGATATCCATGTGAACCTCCATAACTCTAATTAATTAGTACCGAAGCCAGCAGCTTGTCTATTACGGAATCTGTTGTAATTCTTTTAGCAAGAGCCTTATAAGTCAGCATAATTCGATGACGAAGTACGCGATGAACTACTTGTCTTACATCGTCAGGAGTTACATAATCACGCCCATTCAAAAAAGCTACAGCTCTTGAAGCAGCATCCAATGCAATAGAACCACGAGGAGAAGCACCATAACGAATCCAACTCTCCATAGAACTATCATAATCAGCGATATTACGTGTAGCATCCACCAATCGAATCATATAATCAGTGATATTTTCGTCTACATGCATTTTATCTACAGAAACTTTTGCATCATCAATAACCTCTTTTGATAAATTGTATTGACTCTCTTTAAATGCATGCATTCTGATTTTCTCTACAATGACACGCTCTTGGGACTTACTTGTATAGGACACTATTGCCTTCATTAGAAACCTGTCTGTTTGTGCTTCAGGAAGAGGGAAAGTCCCTTCTTGTTCAATAGGATTCTGTGTTGCAAAAACCATAAATGGATCACTTAAATTATAGGATTTACCACCTACAGTAACCTGCTTCTCTTCCATCGCTTCAAGAAGCGCCGATTGCACTTTCGCAGGAGCTCTATTAATTTCATCGGCTAATAAGATATTGCAAAATACAGGACCTTGATTAAAAATAAATGGATTTTCTCCATCAGGCTGATATACCTCAGTCCCTGTAATATCTGAAGGCAAAAGGTCTGGAGTAAATTGAACCCTATTCATCAACAATCCTAAGCCTCTAGAAAAAGACTTCACAGTATGTGTTTTTGCCAACCCTGGCATCCCTTCAATAAGCAGATTAGCATCTGTAAGTAAAGTGATTACCATCGATTCTACAAGCTCATCCTGACCTATCACTTGACTCTTTAACCAACCTACGTAATCTAATATTTCAGAACATTTACTTTTCATACCACTTTTATTTGAGAAAAAAAGGATAGTTTTCACTATCCTTTTAAAATCTACTTAATTATGAATTTTAGTGAGAAGTAATTTTAAGATCAAATCCTTTCTCTTTCATCTCTTTGTTTATCTTCATTAACTCTCTAAAACGTGTAATACTCAAAGATCCAGAATAACCTTCACTCTGAACAGGTCTAGGTGGATACTTCACATATGTATTCAAAATCTCTTCAAGGTGCATTGTCATCATTGGTGTAGTCCAAGTACTTTCAGTAAATGAATTCATAAAGACATCGTAACGCTCCTGTGGGTCTTGCCATAAATCATATACTTGAGGAACTGTAGCCACATACATCTCTGGCCCTGTCCAACCCAATAGTGGCGCTGGTCCGTCAGATCCAGGAACTGCTCCATTATCCCCTCTCATATTAAAGACAAACTTCCAACGTCCAACTCTAATAGCACCAGGAGCTAACTCTCTTTCAGTAAAATAGTACCAAGCTTCTCTTTTGAAATCTTTGTTATGTCCTGTTAGAATAGGAGTCATATCGTAACTATCAAAGATCGTTGGTTTTCCCTCTTGATCTACCTTGGGAAGATCGATTCCAGCCAAACTTGCAAAAGTCGCCATAAAATCAAGACCTCCACAAATATCAAAGCTCTCTGTACCAGGCTCAATTACTCCTTTCCACATAGCATAAGCAGGAACTCTAGATCCAGCTTCTCTATCGGTTCCTTTGGTTCCTCTGAAAGGAGTATAACCACAATCTGGATAAACATCCTGCCATGAGCCATTATCAACAGTATAGACGATCAAAGTATTCTCTTCGATACCCATCTCTTTAATTTTATCTAATATACGACCTACATTATAGTCCATCTCCTGTACAGCATCGGCATACTTTGTTTTTGCTGGAGAACTACCTGCAAACTGTTTTGAAGGGACATTAGGTTGATGGTTCTTAGCAAAGTTAATACTCATAAAGAATGGTTTTTTACTCTTTGCGTAAGTTTCAATTTGAGGAAGAACATTATCCATCATCATCATATCAAGTTCCCCAATATTCTCGCGGGTTACTTTTGTCACCTCTTTGGCAGGCTCATCAGCATTTCCTTCAAGAATACCAGTGGTCGCTTTTTCAAAAAAAGCTAACTGGTCTGCCGACATTCCTGGATGGAAAGATGGCATTGTATAGGTATAAGCATTCAAGTGATACAATACCACATTCTTCATAATATCATAACCTTGCGCATTTGGAAGTGCATAATCACTCTCACCTAAATGCCATTTACCACTAAAGAATGTTTGGTATCCAGCCTTCTTAAGCACTTCAGCAACAGTCCATTCAGCAGCAGGCAATCCACCACCTTGTCCTTGAAAAGCTACTGTCGTCATACCACTTCTATTTGGAATTCTTCCTGTTTGCATCGCTGCACGACCAGGTGTACAACTGGGCTGTCCATAGAAGTCCCAAAACTGCATACCCTCTTTATCAAGACGGTCCATTGAGGGAGTTTTAATACCACGGCCAATACCTCCTCCATAAGAAGTAAAGTCACCCCAACCAGTGTCATCAGATACAATCATTATAATATTAGGTTTAGAACCCTTTAAACTCTTTTTTTTGCGATTTCGTTGCGCCATTACATCCACAGACATTAGCATCACCAATGCCATGAAAATTGTCAATAAGAATGATCCTTTTCTCATAATTAAATAATATTAAAAGATTCGTTAATCAATTATTCTGAACTATAAACCAAGAAGCAACATAAAAAGTTTAATACTATTTGAATATTTTAGCTTTCATCTAAATTTTTGTTTTATCGCTTTATCTCGAAATACTAAATACGAGACAACGAAGTCTATCAAGATATAGGATTGTTCATAAAGCGAGAATCACCTCTTCTTATTTCATTTTCATTCATCCTACTAGATGAAATTATTTTAATAGAAATATTTAATCTGTCCCAAACAGATAATTTTTAAATAAAAATGAGGTGATATCCTATTCGTTATTAATCTGATGAACAAGTCCTGCTTCAAGGTAAAACATGAAGATTTAAAAAATAACATACAGATAAATACAAGCATATGTATTTTCCAACAAAATCATTTCCAAAAAGAATGCGATTTATCAATAAGATAAATCGCATTGAAGCAATAAAATTTCTATTATATTTTTCATCTAGTTGGAGGAATTTCCACCACAACGAATCGTGCATCTGATAACACTTTTATCTCAACCTCTTCCTCATCAGACCAAACCCCTATTGCATCGTTAACAAATGCTACATGATCGACGCATTGAACCATTCCATCTAGAGTGAGTAAATAAATTCCAGAATTGGATTGATGAAATTTGTATTTCACCATCTTTCCTTTCGAAACATTTCCCCAAGAAACATAAGCATCTTGATTGACATGACAATGAAAAGAGGGATCAACAAGTGGAGTCAATGTATCTTTCACTGTAAATAAATCATAATGGGCATGATGATATTCTGGCTCCTCTCCTCTTGTATGTGGAAGGACACGAAAATGTAGAAGCCGTAAAATATCAGATTCACTATCATTCACTTCAGAATGTTTCACTCCAGTTCCTCCGCTCAAGCATTGAACACTTCCAGGTGGTAACTCCAATTGATTTCCTAATGTATCTGAATGTCGTAAAGTTCCTTCAAGGACAATAGTTACCATCTCCATGTTGTCAAGTGGAGTGGAGGTAAAACCTCTCTGCGGTTCTATCTTTTCATCATTCAAAACTCTGAGTTTCCCAAATTGCATTCGTATTGGATTAAAATATTGGCCAAAACTAAAGGAGTGATGACTTTTCAACCAACTTAAATTTGAGAATCCTCTCGTATTCGCTCTATGGATAATAGATCTAGTCATAATCATAATCTTTTAGAATAAAAACATATATGATCAGCTTTTGTTCGAAATAAAAAAACTTAACACTAAAAACTATTTACAAACAAGAATAACCTAGTTAACAATTAGTTACCATAACAAAAACACTTTTGTCAACTCCAAACATAAGAACGACAATAGCTAGTATACTCCAATAACGACTATCATCCATTTATAATAACTAATTAAAACATACTATAAATCAGAGTAGAATTATTTTAAACTAAAAATCCATAAAATTAATTGATCCTACAATCACCTATGTATAAATACATTAAAAGCACCCAAAGTACAATAAATTATTTTTTATCTCTTTTTTTATTTTTTTGCATAAAATACCTGTAATTATAATAGTATATTTAACAATATAAGAAATAAATTATTTGCTATACCCTACTAAACGAAACTTTAAGAGTCCCATCAAACCGTTAACATTTCGTCTAGAAAGGAATATATAATTTTAGTAATTATATACTTACAAATAGAAAAACAGGTAGAAAACACATGCCAAGAATAAACACAATTACCCTATTCTGAAACGGGGTAATAAACACAAATTGAAAATAAACATATGAGAAATTTAATTTATCGAGCTAGTACGCTTATTATTGTACTATCTCTTTTTTTGTCCACTTTTACCGCTTCAGCACAAAAAGAGAAAACGAATAATGTAGGTGTTCACACATCAACGACTTCACAAAGTGTGACAATTGAGTTAAAAGATAATCAGAAGTTATACTTTGAATTTTATGGTAAAAACATCTTTAGACTGTTTTTAGACCCCAAAGGGGCTTCCATGCGACCTCCAAAATCAACTCCTCTTGCTAATATTTTAGTAAAAAACCCCAAAAGAGATGTAGGAGATTTAAAGGTTGAGACTCACGATGATTGTGTATATATGAAAACAGAACAAATAGAGATTGTTTTCAATAAAATCAAACAGACATTTTCGGTTACAAATCTAAAAACAGGAAAGGTTGTTATCAAAGAGACTTCTCCAGTCAAATTTGACAAGAAAAAGACAGAAATAACACTTGAAGAAGATAAAGATGAGTACTTCTATGGTGGTGGAGTCCAGAATGGTCGTTTCTCACACAAAGGAAATATTATAGCCATTGAAAATCAGAACAGTTGGACTGATGGAGGAGTTGCCTCGCCTACTCCTTTTTATTGGTCAACAAAAGGGTACGGATTTATGTGGTATACCTTTAAAAAAGGAACATACGATTTTGGGGCAACATTACCAGGAAAAGTAATTCTAGCACATAATACTGACTATTTGGATGTATTTTTCATGATAAACGAAGGAGTCGTTCCTCTACTTAACGATTTCTATCAATTAACAGGAGCACCGGTATTAATTCCAAAGTTTGGCTTCTACGAGGGACATCTAAACGCCTATAATCGTGACTATTGGAAAGAGACAAAAAAAGATGGCATTCTATTCGAAGATGGTAAATACTACAAAGAATCTCAGAAAGATAACGGTGGGATAAAAGAGTCTCTAAATGGAGAAAAAGACAATTATCAGTTTTCTGCAAGAGGGGTTGTAGACAGATACCTTGACAATGATATGCCATTAGGTTGGGTCCTTCCTAATGATGGATATGGTGCAGGTTACGGACAAACAGGAAGTCTTGATGGAAATATCGAGAACTTAAAAAAATTCGGAGACTATGCAAGAGAACATGGTGTAGAGATTGGTCTATGGACACAATCAGATCTTCACCCTATAGATTCAATTCAACCACTGCTTCAAAGAGATATTGTAAAAGAGGTAGGAGTTGCAGGCGTTCGTGTTCTTAAAACAGATGTAGCATGGGTTGGTGCTGGATATTCTTTTGGACTTAATGGAGTACAAGATGCTGCAGAGATAATGGAAGAGAAAGGGAACAAAGCTCGTCCATTTATTATCTCTCTTGATGGTTGGGCTGGAACACAACGTTATGCTACGATATGGACAGGAGACCAAACTGGTGGTGTTTGGGAATATATTCGTTTTCATATTCCTACGTACATTGGATCTGGACTGTCAGGTCAACCTAATATCTGTAGTGATATGGATGGGATCTTTGGAGGAAGTAAACCCATTGTAAACACCAGAGATTTTCAATGGAAGACCTTTACATTAATGCAACTAAATATGGATGGATGGGGAGCAAATCCTAAATATCCACAAATCTTAGGGGAACCTTTTACCTCAATTAATAGAAATTATCTAAAATTAAAATCAGAGCTTCTTCCTTACTCGTATAGCGTATCACACGAGTCTGTACATGGATTACCTGCAATACGTGCAATGTTTTTAGAAGAGGCAAATCCTTTTACTTTAGGTAAAAACACAGAGTACCAATTTATGTATGGTCCATCATTTTTGATTGCACCAATATATCAAAATACGGATGCTGACAGGGAAGGCAATGACATTCGTAACAACATCTATCTACCAAAAGGGGAATGGATTGATTATTTCACAGGAGAAATTTACAAAGGAGGACAAATTATAAACCATTTCAATACTCCGATTTGGAAACTCCCTGTTTTGGTAAAAAGGGGAGCAATTATTCCAATGGTTAATCCGAACAACAACCCTAATGGAATAGATAAAGGATTACGAATATACGAAATATATCCTCATGGAAACTCCTCTTTTACAGCATATGATGATGATGGAAAAACAACTGCATATATAAATAACGAATGTCTAACAACGAAAATATCTTCTGAAGAGATAGAAGGGAAAGTACATATTGTTGTTGAGAAATCGAAGGGTTCTTTTAATGGACTTAAATCCGAAAAGAAAACAATATTCCGCATTAATACGACACAATCACCTAAAAAAATACGTGCTAAAATCAACGGAAAGAAGTGTCGAATTAAAGAAGTGAATTCAATAGAAGATTTTAATAGTTCTAACAATGTATTCTTCTATAATAAGACGCCTAATCTAAATCAATTTTCAACCTTAAATAGTGAATTTGCTAAAGAGGAGATTCATAAGAATCCACAAATTTGGGTAAAAATAGATAAGGTAAATATACTTAACGACGAGATAGAACTAGACATTAAAGGCTATGAATACAATCCAATAAATAGCTATTTATCAAAAGATGGGGCATTAAAAACAGTAGATAATGCTAAAGTAGTTGAAGACAAGAAAACTGCTTATAGCATCACTCCTACTTGGGATTCTGTTGAGAATGCAGATTTCTATCAGATCTCATTCAACAACATGCTCTATACTAATATTTTGGATAACGAGTTTACTTTCAACAACCTTTCGCCAGAAACAAACTACTCTTTTAAAATCAGAGCAGTTAATACTGATGGAGCTTCCGATTGGATCACAGTTACAACACAAACAAAATCAGACCCTCTTGAATTTGCGATTCATCATGCCGAAGGGGAAAGTGACACTAAATTCCAAGGCTCTCACAATGTATCGCGCCTGCTTGATTTCGATGAAAATTCGAGTATGCACACCAAATACTATAAAAAAGCAATCCCTTTTAACATGATCATTGACTTAAAGTCGGTAAATCAATTAGATAAGATTCAATATATTCCTCGTAAAGTCGGTTTAAATGGTGTTTTCCAAAAAGGGACAATTTACACTAGTATCGACAAGGTAAATTGGACTGAAGCGGGATCATTCGATTGGAAACGTGATAATACGAACAAAATATTTGCTTTTGAAAAAAGGCCAACAGTAAGATATGTAAAAATTAATATTAACAAGGCTGTTGGAGATTATGGATCAGGAAAACAGATCTATTTCTTTAAAGTACCAGGAACAGAGAGCTATATTCCTGGAGACATTAACAAAGATAAAAAGATAGACAAAAACGATTTGACCTCGTATATGAACTATACAGGACTAAGAAAAGGTGATAGTGACTTTGACTACGTAAGTATTGGAGATGTAAATAAAAATGGGTCAATTGATGCATATGACATTTCTAATGTCGCTACGCAATTAGATGGAGGGGTCTCAAAAAGAGATACAGGAAAAGTTGCGGGATCTATCTCGATCAAGGCATCGAAACGTTACTATCGTGCAGGAGAAAAAGTGATAATTACGGTTAAAGGAGTAAAAATGAATGCTGTAAATGCCTATAGTTTTGCTATTCCTTATAGTGTAAAATCCTTAGAATTCATTGGTGTAAAAGAAAATGGGACACAAAAAATGATGAATCTTACATATGATCGCCTTCATTCAAATGGAGACAAAGTTCTCTATCCAACTTTTGTAAATATTGGTGAAAAGGAGACAATAAATGGAGATAACACTATTCTTAAGATCGAGTTTAAGGCAAAAACATCTTTCAAATTCAACCTTAAAGCAAAGAATATTATTTTGGTAGACAAAAAGCTAAATAGCATTACGAAATAAACATCTTTTCAATAAAACGTGTGGTAGGCTGTCTCTTGTAAAAAGAGGCAGCCTATTTTTGTCTATCTTGACAAGTGTAAAGACATTATTCCAATTAATAATAGATCACAAGATAGTAATCCTAAAATGACTTGTTAAAAACCATATTAGAAGAAACATTTACGTCATTCACGTTGTTGATAGTAACAGGTTTTTAAAAGTCACATTATGAAAAAAATTAATTTATTCGGAATACTAACACTTTTGCTATTCTTCTCTTGTCAGGTTAAAGAATCACCTAAACAAGATGAAATAAAAGATGTACTGACAAGTTGGAAAGATGGCGAACACAAAGAGCAAATTATATCTTTTGTTAAAGATGTAACCACTCCTGGGTCGGACTACTATGTACAACCAGAAGATCGTATTGCAGTTTTTGATAATGATGGAACTCTTTGGTGTGAAAAACCTCTTTACAGCCACTTTTTTGGTCTATTCTCTGAAATCGAAAAAAGGATAAAGGAAGACCCTTCTGTGGCCAAGAAGGAGCCGTACAAAAGTCTTCACAAATTTATTCAGAGTCAAAAAATGGAAGATTTAGAGTTCTTCATTAAAGAGTACAAAGAGGGTAAAATACTCGATGTGGTAGGTCAATTAATGGGAACAGCATATAGTGGTTTAACTGTGGAAGATTATAAGAATTTAAATAGAGACTTCTTCAAGCAGTGGAAAAACCCAAAGCTTAATAAAACAATCTTTGAGATGACCTATCAACCAATGAAAGAACTGATAGCCTATCTCAAACAGAATGATTTTAAAGTCTATATATTTACTGCGGACGAAGGCGATTTTCTTAAAATATTCAGCAAAGAATTATATGGAATTAGTCCTTCTCATGTATACGGGACAAGTACTAAATTGATGTACAAAGATGGACTTATCTATCGAACAGATAAAGGGGAGTACGTAAATAATTGGGATGGCAAACCAAGACTTATTGAACGCTCGCTAGGAAAAAGACCAATCTTTGCAGCGGGTAATTCTAATGGAGATTTCCATATGCTTCAATACATTTCTAAAGGCAAAGGGAAAAGGCTTTCTATGATGATTCATCATACGGATGAAAGAAGAGAGTTCAAATACGACAGCCATACGGACAAAGTACTTCCATATGGAAAAAAGAACGGATACGTAATTGTGGATATGAAGAATGATTGGACCACTGTATTTGGCAAATAATATTAATCGAAATCAATAGTCACTACTCCATTGAGAATAGAAATATAAACATCTATTTTCAATGGAGTTTTTTTTGACCAAAATCCTCTTTTTATTCTCTATAACAATTACACTGAGGTTGGGATATTAAAAAAGCACAGATCCTGTCTATAGAGACTAATACCTTTTTAATAAGGATCAACCACAAATGGTCGAATTGGTGCATTGTATATAAATCAGAAGATATCCTCTCGAATAAATACATTCCCAATGAATAAATATCATTGCTCAAGTGATATCTTAACAGATTTAAATATCGAACAAATTACATGAACCAATAGATCAGACACTTCAATAATGATTATCAGTATTCTCTAAGTGGATATCTTAACACAAGAAGATATTAAATAAATATCCTAGAAGAATAATAAACAGAGTAATCGTTCCAAAGAAAATTAATATCAGAGGCCACTTCATCACTTTCTTCAACAGAGTCGCTTCTGGCAATGATAAACCGACCACAGCCATCATAAACGCAATCGCCGTTCCAAGTGGGACCCCCTTTGCAACAAACACTTGTATCACAGGAACAATTCCAGCAGCATTGGCATACATCGGCACAGCCAATATCACAGCCAAAGGAACCGCATACCACTTATCTGCAGACAAACGCTCTGCAAAGAAATCTTCAGGAACATAACCATGCATCGCTGCACCAATAGCAATACCTATAAGTACATATAGTAGAACAGAACGCACAATGCTCCATCCCTCTTTTACAATGGATGGCAGTCGATCCATGAAAGACAGTTTTTCACCTTGCCAATCTTCCGTCTCCACTGCGGACTGTTGTTGAATGTCCTGAACCCAATCACTTAAAAAACGCTCAAGCTTCAATTTCCCTAAGATGTATCCTCCCAACATCCCCATGACAATTCCACTAACAACATAGACTAAGGTGGCTTTGACTCCAAACATTCCTAAGAACATCGCTACAGCGACTTCATTCACCAAAGGGGATGTGATTAAAAAAGCAAAGGTCACACCAAGCGGAAGCCCTCCTTTAACAAATCCAATAAAAAGAGGGATTGAAGAACATGAACAGAAAGGAGTTACAGCACCAAAAAAAGAGGCTACAAAATATTGTAATCCATAAAGATTTCTACTAGACAAAAAGGACTTCACACGTTCTACTGGAAAATAGGTATTGATCACTCCCATCAGACTACTAATCAAGAAAAGTAGAATCAAAATTTTCATCGTATCATAATAGAAAAAATGTATCGACTTTCCAAAATGACTTTCTGCATCCACTCCCATTAAATCATAAACTAAAGAATCAACGATCAAAGGCAAAAAGCTATAAACAACCAAAAGAGCTATAACTAGCAAAAAAATCCAAATCACTGAATCACTCTTTCTTTTAAAAACTTTATTAATCATAATATTAGAAACAGACAGATTAAAATAGATGCTCTTCCTTAAGAAGAGCAAGATATAACTCATAAAATGTATACGATTTTTTTATCTTAAGATGATCTTGAGTTTATGACCACAAGAAAATATTAGAAAAAATAAAGGATACACTGATACACCCCAACAAGCAAAAATATAATTGCAACTACGCGACGAAATAAAGTTTCAAAACGTTTGATATTATTATAAGTAGTTCCAAGTGATTCCATACTAAAGGCAAGCATCCATGCAAAGATTATAACAGGAATTCCTGTTGCTATTGCAAAGATAATCGGTAGATACAGACTCCCGGCACTGCTAATAGTCATCGGGATCAACATTCCAAAATACAGAACGCCGCTATATGGACAAAACGCCAATGCAAAAACAATCCCCAACAACAAAACACCCCAGAACCCAGTTCTACTCTTTTGCTCCATCTTCTCATAGAAACGATCCATCCCTGGAATACTAAAAGAAAATACTCCAAGCATAAAAAGTCCTATAATGATCAACAGAGGGCCAAGTAATTTCTCTCCCCACTCCTGTAGTACTCCTTCTATTTTAAAATGAGAGGCACTAAAAAAAAAGATCAAACCAATTACGGTATAACTTATCGCCCGACCAATGGTATAAATCAAGCCATTAAGAAAGACCCGCTTTTTGTCACCAATATCTTTGCTAATAAACCCTATTGCAGTAATATTTGTGGCCAATGGACATGGACTTATCGCAGTCATAAGCCCTAAAAGAAATGCAGTTAAGAGGGGCAAAGAACTCCCCTCTAACCAAGATTGAAGTATCTCCATTCTACAACTTATCTTGTATCGTTTTCACTAACTTCGACTCTAATTTCTCAGGATGGGTTCTTGCATTCATGAAAGCCAAATTAGTTAAATCTTCCACCTTATCCCCTTGAATCACAAGTAGCTTCTGACCAGAAATGTGATATTTCTCGATCATTGGATTGTCCTTCTCAGTATCTTTATTCACAGAAATAAAAGTAACTTTTTCTCCAAAGGCATTTTTGATTGCCTCTTTTGACACCTTCTCTACAGCTTGGCAAGTAGCGCAGCGTCTTGTAGCATGAAAATAATAAACCTTCACTGGCGCATCACTCTTTTGGGCACTACTACAACCGCCACAACCAGCTTCTGCACGCTTCTCTTTTACAGCAACCTCTTTAGAAGTAGACTTTCCTGATGTTCCTCCATCACATGAACTAAAAGCAAATGTTGTTAAAACAGCAAGAATAACAATGGCATAAGTTTTGATCTGATGATTCATAAATTTCATTTTATCAGTTAAAAATTGAATTAGGATTTATTTAGAAATTAAAGCGATGATATCATCTACAGAAGGAACACTCCCTTTCATGACAACTTTATTATCCACCACCAATGCAGGAGTAGTCATCACACCATACTGCATAATCTTCATAATATCTTCCTCTTTGGTGACTTTGGCATCCAAACCTGATTCTAATACTGCTTTTTTAGTTTGCTCTTCAAGCTTTTGACATTTGGCACATCCTGTACCTAGTACTACAATATTTTTCATTTTGCTACAATATTAATAATTCGATATTCGTAGAAATACGAACGTTTTTAAAAAAAAGATATTACCAACGAACAACCTCCTAGCACAAAGGCTATCACGTATTTCGTAATATTACGAACAAAAGAATCACTTTTTTTCTAATAAACCAACTCATTGGTTTATTTTTTAACAACAAGAAGGATGTTATGTATCATAATAAATAAATTATTTTTACTAAATATTGGGTTATACAATATTCAACGTAGAATTATACAATTGGTCAAACAATAATATTCTGGACATAAGTTCACTAGAAAAACATTGTATACATCTGCCTAAATTCTTTTTCTGACAGTGTCCACAGTGTTTATCATTCTTCTGGACAGTGCCTTCTTCTGTCTAACTACTATTTAAATCCTATATTGTAGGCTACATTGTCCATACTTTACTCATATCTTAATCATGGTTCATCCACCGAATCGATGGAGAATCGATGGACAAACCATGGACAAACCATGGACAAACCATGGACAAAGTACGAATGAAACCACTATGAAATAGCTTAGAAAGCATCTACCTCCTCAATAAAGACAAGATAAAAAGCAAGACTCAAAATAGAAATGATATTAATAACCTCGGGTATCTTGACACAGGAAACACAACAAACTCATCGCCATAGACAAAAAAATAGGCACATTACACGGAATGCACCTAAAGAAGGATTGTTGTAACTCTACGAAGAGCATGAAAAAACGTATATCACTAAATTTCTGCTGCACACAACAAAATAAATTAGATCAATCTAAGTCCGTTATTTGATATTGTTTTCTTCTTTCCCAAAGAATATAACCAATTACAGAGACAGAAATAAAAACAACAAAGAAAAAATCAGATATAATTGGTAAGAAACTCACCTTGTTATACAAAATGTATTGCACCCAAATATCTCCTCCTTTATACATAAAAGAAGCCATAAAGATGCCTAATATTATTCTTAAAAAAGTTCTCATACCTAAAATATGTTTTAATAAATCAATAGATACGGGACAGCAAAGGGGATAGAATCAAAGAGGTTTGATTATTTAACTAAAATAGATGTAGTATGTAAAGGTACTATTTATCGGAGTTATTAACTAAAATTCAACGAATAGCTAAAACTCCACACGTTTATATTAAAGTTCCCATGTATGGGAACGACGACGCCTCTCCAATATGATGTTATACAATACGGTAATAACCACAACTAGAATCACGGCCCCAATAAGCTCACCTGTCATCTCCATTAGATTAAAGCTCTCAGATTGAAAGTAATTAATCCAAACCTCACCACCTACCATTACGAAAGTGGCAATCAATGCACTTAAAATAACTCTTAACAACATTCTCATAAGACAATATGTTTTTAACGGTAATGAATTTTAATAAAAATTAATAAACACATATGCAATATGATTAATTTACAAGAAATAATCAACTTTATGTCAGATTAAATAAAGATGCTATTTAACATCTTTATTCATACTTAAAATAACAACCTTGGCTTGCTACTACTCATTATCGACAAACACACATTTTGTTTAAAGCAATATTTCAATTAAACAAACAGGGCCAGCAAAGGTAAAGACATTTAGAACTGTAATACAATTTAAATAATTCGAACAAGATCGGATTAAACAATCAAATCAAACAACAGAGAATTATATTCTCTTCAGGAAGAAACATGACTCAATTATTTACATTTTTGAAAACAACATCAGCAAAAAGTAAACATCTAAAACCCCAAATCAATAAAATTTACAAACATACAAATACCTACATATCAAAGGGATAAATTCAAATTATCATAACATCAAAAGCAAAATTAAATTTTAGACTGATCTGTTGTAAAACATTTTTCACGAAACATTGTTATGAAGTCAAATAACATAAAACCGAAAGTTAAATGACAAGAATAAAGGTAGTTAATCCCGTTGTAGAGTTAGATGGGGACGAAATGACTCGAATCATATGGACTAAAATCAAAGAACAGTTCATCTTTCCATATCTCGATCTAGATATTAAGTATTATGATTTAGGTATTCAAAAGAGAGATGAAACCAATGATCAGATTACAATTGAGGCAGCAGAAGCAATCAAGAGATATCATGTTGGGATAAAGTGTGCAACAATCACTCCCGATGAGAATAGAGTCGAGGAATTTGGTCTAAAAGCGATGTATAAATCCCCTAATGGCACTTTACGTAATATTATTGGAGGGACTATTTTTAGAGAACCTATTGTCATCGATAATATTCCTAGACTAGTACCACAATGGACCAAACCAATCACAATTGGTCGTCATGCTTTTGGAGATCAATATAGGGCTACGGATTTTGTAGCAGATAAGCCAGGCAAATTCATTTCAAAATTCATTCCTGATGATGGAAGTGAACCTATTGAGATGGAAGTTTATCAATATGAAGGTCCAGGTGTTGGAATGTCTATGTATAACACTTTAGAGTCGATCGAAGGGTTTGCACACTCTTGTTTTAAGATGGCACTTCAAAAGGGCTGGCCTCTTTATCTTTCAACCAAAAACACCATTCTGAAGAAGTATGATGGATATTTTAAGGATACCTTCCAAGAGATATTTGAGAAAGACTATAAAACTGCATTTGAAGCAGCAGGTATTACATACGAACACCGATTAATTGATGATATGGTGGCCGCTGCAATCAAATGGGATGGAGGTTTTGTTTGGGCATGTAAAAACTATGATGGAGATGTTCAAAGTGATATTGTTGCTCAAGGGTTCGGTTCATTGGGATTAATGACTTCTGTATTGATGACTCCAGATGGAGAAATTCTTGAAGCTGAAGCAGCCCATGGAACGGTCACAAGACACTACAGAGAACACTGCAAAGGAAATGAAACTTCAACGAATCCTATTGCTTCCATTTTTGCTTGGACAAGAGGACTCGCATTTCGAGGAAAAAAAGACAACAATGAGGCATTAATTAATTTCTGTCAAACATTAGAGAGTGCTTGTGTCGAAACAGTAAGAGCTGGAAAGATGACAAAGGACCTAGCTCTTGCAATCCATGGAGAGAAAATGGAGAGATCTCATTATCTAGATACCGATACATTCATCAATGAGGTCAAAAAAACATTAGAGGTTCTTTTATAGGGATCTTCTAGTAGTCAAGAAGTTCAATTATATTCCTTATTGAAATAAACTTCTAATGACTTAGATTGTTATTGATATTTGTAATAATTGGTTATTTTTGAGTCAATCTGTTTTAAAAATACTATTTAAACACTTTATATTATGATTAAAGAAGCTGTAGCAAAATCAATTAACGATCAAATTAATAAAGAGTATTATTCATCATACTTATATTTAGCTATGTCTGCTTATTTCGAAGCAGAAGGACTAAAAGGATTTGCAAACTGGATGCGTGTTCAAGCAAAAGAAGAAGCAGATCATGCGGACAAGTTTTTTGACTATCTTAATGATCGTGGTGGTCGTGTTCATTTAGGAGCAATCGAACAAGTTCCTTATGAATTTGGATCTGTGTTAGAAGTTTTTCAGCAGGTATTAGCACATGAAGAACATATTACTGAATCGGTGAATAACATCATGGATGTTGCAATCAGTGAAAACGACCATGCAACTAAAAGCTTCCTACAGTGGTTTGTAGATGAACAAGTTGAGGAGGAATCAACAGTAGGTGATATTATAAATAATTTGAAATTAATTAAAGGAGATGGTCAAGGCATCCTAATGATGGATCGTGAATTAGGTGCTAGAACATTTGTTCAAGCCTAAGATCTTGAAAAGGTAAAAAGATTACCCATCTAAAAAGAAGGCGTAATAAACATTTTTATCAATTAAAATGATAGAACGTACTCCTTTTGCCATCTTCTTAGTATAATAAGATTTTACCCCATTCGATAATCCATTGTTGGATTATCGAATATTTAAATGTTAATGTTATGAATAAGAATAATGAGTTAGTGACTTTTGCAGGAAATCCTGTAACATTAGTTGGGACACAAGTGAAAGTTGGAGATACTGCACCTGATTTTACCGTTTTAAGAAACGATTTAACTCCTGCAAAACTTTCTGACTTTAAAGGTAAAAAGGTTGTTATTGCTGTTTATCCTTCTATCGACACAGGGGTCTGTCAAGCACAGAACCGTAAATTTAATGAAGAAGCTACAAAATTAGATAATACAGTCATTCTCTCTATATCTTGTGATCTTCCTTTTGCTCAAGGTCGTTTTTGTGCAACAGAAGGGTTGAACAATATTGTGACACTTTCAGATCATAAAGATGTAGACTTTGGTACAAAATACGGTTTCTTAGTGGACGAACTTCGTCTTCTAGCTCGTGGTACGGTAGTAATTAATGAAGAGGGGGTGATTACTTTTGTAGAGTATGTTCCTGAGATTACAAACGAACCTAATTATGCTGCTGCATTAGAAGTGCTTTAATAGTCATATCGCATATTCAATAAAGGGCAGCATTAAAATTTTATCCTATGATGAAAATAGAACAGATAAAAGCATTAAGCGAACAAGGAAAACTTGATGAAGCGCTGTCACTCATTCAAGAAGCAGAAGATAATGAAACGCTCTCTTACAAGATGCTTGAAGGAGAGATACTTTATAAGATGCAGAAATGGGGAGATGCACTGAACCTATTTGAAGAGATCTATGCAACGCATAAAAATAAAGAAGCAAAGGTCTACTGCCAGATGATTCAAAGCATCTTAGGATACTATAATCCTGATATGCTGAACCCTTAAAAAGCAGAGAGGTTATCTTGAAAACAAGATAACCTCTCTCCTTTTTAAAAACAATCTCTTCTAACGAAAAAAAATCTAAATCGATTTACTAAACTTATCATTTCTCTCTGCTCTATCATGCATTCTTATATCAAATACACTACAGACATTACGAAGGAACATCTTTCCTAGTTCAGGAGTTAAGACAAAACCACGTTCATTACGCTCAATTATTCCCTCTGCTTCCATCTCTTTTAGTTGGGACAACATTTGAAATGTCATGTAGTTTACGAGATCATCATTAAAAGTAAGTTTCATTTTACAGGCAACATCTAGTATTGTACGTTTAATAGTACGATCTTCATGTGTCAAGAAATGACCTTTAATAAATGCAGGAGTTCCAGCTTCCATACATTTCTTGTATGCCTCGATACTCTTTTCATTTTGCATATACGCCTTTCCAGCATCACTAATAGCAGATGCACCTAAACCTACAATCATATCGGCTTCAGAAGTCGTATACCCCATAAAATTACGATGAAGGGTACCATTCTCCTTTGCGATATGAAGTTTATCAGTAGTTTTCGAAAAGTGGTCCATCCCAATATCCTCATAACCAATCTCCATTAAAAGACGCTTCCCTACTTCATAAAGAGCACGTTTTTCCTCTCCTCTAGGAATGTCATCATCAGTAAATCCTCTTTGGCCTCTCTCTTTCCAAGGGACATGGGCATAAGAGTAAAAAGCGATTCTGTCTGGATTCAGCACGCGAACCTTACGAAGTGTATCTTCAACACTTGACAACTGTTGCTTCGGAAGTCCATATATCAGATCAAAATTTACGGATTCATATCCAATAGAACGAGCCTGTTTTACGACAGTCTCAACTGTCTCATAAGATTGTATCCTATTAATCACCTTTTGAACGGAAGGGTCAAAATCTTGAACCCCTAAACTTAAACGACGAAAACCTAGATTATATAGTGTTAGAAGATGTGCTTCTGTCGTATTATTTGGATGTGCTTCAAAGCTAAATTCATATTCTGGATGTTTCTCACCTGATTCAATAATCGTAGACAATAGGCGTTCCAGAGAGCTTGGAGAAAAGAAAGTCGGTGTACCTCCACCTAAATGTAACTCTCTTATGATGGGACGATCTTTAAAAGTATCAAGATAAAGTTGCCACTCTTTTAGAAGCGCATCAATATAAGGAGCCTCCAAATCATGATTCTTTGTGATCACCTTTGTACAAGCACAATAGGTACACAATCGCTCACAATATGGTAAATGGATATAAATCGCAATTCCTTTAGATTTATTAGTCTGATCAAAAGTATCTTTAATCACTTCAAACCACCTCTTACTGTCTGGTTTATCAGTATCCCAATAAGGAACAGTAGGATAACTTGTATATCGTGGAATGGGAATATTGTATTTCGCAATAAGGTCGGTAATACTCATTCGAATCTATTTTAATAATACATTATCAACAAAGTTTTTGTTGACACTACAAAGATAACAAACTAGGGCATGTTGTGAAAAAAGAATGGGGAATTACAAGGTTCTATAGATAGAAATTCATAACAAAAAAAGTTACTAATCCTAAATGATTCTTTCATAAATTCATTTCGTTATAAAGAGGTTTTATTCCATTCATATGCTTGCAATCTAGCCCCAAATAAGATGTACACAATCAATAGAATAAATGTTTTGGACCAATTGTGTGACAACAGAATAGGTTGTAAAATAGAACATCATGAGATTGAAAAGCCTAAATAAGGCTTCTACAATTAGATTCGATTATGAAAAAGAGTCGATGAGAACTCATAAAAACACAACTACAAGATCTTGATTATCATATCTACACTCTTTTTCGCAGCATTCTCTTTGTTAAATGTATATGTCTCTTCAGCCTCATCATTGGCACTATCACTGATGGATCGAAAGATTAAGAATGGGGTCTTTAACTGAAAGCAAACCTGTGCTATGGCAGCACTTTCCATATCAACAGCCCATGGGGCAATTGTTTCATTTAACTCTCTCTTTTTATTACTATCGGAGATAAATTGATCCCCAGAAATTATGGTTCCAAAAAAACATCTCTCTTGAAAGTCATATAAATTATGTGCTTTGGCTAAGAGGGATTTATCGGCATCAATATAAAGAGGTAGATCTTTATCTGTATGGATATTAGGAACAGCCCAGTTGACCATTTTACCCATGACAAAAGTACCCAAATCATGCTGCATATATCTGGTACCAATTACAATATCTCCTGGGTGCAAAGTATCATTCATTGCCCCTGCAATACCAGTAAATAGTATCTTAGATGGATTAAAATGATCTATTAAAAGAGTGGTAGACATAGATGAGTTTACTTTTCCAATACCACATTTTAATAATACAATAGGTTTTTTATCAATATAGCCTGTAACAAATGGAATTTGCTGAATATACACCGTTTGTGGATTTTCTATGCGACTTAAGAACTCACTAATCTCTATTGGCATCGCCCCTACAATCGCAACGATATCTTGACAATTTGATTTCTTATTATTTTGTAATAATTTGATAATAGTAAAAGTAACCAGTAAGATAATCGTGATAAAAATTAATACTGCCTTATTCTTCATTTAAAATATATTTAATCGATATTTATAGAAATTGGATTGTCAATTTTGTAACTTTAGGAATCGAGTTCTGTTTCGAAGAAACATCAAAATGGGGTTCATTTCATAATCCTATTTTATGCAAGATAATACAGTTATGCTTATCAAAAAGAACAGAAGGAATTTAAATATTAAGATTCAATAAAATAATCATCTACAGCTCCCTTTTCACAAAGAACGAAATGTTGTATACTCACCACTTAAAGCCTAAACTATGATACGTAAAAATTTGTTATGTGTATGCTTAATTCTGTTATTCTCTTTCACTATGTTTGCAAAAGAAAAGTTTATTTTTAAAGACAGCACATTTCGCGTACTACAACTTACAGATTTGCATATTGATGCAAAAAACCCGAATCAGGATAGCTACTTCAATAAATTACTCACCATCATTAAAGCCTCTAGACCCCAATTATTATTTTTCACGGGAGACATCGTTACAGGTCAAGAGAATACTCTCGATGGTTGGAAACAGCTTCTTGCCTTTCTAGAAGAGACTCAAATACCTTACACGATGGTATTAGGAAATCATGATCCAGAAGTAGCAAAAAAGAATGAGATATACGAACTCTTAAAAAGAGGTAAATATGCGCAATACAACTATATCGAGGCATATAAAGAGCAACCTCTTTGCTATGTTATTCCAATATACGATAAAAAGAGGATAGTATGGAATCTTTGGGGTTTTGATAGTGGGAGCATGTCCACTGATAAACGTATTAAAGGATATGCTTGGGTATCTCAAAAAACGATCTTCGATATAAACGATATGTACCAACAGCTTCATCCGAATGAACAAGATCACCTGGATGATTTGGCTTTCCAACACATCCCTGTACCCGAATACTCTATTGCTACGAAGAGAAAGTATAGAGACTTCCACATTGTTGGGCACTGCAAAGAAAAGGTATGTTCGCCTCAAATAAATAGTGGGCTTTTCTATTGCCTTTGGAAAAAACATTTTAAAGGTATATTTGTAGGGCATGATCATAATAATGACTACGTCTCTCAATTGTATGGTCTTCCTTTAATTTATGGAAGATGCAGTGGGGACAAAACTTGTTATGGTAAGCTTCGTATGGGGGCAAGAGTCATTGAATTGCATAAAGATCGAACCTATAAAACGTGGGTTATAGATGATCAATTAAAGAGATCAGAGATAATACAATTGCCTAAAAATTAAGATCGTTTATGCATCCAACAAAATCAAATAATAGAAATAAATCATCTATGCATTAATACTATAATTATATGAAAACACTTTACCTACACGGACTAGAATCAACTGGACTAACACAAAAAAAAAGAGCAGTGCTCGAAAAAAATCTTAATACTAAAGATATTGATGCCCCTGTTTTCGATTACTATGAGAAAGAGGTCGAGAATAAGATATGGAACCTTTTTAATGATGGGAATTATGACCTAATAATAGGATCATCAACAGGTTCTATGGTAGCTCATAGTTTGATAGCACAAAAACCAACCAAAGCAATTCTTATAAATCCAGCATTCTCACACGAAATAGTGGACAAACTAATGCCAAATTTAACTCGTTCTAGAGATGTGGGGGAATCCTCATTTTATGTGTTTGGAGAGTTGGATAAAACAGTTCCAAGGAATGGGACATTAGACTATCTAAATGTGATTTATTTACCCGAAGATAGACATCTTATTGTTAAAGGGATGGAACATCAGATTCGTCCTGAAGAGATGAATGTTATATTCTCAGATACTAAAATTCGTATGTTCTTATTTAAATAATTAAAATATAATTGAACTAGAAAATAGAGTGTCTCTCATTCAACATCATTGCATCTCAACACATATAAACAACTGTTAGCCAACAACAAACAAGAGACAGCCAATTGAACCAATCGAACGATTAATTGTATCTATTTACATACTGGTATTTTTGAACTAAAACATCTGCTATGAGAAATACGATTCAATTTTTAGAAGACAGAGCAGCTTGGTTGCTTGTCTTGGGCTTGTTGCTATTAAGTGGAAACCTATTTGCTCAACAAGGCGGTCTCCTTCTCTACGAAGTAGGAACCCCAAATATTGGAAATGCGAATGCGGGGCAGGGAGCTGTTTCTCACGATGCCTCCACTGTATATTTCAACCCTGCAGCAATGACTGAAGTAGAAAATCAGGGATGGCTAATTGGAATACAAGCAATGATTCCCAGATTTAATTATCATTCAGAGACTTCAAGTTCTTCCGATGATAATGCGGGCGGTTTTACTCCTGCATTGGGAGTTTATTGGATGAAACACATAAATACACAGTGGTCCGTCGGTGCAACACTTAATTTCCCTATGGGATCAGCCTTAGATTACGGTACAGATTGGGATGGTAAATATTATTTAACAGAGGCAACCCTAGTTGTTGTTAATATTGCACCAGCAGTTGCATATAAATTAAACGATCAATGGAGTTTTGGATTTGGTCTGAACTTATATTTGGGAATGTTATCTGAAAAAATGATGATCCCAAGAGTAATATCTGGAAGTCAAGATGCAGATGCAGAAATGGACGGGACATCATTCAATGTAGGGTTTCAGCTTGGGGTTCATTACAGAATGAATGAAAAAACCACTCTAGGCTTAACCTATCGTTATAAGTCAGACATCGACTTTTCAGGAGATGCGGATGTAAATAACTTTAATAGAGGAGGAATAACTCAAACTTCCGTTCCATTTTCTACTGAAATGGTAATACCACATGGAATAAATCTTAGTTTAAGTCAATATATGGGCGATTTTGAACTATTATTTGATGTTGGATACACAAATTGGAAATCATTCGATTATCAACCAATTATTCTTCAAGAAGAGTACAGTGTTGAAATGAATAGAGATTGGCAAGATACATATAGAATTGGCATAGGCACAAACTACTTCATCAATGATCAATGGACTGCAAGAGCAGGTGTTTCATATGACACCTCTCCTGTTGAAGATCAATATAGAACACCAGACCTTCCATTATGTGAGATATGGCGTTTTGGTGTTGGTGGAACCAAAAAATTAGGAGAAAAGATGAACCTCTCTTTAAGCTATAATTTCATGTATGGTCCCGACAATAAAATTGATCAAACGTCACCAATACGTGGAGATCTTGTAGGAGAATATGACCCTACTAATGTGCATACGATTGCCATATCACTAGGCTTTTAATCTTCTTCAATAAGAACAAAAGATCCTTCATAATGATGAGGTCTCTTTTGTTCTTTTTATCTTATGTATAAATATTAAACAAAAAACCACGACAGAAATAAGAGGGTGCTCAATACTTCAAATTTAAATCAACAAAAGAGACACAACACTCTTTTTTATTGATTTATAAAAAACATTTCATAATATTTCTTGTTCCTAAAAGTGAAAATAAAAAGAGAAAACATGATCAAAACTTATATGCTATTATTGACTCTATTCTTCGCTATCGTAAAACCTAAATTAGCAATTTCACAAGAATCATTCTATGATTATGAAGTGGAAACAATCGATGGTGACATAATATCGATGTCTCAATTTAAAGGCAAGAAGATACTTATTGTGAATACTGCATCTAAATGCGGCTTTACGTCTCAATATAAACAACTACAAGACATTTATCTCAAATACAAAGATTTAGGATTTGTCATTATCGGTTTTCCTTGCAATGATTTTGGCAAACAAGAACCTGAAAAAGAAGACAAAATAAAGAGTTTCTGTAGTATTAACTATGGAGTCACTTTTCCGATGATGTCTAAGATACATGTAAAAGGAGACAATAAGTCCCCATTATACGAGTGGTTAACATCAAAAAAACTGAACAACGTAAAAAGTAGTAGCGTCAAATGGAATTTTCAGAAATATGCGATAAACAGAGATGGTACTTTACATGACTACTACTACCCCACTACGAAACCAGACAGTCAAAAAATAATTAAATGGATTGAAGGTCAGTAGATGATTTCATCGATTGACATACAGCAATAGAAATATCTAGGAATCAAAAAACTAGCATATCAATTAGAATACTTTTTTATCAATTCAACATGTCTTTGTAATTTACCTTTTAGGTTACAATTGATAATGATCAGTGATTTTGATTAGGTAACATGGTATATTAACATCAAGAAGTCAAAAAATAGCAATTCTAAAAAACTTTGGCTTTTGGCTTTTATTACCTTATTTTTGTGTTTCATTAAAATATTACTCTATGGATACCTATCAACTTGAACAACAAATTAAATCTTTTACAGACTTCGAAATACGAAAAGCCTTGGTTCTTCGTGATGGTTATGAACCCGCAGCTGTAGATATATTGATTCAGGTTGCAAAACAAAGAGGGATTATCAAAAAAGAAGAAGAAATTGACAATTGGGATACCTCAGAATTTGGAAGGAATAAAAAGTTTGGGGTTCTCTCACCTATTACCGACCACCAAGTGTTACATCGCCTCGTAAAGAGTATTCAAAGAATAATGCTTATCTTTACGGCAATTCCACTTATCTATGGAGGACAGTTAATCTATAATGGGGATCGTATATATGGCGTAATAAGTGTTATTGGAGCATTGGGTTGGTTAGGTTGTATTCTGATCAATAGAAAAGATCGCAGCAGTAATTCTCTTACTTTTCTACGCATACTTGCAATAGTGCTAGGTGCTTTTCTAGTGACACATTGGATTATAACCGCACCTTCGGAACCAATGAATATTATTGTTGCAATACTAACATTTCTGTTTCCAGTGCTATCAACCCATTACTTATATAGATTAAGTAAACAAGAAAAAGAAAATACAATTACTAAATAAAGTTTTACTATGTACGCAGAAATTCATACTGAAAAAGGAATGATGAAGGTGGAGTTTTATGAGAATGATGCTCCTAATACAGTTGCCAATTTTGTGAAACTGTCGAAGGATGGTTTTTATGATGGTTTGACTTTCCACCGTGTAATCCCTGATTTCGTTATCCAAGGTGGATGTCCTGACGGAAATGGAATGGGAGGACCTGGTTACAAAATCAATTGTGAATTGGATGGAGATAATCAATATCATGATCGCGGTGTACTATCTATGGCGCATGCTGGAAGAAACACAGGTGGTTCACAGTTCTTTGTCTGCCACAACAGAGAGAATACACAACATCTTGACCGTAACCACACCTGTTTTGGTCGTGTAGTCGAAGGATTGGATGTGATCGATGATATTCGTTCTGGTGACGAAATCGAAAAGATTGTAATCTTTGAATAATATTTATCTACGAAATAAAAGAGGGAGTGCTTAAATGCGACTCCCTCTTTTTGTATAAAAGATTTTTTCATGAAAGTACTTGTCTTCTATGTCAACTCTTTTGAATATACTCCAAACCAAAAGAGTCTTGATATCGCCCCCGACTGTCCTACAGCCACCACAATCATAAATGATGCAATTCTAGCATTTATACATGCAGAACCATCAGATCAAGATGAGAATCTAAAATCACGAGATAAGAAATTAGCCAACCATCTTAAATGGTGTTGTAGAAAAAATAACACCACCAATGTCATAATACACTCATTTGCACACCTTGCAGAGGCTAAAGCAGATTGGGAGTTTACTCAAAATCTATTGAATCAATGCGATATAAGATTAAAAAATGGTGGTTTTGTTACCCACCAAACCCCTTTTGGACATTTTCTTGACCTAAAGATTGATGCTCCAGGGCATTCACTCGCAAGGCTTTGGAAAACATTATAGTAAAAACATATGAACATATTTTCGTTTTTAGCTGTTCTTTCAATTGAAGGTTAAACTAAAATTGATATCAATGATGATAGCCAATCGAAAATATGTTCTCACAATACTACTTCTTACAATAGCTATAGTCATACCATCTATTGGTCAAGCACAAGAAAAAGTAAAGAAAAGTAGTAAATTTCAAAAACAGACTTTTAATGCCCTAGAGGAACGGTCGAAGATGAAGTACAGACTTATCCCACTCCCTTCATACGATCCAGCAACCAAATTTGGAGTTTCTGTCGCGAATATGTTTACATATTATCCAGATAAAACAGATACAATATCTCCACCAACAACCACGGCCCTTTATGTGATGGGAACTACCAATGGATCGTGGCTAGTTGGAGCCAAACAAACGACATTCCTAAAACATGATTCTTGGAGAGCAAATTTAGCATTTGGGGCTGGAGGAATCAATCAAATTATGAATTTAGGCCAACTAGGAGATGCGGATGCTAAAAAAAGCCTTTTAGCAATGAATTTAGACATCCAACGTAAAGTATGGCAGAAATTATTTCTTGGACTACGTTATAACTATCGTAATATAAGCATATCAGGAAGAGACGACGAATCAGAACAGATTCTAGAACAAGCTGATTTTACAGGTAGAACCATCACCCATGGTATTGGTCTTCTCGGAACAGCAGACTATCGAGACAATATCTTTTTTCCTTATCATGGATTCTATGTGAAATACTACGGGTTGAATTATTTTCCAAATACGAAGGGGAAAGGGGCCAATCATCTCTTTGCAAATATTATTGATTATGCCCACTTCTTCTCTTTAAATGACGAAAACAGTTCTATTTTAGCATATCATATTGTAGGGAATTTTCTATCTGGTGATGCAACACCAGAGAATTTTTCTATGTATGGACACAGCCGTGGAGGTGGTCTACAACGAGGTTATGCAGCAGGTTCATATATAGATAAGAACTTAGTCAGTTTGGATGTAGAATGGAGAAAGCGTACTGGACTATTTAAGAATAGATTTGGATATACCATTTTTACTGGTGTAGGGAAAGTATATGGCTACTATAACAGCTTTAACAAAGCCGATTGGCTACCAACAATTGGAGCAGGTGCAAGATATATGATATTGCCATATGAACGTTTAAATATTCGTTTTGATACGACCTATTCAAAAGATGGATTCGGTTTCTATTTTGGGATTAGAGAAGCCTTCTAATATTATCAAACAACGATGTAATATAGAGCGAAGTCTATCTTAATTACATCGTTGTTTTATTTCACCAAAAGCATAAAAAAGATATTGGAAAGAATCAAATTGAATTCATTAAAACACAAAAATCTGAACATGCTACATTCACTTCACTGAATAAAGTTGATTTAGATCGTTATGCATCTTTTAGAGTCCAGATACAACGACACAGAGAATATATGTTTTCATGATAAGTCTCATGGTCAATAAACTTTAAACAATACCCTTCATCCCTTATTGTTAGAACGATATCGTTTAAATCATTCGTAATGCCTATATGACATCTTTTAAGGGCTTGTGTAACCAACAAATAAGCCTCCTTGTTATTTGTATTATTCTGAACAGAGACAAAAAGCGAAGAATCATGTACAGATACAAAATCACCTTGTTCAATATCAAAAACAATCTTATCACTTTTAAATAATGAGTCAATATCTTTAGTCTTCATAAGATCTTCAGGAGCTCCTTGTACGCAAAGTTCTGAGGTCACCAACCATAACTTGTCCACTTCATGCGTTGCAATATTAAAATCATGAGTAGAAAATATTACAATCTTATGCATCTTACGAGCGAGGGATTTTAAGAGATAAATGATCTCATATTTATTAGGAAGATCTAAAAAAGCTGTTGGTTCATCCAAAATTAAGATCTCCGTATCTTGAGCTAATGCTCTAGCAATCATAACACGTTGTTTCTCTCCATCACTTAATGTAGAAATTTCACGGTCACGAAAGTTCCAAACTCCCACTTGTTTCATGGATTGTTCGACCATTACGACATCCTCTTTTCGTAATCGCCCCATCCATCCGGTATATGGGAACCTCCCAAGACTTACAATATCATACACGCTCATATTAGGGGCCATAATACGATCAGTAGAGACATAACTCACCTTCGTCGACCAATCTTGTTTAGAATAAGCATCAATTAGATAATTATTGTATCTAACCTCTCCCTCTAATAGAGGTTGTATCCCAACAATTGTTCTGAGTAGAGTACTTTTGCCGACACCATTACTTCCTAACAATGCAATAATGTCTCCTTGTTCTGCTTCAAGAGAGATAGCACTTTTTACCTTTTTTTTATCACCAGATTCGACATATCCAACGGTAGCATTTAAGATCTCTAACTTCATTGACAATGGATTAATTGATTATCTTTTTTTTCAAAATCACCCATAAAACAATAGGAATACCAAGAAGTGACATTACTGAGTTTATTGGGAGAACCATACTAAAACCAGGAACTTGTGATATAATATCTCCAGCGACTAAAAAAACAGCACCCAAAATCATCGATGCAGGAATCAGAATTCGATGGCTTGCAGTTGAAAGAATCATTCTAGATATATGTGGAATTACCACACCAATAAATCCAATAGGCCCACAAAATGCTGTCACCGTACCTGCAATCATTGTAGTAGACAAAAAGATCACAGCTCGAGTCAATTTAAGATTCACACCCAAACTAAGAGCATATCGCTCACCGAGCATAAATGCATCCAATCGTTTGCTCATCAAAAACGAAAGAAAAACCCCAAAGAAAGAGACTGCTGCCATTACCATCAACTGGGTATTTGTCACAGATCCGATACTTCCCATTGTCCAAACGACAAAAGACTTTAATGCAGCCTCACTCCCAAAATATTGAAGTAAATTTACGATGGAGGTAGTAACTCCAGAAAATAGTATTCCTAGAACTAAAATAGTCATAATATCTCGCACTTTTGACGAGAGATATAAGATAAAAAGTAGAACCCCTCCAGAACCAATCCATGCCGCCAAGGCTAAAGACCAACTTCCCCAAGCACTGCCCATAAAAGAGAAATAGGTACTTCCCACCCCAAGAATTAAGAAAGCGACTCCTAGACTTGCACCACTACTCACCCCGAGAATATAGGGTCCTGCAAGAGGGTTACGAAAAAGCGTCTGCATCTGAAGACCAGCAACCGCAAGTGTGGATCCAACAATACATGCAGCCCATAACCTTGGGACACGTATATCCCAGACAATGTCATTCAATATCGGGTTGGATGTTTTTCCACCAGTAACAATCACAGCAAGATCACTCCATGTTATTTCTGCACTACCAATATAGAGATCTAGTAATAATACCAATACTAGAAACAGAGATGAAAAAATAAAAAAAAGAATATATCGTCGATTTGATTTCAAAATATCTAATTTATTTTTTGATAAAAATAGAACAAGTGTTCAGGAAGCAATTCTGGATGAAAAATAGCAATCATGTCTTTTAAAACTAACTCTGGATTAACCACACCACTTTCCCAATAGTCATTCCCACCATCAGGACTCATACGAAGGTTGTTATTATAGATATGATTCTCTTTAAACGGACGAAACTTCTGAAAACGTGGATCGCTCTCTACAATCTGTTTTTTAGAACTCATAACCCCACAATCAATCCAAAAGTCCGCTTTATTCGATTTCAGATACACCTCTTCAAACGAGACAACAAAAGCTTTATTCACCTTTTTATCATCCCAAAGATAATTGGCACCTGCATCTCTAATCAGTTGAGCCAATAATGTTCTACCGCCAGCCAGCCACCATGCATCTTTGTATGGAAAACCAGTCAACACAGATGGTTTCTTAAGATTTGAACTTTTCACTTGCTCTACTAACTTGGTATAAGCAATCTCTTTCTTATTGAAGATTGCATCTGCAAGATCTTGTTTATCAAACAAAAATCCAAAAACCTTAATCCATTCAAGTTTACCTAGAGGATGTAATTCATTATACTCACCAATCACCACCACTGGAATATGGAATTTTTGGAACCTCTCATAGAGATCCATCACTTCACTTCCTACGCCATAAGCTAGAATTACATCTGGTTTCAATGATAAAATCAGCTCCTCATTCAACGTATTATCGTATCCAACATCTTGTAGATCTCCATTTTTAATTCGTTCTAATAAGGCAGGATCATTTACATAATTGGCACCAGAAATCCCCACAAGATGATCTAAAATACCTAGTTCGCGGAGGAAACCAATATGAGTCGTAGAGAAAGAGACGATTCGTTTCATCTGTTTTGGTAAAGCGATCGACATCACTCCTTCTTTACGAATATTTGAAGTATTTTTCTTAGTATATGAAAGGTGAATATTAGCACCTTGCCATGGAGAAGTGATCTCCAAAACTTCTTTTTCATAATCAATCAGAAACCCCTTAGCAAAGCGATTGTGCTTTGTGTGATCCTCTTTTGTTTTACTTTTTGGGACACAACCCACTAATAATAAAACAATTGCTAAGAAACTAAAAAATTTATACATGAATCAACTTAAATTATTACATCCATTGCCAAAGATATTGGCTTTAGTTGAAATAATCACATTAATAAGAGATAAATTTACCTTTATAATGGACTCCATTCTTCTCTATAGAGTAAAAATAAACCCCATGCCTTGACACTTGAATGGTTAAATGATTATCACCTATAGAGATAGAAAGATTTTGTGTTAAGATTTTATTCCCTAAGATGTCATAAACCTTAAAATCTACATCTCCTAGATTCTTTGAACTTCGAACACAGTACTTTCCTGAACTTGATTTTCCTAATGAAAACACCCTCACTTCATTATTATCGCTGTTTACACGAACTGAACTACTTCCTTTATTATAAGAAACTAATTCTCCTATAAAGAATGCTCCAGATCGACTCATCGGATATGAATTCATCGGAATCATGACACCATTCGAAACATAATATGCAGTATTCGTAATATTATCACTGAAATATGGAATATAGTCTTGTCTCCATGATTTACCTTCAAGAGAAACCGATATAATATGGTCTTTTGAAACTTTAAGAGGACTAGCTAAACCAATTATTTCTAATTTGTTGAATGTTAATTTTTCTGCCGACAATGAATATTGTGCTATTGGGGTTAAAGTACCAGCATTGATATCAGACATATTATACACTCTAAAAACAACATTGTCTTCTTTATAACCCTCATAATTAGCTTTGATATACATGGTAACAGAGATTTTTTCTATCATCACATCCTGATCATAAGTAAACCGTTCACAAATTGCAGAGATAGAAATACTTTCATTGATGTCTGATTTAGCATTACCTTCTCTACTTACATTTAGATTCAACTCATACATATTATCTGAATCTTTATTCGGATCATAACCCTCCATTTTACGTATATCTTCATTCCCTACTAACCAATATTTAAGCTGTTTACTTCTTTCATTATAATGGTCGAAGGTATAATATAGGCTTGAATAATAATCATCATACGGATTACCACACTTAGATACTCCTCCTATCAGAGAACCAATTATTTTTTTATCATCAAATAGTGCCGAACCCGAAGAACCACCCTCTGTTGTTCCTAGATTCCATTTCTTAATATGGACCGAACTATTTGCAACTATTCCTTGCCCGTAGTTCCCAAAAGTAGGGGCTTCATGACTTATAGAGTATTTCTTAACATCTCCAGAAGGATGATGGATACCAACCACATCAGGAGTAAACATTCCTGTAGCATCCCAGCCAGCATAATAAGCGTTATTCGAAGGAGAAAGTTTCGTATTCATCTCAACCAAACAAAAGTCTAAATCTTCAGCCGTAGCCTTAACGGTCCCTCCATATACAAGATCATAATGAGGACCATCAAAGCCACTACATCTATATGATTCATAATTAAAATGGTAATAAGTATTCCTTGCAGTTGCATCTGATGAGATACAATGATTTGCTGTCAAAACATAAGGAGGCTTTTCCCCACCCTTACTATTAATCAGTGTCCCTGTACAAACATATTCCCCTGAAATAAGCAATCGACACACACTTCTTTTTAGGAGTTGATACTCCTCATTGTCGGTACAGTTAATATCCACTTGACAGGATCCAGAAACTTTAAATTGTTTCTCTTGAAATGCATTGTCATCAAATTCAGCAAGATTTCTAAATCCATGTTTTACACTTCCTAATTGAATGTGACACGTCTCCACTCCTAAGTCACTTGGAACATCTAATTCTACGAACAAAGTATCTCCTTTATAAAGACAAGATTGAAATCCCCCCATAGAGTTCTCCATACCATTCTGAACAGGATGAAATGTATTCGTTTTATTACCATAAACAAAAAGATGCATGCCCGAGTTAATCTGCATCTTTGAAAACTGCATGCTCAGAAACAAGGCATCTTTGGATGCAATTTTCATTAAATAAGCACAACTTTTATCTTCGTAATCAATCTTTGTTGCTTTTCTAATAAAATTCAAATTAAGCGAGTAAGGAAAAGCTATTTGCAAACGTTTACTCTTCTCCACCGGAAACATCTCTCTCAGATCATGATTATTAAAAAGAGGCAAAGTTACAGTAAACACTTGTTGATTGGATCGATTCAAAACCATCTTATACTTAGTATAAGGTTTAGGAGTATTGTCTGCCATATTATTTCCGTACAAGAAAAACACAGAAATCATAAAGACTAATAGGAAGTAGACTTTCTTCATAGGACTATTTTAAGAGTTATCTACTTAAATGCACACAATAACATTCTCATAAACACGAATATAATTCATACCTAGGGATGAAACTTCTTTGAGTCTATGAAAAAGCAAAAAACACAATATTACACGAAGGACTAGTGTTTATCATTGATATTAATCGACATAAAAACAGATATTGTTTTGAATAAAAACATCCTAGCTAAGAAGATTGTTTATTTCTCAAAAATTATCTCACATAAAACACACTCACTTACAATCTCATATTAATTTCCTTATTATTAATAACGAAGATGGTAAAAGAACACTTATAAGCAAAGTCTAAAACATCACCATTTTACCTTTAAAATTAAGGTGTTCATTTCGAAGACTAAAGAGATATATTCCAGAAGGAAGATCATCGATCACCAAGGAAGTCTCTCCAGAAGAGATTAGAAGCTGTTTCACCTCTAACTTGTTACCCAGTATATCATATATTGATAAAGTTGCAAGTCCATAATCATTCTGACTTTGTATGCGATAGTGACCTGGGAGATTTTGTCCTTCAGGGAAAATTTTGATCGCAATAGAATCCTGTATTTGAATTGCAGTCTTCATTTTATTTGGATGACTTATAATCTCTCCAATAAAAAAAGAAGAAGCACAATGAACAGGGCTTGCACTCATTGGAAAAAACTCCTCTCCTAACTTAAAATATGCAGTATTTTCAGTTTCTTTCTTTTGCGCACTGTAATATAATGAAAGATAATCTTGCCAATTCTCTCCTTCTATAGAAAGAACGACCATATGGTCTTTATCCATTTTCAAAGGAGACGGTAATTTAATTATCATAGACTTATCCTTTTGAACAAGACTTGCCAAGAAACTAAAGTTACGTACAGGATGAAATAGATCATTCATATTATAGAAAGTGGCAACAATTCGATGATCAGAGAGTTTACTAAACTCACTTCCAACAAAAAAATTAAGGGATAGATAATGAACCGAAACAGGAGTACTATATTGAAACCGTTCCCCGACAGCTTCAACAGGCCTAAGGTCTCCATAATCATGACGATAATCACCAAAAGGATCTATATTAAGATTCAGTTCGGAAATCGTGTTTGCATCCTCTTGAGGATCATAACCCTCCATCGATCTTATATCTGCTCCATTAGACAACCAATACTTAAGCTGCATATTTTTTTCAGGGAAATGGTCATAAGTATAAAAAAGACTAGTATAATAATCATAATTAGGCGACACACAAGTTGCAGCACCTCCAATCAAAGAACCTATTACTTTCTTATTATCAAAAAGAGCACCTCCTGAAGAACCACCCTCAGTAACCCCAAGGTTCCACTTCTTAATTAAGATAGAACTGTTCTGAACAGTCTTATCGTCAAACTGAGAAAAAGATGGAGTGGCTTGACTTACACTCAATTTCTTCACATCTCCCTTAGGGTGATGAATAGCATATACCATATCAGTCAAGTTACCTGTTGCATCCCATCCTGCATAATATGGCTCAGTAAAAGGAGAAGGATTGCCATTCATCTCGACTAAAGAAAAATCTAAGTCGATGGAAGTAGAACGTAGAAGGGAACCTCTAATAAGGTTGTAAGTAGGCCCCTCTAAACCGTTACAAGTATAAGATTCATAATTGAAGTGAAAGATTGCATTTGCAGCTTCAGTCTCATCTTGAATACAATGATTTGCAGTTAAGACATATGGTGGTTTCTCAACACCACGACTATTCATTAGAGTTCCTGTACAAACATGTGATCCTGAAATAAACACTCGACATACACTTCGTTTTAATAGCTGGTACTCTGAATTAGAAGAGCAGTTAATATCCACCTCACAAGACTCAGAATCTCCAAAACTCTTTCTTCTTGTCTCTGCCGGCTTTATATCACCAAAAGGTCGAAATCCATGATTTACATTCTCGATTATAAGTTCTGCGTTAAGTTCTTTAATATCATTGGGAACGTCAAGTTCAACAAACAAAGTATCTCCTCGATAAATATCTGATTGAAAACCGCCCAAAGCATTGTCCATTCCTGATTGTATCGGATAATAAGAAGTAGTTTTATTACCATAAACAAAAAGAGTTGCCCCTGATGGGATTTTCATCTTGGAAAAATTCAGACTCATAAAAAGCGCATCTTTAGAGACAAACTTTAAAATATAAACTCTTGAGTGGTTGTCAAAATCAACTTTCGTTGCATGAGAAAGAAAGTCGATATTTACATAATTGGGAAATGCAACCTGTAGTCTGCTCCCTTTCTCTTCAGGAAACTTTTCTAGCAGTCGCTCATTATTTCTTTCAGGCAAAGAATACACTTGAATATCATCAGCTAATGAATGCTTCAAATACGGAATATTATTTGCTTGCACCTCAAAAAGACAGACCAAAACAAATATTAAGCTACTGAAAAGAGAGATAAAAAAAAACTTCATACAACAAATATCATTTTCAACATAGAAATTATAAATACAAGATAGTACTCTTAATGATAATAAAAGCAACATTTAAGGACATGATTGCTTAATTTTAGTTAATCCATATAAATCCTAGAGATAAAATAAATACCCCATTCAAATCAATGTGGATAAATTTCACTGAATCATCCACGACCTTAATAAAGGACTATAGGGGATCTGACACCACTTCAAAAAAGACTATCCTAAACATCTATCTTTCAAAATTTATTCAATCGAAGAGAAGATCTTCACCTTGACATTCCTGCCTCTTGACATTAAGAAAACGAATTAGGCTAGGTCTATTATGGGAGGAGATTCAGGAAATAGACGAAGTAACATAAAATGGTTTCATCAAATAAAAACTATTTATTTGAGGCCACGAACGATCAAAATTTGAATCCGTCAACACATAAAGTAAAAAGACACATATAAAAAAAGGGTTCTATCCACAAGATAAAACCCTTTAATAATATCATTTAAAAAGAACTACTTCTGCAAATAGGTATCCATTGATTCAGCAGCTTTACGACCATCACCCATAGCAAGGATCACTGTTGCACCACCACGAACAATATCACCACCAGCGAAAACCTCTTTCACATCAGACTGCATATTATCTTCTCCAACAATAACAGTTCCCCATTTAGAAGTTCGTATAGATGGCAAACAAGAAGGAATAAGAGGATTTGGAGATACACCAACAGAGACAATTACAAGATCGATATCTATCACTTCAAATTTACCTTCAATAGGAATAGGTTTACGACGTCCACTTTCGTCTGCTTCACCAAGTTCCATGACTTGAAGTTTCATCGATTTTACTCGACCATTTTCGTCACCGAAATATGCCACAGGGTTATGAAGACACATAAACTCAACGCCCTCTTCAATAGCATGGTTCACCTCTTCCACACGAGCAGGAATCTCTTCCATCGAACGGCGATATACAATCATTGCTTTTTCTGCACCAAGTCTTTTCGCAGTACGTACAGAGTCCATTGCAGTATTTCCTCCACCAATGATAGCAACTCTTTTGCCTCTTAAAACTGGAGTTTCAGAATTATCCTGATATGCACCCATCAAATTCACTCGAGTCAAGTATTCATTTGCAGAAAAGACCCCATTAAGATTCTCTCCAGGAATATTCATAAAACGAGGTAATCCTGCCCCACTACCGACGAAGAAGGCCTCGAATCCCTGCTCTCTCAGGTCATCAAAAGAAGCTGTTCTTCCAACCACAAAGTTCGTTTCAAAACGAACTCCAAGTTTACGAAGATTGTCGATCTCATGCTCAACAATATCATTTGGAAGACGAAACTCAGGAATACCATATTTTAAAACACCACCTATCTCATGTAATGCTTCAAAAACGGTAACCTCATACCCTCTTTTAATCATGTCACCAGCAAAAGATAACGATGCAGGTCCAGAACCTACAGCGGCCACTTTATGTCCATTTTTCTTTATGGATGGCAACGTAATTTGATCTGCATGATCGCGAGCATAATCAGCAGCAAAACGTTCTAAGTAACCAATCGCTACTGCAGGCTTTTTCATTTTTAAAGTATAGAAACAGTTCGCTTCACACTGTTTCTCCTGAGGACATACTCGACCACATACAGCAGGCAAAGCACTTTTATCTTTTAACGTAGCCGAAGCCTCAATAAAATCACCTTTTTCTACCTCCTTAACAAATTTAGGAATATTGATTCCAACAGGACAACCAGAAATACAAGTAGGATTTGCACAGTCCATACAACGTATTGCCTCTTTCTGTGCAGCTTCCATCGAAAGGCCACAATTGACCTCTACTTCTTGATGTAGAACTCTGACACTAGGGGCAACCTCTGGCATTATGACTCTTTCTAAAGAGACACGATCTTTATTTTTATATTTTTTACGAAGCGCTTCTCTCCACGCTTCTGATCTATCTAACAACATGGGCTTAATTAAATTGAAATTGGGGATTAATCAACAGGGACTTTTTCCTCTTTGACATAGCTTTTAAGACGCATCATCATCTCATCAAAATCCACTTGGTGGGCGTCAAATTCTGGGCCATCAACACATGTAAACTTAGTTTTACCCCCTACTGTAACTCGACAAGCACCACACATTCCTGTCCCATCAACCATCATAGCATTTAAGCTTGCTTGAGTTGGAATATCATACTCTTTAGTGAGTTTTGCAGCAAATTTCATCATGATTGCAGGACCAATAACAATAGTTTCATCCACTTTCTCACGATCCAAGACACGCTTCATACCTTCAGTAATCAGCCCTTTTTGTCCTAAAGAACCGTCATCGGTCATAATAATTAATTCATCAGACCATTTCTCCATCTCTTCACGTAAGATAACAAGTTCTTCTGATCTTGCAGCAATAACTGAAACGACACGGTTCCCTGCCCTTTTAAAACCTTCTACAATCGGTAAAAGAGGAGCTACTCCAACACCACCACCACATGCTAAAACCGTACCAACATTATGGATATCAGTAGGGCGTCCTAGTGGACCAACTAAATCAGTTATGTAATCACCAATTTCTAAATCGGCTAATTTCTTAGAACTTGCACCAACAATCTGAGCAACAATGCGAATAGTACCTTTATCAATATCAGCACCAGCAATAGTTAGAGGGATTCTCTCCCCTTTTTCTCCGACACGGAGGATTATGAAGTTACCAGGTTTTCTTGATTTGGCAATCAGGGGGGCTTCAATTTCAAAAGCAACCACTTTTTCCGAGAAAAATTCTTTGCCTATAATTTTATTCATTCTCTTTTTTCGTTAAATTATGGTCTATTTTTAACGTATGAAATAGGCCATGTTTTACTCAAACAATATTGCAAAAATAACATTTAAATAAACAGGATTAGATAACAACCCTTCATGGAATAATTCTAAATTATGAGATGATCATCATTATAGTTTTAAACAAAACCACCCCATTTAATGATAAGTTCGTATTATAAAGCAATGAAATCACACGAAACATTGGTAATCTCCTATTCTCATTCAATAAGAGAGAGACTCAGTTCGCAAGTATCAATAAAGTTAAATAGAGAAATGGACTATCTCACATACTCTCATTAGAATACAGCTCATTATAAATATCTAAAGTAAAACATCTACTCAAAGATTGTGCGAATATAGATTGTATCTTCAAGAAGAAAAACGACCAATCGAAATCATAAAGAGAACCTTCTAGGGACATCCATAGTCATATAATTTTAGGTCATATATCTTTTTTTAGGTAGTTTTGTAGAAAGCATATACCATAAAATGAAACACAACAAACAAACAAATATGAGCACTAGATGTCCTTAGAGACCTCCATCAATTAGTCCTTTCAATTTCGCTTTCTTCTCTAAAACACATACAACAGAGCATAAACCAGAACCTCAACCTGTAATAATTAAAACTTAATAACATTATCGCTTGTTATTTTAACAGTTGCATAAATAAAACGGCACTACATTTGTTTAGCAAAATAGAGAAACATGATTAATGATATCACTACAATGATTAAAAAAGGAATAACAAAGCAATCGATTCTTTATCTATCTTTTTTTGGATTTATTCTTTTTTCAAATATCCTCCGTGCACAACCGAGCGAGAATATTCCGACCTCTTTGCAGGAGTCTTTTCAGAAATATGAGACACTAAAAAAGAATAATCCTTACCAGGCGGTGAGCATGATGAAGGAAGCAGCCAACCTCGATATAATTCAAAATAACAATAAAGTAAAGTCATCAATCTATAATCGTATAGGAAACATATATCTTGAATTAAAGATATATCCTCTTGCAATGGATGCATACTTTGAATCACTAAAATATATCAATCTTGCGAAAGATGAAAATGGAAAAGCCTACTGCTTAAATGATATTGGAAATGTATACTATGCATTAAACAATTTTCAGCTACCTCAGAAATACTACCAACAGTCTCTTGAAATTTTTGAGAAGCTAAAAGATAATTATGGAATAGCAGTGGCCTGCAATAACCTTGGGATGGTTGCTTTAAAAACACAGAAATACGAGAAAGCACTATCATTCTATAAAAGAGCATTAGTCATTAGAAAACAAAATAATAACCTAGGATTAATCGGCCACTCTAAACTTCTTATTGCCCAAGTATTCCTAGAACAAGGATATTTCGAAAAGGCAATTAACTATATGAAAGAAGCTCGACAAATGTATGCTAGAGACAGAGAGCCTGAAAATGTAGCAACAGCTGATTTTCAACTGGGTAAAGCCTATTTTTTATATAAGAAATATCCAGAGTCTTTACACTTCTATGAAAGTGCACTAAATCTTTACACATTAAAACAGCAGCATTTAGAAGTTGGAAATACAACATTAGAGATCGCGGCCTGTTATGAGAATCTTGATAAATATAAGCAAGCGGAGGAGAGTGCTCAAAGAGCCAATATCCTTTTTGAAAGTTACAAACTTAAAAGTCGTAAACTTGATGCAATTCTATTTCTTTCAAAATTATATTTAAAACAAAACAGATACAAAGAAGCAGCTAAATATCAAACGGAATATATTAACCTCGAAAAGTTAATAGAGACAGAAAACAGCCGTTCAGAATTCTCGAAGCTACTCTATAGTATTGATGCATTCAAAGAGACTCAGGAGATCAAACAACTACGTGTAATTAATAGTCAACAAACATTGCGTACTCGACTTCTATTAGTTCTATTTCTTATATCTATTTTATTCATCATCTATTTCATTATCTCTTTTAATCAAAAGAGAAAACAACAGCAACTGATGAATAACAAGACCAAAGAGATTGCCTCTCTAGAGTTATACAAGAAAGAACAAGAGAATGAACGATTAAATAGAGAGTTGAATTTTAGAAATAATGAGCTTGCATCCAAAGCAATATCCATGGTGAAGACCAATGAATTTATTGATGAAATCATTAAGCTTCTTCAACAACTCATCATCCCTAAAACAGCCCAGAAGAGTATTAATCAGATCATAGACAAACTAAACTTCTTTAAGAAAGACGATGGATGGAAAGAGTTTGAAGTTCGTTTTGAAAAAGTTCATAGTGATTTCTATCGCAATATCGAAAAAAGTCATCCCAATCTCACACCAAACGAACGTAAAATATGTGCTTTCTTACGTTTAAATATGACGACCAAAGAGATTAGTGCTCTGACTTATAAGAGTGCTAAAAGCATTGACGTTGCAAGATCTCGTTTACGTAAGAAGATGGATCTGCCCCGTGATGAAAACTTAATTACATATTTATCGCAGTTTTAATTTTTATACTACTTTTAGAAACGCAAAGCTTATGAAAAGTTTTGCGTTTTTAATTAAAGCTTATGAAACAAATAGCACTCATTTCTGATAGCCATGGGAAATTAGATAATCTGGCAATAAAACACCTAGCTGATGTAGATGAAATATGGCATGCTGGTGATATTGGGGGGTTACCAGTAGTGGACCAAATTCAACAAATAGCTCCTCTACGGGCAGTATATGGAAATATCGACGACCACCAAGTAAGGGCTACCACAAAAGAATTTCAAATCTTCGAAGTGGAAGGAATCAAAGTAGTGATGACACACATAGGCGGCTATCCCAAAAGATACTATAAAGGTATTGGTCCTCTACTCACAAAAGAGAAACCAAATCTATTTATCTCAGGACACTCCCATATATTGAAAGTAATACCCGACACTTCAAAGGGGCTTCTTCATATGAACCCAGGAGCAATTGGCAAACATGGATTTCATAAAATTCGTACTTTACTTAAATTTGACATTGATAATGGAGAAATAAAGAACCTACGTGTTATTGAATTAGGACCAAGAGGAAAATTGGTAGAATAACTCTCTTTACATCTTTGTTGGAGTCATCTTTGGGATTGGATATTAATCCTTGTGATTTGAAACGATAGGTTCTCTCAAAAATAAAAGGCAAGGGGTATAACAACAACCAGAGAACTGTTTTGATCTTTGAAAAAATAATGTAGCACACAAAAACGAATTACTAATTCACTTTAGAACAAGAGAAAATAGAGGTCCGCATTGAGAGACCACTCTTAAGAACATTACAGAAATATATCCAAAGCATCATTTTTTAATAAAACACATCCCATTCATCATGATTGACCTACTTCACACGAGTTTTTACTATGATAGAATGAAAATATTTAGACAGACAGATAGCCAATAATACTATTTAAGAAACAACCCAATAGCAAAATAAACTACAGACATCTCTATCCTAGTCTATAAATTTAAGACAAATAGAACCAGATTGAACCATATCTCGATTACAAATCGTTTACCCTTCCTTTACCCTTTGGTTACTCTTGGGGTAACCAAAGGGTAAAGGAAGGGTAAAGGAAGGGTAAAGGAAGGGTAAAGAAGAGTATGTTGAAACTAGTTCAATTTATACTTTTTGACACTGTCCATAAAAATGTGTGACACTTTTCAGGACTATCAAAAAAAGGGTGTAAGTTCTATTAGTATCTCCTTATCAATATCAGAACAAACATTATTCACTATCAATGCTCCTCTTGCCATAAAATAGAGGCTCCACAATAAGAGACATCCAAATATCCCCAATGAATTACAAAATCAGCACGCTTTTAATCATCTACAGAGTAAATTCAACGAAATCTAAATTTTTTTGAACAATTCCTTAAGTTAAAGAACTAAAATTAAATTTCAATATATTAACAATAGTGTAAATTTGTGTTTGAATATTATAATAGGGAAGCGTAGGAATGAAGTAGATGTTTATAATTATTCAAACAGAGAATCTTTAACTATTTTGCCTCGCTTGAATAGGTTATTCATCAAGCTACTCTAAAGACACTTCCTTTTAAACTTTTTACACTATATCATAGAATATGAAGAATTTCTTGTGGCTGATACTATGCCTTTCGAGTTTATCTATCCAAGCAAAAGAGTGGACAGAGATAACGAGTAAACCTATTATGGACATTTCATCTATGGCTTTTTTGGATGATGAATTAATAGGAATTGTAAATAGAACAAGCATTGTAAAAATAGATTACGACAAAGGAACTACAATCCCATTTATCCCAACGGGGTCTTTTAGTAAAGATCCTATTTTAACAGATGTATATGTTGCGAAAGATCACACAATATATTGTGTGGATCAAAACAATAAAGAGATAGTCATCTTTGAACAAGATGGAGCTAAAAGAGCTACAACTCCTATAGCAATCAACAAACCCATATGTTGTTATTTTTCCTCAAAGAATAAACTATGGATTGGTGGTGAAGGAATTGCTTGTTATGAGAATGGAGTACTACAATCATCATCGACTCAACTAATGGGCAAGACGAATGATCTGCCAACGGTAAAAGATTTTCAAGAGATCGAAGGGAACCTCTTTTTTGTGGACCGACGCCGGGGAGTATTTCAATTAGATAAGATTGAGAATGGAGAGGTCTACTACACTAAAGCATTTTTAAATGATGGCACATATTCCAAATCAAATCAATGTGCAGTAATGGGCTCACAACTTTTGGTGGTTTCACAGAACAGTAAAACTTCAACTCCTGGGTTATATTGTTTTCCATATATGCTTACGAAACCTTCTCTTGTAGCAAAAATGGGAGTGACTGGTAAAGATGCTTTAGGAGTGGCAACAAAAGATGAATTTGCATGGGTATCCACTACTAATTCCATTCAAAAGCTAGAATATCAAGATGAAACAGCACCTGTCATTGTATTAGATGGCTTTGAGATCACAGGTACAACCTCCGCAAAAATCAAATATCATTGTAATGAAAATGTTTCCATCACTTTAGAGTTTCTTCAAGATGGTACAGAGATCGAAAAGAAGGTTGTTGACTACAAAGTATCTGAAGGGATTAAAGAAGTAATTTTTGATCGTTTTGTACCTCAACAGATGAGTTCTGTTACATTAACCGCAGTAGATAAAGAGGGTAATACTTCAAGTAAAGTAACATCTACTACCATTAAGCAAGAGATAAAACTTTCTCTTAATGTACTATCAAGAATAGAAAAAGACTTTATTCCATTCGTCTTAAAGACCGATATGGGTGGGTCTTTTTACTATGTTATTAGCGATGACCATAACGTATCCAACACCTATACTACGGCAGATCAAATTCTTAATGATCCTTCTACAACTCAAATAAAAAGTATTACTCCTGGAGATAATACTCTCCGCTTGCATATCCCTTCTTCAACACCAAAACGTCTTTATTATATCGTAACCAACGGTTTAGGAGATCAAGTGATGGGAGACTCAAAGATCATTATGCCATATCAAGAGATGGATAAAATTCAACAAAGAGTTTTATATTCACTAACAGGGCATGGAAGTGACCTTTCAGAGAAGTGGTTACAAAAACATATTGGTTACCTCGTCGATAGAGCAGATAAAGCATCGGTGGATGCAAAAAATTATGTGATCTCTTCTGCCAATACCGCGTTGTATCTGAAACTAGACAAAACAACCCAGAAAGATGATACAGATAGAGAACATCTTCGTACTTTATTAACAAAAGTACTATTTCCTCTATCTATGGTCTATCAAATAGAATCTCCCAATAACCCATATTATCACAAGCCAGAGACAAAAGAACAGATCGTACATCTTTTTGACTATATCTACTCTAGAGGTTTTAACAACACCTGTTATAAAGAATTTCAAGGGGGAGGAATCTATCTTACACTATCTAGCTATTTCTATTCCGCATTCTTGATGAGAGATGATCTTATCATTGCAGGGAGCTGGCCAAATGTATTGAAAACATGTCGATGGTGGACAGAGTGGTCTTTGATGGATAATTTCGATGTCGAAAGATGGAACAAAGAGGATAAGAATAGAACACGAAACTCCGATTATACACGTACCTTTTATAGAAATAAGATGCTTACACTGCTAATGAGTGGGGCACATAAAAGCTATCGTAACGAAGAGATGATCAAACTGTCGAGAGTGATTAACGAAGCATGTCAGTTTTCACCAGGATGGGGCGGAATGATCAAAAGAGACTATACAGGATTTCATCATCATGGATTCTGGGGTAATGCGTATAATGCAGGGGGAGTAATGATGGCTTCCGACATGGCCTTTTTCCTATCAGGAACACCTTATGCTTTGAAATCCTCTGCACTTGAAAATCTAGGAAATTATTGGCTAGCACAAATTTTCTACTCCAATAGATATGATATTCCATATGGGGTAGCAGGTCGTTTTCCAAACAATCGATCTACTCTAATGACCAATGAACTCTCTATTCTTTCGCTATGCAAGGCACTACCGAATGGTAAGATGAAGCAGCAATTAGAGGGACACTTTATGACTCTATGGAATAGCACCGATGCAGTGAAAGACCAGAAAGCTCGTGATGTCCAATGTTCTATCAATTTTACTGGATCTTATGGACACTGGGCAGATGCAAACACATTTGTAAATAGCAATACTGTATCTCCTATTACGTATACTGAAGGAAACAGAACGTTCCCATATGCTGCATTCCAAGTACATCGCTTTAAAGATAAGATGATCTCAGTAAAAGGTTTCAATAAATATGTTTGGGACTTTGAGAATAATGGAGAACAGAACTTTTTTGGTTACAACCAATCGAATGGTGCACTAGAGATCATAGGAACACAAGACATTGAAATTGGAGCGCCATCTGCCAAAGCTTCGGGATGGAGTATTGATGGATATGATTGGGCACATATCCCTGGGGTTACAGCATATAATATTCCTATTCCAGATTTGAAATATAAACGTAGCTATGACCAATATGCGAAGTTCTGTTTTGACTATTTTGCTGGTGGTGTTTCCTTAATGAATCAGTATGGAATGTATGGATATCGATTCAAAGACTTACGCACACTTAAGAGCGGAAAAATCTCATTGAGAGCGATGAAATCATATACATTCTTTGGGAACTATGTTGTTTGCTTGGGTTCAAATATTCAATCTACATTAGATACTTATCCTGTTCACACCACTATTTTTCAGAATCATATTAATATTGCTACAGATAAAACCATCTTTAATGGAGTTGCACAAACTGGAATTCTAAATAGTTTTAAAGGGACAAATTCTGCAACCACAATTACAGATTCGAAAGGTATCTCATATTATTTCCCTTCAGGTTCTGCTTTAGAGCTTTCAAGAGAAGAACAAACGTCAAGAGATGATCGAGATCGAAAAGATACCAAAGGTACATTCGAAAAGCTTATATGGGATCATGGGCAGAGTCCTAAGTCGAACCAATATAGCTATATAATTTCTTTGGATGGAGAAAAACTAATCCAGGATATTGCGACAGCTCCCAATGATTACGTTAAAGTAATCCAACAGAACGGCTCGGCCCACATTCTCTATTCAAAACAAATGAATCTATATGGATATAGCTTCTTTGAGGCAACGAATGTTGCATCACCTGAAGGGGTTATTGAGAGTATTGACTCGGATGCAATGGTAATGGTTCATCAAAAAAACAACCAAATAAACCTCTCTCTTTCTCATCTTGATTTAGGACTACTTCCAAAAGATAAGCACTATAATATGGTGTGGGATGTAGACGACAATAACAGATGGAACGAATCGGAAGAACAACAAGTTTCATTGGTATTACGTGGAGAGTGGGACATCAAACAAAATAGTCATGAAAGAGCAGTAGTATCGATCTTTGATCCTGTAACAAAGACCACTACACTTCTCTTTAAAACAATATATGGTGCATCAAAGGAAATATCTCTAGAACAAAAGGTATCAACTCTCTCCTCTTTGGATCTTCAGGCAAAAGATATTCAAGTCTATCCAAATCCTTTCAAGAATCTTATCAAAGTCTCCTTAGGGAACAACAAGGCTGTGATGAATTTAAATATAAGAGACATCAGAGGGAATATAATACTCTCTAGAAAAAATTGCAAACAACAAGAAGACATCATTTTAGACAGCTTTCCTAATGGAATTTATTTCCTGGAAATATCTGATATATATTCAAATAGACAATATGCAACGAAACTTATAAAACAGTAGAACGAATGTAAAATATTGTAACTAAAAAAAGAGTCCCTTACAGCATTACCAAAAAGCCCTATTGGGAAAGCAATCAACTATACCCTAAACCTATGGGATGAACTGTGCCAATATACAGAAGATGGAAGCTACATTATCGACAATAATAATGTGGAGAATAAAGTACGTCCAGTAGCGATTGGACGTAAAAACTATCTCTTTGCTGGATCAGAAAAGGGAGCAAAAAGAGCAGCAATGTTTTATACCCTATCTTCAATCTGCAAAATGGCAGACGTTGAACCTCATGCATGGTATACAGATATCTTAAATCGTATATCCGACACCAAGCCATCGAAATACGATGACTTACTTCCTCAAAACTGGAAAGTATCTTCATAATAAAAAAGATCAATCTTCATATACGTGAATAGCCGAACGGATACATGCATAAAATCATTCGTGGATTCAAGCGACAAAGGCACAAATCTTTATGCTGTTTTTCCAACTGACATTTTCATGTTATGGTTACAATTAGATATTATAAAGGACAATTACAATCAGACATAGAATGCACCTACGCACTATTAGGGTTCTTTCTATTTATTTTATTAATTTTACAATACTTACATTTATGATCAACATTAAAACAATATTTAGCCCCCTCCATAAGCGAAACTAATTTTATTTGATCTTGTGGATTTGATAGATATTATACCCTTCTTATTTAAAAATTTCGACCATTGGAAAATAGCTATATATTCAACATTACAGAGATCCCAAACAAGCATGGGCAATCTCTAAAACTAGAGTTTTATGGAGGAGATATCACATCGCGATATTCAGATGTGTTATTGGTGTCTGCATTTCAAGGCGATTTCTATCCAAAGAAACGAACGGTTCTAGGGCGAATAAATGAACGTTTTGGCATTGCTTACCCTGATGGACTTCCCAAAGAGGCCCTAAAGTTAGAAAAAGGAATCTATGATTTAGCGAGTCCTCAAACAGAGATATACAAACGTTTATGGGCCATAGAGATGACCCAATTTGAAAAAGGAGAAGAGAGCAAAAACGATTTCTATACCTCCATGAAACGGCTCGAAAAACTGATTGAAGTGATAGAGTACCTTGAGTTAGAATCTATCTCACTCCCACTACTGGGTTCAGGAGCCCAAAACCTCTCTCTTGATGAAACTGCCATAGGCATTATGGGAGTGGTACGCAAATGGGCAATGCGTTGTAATTCATTAAAGACTGTCCGTGTATTCGCCTACGATCTCAAAGCAGCCTCCAGATTAAATCATATTATCGATGCATTCTTTGGGGAGGATACAGAGCCTACTAGTAGCACCTCTTTAGAGTTGCTACGAACATGTAGACAAGAGCTCATAGAGAAGATCGATTCCCTCAACGAACATTTGATTCCCCATCTAGAGGAGATCAACAACCTACTTAAATCTCCATCTCCTTCGGTGAAGAGTATTGCAGTGGCGGGAAGGGTGTTAGCAGAGAAGAGCACAGAGTGCCTTATCAATGTTTGGCATCCAGAAATAGATACTTCGAAGATGACACTACACGAACGCATCGGAACCATACAACCCAAGATACTCAAAGACTCGGGTTGGATGCTCTCCTATTTTAGACTACTACAGACTAGTGGAAATTCGGGAGCACATAACACAAACCATATTATCACTGCCATCGATGCCGTTGCAATTATCCTTGCGTCTCTAAGAGTGGCAGAGTATACAACAACACATATTAATCGTTATTTATTAAGAAGATGATAAAATTAGACCAAGCGATAACCATTTTAGAGAATGGATTCAAAAAACTAGAAAATTCACAAGGACCTCTGCAGTTAGAAGATATTGAACCAGAAGTAATCAATCAAGCATGCAGGTATATCCTCAACAATTATCCTGTCAAAAGCACCCACAATATACAGAATATTGGAAGTGTTAGACCTCAGAATGTTCACCTTCTACCCATCACCCAAACATTTGTACAAGCTGCCCACATTCTCTATCCTGAGAAGTATGATCTAAAAGAGATGATGAACTATGCTCCTATTTCTATCATAAACAATATTAGTTGGGCAGGAATGGGAGAATTTCTAGAGGATTACTTTGCAAAGAAACACTTTGAGAAAAAATGCAAATCCAATAGTCAATCAGAGATTTTTTACTCTACGAAACACCAGAGATGGGAGGATGGCCTATTAATAACCGAAAGTCAAGTAAATAGGAATGTCAATTTACGTTTCTCCGAGAACAGAGAAGAGCTACTAGTGAGTGTTGAACCAACGTTGTCAGCCAAACGAGCCTTCTTGGTATCATCTCAAGATAAAACTTTCTGCTATCAAGGAGAAGATCCTGATTTCTATTTCCGTATGGAGCTCAATCATTTTGATGAGATCCAACTTTTTGAACTCTTTAGAGTAGACCGTAACTTGAAAATCATCTATTTTGAATAGCTTATAATGAACGAAAAGCAGAACACCCAATTTATTAGAAACAACGAATTTGTTCTCACTCAAATAGAGGAGGTACAAAATTTAATTAAAGAGGCTATTGCTTCAGAAAGTTATCGCTCTTTAGATTCAATCAAGGAGATATATAACACACTATTTTTGTCAGAAGACATTCGAGAACATGTCACATATAAATTAAGTACGGTTGGCAATTCGTCCATGGCACTTGGTCGAATAGATATGAATGCCGCCAATGCTCGGCACCATATCACCCTAAAATTAAACCCAAGTCTATATGAGATAAACCAGCAATACAACAATCTCTATGAGGATCTCGTACATCTTTTTAAATATCTCTTCTCTGCATTAGAAAACCTAACGGTATATCAAAACGATCGAAAGATACTGAAATACCAAAAGCTACTACATGGAGCGAGTGAATATCTACATGATCTTATCGTGAACCATACACAGGTAAATGACAACCAAAAGAGATGGAACAAGGTTCTACAAGAGCGAGAGGCATGGGAATTATCAAAACTCAAAGAGGGGAAGATAGAGAGACAAGATGCCTCGGATCTATATGAGATACTTCAAAGCAATGGGATTGAGAAACTATATCACTTCACTGAGCGAGAGAATGTGAAGAGCATTATGGATCATGGAGGCCTCTATGCAAGAGAATTGCTTCATCGAAATAATATTAACATAAAAAATCCAGGTGGCGACACCCTCTCTTATGAGTTAGATAAGATGAAGAGTTCTGAACACTATGTCAGACTCTCTTTCTGCAAAAGACATCCGATGTTAGAGGAGATGATAAAAAAAGGAAGGATTCAGGACCCTGTCATTCTAGAGATAGACGTCAGTGTATTGAAGCGAATAGGCTCTAAGATTTGCGATCAAAATGCCTCCAGACGAGATGCAGTGATACGATATGAACTCGAGACTTTTCGTTCGCTTCGATACGATCTATTTCAGAAAACATATTCTGGTCTATCCTACGAAGAGAAAGATGCCTACCAAGCGGAAGTACTTATATGGGAAAAAGTTCCAATCAACTATATCTCCAATTTGAACCATATAGGATAAAAGGTGGAAACAATGAACTAGAGCTAGTTGTGATAATAGGGCTCGCTAGCCCCAGTATTCAGAAATAGTAGTTCTCAATAAACGATGAAGGAATAAAGTGCAATTAATAAGCATCTATTCCTTCATCGTGAACACTTCAACCACTCCATTTTGAATGAATGCTCATCAACCTAAGCGTAGAGATAAGGGATCAATCGAATCAACTATATTCATCCGCTATAGCATCATGGATCATATCCCACACATAGAGCGCTGTCTGCTTTTGTCTAAAATCGAACCACTGTTGTCGATAACCAGAACCATCTATAATCGATTTAAAATGAGCAAAAGGCCTTTTACGACTTAGAGCTTCGACCAAATCAGCTTGTAACGAGATATTCTCTACCTCCTTCACAAAGTTCGCCATCATATGAAATGATTCTTCCGACTCCATAGGTTCCATCGTGATACAGCTTTGCCAAGCAACATGTTTCAACCCATCGGAAACAATACTTTCGCCCACAACTGCCTCTAATTCTTCAAAATCATAAAGAAAATCTTTAGGCACCTCCTCGATCTCCAAGGTTTCAGGATTCAAAAAACAGATGAAATCAGCAGTCAAGCTTTCAGCGATACTACCTACAAGTTCTTGTAATTTCACAGAGGCTTGCTCCAAAACAATTTCATGTCGCATCTCTTCAATATAAATAGATGATATTCTATTTTGTACACTATTATCTTTCTCTGCCATCTTACGATAGTTTTAATATTTCAAATGATTAGATCATCAGCACGTTGATTAATTATCTATTTCCAATTCAATTTCCCAAACTCTTCTCTCATTGCGGGGCGGTTTTTGTATTGAACCAATAAAGAGCTTCTTAAAGTTGTAGCAGCGTTCAAACCTCCTTTCAGTTTGGCCATATTTTTAAAATAATGCACCAAAGTCACATAGACACCTCTTCCTGTATTTCTTGCAGCATTCTCAATAGCCATTGTATAATACTTCAATAATTGAGTAGAATAGTTCTCTTTTAACTGGTCTGTATAATAGATGACTACATCAATACTATTTGAAGAACGTACTAGTTCAAATAGATCATTTATCAACTGCTCTTCAATGTACACCCAAGCCAAATTATGAATAGGAGTACTTCTATAATAACCGTTTTTATTATTTTTCAAATCGTCTATGAGCAGATCTCTTTTCTTTTCCCAATCTTTCGTATCGCTAGTCTGTTTAAAGATATAAAAATACTTATTCTCAGAAGTATTTTCAAGAAACAGTTCTCTAGCCAAATTATGGTACTTTAATGTTTGTTTTTGTTGCTTATAGAGCTCTAGGAGTTGATCTTTCCATCGATGGACAACCCCACTAGAGTTTTCTTTTTGTGCTATCTTAATCCCATCTAGTATCAGCTTTTCAACTTTTTTCAGATTGTTTGCCTTCAAGGCAGCATCCACCCTTATCTGTCTAAAATTCTCAAGATGTAAATAAGAATCTATGATATTTTCTACTTCGACCTGACGATCTTCAGACTCCAACATCTTTACCTTTTGCTCCAGATATCTTCTTAAAGAGTGCTTTGAACTCCAGTCATTTTCTTTACTCAATGTAGAAATATTCGCATCAATAAACTTATAAGCCAAATCCAATTGTCCTAAAAAGGCAGCAGTATTAAAAAACAATGACTCTAGACTATCTCCGACACCAAAATCTATGTAATCAGAATTTTGAACCTGTTCATGAAGCCAATCGAAAATCCGTTTTCTCAATTCACGAGAAGGCGTATTTTTATAGAGTATATTCTCCATGACCTCAAATGATTCACAAATAGCTCCTCCACAATCTCCAGAGGAATCATCCATATATTGAATCGCACTTATTCCCTCCATTGCAATCGCAGCCGAGATACAAAAAGCTTCGTTAAGATTGCCTTTTAAGTAATACTCATCCGCCTTTATCTGGAACTGACTCACATCATTCATTGCTTTGTGACCACTACGATAGTCAATAAATCCCCCATCTTCATAGTTCTCAAAGATTCCATTAATTTGACTCTCGTAATAGGATATGTTGTCCGCGTTATCTACAGAAACAGGCTCTGAAAAAGTGAGCTTAATTTGATGCCTAAAGTCATGATTATTCTCCCCATAGTCAAGCATAAAATCCCTCAGATCTTTGAGTTTCGCATCTTTTATCAACTGTTCCCAGCTCACTTCTTTAAGTTCTATATTGTCTGATGGAATATTCATTGTTTTTCTCTCATTGATTGCAAGAGCAACCGCGGCGACATGTTTACATATAGCACCATCATAGGGACAATCACAATAGTAATCAGCAGATTGGCTATCGTAATCAGGTTTAATTTCCACTTTATAGGTACCATTATTCCCCTCCACATCAGCATACCAAGTCCCATCTTGTCCTTGATTAAGCTCCAAGATATTTCCGCTATGATAATACCCCTCTCCTCTTTTTAATATTACAGGAGGGATTATATTGATTAAATCTTGTATCGTCATTTTATATTTATGTTTACTCTTTTTCTATTTCTACTTTGCAAAATAGGAAGAAATACAATCCAACTCAGACTTTTGCAAAATTCTCCTCTCTTTATTCACTGTGCCTTCATTTGAAGGCTAATATCAACGAAACCAAATCCCATTGATATTTTACTTTATATAAAAAAAGTTTACACTTACTTTCTATGAAAAAACAAGTTTCATATTCTCAAAAAAACACATCTTTATCATGATTTCTATCTATTCGTTATAGATTTCAACGTAAGTTATATGTTTCAAGCCTGAATCACAACATTGCAAACACTAAACTAGAGAAAAATCGTTTAGAGAAATGGGGTAAACCCATAGGGTCAAACATGTATAATTGCTAAATCTCGTAAAAATAATCAGCACATTGAATTACCACACAAAAACAGCCCAGACTCTTTATTCAAGAGTTTGGGCTGTCCTAATATTTTATTTTAAAGGACGTATTACGAATTCAAGTAATTGAGATAACGTCTAATATTCATTAAGAAGATGGTATCAAAACAGATAAGAATAAAGCTTAAGACGGTGATAAAAATACCAATATGGGCAGACCATCCTATGGCAATCACAATCCCCGCAATAAATGCGAGCAACTCAATCCATAAAAGAACCCGCATTCCTATCTTGGTCTTCTTAAAATGAATCGCCAACGCTTTCTTATCCTCCTGCTTTGCTTTCCTAAGACCTAGAATCACACCGATGATGAGTCCTAATGTAAATACTAGCACTACGGCAATAGCAATGTTTAAAGATACCATAGGCATGAAAACAGCCTGACGATAGCCCATTGCAAAAACAATCACACAAAACAGCATCATAAAGAGACTTTTCAACTCTTTCTTTCGATAGGTTATGGTATTGTATCGAATGATAGACTCTATATCAGAAGATTCGTGTAGTTTAGATGGCGCAGAAATATTGTCCCATATATACTGTGCAAGAACATGTGGATTCATCGGACATAAATTGGTCCATTTTTGAGTGAGTCCTGAAACAAATTTAAGTAGAGGAATAGAGATCAGCTCATTCCATCTTATCGGACGTCGTTTCCAATCTTCATAAAGAGATGGACGATAGATATGTAGACGCTCAAAACCAATTTTCGTCACCTCTTCTTCCATATGGCCTTTGGTACGAAGATAAACTCCTCGTGTCTTAGGGTTCGCATTTACAGAAGAGAGGATATGAAACTCAGGTATATTTTGCTGTTTTGCCCAAGTAGCGATCTTCATCACTAGATCGAAATCTACTGCGATAAATGCCTCTTCTGATCCTGCATCCTTCATGGTTGTTCCAATGCAAACGACCACTGCATCCGCATCCATTTCTATACGATCTATATCCCTTAACTCTTTTCGACCCATTAGTGTAAGTTGGGTAGAGGGAGGGGTGAGTGATTGAAATATCTTTCCTACACGCCCTGTTGCTCCAAATAAAACGACTCTCTTCATATAAATAATTAATGGGTCAACACTCTAGCAAATGCCATGGTCATTCTTTTGGTCACGACCTGTTGGCCTTTATTTGATTTACCATAATATAGTTCTCCTAATTTAGCCATATTGCTAAAAAGAACCTGCGTTTTTCCATCTTTATCTTCATAAACTAACATTTTCTGACAAAAAGCATCCAATCCAATCTGTGGAGCATCATGCATAGCCATTGCTCCGGGCTTAGGTGCTCCAAAAAACAGTAGAAGGGTTGGACGGATAGATAGTCCATAATTCAATGCTTCCTTTTGAAAATCGATAAATGTAAAGATGCGTGTATCGCTATTTTGAAGAATATTTAATACTTTAAAGATTCGCCCTAAAGACTCAATGTAATTGTACTTGCTATGTATACGAATTACACCATAATCCTCTGTTAATTTTATCAAATCAGGACGAACAAGCAGGTCTTTAGGCAATGTCGAGATCACTCCTTCAATTACCTCTTTGTAGTCAGCCAAACTTTCGATATCCATACCATGTCTTTTTGCTACGAACTCAGCGGAAGTATAAGTTAAAGAGGGACGATCAGCATTTGGTTCCGAATAGGCCAATATCTTAAATGGCATATCCAATGCAATCTCTTGATTTATCGTTACCAGTTGAGAGATTATTGGAGAGTCATCACTAAAAATGGACACGATAGCAGGAGGGGTCTTCGCTTTTGCCTTCATTGCCATTCGATGATGATCTAACTGTACAATTTCCCTATATTTAATAGTTTGTCTCTCCACTTGCATATGAAGATTGTCTACCTGGGCTTCTATACTAAGCCTAGAGGTGTTCTTGTCAACAGGAGTTTGACAAGAAGGGATCATCATACAAAGAACGTTGAATATAAAACAATGAAAAACGTTTTTCATAACTATCAAAGGGCTAATTAATAAACGGCACAAAAAGATCTTGTTTGGAAACAGAAATAAACAAGATCAGTTCTATCTTAAACATTACAATACTCCTTATCAAACAAAAATCGAAACCACTTGGTTTAAATTTATCGCTACATCAGGTGCAGATACTCATAAAAGTCAGATTTAATTCTCTTATTTCCCTTTTAATTCTTCCACTAACATGGTGTATTTAAAGTAATAAAAACACGTTTCATTCAGACATAATAGCATCACAAGGTGAAAAGTTAAGGCATTCTCCATAAACGAGTTGTTTTCATTCACTGTGTGTCCGAACAAAGGTTCAATTATATAAAGGTTTCCCAGCTACTTTGGTTAACCTTTCTTTGCCCTTCAGTTACTATTTGGGGAACCAAACCCAAACCAATGTGTGAATAATTTGTAATCAAGCAACGAAGTAATCTCGTCATATTTTCTAACGATTTTTAGCCACCGTATACGAAAGGACGAAGAGAAATCCAGTCATTTTAGACCGAATCATTAAACCTTAGACTCTAGATTAGTAGAAATTAAATGAAACGGTATCTGAGAAAAGGCTGAAGAGTGGTTTTCCTCCATAAAAACATCGTAATTCTATTAAGAGAGAACAGAGCATTGTATAAATGGCTATTGGAAATTAAAAACACATCACTATATCCATTGTAAATCGTGATGACAAGAACATCGAACAATTGTTAAAGACATATTAAAATAGGACACAAAACTCTTTTGTATTTTCTACTTTCATTTTTATTGTCTAACCTTACAGCATGATTTCTTTTAAAACATACCACACTGAGGATAAAAGTTCTGCAATCCGATCTCAAATTGGAGTGCTATTGGTGTTGCTATGTTTTATGGTTTCAATCCTCACCCCTTTGAACCAGAGGTATCACGAAACCACATTCTATTGTAAGAAACGTCAAGCATGGTTTATTGGAGAGAAAGCAAGTCCGAATCAGGACATGCAAAAGACATTGTGTCAAACCTCTTTTTCTATGCCAGGCCTGATAGAATCTACTGTGAAAATTCAAAAGAGCTATCCAACGATAACTGCACCAAAGTATAACCAGCATTCACACGAAGAGCTGGAGGGATATCTAAATCCCCTCTACACACCTCCAAAGTATTTGTAATAGAACATCTGTGTCATTCAATCTGTTTACGAGTAAAAGAGATCGTATAAATGGGATTGTTACACCCAAACTTTTTATTTACAAATACTTTATATCATGAATAATTTAAAATTCAAAAACAATATATATTCTGCAATTCCGGTCATTCTACGAGCAGTGATGGGCTGGATCTACTTCTCTGCTTTTTGGCGAAGAGTGATATTAATGAATAAGCTTGACCCCAACATTGCTGGATATGTAGGCGAGAAATTTAATGCATTTTTGCCAAATGCACTCTTTATCAAACCCATCATTCAATGGTTGGTAGACAATCCTGACATGCTATGGATTAATATGATCGTCTTCACCCTTGTAGAAGCATTGATAGGGCTCTCTTTCTTTCTAGGTCTATTTGTTCGTCCTATGGCATTGGTATCCGTAGGGGTTGCATCAGGAATCTTATTGGGATCTGGATGGCTAGGAACCACTTGTTTGGATGAGTGGCAAATAGGGGTTCTATGTATCATGGCAGGAACGTTACTATTTTTTACGGGGTCAGGCGACTACTCCCTGGATAAAAAGATCGAAAATAGAAAAATCACTTGTTTTGAGAAACCAAAATATCGTTGGCTTATTGTCCAAGATTTAGAAACACTGGTCTCCCCGACCAAATTACGCAAAACAATCCTTGCTAGTGCGATTCTTATTTTTTTAATTATGACAGGTACCAATCAACATTTTCATGGAGGAGTATGGGGACCACTTCATAATCTAAGTAAAAAGCCAAACTATGAAGTGACCGAACTCCAAATGAAGAGTAATAAAGTTCGATTCGATATCATGCGAACCGAAGGAATTGATACCTATGGAAGCTTTCTCTTTAAAGTGTCGCTATTAAATAGCAATGTAGAAAAACAATCATGGAAGGATGAAGTGCTGAGCAATAAGGTTGAAATTACCAATCATCATGTAGCGATGATTAAAAGTGGAGCCCATGGACTAGAACTTCCTTTAGGAGCAAAGGCAACCATCACATTATCCACCAATGCGATAGATGCAGACACCCTTATGATCGAAGATATCTCTGGAAAGAGATGGTTCTTCAAGATTAAGAACTAGTTCTTAAGTAGAGAGAAGAAAAGATAGAGGAACAGGAGATTAAAGCCCCCTGTTCCTCCTTTCACTCTTCCAAGACAAACCTCCAATTTTTCACATCAAAGGAATTTCTGAAGACTTGATTCTATTCGAAACATGAATCGTTTCTCGGAATATCATATCCTTCCTAAAAAGGGCTAAAAGATCCCTAAAAGACGATTAATCTTTCCTCCTGCCACACAATCATCATCCGCGTTCTCTATCAAAGTTCGCACAGAAAGACGATGATTTTCGAAATAAGAGTCATACAACTGCTCTTTGTTCCTAGCAGTGTTTGGAATCACCTCTAAGTCTGTCATACTTCTTAAGCGGATCTCCATCGTTTGGTTGTCAAAATAGTTAAAGGAGTTTCCGGAACGAAAAGTATAGTAGTCTGTAAAGATATGGCGGTCGTGGTTGTCCGATGTTTTACATAAAACGATATTTAAATTATAGCAATCTTTATCGATACTCTTTTGAATCTCTCTATCGATTCTTTTCTTCAAAACAGATATTTCAGTCGGTTCAATAGAGTCCCTCCCTTTGGTATATATCTTACTCGTTACAATGGTTATATGAAGCTTTTCATGACACTCCTTCTGCCCTCTCAAATAAGCCTCTAAAATAGAGATGAGATTCGAGATATTATAGTGCGCACAGATATAGTTATCTACAAGCACAAAAGAAGAGGAAGGGTGACCTAGCTCTTTTAAACTTTGCCACGAATAAAAATCATTATCCAAAGGATCTTTGGGATTAATACAGATTGTTCTGCCTTCCGTATACGGTTGCCAACGCTGTAATATTTCGTCCATCTCAATCTTTGGAATCGAATCGAAACTTTCATTAAAAGAGAACTTCAAACGCTCTTCCCGATCATATAGAGACACCTTATTTTGAACCAACTCGGCTTTTCCATTTCCTGTAGCCACTGCATTAAACAGCGTTTGTAGAATGAGATTATGAAATCCATTAGAATCTTTCTGTGTCTTGGCATACTCTAAGAAACGATCCGCTTCATTATCGATAAGCAACACATTCTCATCTCTTTGAATAAAATTGATAAGATGTAACAGTTGTTGCATCTCTGCCTGTTGTATAAATGGGTCTAGACTGTTTTTAAGTACCAACAGTTGATCAAAAAGTTGGTCTGTACAATAAGTTGCAGCATTTCTCATCTTAAACCATTTTATTTATTCACCTCACCCGTTAGCAGCCCCATCATCAAATTCGATGACTCATCAAAGAAACCTTGTCCAAATTGATTATCTAAAGTCCCTTTGGGGGTAATATTAATTCGCTCTATATGTTTTTTTCCTTCAGGGATATTGTTTGGAGGATATAAATAATATATCACACTTTCATCGCTTGATATTGCTCCCTTTGCTGTTAAGAATTGCATTTTGCGAATTAGATATTCGGAGTGGGTCTCTACGACAAATTGGACATCAAATCGTTTCACAGCATCCACCAACATATCTGCCAAAAGCGATTGTAATTTAGGGTGTAGATTACACTCAGGCTCTTCTAAAAGAAATAGTTTCTGATACTCTCCTTTTGTTTGCTTTATCGGGATGGTTTCGATCTCTTCCTTAAGGATATTAAATTTATTTTGCTGAATCTCAGATTTACCACAACGAAATTGTATACATTGGGTCTCGGCATTTGAATCTAACCTAGGCAAAGACGGTAAGTTTTTACATTCCACTCGATAAACTACAATTGCTCCCTTTTCGACGGAATAAAATGCTCTACGTATACTCTTTGGATTATACAAATCGTTTACGCCAGGAAGATCCAAAAAGGATCCTTTCTCTTTCTCTTTCTGTTTTGCTTTGGACTCTTCCCAAGCTTTTCTATCTTCTTTATCAAGCGAATTGTTCATTTCTCTCAGTTGATCTGCAATACGGCTTTCACAGTTGGTAGCAATCTTCAATAGAATTGCAATCAATTGAGAGTAACCAAATCCAGTATCTGCAATATTGGTTTCTGTTCCATCAAAATTGATTACCCAAACACGATGCATATACCCTTCTATCTGCTCAATACGAAGTCCTAACCCGATGCCAAGCGTTCGAATCCAATAGTCTATAAAGTTATTGGCGTCCTTAGAGTGTACAATATATTTTCGCAATTGGTTCTCACTCTTTTCTCGGATATTCTCATCCGTTTCTATGCGATTGACTTTACCCCAAAGTTTGCGATATAAAGCATCAGATTCCGTTTTATCAATCCCAACCGCATCCATAAATTTTTGGAGTGTATTATTCTTCTCTTGTAATATCTCCTCTGAAGTTTTAGTTCTTGTCTTATTTGCACTCCAATCTTCTCCACGAATCATAACTTCAGGTGTTGCATTCTCTACAACTTCTCTAATATTGTCAAAGAAATAACTTGAATGACCTGAGTCCTGTTGATTATAGTATGCCAATAGATCTTCATTAAAATCAGTTCCCTCACTCTCTAAGTGATACAATCTTCTGGTATTAGAACGTTGCACATTACACAATAGCAATGAAGGCATACCCACATACTGAAGTAAGCTATTTTCAGCTTCATAATAGTTATTGGCACACTCCACAAGAGAATCATTATAGATATCATGAATTGGCATCTCTCCAAAGTACTTGGCTATCTCTTCATGAGGATCATTCTCTTTGGTAAACGTTAGGGACGAAAAAAAGGTATCTTTAAAGCTACAAAGAAAAGGAACGTCTTTCAGATACTCAGGTACATGTGAAGTAGGAGTATTTTCAGAGACTTTTTTATGATAGAATGCATGAAATATTCGTTGAAGAAATGTATCACACTCATCATAAGAGAATTGGTCTCTATCTTCCAAGGCAATATGTAAAAACACCAAATTCTTTTCAATACCATGTTCGATACAATACCTCTCCCATACTTGATAGAAGCTATTTTTATATCGATAAGTATAACATGGAGTATCATAGGTTGAAAAAGTTCCCCAATCGGATTTATTCTCAAAATATTTTCTATCAAAACCAAAGGAGTAGATACAAGCCTCAGGCACTTCCTCGTCAGAAGTTAACTTCTTAAAAGGATCTAGTGCGATCTCCTCCTTTAAAAATTGGAGACCTACCAGTTTATTAAATGCATTGAAATATAACTTGACATATAGATTGGCATCCTCCATTCCAAACATCGGCAAGGTAATCCCCTTATAGTGCAACGTAAAAGCAACCTCATTTTCACTTCCTTTAGAGTGGATTGCCTCCATGGAACCTAGATGATGTTTTTTCCCATTGAAATTTAACGAATGAAGTCCGTCATTTTGAAAACTATCCTCTAGAAGCATCAGTGCCTTTAAAAGGGAGCTCTTTCCACAACTATTTACCCCTGTAAGAATCGTAATAGGATTAAAGTCGACACTCGTATTCTCTCTGAAATTACGAAAATTCTCCATACTAATCCCCGATAGCATCTCTCTCATGTCATTTATTTAAGTTATTGTTATATTTAATTGCAGCCTCTATAAAAATATAAATATTTAGGTCTTAATAAGATTTTAATCTGGGATATTTTATAAAAAAACAAAGTAAAAAAGCAGAAATAAAAGACAGAAAGGATCTTAAATCCTCCAAATTGTTGAGCTCCTCCATTTATTAATAGGTCTAATCCTGAACTGGGATAAACCATGTAGATGAACTGTCAACCTATATGTAGATTTACAAGGAGAATCGCATTAGGTCTAACTGCAACAGTATTATCTCTTCAAACACATGATACTCCTTTTTCTAAAAAATAATCCCCCTTCCTCTGACAAGAGAGAAAGGGGGATGTTTCGAATTGAAATCATGAAATGCTATTGCTTCTCCAAAAGCACTACGGCCCATCCTTGGTTTTCGTAAGTATCTCGATAGACATACCCAAGGGATTCAGCTTTTAGTCGAATATCCTGCACATCCTCCACAAAGAAACCACTCATATACAATAGTCCTCCTGTAATTTGAACCGAGGCATATTTAGGCATATCTTGCAATAGAATGTTCTTATGAATATTGGCCAATACCACCTCATAAAGAGCATCCTCAGGAATGGCTGTGGCATCACCAAGAATAGGACGAATTACTTGATTCACTCCATTAATCTCACTATTCTGGGTAGTACTATCAAAACACCAAGCATCGATATCAATGGCATCGACATGTTTTGCACCACGTTTGGCTGTCATAATACCCAATATTCCAGTACCACAGCCCATATCAAGGATTGTCTTATCGGCACAGTCCAAAGCGATCAACTGTTCTAAAATAGTGGCTGTCGTTTCATGATCACCAGTACCAAAACTCATATTAGGAACAATCTCAATCTGATAAGGGTAGTCCGAATCAGATGCAGGGCCAACAGCCCTAATTAAAATTTGGTCTGCAATCACCATCTCCGTAAAAGACTCTTGCTCCCATACTTGGTTCCAGTTTTGATCTGGCACCTCTTCACTTTGAGTCTCTACAGTATATAATGGTGCAAAATCTAAAGAACCATTTTCCACCAAGGAAACATCAAAGAGATCTGATTGAACATATGCCTCAAACACCTCCTCTTCCGATACAAAACTATCATACCCTATCTCACCTAAAGCAGCGGTAAGAAGGTCTCTATTCACCGAGTTGTCTGGAGTGATTGTACAGACTGTCTTTATATATTTCATTCTAATATGATTATTTTCGATGACTTTTAAAGCCAATCCTTCTTCTATTTAACTCTTTTTGATACGCTTTTGCATTAATCAAATGCTGGCGGTAACTCTTAGCAAATGCATGGTACCCATCAAAGCTCTTGTTTGCACAGAAATAGAGATAATTATGGTGGGTATAATTCAACACCGCATCCACAGCTTCTACTGAAGGGAAACAGATTGGTCCAGGAGGCAATCCTTTATATTTATAGGTGTTATAAGGAGAATCAATCTTTAGGTCGTCCTTCAAAATACGAGAAATCGTAAAGTCACCCAAAGCATACTTCACTGTAGGATCAGCTTGCAAAGGCCATCCTCTTTTTAAGCGATTCATATAGACTCCAGCCACTTTAGCCATCTCATCTGTATGACGAACTTCCTCTTGAACAATCGAAGCCAAAGTAGTCACCTGAATAGCACTCAACTTTGCCTCTTTTGCCTTTGCTAATCGTGTTTTATTCCAAAAAGTTTGATACTCTTTATGCATCTTAACCAATACTTTTTGAGGTGTAGTGGTCCAATAGATCTCATAACTATTCGGAATAAACATTACAGGGTATGTCTGCTTATCAAATCCGAAAGCTTTCATCTGAGCAGTATCATTAAGGGCCTTCAAAACTTCAGTAGAGTCAGCCATAATATCCTTCGCTATTTTACCAGCTAGATCTGGAAAAAAACGAACATTATTAAAGGTCAAAGTGATAGGAGTTTGGTTTCCTGCAAGAAACTGGTTCACTAAGTTGTTTCCGATGGTCCCCTTCTTTAAAAGATAGTAACCAGGCTTTAACTTCTGGTCTAGATGTTTCTTTTTAGCTAAAAAATCAAATGCTTTATGATCAAGTAGCGCGTCCTTTTTTGTCAAGCTATCACATAGATCATCATAGGTGGTATTCGGTCCAATGTAGACACCACACTCTTGCTTTACAATGGAATGGAACACATATCCGAACATTTTATACGCATACAGTCCTGCTCCAATTGTTAGCAATACAATCACAACAGCAATATTACGTCCCATCTTAGGGCGTATTAATGCTTGATTCGATTTTTCAATAGACATTTTATTTTATCTGTTTTAAGTTTTTTTTTAATATTCATGACGAATTTAATATGAAAGCACTGCTTCACCAAATAAACCAAGGGTAGAATTAAAGACACTAATATCTTATTTTGACATTTTTTAGTTATTTATTAAACTATAATTATTACATTTGCGCGTATTATAATAAGCCTCAACACAAAAGGCTTAGCATGTTTAATTTGAGATTATTATATTATTTATGCATCAAGTAAAAATATCCGACGACATCTTTCATGTAGGTGTTAATGACAGACGATCTGAAAGGTTTGAAAATTATTGGCCACTAGACAAAGGAATAGCATATAATTCTTACCTTATTGTAGACGAAAAAATTGCGTTATTAGACACTTTAGAACGGGCTTTTATTGATGAATATATAGACAATATCAAAAATGTAATTGGAGATAGAGAGGTAGATTACCTCATTATTAACCACATGGAACCTGACCACTCTGGAGCAATTAGAGCAATTGTAAAAGAGTTTCCTAATATCACATTTGTTGGTAACAAAAAAACCTTTCCAATGCTGGAAAGCTTCTATAAATTCACGGAAAACACTCTTGAGATTAAAGATGGTGAAAACCTAAGTCTTGGGAAGCACAACCTTCAGTTTCATACCATCCCTATGGTTCACTGGCCAGAAACAATGGTTACATACGAAACAACCACAAAGACACTATTCTCTGCCGATGCTTTTGGTAGTTTTGGTGCTTTAAATGGAGGCATTTTCGATGATGAGCTTGATTTATCATACTATGAAGAAGAGATGATGAGATACTTTACCAATATCGTTGGTAAATATTGTCCTCATACCCAAAAAGCATTACGTAAGCTGGACGGTCTAGAAATTAAGACTATTGCTGCACTACATGGTCCAATTTGGAGATCTCATATAGATATGATACTTGAGAAATATGAGAAATGGAGTACATATCAGTCAGACAAAGGGGTAGTTATCGTATATGGAACGATGTATGGTAATACAGAAAAGATGGCTGAAACCATTGCAAGACAACTTGCTGTAAGGGGGGTTAAAAATGTTCGTGTATACGATGCATCTAAAACACATCCATCTTACATAATATCTGATATCTTTAAGTTCAAAGGTTTTATTATCGGGAGTTGTGCATACAATAACGAAATGTTCCCAACTGTAGAGACATTGGTAAACAAAATCAAACATATGGGGATTAAGAAAAAATCTCTTGGTGTGTTTGGATCTTTTGCTTGGAATGGCGGAGGAGTAAAGAACCTAATGAAATTTGCAGAAGATATCAAGTGGGAGGTAGTGGCAAATCCTGTAGAAGAGAAAGGATCTCTTAAGGAAGATAAATTTCAACAATGTGTTGATCTTGCCAACGCCATGGCAGACCAATTAGAGGCCGAGTTTGGAGCATAAACAGGGCTCTTTAATATACTAAAATAAAAGGCACCCTCTTTAGAAGGTGCCTTTATTGCTTAAAAATAAAACTCAAATCAGAACGTAAGAAATTATAATGTTAGTTTCTCTGTCATCTTTTTCAATGGATATTTCTTCGCCACGTTTGTAGAGTGAATCATCATATCCACATATCCTTTACGTGAAAATATTCGCTTGCTTTCACGACATTCAATAGATAGATTGCCCCTAAAATCCTCCAATCTGTCATACCCTTTAGATGCCATCCATCCCTTTAGCTCCTCTAGCATTCGAGGAATATATTCCACCTTATGACGGTAAACAGTACTTACAACTTGTACAGATTCAGCTCCAGCCAATATCATCTTTACAATATCATATCCATTTCTTACACCACCAGAACCGATCAGCTCAGCAATGATATTTGAATATAATTTACCGATAAAAGGAAACGATCGATGTAGGATAGAATCTGAAGTTACATCCACGTCAAAAGACATCTGTTCCGTTTGGGTATTAATATCAGGGAAAATAGGATTTCCAAAAAGAACCAACGAATCAACTCCAGCTCGATCTAATAACTTCACATGATGAAGAAGATTAGTGAAATAGGGACTTAGCTTCGCTGCGACTGGAATATGCAAATTAGATTTAAGAAGCTCTACTATTCTACACTGCTCCAATTCTGTATGTTTTGAGTTATAACTCCACGAAAAGTTAGGGACACAGAAATTTAGCTCAATCCCTTTCACTCCTTGATCCTCTAATGCTTTAGCATAAGTTACCCAAGCATCAGGATGAAGACAGTTAAGACTCCCAATCACAGGAACATTGAGTCTTTTTACAAGATCTCGCACATTGCTTAGATGTGCATGCAAGTCTCCATGTCGAACAAAAGGAAACATATTGCGCTTGGCATGTTGTTTTATTTCATACTTACGTTGTTGTGATTCAGAGAATTGATTCATCATCGCAACTTCTTCAAAAAGCGTAGGATAAACGACGGCACCAATACCATTATCCATCGCATCCATCACTATATTGGGAGAAAGAGAGAGGTCTGAAGCACCTAATACTAATGGAGAGGAGATCTCCATGCCCATATATTTTGTTGAAAAGCAAACCATAAGCCTAGTTCTATTCTAAAGGATTTGAAATTAAATAGGGTTTATGAAATACAACAACATACAATAGTTTAAGTTCAAAGCAATGATTCTTTTTAGAAAAATTAATGGACTTAATCACACTATTCATATGCTACAAACTAAACATAAAGGTTGAGTTTCCATACGATTCTATTCATAAATAGATACAATTCATACACATGTTACCTGTTTCATCACGAACGATACAAATAGAAAACAAGAGAGAGGTACATAATAGCACCTCTCTCACCACTTTAAACATCAAGAATACACGGCTGTTGTGAATTTAGTAGAATAAACAGATCTCACAACAATGAATCGGAGTAATGATTTGTCTCATCCAAAATAAGTTCCTGTTTTTGAGCCATATGATAGAAAACACCTCTGTCTTTATATAGTGTGAGAGGTTTTCCCATCTCTACCACTTTGCCTTTATCTAACACAACCACTTTATCTGCCCCTGCAATAGTTCGCATCTTATGTGCAATGATGATTACCGTTTTGTTCTTTACTAAATGATTCAATGCTAGCTGTATCTTCGACTCATTTTCCACATCAAGAGCGGCAGTCGCCTCATCTAACAAAATGATAGGGGCATCTTTAAGCAGGGCGCGTGCTATGGAAACACGTTGTCTCTCTCCTCCTGAAATAGTTGAACCATTTTCACTCAAGACAGTATCATATCCATTAGGCATAGCCTCAATAAAATCATGACATTGTGCAAATTTTGCAGCATTCACCACTTCTTCGTCAGATGCCCCCTTTCTACCCAATCGAATATTTTCACGTATGGTAGAATTAAAAAGCACGACATCTTGAAAAACGATAGAGTAATATTTCAATAAAGTTTCAGGAGCAATGGTATTAATAGGGATATCTCCCAACTTAATAGCCCCACTTTTAACATCCCAAAACCTAGCAGCTAATTTGGTTGCAGTACTCTTTCCACCACCAGAAGGGCCTATTAAGGCAGTTATCTCTCCCTGCTTTGCGGTAAATGAAACATTAGAAAGTACAGGACTCTCTTTTTCATAAGAGAAGGATACTTGATCAAATTCAATATTAAAATTCTCCAACGCTACATCATCATCACCTTTTTGCTCTTCAATATCATGTATCTCTTGAAACCTTTTGATACGAAGGTTAATAAACAACAAAGCAGCAAAATTATTAAACACTTCATGGATAGGATTGAATATTTGGGTACCTAAAGTCAAAAATATTAAATAGACAAAGATCGATACTTGATGTTGCATCACCATCCATCCTCCAACCAAGATAACACTAGGTAGTCCTAACTTTATCAGCATCTGTGAAGCATTCACAAATGCTCCAGTTAAAAGCTCCTCCTTTAACAAACTCGCTTCATAACGATCTACAACCTCCTCTAGTTCTCTATCAAAATCCCCCTCTTGGTTATACGCTTTAATCTCTTGCACTAGGTCTACTCCCTCAAATATCTTTTCAGCCACATCTTGTTTCTTTCCATACAAGGAGATGTTTATTTTGTCTATTTTTTTCTTAGACATAGCAATGAAAAAGAACGAAATAGGAACCACCCAAAGTAGAGCCAAAGAGAGTTGCCAATTGAGAGAAAAAAGCCCTATAGAAGCGATCAATATAGTCACTAAGGATGCAATGAGTTGTGGTACAGCATGAGAAAATATATGTTCTAAATCGGTGGCATCATTCATCAATGTAGTACTTAGATCCGAAAGGTCTCTTTTACCAAAGAATGAAAGAGGAAGTTTTCTCAATTTCTCCGCCAAACTTATTCGTCTCTGTGAACTTTCATTATACACTTTAGTATAAACGCTATCATATTGTAATAAAGAGACCCCATAAATCACCCCCATCATCCCGAATGCAACCAGAATAAATGTACCTAATGACCATGGAGATCCAAAATTACTTTGATGCTCTAATGGAAAATATTGATCCATAAAAATAAAGAGAAAGATCATCGGCAGCATGATCGCTATATTTTGCAATGTAGTATAGCCTATTCCAATGATAAGATCAGAAGCTCCTTTTGCACTCATTGCAAAGCGCTTTTGTATATATTTTTTCATACTATTATTTATAAAGTCCATTCAACAGAAACCTGATATTGATTCCACATCTTAGTATACAACGCTTTATTACTTAAGAGTTCGTCATGCGTCCCTCTTTCCACAATTCGTCCTTTATCTAAAACCAATATCATATCGGCATCGGTCACACTAGTAAGGCGATGTGCAACCATAATCACAGTCTTCCCTTTAGTAAGCTCCCGTAAAGCTTGCTGAATTAAATGTTCATTCTCTGGATCAGAGAAAGCAGTTGCCTCGTCTAATACAACCAAAGGAGTATCTTTCAATATAGCCCTTGCCAAACAGATACGCTGTTGCTCTCCGCCAGACAGATAGACCCCATTTTTCCCAATAATCGTATCCAATCCTTCCGGAAATTTATCGATGATATCCAGGCACTGTGCTTTCTTTAGAGCACTCAATATTTCAGCATCGCTACAAGACTCTAATCCATATGCGACATTCTCTCGAAGCGTTCTTTTGAATAAACTAGAGTTCTGAAAGACAAAACTAACATACTCCATTAGCGTCTCTTGACTCAATGATTTCACAGGTTTACCTCCTATAGCAATAGACCCCATATCAGCATCCCAGAAGCGTGGAATCAATTTAGCCAAAGTCGTTTTACCTCCACCAGAAGGGCCTACCAAAGCAATCGTCTGCCCCTTAAAAAGATCAAAAGAAATATCTTGAAGTACTTTTTTATTCGTTTTTGGATACGAAAATGAAACATCTTTAAAAGAGACGGAACAGTTGTCCGACACATCCTGTTCTTCACCAAACAGGACAGGAGGCACATCAAGCATTTCATCAATTCTATTTAATGCCTCTCCAGCTTGTCCCATTGCATACCCCAAATTCATACTTCTCATTACCACCTGTGAATAGACTGGTGTAATCAACACGAAGAGTAATAAACTAGTAAAAATAGTCACATTAGACATAGGAGTGTTTGTCATCAACAGTATCGTTAGTGGAACCAAAACAAAACAGAACGAATGAACAAAGACCAAATAAAAAGACATAGGCCTCCTACACCAAGCGGTATAAGTAATCACCATATCCCTATAATCAATAATACTTTTATAGAAATTTTTAAACGAAAAGACTGTTTGCTGAAATGTCTTCACCACGGGGATTCCCCGTATATACTCAACAGATTCCGTGTTCATCTTCTCCAACTGATCCATATATAGCTTCGTGAAATTCTGACCTCTTTTACTCATCAGAAAACCCAAACTAGCTAGAGCTAAGCCTAGAGGAAACAGACAAGCAAGCCCCAGACGCCAATCAAGAAACCACATAAAAACAAACGTCAATATTGGCATCACAAAAGTTGCAGCAAGATCAGGCAACTGGTGTGCTAAGAACATATGAGTAATGGTCGCATTATCATCAATCACTTTACGTATCTCTCCACTTGTATGATTATCAAAAAACCCCAAAGGCATACGAATAATCTTTTTCATAGACATCTTTCGTATATTGTTCTCCACACGAAAAGCAGCAGCATGCGAAAGCATCAAAGCAAAATAATACAATAACACCCCCAATAATGCAAAGCCCATCGCATAATACGCATCTGAAAGAGAAGTTAATGTATGTTGGGTCAATAGCTCTTGCACAATGTTCCAAATAAAATAAAACGGAAGAAGCATTACTACAGCACTAATGCTAGAGAGTGCAATAGAACAAGGAAGTAAGAGCTTTCTATTTCCTAGATAGCCCTGTACTCTTTTTAAAATAGTCATAGGATTCTTATTTATATATTCATTATCTTTTTCCAACCTGCAGTAGAAAACAGCACATACTCCTCAAAAAATGTGCGCATCTTGTCCAATGGATAATCATTACAAACAAGTTCTGAGAGTATTTCAACAAACCAAGAGGAGATATTTCGAACAAATAAAGAGGAGATATTTGCATTTATATCAGGATATTTTTGTTTCATCTCTTTCAGATAGGCACGACCTATATCACACTGTAACCCTATAAAATCTTCTCGAAAACTCTCATACAATGAGCCTTCACAATCACACAAGAGCAATTTAAGTTCCTTCTTATACATAGTCACCAAATTCATATAATAGTCAGCTCCTTCTTCGATAAAAGAGTCTAAATAAAATACGGTAGTGTCTAACTTACTTGAATCATTATGTTCCCCTAACATGGAAGTAATTTCAGTCATTAAGGGCTTTAATATTTGGATGAGAATCTCATCCTTATTTTTAAAATAGTTGTATATATTACTCAAACTCACATCCGCATTTTGAGCAATATTTCTCATAGAACTACCCTTAAAACCGTTACTATAAAACTCTTGACATGCAGCCTCAATAATATTATTTCGTTGTTCCGCTTTCTTAATCTGCATTTTATAATTATTTATTTTATACAAAGGAATCAGAAATCACTCATGCTATCAATCCCAATATTTTATGATTAACCAATATAAAAACGAACATTTTACGATTATGTTCGTTTTCGTATAATATCTAAAACGATATTTTATGCTTCCACACGCTACAACAGTTTTCATATATCAAACAAAACAACTAGAAATGCAATGTTCAACAAGATGTATTACTGAAACAGACTAAAATGACAGGTAAAAAACAGATCTCATGTATTAAGCGACTATATTTATCATGACTTGAAACATATAGTTATTTTAGATAAAAAAAGAATAGGGGGTGCATTAGAGTGATCATTCAGAATTAAAATATTCTCACTATCTTTAAAATTAAACACATTATATATTGATGAAAACAGATAAACAAAATAGCTGTTGTAACCCACATCAAGTGACAGCAGAATTCTATGATAACATCTTTGGATTTGTTTTGAAACAAATCCAAGATAAAGAGATAGCAGAAGATATTACCCAAGAGGTAATGGGAAGGATGGTAGAAGCATATAACTCCAAACAAGAAGTGCAAAATACAAAAGCATGGCTCTTCCGTGTCACACGTAATATCATTTCAGATCGTTATCGTAAAAAAGATATTTTACAATTTGATAACTCAATCCTAGAATCAGAGAAATCAGAAAATGATTTCGAATTAATGACTGAAGACTATATTGTACCGATGATTCACCTTCTTCCTGAAGAATATGCAAAACCGCTTTTATTAAGTGATATTGATAACCTCAAACATGTCGAGATAGCAAAGAAACTTGACCTCTCTCTCTCTGCGACAAAAATGCGGATACAAAGGGCTAGGAAAAAACTGTACGAATTATTTCTAGAATGCTGTGATATAACTTATACCGAGAATGATTCTTTTGCTCACTGCACCATAAAAACGAGTTGTACTCCCCTACTTAAGGAGAAAGATAGATTAAAAAAAGAGAAATAATACTATCATCTAACCTCCTAATAAACAACATATTTACATTTCACATCACAAAAAAAAAGACTCTTTTTTTTAAATAGATGTGTCTTTTTTACTCATTTCACGACTTCCTTATTGAAAACAATAATTTTTCAATAAAAAGGAATTAAAAAATGAAAAAAAGAGACGGATTTATCGCATCAATCATCACTATTCTATCTTCTGTGTTTGCCTTTATAGGAATCATCAGTTGTTGTGGATTTCCTATACTCGCTTCCATCCTTGCCTATATTGGACTCGGAGCATCTCAATTACAAGCACTTGCCCCCTATCAAAACTACTTTCTAGTTTTAGCAATTCTCTCATTAATATACGGCTTTTACAGCATCTACTTTAAAAGAAGGCCTAAGAAAACCTCATCAGATTGCTGCAATATATCCATCGAAGAGGTAAAAGAAAACAAGCCCAACGATTGTTGCAATATATCCATCGAAGAGGTAAAAGAAAATAAGCCCAACGACTGTTGTAATGTATCCATCGAAGAGGTAAAAGAAAACAAGCCCAACGATTGTTGCAACAACTCTACTAAAAAAGCATTAGCCAAAGAATCGGATAATTGTTGTAATAATACTTCGAATAAACTATCAAAAATTATGCTTTGGGGCGGAGTCATCGCTGTTCTCTTAGCAATCATTGCCACCAAACTTTAATCTCAATACTCATTTAATTGTAAACCTAGAAACAAGAAGTTTCAGTTAGAATACAATGTCAAGTCACAACTTTTATAATTAATCATCATGCTAGAAAATTTAATACATCACATACAGTACCTACTATTTCAGATAATGGGTATAGAGAATACTCCATTTTTTATTAATCTAAGTAAAACACTAGGAAATTTCATCTTTATCACCCTAGAACTGTTTATCCTATTTATCGGAATTACTGCTATCATAGAGTATATCATGATTCATGTAAATCAGAAAAAACTACAAAAACTATTTAAAGGAAAGGGAATTGTAGGAAATCTAGCAGGAGCCACCTTTGGAGCCATCACCCCATTTTGTGCATGTTCTACGATTCCAATGACCGTAGGCTTCCTTAATGCCCAATTGCCATTTGGTTCCATTATGTCATTTCTAATCTCCTCTCCGCTTCTCAACCCAATCATCATAGCGATGCTCGCAGCCACAGTTGGAGTTCAAAATGCAGCAATTTATTTTGTCTTAGCCTTTGGGTTATCTGTTATTTTTGGATATCTATTGGAGAAGTTCGGTTTTACTAAAGAGGTAAAAGCAGTAAAAGTAACAGGTGGAAAGGATACAATTATTAATGGAATAGATGTAAGAAAAGAACTACCTATCACAAGCAAAATAAGAATTAGCCTAAAGACCGGATGGGACTCATTAAAGCCAATCCTTACATATCTCTTTATTGGGGTAGCCATCGGCTCCATGATCTATGGATATCTACCTGAAGGAGATACCATTGCAAAAATAGCAGGAAGCGACAACTGGTTTGCTGTTCCCATTGCCTCAATCATTGGAATTCCTCTCTATATTAGAGCCGAGACAGCGATTCCTATTGCCATGTCATTAATATCTAAAGGAGTCGGAATGGGAACCGCAATTGCATTGATTATAGGTGGAGCTGGAATGGCCATACCAGAGATGACAATGTTGGCAAAAATATTCAAACGTAGACTATTAATCACATTCATTGGAGTGATATTCTTGGTTGCTGTCATCTCTGGTTATGTATTCAACATCATAATATAAACATAAAGAGAAAAACACGTTACTTGTTTATCCTTCCTAAAAACAGGACGAAATAACCAAGAATCTATCCCCAAAAAGAGACCTCCTAGAATGGAGATACACTTCAAGATGTATCTCCATTCGTTTTAATTAAACAAATAATCAAAAATGGCCCAGGATACGAAGCCCTTCGACAAGTGGTTCCTGATCTTGTCGAAGGGCTCAGGGAGCTAGCTGATAAAACTGCTCCCAGCAGCTGTAGCAACAATCGTGACCTTAATATATTGATATATCATGTCTCGAGTAAAGGCTTTACAACTTCCATACAACAGGTTCCCACAATCAATTTATACAACTAGAAATAAGTATTTTGATAAATCACCTTCTTAGTCTCCTCTCCATTCACTAGATGGTCCTCCCTATTTAATTTACCATATTCATCATAGAAATATCGTTTCTCTGTAATTTTATCATTCTTCTGTTTCTTCTCACAAATTAACCTATCGAAGTCATCGTAGATATAGTCCACTTGGGTATTAAGTTTCGAATTCTTGAAATATTGATATACCTCTCTCACTTTATTATTATTTTCATCATAGAGACATCTTTTACAACCAATAGTATCCACCTTTGATTTCATCTCAACCTCCTCTATAAGATTATGATGGTCATCATATTTATAAGTGAAATACCGAATTAATCGTTCATGACAATGTAGAAAAACCTTTTTCAATACATTTCCATGAGCATCATATTCAAAACGAGTATGATGAATACTTTCGCTTAAAGAAGGCATAGAATCCACTTTTTCAATCAAATTATCTCTCCATGGCTCCCCATTAAACATATAAGAATCTAGCTTCTCTCCACGGCTATTATATTTATAGAAAGTCTTTAAATCTACACGACCACTCATAAAAGAAGTCTGTATCAACAGGTTTCCATTTTCATCAAAGATCGAAGAGTTTAGTAACTCATCCAAATAGTTATAAAAACTACGACTCGATATTTTACCACTCTTCCAATATTTCATCACACTATAATTACCAAGTGTATTTTTGAAGAAGTATCTCTTAAAACCACTTAACTTTCCATCTTCACGATAACTGAAAACGTCTTTAAAGAAAAGCGATCCATCATCATTATAATGTTCCGCTTTGAGAACACATCCTTCTATATTGTACTCACACGCATAAGTTTGCAACGTATCAAAATGAATCTTCTGATTCTTGTTGCATTGCTTTTTTCTACAAATAAATTCTTTATGAAATCGAACCTTTCGATCCACATGTAAACTATCATTAGAAGCCCATATTACATGTGAATAAAACATATAGGAAAGGAATAAAAAGAATAGAAGGAAATATTTTCTCATAGAATATCAAATTATTTAGATTAGTAGCAACATCTCTTTATTTTTTTAGAAATATTGGGCACGAATATAACATAATTTAAAAAACTAGGAGATATGAATTCATAAAACGATGAACACTCCTTCAATATTAAATGAGAAAAAAGATGCTTCTCTCAAAACTTTAAAAGAGAACTAAAGACATAAAACTTGCATTCATGTCATAAATAAAACGAATCAACCTTATATAATGTAGACTGATCGGAGTGTAGGTTACCGACCACTTCGACATTTGGTTGCTGAGCTTGTCGAAGCACAGGGACCATTTGTCAGCATTGTAGGTTACAGAGCTTGTCGAAGCACAAGGACTTCACTACCGAAGCAAAATAATCATATATTTAATTCAAACATGATAGCAGCAAACCAATCGATTTACCCATTATCACGATTTATCACCAAGTCGCATACCCTTTTCTTTTAGATTGTTTGACTAAAATGTATGCTTAATTCACCTAGTATATGGAGTTATGCAAATACTGACAATATAATTACCCAAGCTACAGCCAATACAAGGATGTATAACATGAGAGAGACAAGCCCTTTCCACATATTTTTATCTTTCAATGGATCTCTTTTTAATGAATGATACACTTAAACTTCAAACAATTATATAAAAATATAACATGGAACAAGCCACCAAAAATCGCTTAAACAAATAATTCAGTATCCTATATTGATGAAACACGAATGCTCGAAAAAATATAACGACTCGCTTCCTTATATACCAGGTCTAGATCAATACGAAATAGGATATTTTAAATATCCTGAATTTAAAAATTCAATACCTTACCCTCTCTTTTGACTTTCTTATCTTTATACGAACCGATCACATTCCCTAGAGCAGTTCCAACTCCCACTCCTAAGGCAATTCCAAGACTACGCTCCAGTTGAAGTACAGAGGTCCCCAATAGAACCCCGATCATCATCCCTAAGAAGGTTCCTCTTTTTACATAATACCCCTCTTCCACCAATCCATATTCCTTACGAACAAAGTGAATCACTCTCAAAAGCTTTGTTGCCATGGCTCTACTACTATAAGATCTTCCAACCTCTATATCCAAAGAGTCAAGATTCTCTTCCAACTTCATCATTTCATTCTCACAAAGTCCTCTCTCCTGAAGCACTTGAAGCAATCCGACAAGTCTCCATATCGTATTCTTCGTATTCTTCGACTCCTGTTCATCATAAATATGTTTTAATAAGCTCTTTGCGTGGTCAATTGTCATAGTAATTTGATTTTCTTAATATTCTCCACCTTGGAAATTACACCTAAGAACAGAAGCAATATACAAATTTTAGCACATGAGACAAGAAAAATTAGAATTATAACACACATTGAAACAACTAGAACAATATTTTACCCTCTTTTTGCAATGCCTCCTCTCGTTGTCTCCCCATCGCATACCCTAAAACCATTCCCAACGAGATACCGACTGAACTATAAAAAAGTCCCCCAATTATTCCAACACATGCCCCCATACAGATACCATACAGACTCCAAGTACGAACATAATATCCCTTAGGCACCAAGCCATATTTATTTCGCAAGAAGGCACTAAATTTCCAATATTTAGCCTGAAAGTTCATTCTTTTATAATCATTGTCCACTTCAATATTCAAAAAATCTAACTGTTCTTCAATAGATAATTTCTCTTCTTGTGAGAACGATCTATGTTCGAGTGTAGATAGCAATTTTTGAAATTTACGTGCATCTTTTACATTCTGCGTATCATGGTATATCAGGATAATCTCATCTAAACGCATTCTTGTTTCTTGTAACGTCATAAGCTGTATATAATTGATATGTAAAGAAAAAACGATATTCATAAAGTGGGAATCACATCATATAAGTGAATCATTTCCATACATTATTTATTAAATTACAACAACGATTCGATCTATCCAAAATATCAATTTAAAAAAAATAGAGAAATTGTGTCACAAGATTCGCTCATAAAGAGTCATACTAGTATAAGACCTAGAATGAAAAACTTTAACGACATATACAACCAGAACTATAGAAAGATCTATGGTGTTGCATGCAATATGCTACACGATAGTGATGATGCAAGAGATGTTATTCAAGACATCTTTATATACTTGCATAAGGTACTTAAGAAAGGAAAGATCATCGAAAAACCACCCAATTGGCTCATGAGGGTTACAATTAATCGATGCATAGACCTTCTGAATAACAGAAAAAAATTCTGCACAGAAGAGCACATTCCAATAGTGGTAACAGAAGAGAAAATATTAGAGAAGAAGCAGGATCGTGAGATCCTAAAAGAAGCATTAAAACAACTGAACCCTAAAGAAAGAGCACTTGCCACTCTTTACGGAGAGGGGGCATCTTACAAAGAGATGGCTGAGATTACGGGGATAAAATTCACATCTATTGGAGGCACATTATCCCGAACATTAAAGAAACTAAATGAAATCTTAAAAACGTTGCATTATGACCTGCATTAACGAAGATTTAATTCAAAGATATATTGATACAGAGGTGACGTCTGAGGAGAAGGCATATATAGAGAACCATCTTCAAAGCTGTGAGTATTGTAACAAACAGGTGGAGCAACAACGTCAATTGGCAGCCCACCTAAAGGGAATGATCTCTCAATTCCAATCTTCAAATATCGAGATCCCTCCTTTTGAGGAGATAAAAAAGACGGGGCATCTCTTCCGATATCATAAACGCAAAGTCGTGGGCGCCCTTTTGGTTGCGGCTTCTATCGTGATATCCTGTTTTTTGTTCCAACCTAAAGAAGAGAAACAAAAAAACTATTTGATTACATACGACTTAGAGCAGTCTTTAGATGCCAATCTTCCATTAGAGGAACAGAATCTCCACTTTCAAATCATTGAATACAAATAATATATAAGCGTAAAAAGATCTTGTCGGACCAATGACGATTGGTTAAATCACAAAAACATACATGAAAGATTCTGATAACTTTCTTAAATCTAAAACGATGAAAAAATTAATTATTCTAACAATATTTTCACTCATCCAACTTCCTCTATTCGCACAGAAGCTTATAGAGAAGTATAAAACAGGAACAGTAAAATTGGTTGCAGATAAGGAGTATGCACAATCCAACGATTGGAACAAAATATTTCGCTCCTACTACGACACGTTATATAATACACCTATGGCACATCGCAAATCTATTGTGATGCTTCCAGACGGTTCTATTCTAGTAAACCATGCATACCGAAATTACCACACGAAGTTCTCTCCTAAAGGTGTTTTTCAAGAAGAGATGCAGATCGAAAAAGGCAAACAGAAAGCGATCAAAGGAGTGATCAATGGAAATACACTCTTCACGGGTTTAGACAACATGGGAAATATGACATGTAGCGATCTAGAGGGACATTTCAAAAAGAGCCTTCTGCTTGATTATATGGCGAAAAACATCATTGCATTACCAAATAGAAAATTTGCTGTCGTAGGATGGGCAATACATACAACACAATTTAGAACATTTATTGCCATTGTAGATTATGACACCAATAAACAAAAGATTATTTGGGACAAATATGATGATCAAGTTCTTAAACCATGCTCTTTTCAATACAAAATAAAAAGCACAAATGGATCGGTCAATATCTTTTCTATACCATTTCAAAACGATGTTAAGATAGGATTAGCTCCTCTAATTACCACCATGGACAACAAACTTATTGTGGCATTCCCAAATACTGGAAAAATCAACACCTATAATTTAGATGGCAAGCTGCTATCCACACAACAAGTCACATGGGAAAGAGAGACTTTGTCGGTAGCAGAACAAAAAAAGGCACAAGAGGATGCAATCCATTACTTTAAAAAATTTGCAGCCAAATCGAATAACATTATAAAAATCGACAAAAGCGAATTAAATAGAGTCTTAAATAAAATGGAGGAGGACATAAAGTATATTCGTACTGCTTTAAAAAAGCCATATTTCACCAATATAATTAAAGACTCTGATGGAAATGTATTGATCTTTGAAATCCCGAAGAAGAAAGGACAAAACCTATTCCACGTTTGGATTTATAATAAAAATGGAGAGATGAGCACCCAATGTTCTTTCGTGTGCGAAGATTATAATTTGGAGATCAATAAAGACAAGCTAATTTTTAAAGACGGATACCTATATGGACTACAAACATTAAAAAATGCCAAAGGGAATCCTTTACGTCTTGTACGTTTTAAGTTAGAAAACTAAAACGACATATTAATCACTTAAAGCATGAGGATGTCCCCAAAAGGCATCCTCATTTTTATGATTTCAATGGTGTTTTCACTATATTTATCCTACTACATCAACAAAACCATAATTCTAAAAACATGAAAAAAGACTCACTATCCTTACTACCCAATATCGGTCCCCAATTAGCAAAACTACTCTGCGATCACGGAATTCACTCAGAACACGATCTAAAATCGATTGGGAGCTATAAAGCATGGGAAAGAATCTCGCTACAACAAGAAACTTTTTGCTGCATCCAAAAACTATATGCATTAGAGGGAGCAATACAAGGAGTTCGCTGGCACAATCTATCAGACAAGGACAAACAACAATTAAAACAAGCTTTCGAACTTTTCAAACAAAATAAGAAACTTGCAACCTTGCCAACGAAGTAGAGAGATAAAGCCCTTCAATTTACAATTCGTCCACTAATAGAAAATGATTACCCTCATCTATTAAGGATATACCGAAACACCGTAAATATGAAATACATACCAGTGAATAGACACCTTCAAGAAGACGACCAACTAATAGAAATATGGAGAAAAAACACCCTAAAACAGGGGGCAATTTATGGCATTAATGCAATATCACTTAAAACAGGAATACTTGTTGGAGAGATCGGTTTGTATAATATACCAGACACAAACAACACGGCTGAAATCGGTATTATCCTTGACTCAAAATACTGGGAAAAGGGATTGCGACCAAAGCATCTATTCAACCGATAAAAAAAGCAGAGCAAGAGTTTGGAGTCAAGAAAATTATTGCCCGTACCTATAGCGACAACTCCTGTAGTATTGCCTTGATATCTCGTCTTGGATTTCAACAAAAACATCAAGAAACACTTGCAGAAAACCGCACGGTATATCACTATGAATTAGAGCCTCACAACTAAAGAACCAATAGTTGAAATAATATTTACTTCTTCCCCCAAATCCACGATAAATTTTTAGTGCTTCAAAACAGCAAATAAAAATGAAACATACACGAACATATTTTATTACACCGAACAATAGAATGGTTTAATTAAACCATTCTATTTTCAGTTTTATAAACCCCCAATTTTCACAATGAAAACCTCGCTACTATTTTTCATTTTTTGAAGAGTCAAAAACCACACTATCTAGACTAAATAAAAAAAGCAAAAATGAGAGAGTATATATTAAGGGTATATATAGCAACACGGGAATATTTATTTAGAATCACTCATTTTGAATCTCACTCAGCTCCTCATTTTTCATGTAGGTTTTAGTCGTAGCGTAACTTCACAGAGACAAACTTGTTCTATCCTTTGTTGCTTCAATTTTTTGCGCCCGAAAAAAAACACGAAAAAACAATGAAGAAATCATGTTTACTATCACAGATTGTAAACACCACAAAGACATCTTGCCCTTCGACATTTACGGGTGCTGAGCCCTTCGATAAGCTCAGGGACCAATTGTCGAAGTACAGAAACGACTTACACACCTTCGACATTTACGGGTGCTGAGCCCTTCGACAAGCTCAGGGACCAATTGTCGAAGTACAGAAACGACTTACACACCTTCGACATTTACGGGTGCTGAGCCCTTCGACAAGCTCAGGGACCACCTGTCGAAGGGCTCAATAACCTTAGTTCGAAGCACAGAAATATTTTATGACCACAACTGGAACAGACCGAACAGAGCAACACATATTTTATCAACAGACCGAACAGAGCAACACATATTTTATCAACAGCCCCACCATGGCAAACCCATATGTTTGCCCAACGTAGGATACTTTCCTCGAAGCCTCTCTAAAACAGAACCTATACCAACACTATCGAAACAAGCTACTTAAGGCAATCAAAAACAAATCACCATCAATTACACCAAACATCTATTTAAATCGCTTAAACAGTCTTAAAAACACATCTAATGACATATTACGAATAAACCAATACTCTATCAAACACAACTTACGTTAAACATAGATCAATCATAGAATCGTTAAAACAAAAAAGAGGATATCCAACATGAATTGGACACCCTCTATTTTGCACTATAGAATTAAATATTTACAATTTGAACTCGACAACCATTTCGTCTTGAGCACAAAGAACGGTTGCTTTATACTTTTGCCCCTCTTTCGCCCCTTTTAACAGACGTACAAGCGTTTTAATATCTTTAATCTGAACATCATCTATAGCCAGGATCACATCGTCCACCTTGAACCCTTGAGCCTTCCAATGACTATAACCATGAATTGCTTCTAGAATCACTCCTGATAGTTCTTTGGATCCATAAGCAGTCTGTTCAGACTCATTATCTAGACCATTCATTACAACCCCTTGAAACTCCACACGTTTATTTCCCTCTCTTACATTGTTGAAATAATGTAGCGGAAGATTGATCTTAGGTTCAGGAGCCAAATCTTTCAATCTATCAATAGTTACCCCCATACCTTTCGTCTTAAAGTTCATAAACCCTAAGCGTATTGCTGGCGAAGAACTTTTCACAGTAAAGTCACCATTGGCAGCATCCATAAATTGTGCATCTCCCACCAAGCTATGTTCATCCTGACAAGTCCAATTTTGTAGTGCCACAGATTGGACAGATCAAACAGATGAACACAGATTTTATAGTTGACAACCCCATGTGTTTGCCCTCCATGAGACAATTTCATCACAAAAACACAAAGATTTATTTGACGAAGGCTCGTCAAATCACAAAGCGGGAGCTTCGCGGTTCCCAGATGTTGTAGCAACAATCGTTAACGTCAATATAATTGACACATCATGGCAAACACATGCTATCCAAAAACATACTATATATTGCATCAACAAATCAATGCATCAACACCTGGGAGATAGGAAACTCCTGCTTCCGTTAAATGCATCAACCCATCACCACCACAACATATAGCAACAATCGTTAACGTCAATATAATTGACACATCATGGCAAACACATACTATCCAAAACCATACTATATATTGCATCAACAAATCGATGTATCAACACCTGGGAGATAAGAAACTCCTGCTTCCGTTAAATGCCTCAACCCATCACCACCACAACATATAGCAACAATCGTTAACGACAATATATTGACATATCATGGCAAACACATGATCTCCAAAAACAACAGCAAACCTATAAATCTATTGTATCTCTACCAACAGCAATTCATTCCACTTAGCCGACAAAAATGGGCAAAACAATTATAATAAAATGATTATTATTTTACCTTTGATACTTACAGTGAATACCATCATATCCCCATGACAGAAGATACCACCAGTACTCCATTTCATAGGATATGATCACATCTTTTGATATAAAAACAAAACAACATTATATAGATGACTAGCACAGCACAAAGAGCGGAGCTACAGGCTCAGATATGGAAGATAGCCAATGATGTACGTGGCTCGGTAGACGGATGGGATTTCAAACACTTTGTCTTAGGTTCTCTTTTCTACCGTTTTATTAGCGAGAACTTCTCCAACTACATTCAAGCTGGCGACGACAGTTTTAGCTATCCCGAGATGGACGACACCCAAATCCCTCCAGAGATCATTCAAAATACGATCAAAGAGAAAGGCTATTTTATCTATCCTAGCCAGCTCTTTTGCAATGTCGCAGAAAAGGCAGCAACCAATGAAGATCTAAACACCGACCTAAAACAGATCTTTAATGCCATCGAAGGGTCGGCTTCGGGCTTCGACTCAGAGAGCGACATCAAAGGACTGTTTGCTGATTTCGACACCACCAGCACCCGATTAGGAAACACGGTGGAAGCCAAAAACGAACGCTTGGCTAAAGTCATCAAAGGGGTTGCCAGTCTAAACTTCGGGAACTTCGAAGAGAACCAGATCGATCTCTTTGGCGATGCCTACGAGTTTCTGATCTCTAACTATGCTGCCAATGCAGGGAAATCGGGGGGCGAGTTCTTCACACCACAAAGTGTCTCAAAGCTGATCTCTCAACTGGCCATTCATGGCAAAACAACCGTAAACAAAATATATGATCCGGCTGCAGGTTCGGGCTCTCTGCTACTTCAGGCAAAAAAACAGTTCGACGACCATATTATCCAAGAGGGTTTCTTCGGGCAGGAGATCAACCACACCACCTACAACTTGGCACGTATGAACATGTTTCTACACAACATCAACTACGACAAGTTCGAGATTGTATTGGGCGACACCCTACTCCAACCGAGTCTACAGGACGACAAAGGCTACGATGCCATCGTTTCGAACCCTCCATACTCCGTTAAATGGATAGGCTCTGACGACCCGACACTGATCAACGACGACCGCTTCGCTCCTGCTTCTGTTTTGGCTCCCAAATCGAAAGCCGACTTTGCTTTTGTGCTTCATGCACTTCACTATCTCTCTGCCAAAGGTCGTGCTGCCATAGTCTGTTTCCCAGGAATCTTCTATCGAGGGGGTGCAGAGCAGAAGATTCGTAAATATCTTATCGACAACAATTTTGTAGAGACGGTGATCTCTTTGGCTCCGAACCTATTCTTCGGAACCTCTATTGCTGTCAATATCTTGGTGATATCCAAAGCAAAGAGCAACCACCAAGTGCAGTTTATCGATGCCAGTGGCGAGGAGTTCTTTACCAAAGCCACCAACAACAACGAGCTAAAACCCGAACATATCGATCGCATCCTACAAATCTTTGCCAACAAAGAGGAGGTAGAACATATCGCCACCTCGTGCGATATCGAAAAGATTGCAGAGAACGACTACAACCTTTCCGTTAGCTCTTATGTAGAACCCAAAGATACTCGTGAGGTGATCGATATTGTCGAACTCAACAAAGAGGTTGCCAACACCGTCGAAAAGATTACAAAACTTCGTGCGGATATTGATAAAATCGTAAAGGAGATCGAAGCATGAACCATTTAGATAAATTATTAGAAGGCGTCGAGGTCGAATGGAAAACTTTGGGGGAAACTTTAGTTCGAACAAAAGGGACTAAAATTACTGCAGCAAAGATGAAAGAGTTACATAAAAATGGTGCACCTTTAAAAATTTTTGCTGGAGGCAAAACAACTGCAGATTTCAATTTTGATGATATCCCCCCAAAAGATATAAATAGAGAACCATCTATTATTGTAAAATCAAGAGGTGTTATAGCATTTGAATATTATAATCAGGCTTTTTCTCATAAAAATGAGATGTGGTCTTATCATTCAAAAAATGACAACTTAATAATTAAGTATGTATATCATTATTTAAAAATTCATGAACCATTTTTTCAAAAAATAGCTGGAAGAATGCAAATGCCTCAGATTTCAATTCCGGACACAGATAAATTTAAAATCCCTATCCCTCCCCTAAACGTTCAGAAAGAAATTGTTCGTATTTTGGACTCTTTTACGGAGCTTACGGCGGAGCTTACGGCGGAGCTTACGGCTCGGAAAAAACAGTATAGCTACTATCGAGAACAGTTGTTAAGCTTCCACAAAGATAGCGCACAAAATTTTAAAGGTATCTTTAAAAACCTAAGTAATTCCTGCTACGACAACCATGGCAATATAAAAGTCGAATGGAAAACTCTCGGTGAAGTAGCTCATTACTCAAAAGATCGTATAGGTTTTAATGAACTTAATCAGGATAATTATATTGGAGTAGATAATTTGTTACAAAATAGAGAAGGAAAAACCTTTTCTACAAGAACTCCTTTAAGTGGCAATTCAACAAAGTATATAAATAATGATATATTAATAGGTAACATCCGTCCTTATCTAAAAAAAATATGGTTTTCTGATAGAATTGGTGGAACAAATGGAGATGTATTAGTTATTAGAACATCATATTCATTATTAAGTCCGAGATATTTGTATCAAATATTAGCAGACGACAACTTCTTTTCTTATAATATGCAGCATGCTAAAGGAGCCAAAATGCCTCGAGGTAACAAAATTCAAATTTTAGAGTATAAAATTCCGATCCCTCCCCTGGAAGTCCAAGAACGCATTGTATCAATCTTGGATAAATTTGATACGCTAACAAACTCCATTAGTGAGGGATTACCAAAAGAGATCGAACTACGTCAAAAACAGTATGAATACTATCGAGACAAACTATTAACATTTTAAATATCTCTCTCTATGCGCTCCTCTAGTGGGGGCACATAGAGACATATGGTTTGCATCGTGATGCAAACCATCGAATGAAGTAGAATAGGGGTACCTTCTTTAGGTATCCCGAACCGATAAAATATCAAACATTATGACCTACTTAACAGCCATTACAGAAACCAATCAATATATAGTATTAGACCAATACGAAAAGATACAGAACAAAGACACTGGCTACCAGACAGAGGCAGAGCTAGAGAGAGAGTTTATTCAGGACCTTGTTAGCCAAGGCTACGAACACATGCCAGCCATCACCTCTGCCGAAGCGATGTTTGCCAATGTACGTGTTCAGCTTGAGAACCTCAATCAATGCACCTTCAGCGATAGCGAATGGCATCGTTATGTACAGGAATATTTAGACTGTCCCAACGAAGGAATCCTCGACAAAACCAGAAAACTACACGAAAAACATCTTCACGACTTTACCTTTGACGATGGAACCTTAAAAAACATCCGACTGGTAGACAAAAAAAATATTGCTCGAAACAAACTACAGGTGATCTCGCAATACGAAAACACAGGCACCCAAGCCAATCGCTACGATGTCACCATCTTGGTCAACGGCTTGCCACTGGTACATATCGAGCTCAAAAAACGTGGGGTAGCCATACAGGAGGCTTTCAACCAAGTACACCGATATAGCAAAGAGAGTTTCAATAGCGACAACTCCCTCTACAAATACCTCCAGATATTTGTGATCTCCAACGGAACCGACACCCGCTATTTTGCCAATACCGTATCGCGTAACAAAAACAGTTACGACTTCACGATGAACTGGGCCAATGCAAAAAACGAACCGATCAAAGATCTAAAAGATTTCACTGTCACCTTCTTTCAGCGACACACCCTTTTGGACATCCTGATCAACTACACCGTATTCAACACCCAGAACATCCTTTTGATCATGCGTCCCTATCAGATCGCAGCCACAGAGAGGATATTGAATAAGATCCATATCGCCCACCAAACACAGAAGTGGTCTAAGCCTGAAAGTGGCGGATATATATGGCACACCACAGGGTCGGGAAAAACACTTACCAGCTTCAAAGCCGCCAAGTTGGCAACCCAACTCAACTTTATCGACAAAGTGATCTTTGTGGTCGACCGCAAAGACCTCGACACCCAAACCATGTTGGAGTACAAGAAATTCTCTCCCGACAGCGTCAACGGCTCTAGCAATACTGCCGGTCTTAGAAAGAATCTCGAAGAGGAGGAACAGCTAAAAGAGGGAGAGACAGAGGTAAAGAAGAAGATCGTTGTAACCACCATTCAGAAGCTAAACCAACTCATCAAGAACGAAAAGAGTCTGAGCATCTACCAAAAACAGGTGGTCTTTATCTTCGATGAGTGCCACCGATCGCAGTTTGGAGAGGCTCAGAAGAACCTACAAAAGAAGTTCAAGAAGTATTGCCAATTTGGATTTACAGGAACGCCCATACTTACAGAGAATGCCAATGGCACCGACACCACTGCAGGAGTCTTTGGGCGCGAACTCCATACCTATATCATCACCGATGCCATACGCGACGAAAAAGTACTTCGCTTTAAAGTGGACTACAACGATGTCCGTCCCCAATTTAAAACCATCGAGAGAGAGATCGACGAGAAGAAGCTGAGTGCGGCAGAGAACAAACAAGCCCTACTCCATCCACAACGTATCGACGAGATCTCACGATATATCCTAACCCACTATAAAGCCAAGACCAACCGCCTCAAGAATAACACCAATGGGTTTAATGCGATGTTTGCCGTAAGCAGCGTAGATGCAGCCAAATGCTATTATGAGGCCATCAACAAACTGCAGAGAGACCACGATAAACCGCTAAAGATTGCGACCATCTTCTCTTTTGCAGCCAACGAAGAGCAACAGGCCATCGGAACCATCGAAGACGAGGACTTCAACCCTACCGCCATGAATCTCAGTGCCAAAGAGTTTCTTAGCGAAGCGATAAACGACTACAACCAGATGTTTAAAACCAACTTTGGGGTAGACAGCAAAGGATTTGAGAACTACTACAAAGATCTAAGCAACCGAACAAAAAGAAGAGAGATAGACCTGCTGATTGTGGTAGGCATGTTTCTTACGGGATTCGATGCACCGAGAATGAACACCCTCTTTGTCGACAAAAACCTACGCTATCATGGACTGATACAGGCATTCTCGCGCACCAACCGTATCTACGATAGCAACAAACCTTTCGGTAATATCGTCACCTTTAGAGATCTAGAGCAAGCCACCATCGACGCCATCACCCTGTTTGGGGATACAAATACACGCAATGTGATCCTCGAAAAGAGCTACAAAGAGTATATGGAGGGGTTCAAAGACATCATCACAGGAGAGGCCCACAGAGGATATATCGAAATCATAAAGACACTAAACCATCGATTCCCCGAGCCCGAGCAAATAGAGAAAGAGAGCGAGAAGAAAGAGTTCGTAAAACTCTTTGGAGAGTATCTACGCGTAGAGAATATCCTGCGTAACTACGACGAGTTCCAAGGCCTTCAAAACAGTATTACAGAAACGCAGGTAGAGATAGGTGTGGCGGCAGAGCAACCAAAAGTGGCTTACGAAACAGCCCAAGAGGTTCCTGGACTGAAAAACCTAGATATTCCGAGCGACAGACAACTACAAGACTACAAATCAACCTACAACGACATCCGCGATTGGTTGCGACAAAAGCAGCAGAACAAAACCCAAGAAGATTCGGGCATCGACTGGAATGAGGTGGTCTTCGAAGTCGACCTTCTAAAATCGCAAGAGATAGACCTCGACTATATTCTAGAACTCGTACTAGAACACAACAAAAAACATCGAACCAAAGAGTCTCTTATCGAAGAGATACAACGAACCATCCGATCAAGCATTGGAAATAGAGCCAAAGAACAACTAGTGATCGACTTTATAAAACAGACCGACCTAGATAAAATAGAGGATAAAAGTTCTATTATCGACGCCTTCTATCATTTTGCCCAACAACAACTCAAGAAAGAGGCAGCACATATCATCGATCACGAAAGTCTAAAACAAGAGGAGGCAAAACGTTATATCACCACCTCGCTTCATAGAGAGTATGCCAGCGACAACGGAACAGATTTAAGCGAGATCCTTCCAAAGATGAGCCCCCTCAATCCGCAATACCTCACCAAGAAGCAGAGCGTATTCGAAAAGATAGGGGCTTTCGTGGAGAAGTTCAAAGGTATCGGAGGAACACTATAATTGACCTCCTCGATACTGAGCCTTCATAAAAACATTGCAATGGCACCATGATAAACTATTCAATCCATACAGTAGGACACCCTTAACGGGGTGTCCTATCAAGACACCAAGATTATTGCCACAGATTGAAAATCACTACAAAGACGCAAAGACACCAAGATTATTGCCAGTAGAGTAGAGCTGTGAGTGCAATAATAGATGCACTCCAGCCCCCTCATCAATCCGTACGTGCGGTTTTCCCGCATACGGCTTTCCTGTATATTTCGTCTAAAGCATTCACAAATAAGGTCAACAAGGATAGTATTGGGTAGGATCGATTAATCCGTAGTAACGAACTAATGTCTCAAAGGTAGGTCCATAATGCCTACATTTTCGTTGACTTTTACGTCGATAATATCGAAACAGTTTCTGACTTAAGTAGTATCGCAACTTGCGCTTACTTAATGAGGTATTCGTAACTCCTCTTATTTCATAGTAGTTAATCCAGCCTCTCACTAAGCTATTTAGTCCTCGCACCAACTCCGTGGGGTTTTTATGTCCATGCCTTTTAAAATAATCTGATATTTTCCCTCGTAGCTTTTTTCTGAATCAGAGTTCGGTACAATATTTATATACCGGAGATCTCGTCCATAAAGATCTTTATCATTACGAAACGCAAAACCTAAGAACTTAAAACTAGCCTCTTTCGAATCAATATGCTTGGTCTTTTCAATATTTATGATCAAGTCCATTCTTGTCAAAAGATGATGAAGTTGTTCCTTAACCTCTGTTGTTATGATCTTGCCCATCAGAACAAAGTCATCCGCATACCTTATCATTTTTACGCCTGAAACGCCAAAAAGACTTTGTCTATTATTGACTATGCGATCAAGTAAATTCATATAGATATTGGCCAACAGTGGGGATATTACGCCGCCTTGTGGGGTGCCTAAATGATTACTTTTACCGCCTGTCATTTTGTTGCCATATTTTACGGGGGCTTTTAGCCATTTCTTAATTAGTCGTAAAATCCTTGGATCAGTGATCCGCTCCTTTAAAGCAATCATCAATTTAGCATGTGGGATAGTATCAAAGTATTGACTTAAATCTGCATCATAAACTGACCTGTTTCCTTGTTGTAATTGTTCCTTTATCTCTCTGATCGCTCCTTTGCTGCTCCGTTTGAGCTTTCATCAAAGTCCGCCTCGAAGATCGGTTCAAGGATCAAAAGACACGCGGTCTGTGCAATTCTATCTCGGACTGTGGGGATACATAAAGGACGTGTCTTGCCATTTGCCTTCGCGATCAGCTTGCGCTTTACCGCTTCTGGTCGATAGGTTTGTTGGCGTAAATCTTCTCTTAGTTCTTCTAAGTATCGGTCTACACCATAAAGCTCAACATCTTCTATACGCATCCCATCAACACCCGCACTACCATTATTCCTTCGTACTCGAAACCATGCTTCGCGCAGGATATACAATAGGAAAACTTTGTCGTATAGTACGTAAAACTTATTCTTTCGACTTTGTTTGGCTCTTCGATATAGATTCCGCTGTAAAGTAAGTACTCTTTCTGCATCTGGAAGTTCTCGCTTCTTGCGTTTAAACAACAAACATTGTTTCGCAGTTGCTCCGTCTTGTTCTTGATACTTATTCATTTCTCAATTCTGACTAGCTTAGTTTATTCGATATCTTATTTATACAGTAATGTCCCTTCGCTACGTTTGCTTTTACCTTTTCAAGCATCATACACTAAATATAGACATCTCCGACTCCCTCATCTACTAGACTACTGTAATGTTAGGGGCTCTCACGTTCATGCGTAACCATTGACTTACATGCAACATCATATTACTCCGAGCAGTCTCATCGCATTTGCCGTTGATTAGATAACCTATCTTCTCTAACATCTAACGTATGAGTAACAGGTTTCACCATATCTGGGAGGTTGACCATTGCTAAATTAGTCTAACGAAGCCTGACTGATGCAGCCTACAAGTCCGATTCATAAGAGCTTCATGATATTTGTTTCCAAATTACCATGTCATATGATCTTCAACCTGAACGGCAAATTGGGTTGGTAGACTCTTTCATTCTACTTGGTTTTTATTAATTTATATTAAACGCACGCCTCGTGACGCACCAGATTGGACAGATTAAACAGATGAACACAGATTTTATGGATGGTAGAGATAAAGGGAAAGACAACACAAAGTCTAAAAGACACGAAATTTTATTTGACGAAGTTTCGTCAAAGCACAAAGCCCTTCAATAACCTCAGGTCGAAACACAAAGCCCTCTCTCCGACAATTAGGTTACTGAGCCTGTCGAAGCACAGGGATCTGACTAAAAAAACAATTCCCAGTAGTAGTAGCAACAATCGTCGATGTCAACAATGATCTGTCAACATATCAATGCCTCAACACCTGGGAGATAGTAACAATGTATGTTTCTTCACAATTAATGATGTACAAAAGAAGCTCATGCTCTTGTTGGTTACTTCAACCATAACCACCTCAACATATTGTGATAATCGTGGGTGCATTTATATGCGATTCTCGCATATAAATGTTGTATTGAACACCAAAAATATCCAACAACATGAAGTATGTTGGATAAAAGGAAGAGAATATACTATTTTCTAGGTTTATACATGTTCTCACCTACTTCTTCTATCCATTGTTTAAAACGTGGATTCAAGATAAATTATCTTTTTTCTTAACTTTAAGTAGTAAGATACCCTCAAAATACTTGTAGTGTATAATTACAGGTCATGTACTTATACACTACGAGTATTCAACGAATAAGGATTAATAGAAGAAATAACTGGAGAATAATTTGCCAGTTTTTGTTCATATTCGCAATTCATAAAAGAACATTAAATCTTAGGGATACAAAATGGATTGCTCTTTAGAAAATTTCTAAAAGTCGAAAGGGTTACCCTAAAGAATCTAATATAATTACCCATACCACTATCAAAACAATAATATATAACACAAGGGACACAAGCCCTTTCAACTTTTTAATACTCTTCATAGAATCTCAATATATCTAGTGAATGATCAAGTTTAAATAACATATAAAATTACATTTAGCCATTTGCCAAAGTGACCAATGACAATTGTCCAAACATATGATAAAAGGTCCTCTTTTGATATGATGCATAAACCGAAAAATAAGACTTCCCCCCTCCCTCTTCATTAAATTTTGCTTCCTATTAAATAATAAGAAAACATTGTTTACAGAACCTCTAATAATCTATTATCAATCTATCTTCGGAATGAACCTCAGAAAAACAGATAAAATAAACTTTTTCTTGAACTATAAATACCTCATAAAACGAATCGAAACAATAGAGTCTAATATTTGTAATAAAAACAATTGTTGTCTCAAAAGGATAAATTAAGAAATGTTTTTACACTTCCCACACGTTTTTGTCTTACATTTCATATCTTTTGTTAAATGAACATGTGATTTCTTAAAGACTTTATTTCTTAATTTCATTATCCATGTAAGCACTGTTCCTGCTGGGCAAAAAAAACGACAATAAAATCGTTTAAAAAAAAATGAACCAAACAACATTAGAGGCAAAACGAGCCAAATTAACCCACTCCCATGTAATTTAAATAAGGCAGAAAATGGCTCATAACTACCTTTTGATACACTATGGGTATAGAACATGACACCGAGAACGGACAAAACAGTAATATCCAATATTTTAGATCCATATCTCTTCATTAATGGGTGAACAGGCAAACCAAACCCACTTATCTTTGATATAATTTCCTGAATAGCCCCAAATGGACATATCCAAGTACAATAAAGATTTTTACCAGTAATTAAAATTAGCAACCAAACACCTCCCACAACAAACCACCATGTGAAATTCACCCTAAAATCAGGAATATAACCCAAAAATATCGAGGCAAAATGAGAAATACTAAAAGGAAAATTATACACAAAGCCTATAAAAATTAATCCAGCAAACATCGTTACATATCGTAATCTAGTCCAACCGAAAAAACTAAACAGTAATGCTAAAATAAAGATTATACCTATAATTATCTCCTTCACTCCTATTCTAATTGGTGCATAAAGAGTATTACACTCCACATCAAAAATTGAAAGAGACGCGTCATGACTACTCTCCTCAACCACTTTAGTCAAGCTTACTGATGAAACCGTTGCACCAGAAATTGCCTGAACATCCGATCCAGCCACAAAAGGAGAAGCAAGGGGCTTTGATTTAAACTGATCAAAAAAATGATTTTTCTTTAACCTCAACATATAAGAGGGAGTCTCATTATCCAAAAGTAGTTCTAAAGAGAGGATCTTCTGATCATTCGAGATTCTCTCCATCAATACAAATGGACCACCCCAACCAATCCCTTCAGAAAACATACAGTAATGCTCTGGGAACTTATCATCTGCATCTATCTTATAGATAAGAGGCAACTTATTTATAGGCTGTTGCTCAGAAAGAGATGGGAAATTTTCAATTACCATTGTTTGCATCTTCTTCTCTTGCTTTTCAGCCCCCCAAAAATACAATACAAGTAAAATCAGACACAACGCAATCCATAAAAAGGAGTCCCTTTTTTTATCATTATTTCTTCTATTCATATGACTAAAAAAATAATTATTTTTAAAGATGTCCCAAAGACATTACTCTATTTATAAGTATATATTTAAAATTATCCTCAGGATGGTTGAAGAATAGAATAACTATAACTCCTTCGGGTTCTTATCTATAAATTTAGCTGCCAAAGAACAACAGACCAAACCACTCCCACCAAAAATAAGCATCCCAACACCTGCCGCTTGATTCTCATACTCTATTAACGAACTAATAGACCAAGCAATGGCAAATAGCAATAAAATCAATCCAATAGTAATAAGTATTAATGCTGGGACTTTAAAGTCATAACGTCTTTTCGCTTTTGAGAGCATAAAAAAAGCGCCGCATGTTATTATTCCTAGAATAAAAAACATCAATAATAATAATCCTATATTCATAATTAAATTCTCCTTTTCCAAAATGATTGCATTAACTTTTCACTACCAGCTTTTCCATATCCAAAAATCTCATCAAAGGAACGAGCTAGTCTTCTTAATCCTGGCACCTTAGTGATTACCTTGGCTGCATCATGATGCCACATATCAATTTTATTATAGGGACAGACAGAAATACAAACGGCACACTCCCCCCAATTTTCGCCCCAAAAAGCCATACATTTTTGATGATCATTATACCACTTATCCACTCCTCTACCATTACACACACTGATTGGTTTATTCTCTGGATCAGTCGTTTTTACAGCTTTCGAAATTGCACCACTGGGACAGGAGTCTGCACACTTCTGACATATTTCACAGAACTCTTTCACACCAAAAGTCTTAGGGCTATCGATTGCAAGATCCAAGTCTGTATAAACCTTAGCCAAACGAACCCTAGGTCCATACTCCTCTGTAACCAAAAGCCCCATACGAGAAGATTCTCCTAAACCAGCCTGGATGGCTAAAGGAACACTCACTCCTACTGCATTACCAGCATGCAAAGTATTATACCCCAAACGACGTAACATATATGCCAACCGAGTACTTGTCTCCATCATTTTAGTATAACCCATAGAGGTCGCAGCTGCACCAATAGCAGAAGGTTGCGTTTTATATGCTTCATAATCCATCTCAAAACCCAAAACGATCACTGACTTTGGTTTAAAGCCAAATTTCACCTCCCTATAAGGATCTATCTTATCTTTCACCGGTATACCATTCATGTCCATAGGCAAATAGACTTCTGATTTATAAACCCATCTCTCTTCAAATGGTGCAATACCCACCATATCCGCTCCATACAACTTCGCTGCTTTCTTTATTGCATATGTAGCATCATCAGCCGAATCGAAATAATGCTTACGAGGAAAAACATCAAACTGACCAGGAGTTGGAACTGATTGTTTATACAGTGATATGGGTAATAAAGTTCCATCTGGCATAGTAATAGATGGCCCACTTTCATTTGCCAAAACTCTAGCCAAGGAAGACCCCGTCATATTCTCTAATGCCATAGCACCACAATCCAAAGAGAGGTCAATATCTCTATGCCCTATTTTTTTCTCTTTCAAGTGAGGGTTCTCTTGATTTGTTATCATATTGAAACCATTGTTTGCAAAAACAACGTTCATAAAGGCATGGCGCATCTCAGGATTATCCTCTTTTGATAGAGGAATGACACCAAAATCATCCAAAATAGATTTTGCAAAAGCGGTATTCGCTTGATCAAAACGTTCCATGTTTGGATCAATCCTACAAATATCATCAATTGTTTGATGATGCTTTGCTCTTGACTCTCCAGTATCTGTTACAGTCGAAACTGTCTGGGCTACTGTCTTTCGAGGAGAGACCAAGGCAGAGAAAGCCGTCACTGCAGCAGTTAATGACCCCATCTTTATCGCATCTCTTCTTGAGATCTTCGTTTTTATCTTTTCGTTTGTATCCATAGTTCATTGGGTTTAATAATCATCTAAAATCAAGATGATTCTCAATACTTTAAAAAGTTATTATATGAAATATCTATTGGTTCCATAAAACACAACATTTCTTCATTAAAATTCAGAGGCATCAACCAATACAGTTTAAAAAGTCTTTTGTCCAATACATACACCTCTTTCTTGATGATATTTAAAAAAACTGATCCATATTAATATCAAAAAATACAATCCTAAGAATATCTGTAGTCTATTTAACATTTCAAAAAAAACATACACATGTGTATGTTTTAAAACAAAAACATGTAATATACACTCAAAAAAATGAGACGAAATACTAGACTACAACAAACGATTAAACAGCCAAGATTAAAGTAATAAATAGACATTTAATTAATGTTACCACAACACCTCTAAATATTCCGCAATATAACAATTACAATATACTTATAACATACACACGTGTATGTTATAAAACAAACAATGTGTTTCTAACAAAACGAATCGATTTAAATAAACATAAAAGGAAGTGTCCACCACAAATAAACAGTGTGCCAATATTTCAGAGCTGCGGTCACGAGAATATAAATTTCTTATCGAGACTATAATAACTGATAAACAAACTTTTGAAGAATATAAGAGCGAATATCCGAGGGGTTACGACGTGAAAAAAATCGAACTTTGTTCGTATAATATCCCCAAATAAAACTATAAAGAGCACGCGTTTCGAGCCTACTATCAATATCCGATCTTAATTCTCCTTTTTCCACTCCCCTTTGCAACATTTCATTGTGCATTTCAAAAAGACGTTGAAATAGCTTATCCACCCTTTTAATCAAAATTTTGGTATCTTCTGGTGCTTCTAAAACCATTCCATTATATATAAGGGCCGATTTGTGATTGGCATCTACATGATCTACGACCAAATAATCTACAATACGTGATATGGTTGCAATAACGGACTCTCCATTATCAATAATTTTATAGATCTCATTCATTGAGATGTCAAAATACTCATAAAAAACCTGCTCGTAAAGATCCTGCTTATTCTTAAAATGCCAATAAATAGCCCCCCTTGAAAGGCCTACCTCGACAGCCACATCTTGTAGCTTTGCACCTTTGTAAGATGTCCTTGACAACACATCAAGTGCAGATTGAATTAACAATCTTCTAGTAATTTCACTCTTTGATTTACTCACATGTTAAAGATAAAAAACTGAAAAATATGTTCCAAACTAAATTATACCATAGTGCATACAGCAAGTCATTAAATAGCACCTAAATCTAAACTGATAGATTTTAGTCACTATAAAGAATCTTCAGCTCTCAAATAGACACCTCCTTCTTTTGGTATTAAATAACACGAAGTGAATAATGTCGCGAAGCCGCAAAGGCACCAAGATTATTGCCAGTAGAGTAGAGCTGTGAGTGCAATAATTAGATGCACTCCAGCCCCCTCATCAATCCGTACGTGCGGTTTTCCCGCATACGGCTTTCCTGTATATTTCGTCTAAAGCATTCACAAATAAGGTCAACAAGGATGGTATTGGATAGGATCGATTAATCCGTAGTAACGAACTAATGTCTCAAAGGCATTAGGTCCATAATGCCTACATTTTCGTTGACTTTTACGTCGATAATATCGAAACAGTTTCTGACTTAAGTAGTATCGCAACTTGCGCTTACTTAATGAGGTATTCGTAACTCCTCTTATTTCATAGTAGTTAATCCAGCCTCTCACTAAGCTATTTAGTCCTCGTACCAACTCCGTGGGGTTTTTATGTCCATGCCTTTTAAAATAATCTGATATTTTCCCTCGTAGCTTTTTTCTGAATCAGAGTTCGGTACAATATTTATATACCGGAGATCTCGTCCATAAAGATCTTTATCATTACGAAACGTAAAGCCTAAGAACTTAAAACTAGCCTCTTTCGAATCAATATGCTTGGTCTTTTCAATATTTAAGATCAAGTCCATTCTTGTCAAAAGATGATGAAGTTGATCCTTAACCTCTGTTGTTATGATCTTGCCCATCAGAACAAAGTCATCCGCATACCTTATCATTTTTACGCCTGAAACGCCAAAAAGACTTTGTCTATTATTGACTATGCGATCAAGTAAATTCATATAGATATTGGCCAACAGTGGGGATATAACGCCGCCTTGTGGGGTGCCTAAATGATTACTTTTACCACCTGTCATTTTGTTGCCATCTTTTACGGGGGCTTTTAGTCATTTATTAATTAGTCGTAAAATCCTTGGATCAGTGATCCGCTCCTTTAAAGCAATCATCAATTTAGCATGTGGGATAATATCAAAGTATTGACTTAAATCTGCATCATAAACTGACCTGTTTCCTTGTTGTAATTGTTCCTTTATCTCTCTGATCGTTCCTTTGCTGCTCCGTTTTGGGCGAAAACCATAAGAGCTTTCATCAAAGTCCGCCTCGAAGATCGGTTCAAGGATCAAAAGACACGCGGTCTGTGCAATTCTATCTCGGACTGTGGGGATACCTAAAGGACGTGTCTTGCCATTTGCCTTCGCGATCAGCTTGCGCTTTACCGCTTCTGGTCGATAGGTTTGTTGGCGTAAATCTTCTCTTAGTTCTTCTAAGCATCGGTCTACACCATAAAGCTCAACATCTTCTATACGCATCCCATCAACACCCGCACTACCATTATTCCTTCGTACTCGAACCCATGCTTCGCGCAGGATATACAATAGGAAAACTTTGTCGTATAGTACGTAAAACTTATTCTTTCGACTTTGTTTGGCTCTTCGATATAGATTCCGCTGTAAAGTAAGTACTCTTTCTGCATCTGGAAGTTCTCGCTTCTTGCGTTTAAACAACAAACATTGTTTCGCAGTTGCTCCGTCTTGTTCTTGATACTTATTCATTTCTCAATTCTGACTAGCTTAGTTTATTCGATATCTTATTTATACAGTAATGTCCCTTCGCTACGCTTGCTTTTACCTTTTCAAGCATCATACACTAATATGGACATCTCCGACTCCCTCATCTACTGGACTACTGTAATGTTAGGGGCTCTCACGTTCATGCGTAACCATTGACTTACATGCAACATCATATTACTCCGAGCAGTCTCATCGCATTTGCCGTTGATTAGATAACCTATCTTCTCTAACATCTAACGTATGAGTAACAGGTTTCACCATATCTGGGAGGTTGACCATTGCTAAATTAGTCTAACGAAGCCTGACTGATGCAGCCTACAAGTCCGATTCATAAGAGTTTCATGATATTTGTTTCCAAATTACCATGTCATATGATCTTCAACCTGAACGGCAAATTGGGTTGGTAGACTCTTTCATTCTACTTGGTTTTTATTAATTTATATTAAACGCACACCTCGTGACGCACCAGATTAAACACAGATGAACACAGATTTTATTGGATGATAGAGTCGGAAGGAATGATACCACAAAATCACAAAGATTTAATTTGACGAAGTCTCGTCAAATCACAAAGCCCTTCGACAAGCTCAGGGACCTCAGGTTGAAGCACTCATGTAAGTGGCAACTTTACTTCTTAAATTTTTCGTAAAAGTAATTCATCATTTGACACAGCGATACAGGCAAAAAACGAGCTTCTTCTACCTAGGTTTAGATACCCTTTGGTTACCCTTCCGTTACCCTTTGGTTACTCTAGGAGTAACCAAAGAGTATCTAAACCCTAACTAAAGGGTAACCAAAGATGCCTTTAAACAGGTAAGATATTGAGCTCAAAATAAAACCTTGAAAGAGGTCTTTTTATACAAATTAATAAAAATAAACCCTCCCATTCGCACCCACAAAAAGTACTGGATAGATTGATTCAGAGCGAAGGAAATAGGGTCCTATTAGAAAGCAATTATTTCGAAAAAGATATGGTTTACAAAGGATGACAATCAATATTCTACAATAAGATCTTATAGCGAGGTTTGCTAAAAGGGAGTAGATATAGGCCTCTCTATCGCGAGGATGGTCCTAAATTGAAGAAGAGAAAGTTAGGTAGCCCTTTTGAGCTACCTAACTATATATTTTGCCATTAAAGAGACAAGGAAGTAATGTTTCCTCCATCATGCTGAATAGAGCGTGCATATTTGCGAGCACTATATCCGAAGATCATCACCATGGCTACAGCATGTCCTTCTGGAACGCCCAATACTTTGCCTAACTCTGGAGCCACGTCTTGCAATACATTGTGTGCAAATCCATCCCATAGGGTTGAGATCCCTTGACTGTTTGCCAATAGTTCGAAATAGCTTAATGCAATAGTACAATCGGTACTCGGAGAGGTTCCATTTGCAGGAGCCGATGCAATCACCATATGCGGTGCATTACGGAAAATGACATCGATCTGTTTGGCAAACCACACCTTAGAGAAGTTCGCTAAATATTGGAATCTCTCTGGGATAAGATTGGCATCACTCTTCTCTTGAATGGTTTTGTAGACCAACTCTTTCAGCGCATCCATCTGGGTTCTAGACTCTGCAATCACAAAATGAACGCCATTCTCATTTTTCGCAGTAGGTGCATAAGATGCTTTCTCTAACAGTTGATGAATTTTATCGGATTCGATCTCCTCTTTTTTAAACTGACGAACAGAGCGACGCAATTGCATTAGGTTCTCTAACTCCTCTGACTTTGGAATAGAAGCAGAGATAGATACACTGTCTTCTGGTTGTTTATCGAAAATACTGATTGCTCCTGAATGACAGATTGCCATACAGTGTTGGCACTTCAAACAGTTTTTTTCTTTTCCCTCTTTGATTTTAGGAAAATCTCCTTTACAATCGATAATCAGCACCGGACAATCTTTGCCACATAGTCCACAATTAGTACAACGGTCCTGGTTTACGGTAAAATTCATCATCTTATTATATACTTTATTTCGTTTTGCGCGATTAATATTTGCTATGGTTTTAGAAGTACACTCCCCTAAAATATTACTTATCAGAGGTCTCTACTTTTTGGCTACCAATAGCAATAATATCTCCCATCTTACTCATCACATGGTCAAAAGCTTTTGGAGAATGTGGCAACAAACAGTCGCTACAATCCTTCACACCATTGGTATACTTAAAACTCCCACCACATTGATCTTTTAACATATATAGGGGACAGTAACAGAACAGACAGTTAAAAGTGCTGTCGTCTTTTACTTTATGACATGGAAAAAACTCACATGCTTTATGTTGTGAAAACTTATAGTTTTCGGTCTTACATTTGCTTCTCATAATCGTAGAACCTCCTCGTTTTATCGTTTCACGGAAAGGGCAAAAATAGTTTTTGTTCCTAGAGCAAACAAAAAAGAGAAACGTATAATGAATTTAGATTAGCAAACCCATTCCATGATGAAACAGAACAAAATGATCCATACTTAGGTATCATAAAAGAAGAGCATGAACCTTTATAGCATAAAAACATGAAATGATAAGTCACAATAACTTCACAATACGATGGAAGGCACATTTCATGGAGTTACATGATAAATATGTCAAAAAGAAGTAGAAAGAGAATAAGATGATAAAAAAACCATAAGTATTCGCATCAAGATGCAATATCTTGATGTGAATAAGTAGCGAAGCCACATTATGCTTCTTCTAAAAACAGACAACCAAATTCCTGCTGTCCTAGTATGAAGTTCATAACAAATAAGAGATAATCCATCACCATAAGAAGGAGTAAAAAAAGATTTCAAATCATAGACTACTGCATCTGATCGCTCTCATATATATATACATCAGAAAGTCCTTTGCCTAATTGTGAAGACATAAAGGCAGCCACCTTTTCAACGGTGATGGGACGGTATTTTTTCATTTTTCCTCCCAAATGAGAAATCATCTTCATAAAAGGAACCGAAACACTCTCCCCAAAACGTTTTTCGCACCCACGATCCGCAATCAAAAGAGAAGGACGATAGATATGAATGGTGTCAAAACCTAGTGTCTCAATGGCATTTTCCACCTCATATTTTGTTTGAAGATATAGTCCTTTAGCATTGGCACTAGTTCCTATAGAGCTAACCAAATGAATCTCAGGAATCCCCTGAGACTTTGCCCATAAAGCGATACGAATCACTAGATCACGATCCACAGCCTTAAAGGCATCGGCAGAACCTGCTTTTTTAATAGTGGTTCCCAAAGCGATAAAGACCGCATTCGCATTTCGCTGTATCGATTCTAACTGATCGAAATTTACAACCACTTCTTCGAAATGCTCATTCGGAGACGAATTGGTTGCTTTTCGAACGAATGCAGTCAAATCCAACTCTTGTTTCAGCAAGCACTCTTTAAGAGCGCTTCCGATAGCTCCCGTAGAGCCAAACAAAATCACCTTCTTCATTCTATATTATTTTATTGATATCATATACTCATCCCGATTCTATACTTAAAGATCAATCCACTTTATAGTTCTAAAAGAACACAACTTTCGTAGAACCATACATCACATAATTCTAATAGGATCGCAAAACCTCGATAAGCAGTACGAATCAATATAAACAAAATGTTGTCAAAGACAACACCATGTTCAAAAAAGACCTTATAATGGGTATAAATAATAGACAGGACACTGTACAAGCAAAAAACAAGGGCTAAACACTATTCACAACACACTGAATAACAAAGACTATACACATCTCAAGTCTCTCCTATTTTAATTAAACAAAAAAAACCTCATAAGATTTGTTTAATTCAGATTTTATTTCCTACCTTGCGTAACGTAAGGTTTTTCAATAAGGAGAACCACGGGCGTGTTTAAGTATAGGGAAATGATTCTATACATGAAACACACTTGTTCTTGTTAATGTTTTTTTGGCTTCATTATTCGCCTCAAAAAAGTAGTTTATGATACGATATTTTACGATTAGTATCATTTTATCTCACTTTATTGATATCCTATTTTGAATTCACTTCTTCATTAATTTTATTTATTATTTTAAGTAATTGCACTTTGCTTTTTTAAAATGCTTTTAGCAATGGTAAGGTGCTCAATATTTTTACAAAATGAACAACGGAATTGTAAAGTTTTTTAATGAATCAAAAGGTTATGGTTTCATTAAAGAAGACGAGACAAACAAAGAGTATTTCGTACACGTAACTGGTTTGGTTGACGAAATTAAAGAAGATGACCAAGTTACTTTTGAACTTAAAGAAGGTAACAAAGGACTAAATGCAGTGAACGTGAAACTAGCATAATAGTAGTTCCTAAAGAACAACACCTCTTCCTTTCATAAAAAGAAGAGGTGTTTTTTTTTGAAAAAATCAGAACAATAATGGATCGATATACTTACAGATCTATGACTTCCTTCCCCGCACTCTTTTCAACTGTTTTTCAATAAGATATATTTTAAAACAAAAACTTTCTTACACTCTCATACCCCTCTAATAATCTGAGTTGCACATATATTTAATTCGAACCAATTATACAGCATAAAAGATACAATCATGAATAATTATTAAAATAAACTACATTTTGCATAATAATTTTATATTTTAGTTTAGTTTTTAATAAAACGTTTTTAGATTTGTATAGATAGATCAAAGAATAAGAAAATTTTCTATCTGTGACATGGTGAATATTTTTTTGGAAGGGATACATACACGATATTTCCATCCATTACGAATTGAATTTCTGAATTTTTAATTATAATTTTTATGAAAAGACTAACTCTGTGTTTAGTTGCTTTAGTGATGGCATTTTCATCAATGGCTGGAACTGCAAATGCTGAAAGTGATGCAGGAACAAAGGTAAAAACTGGTGCCAAAGCACCTGATTTTCGTTTTGAAATTGCGCCTAATACTCCTAAGTATTTAAGCAGTTACAAAGGAAAAGTTATTGTGCTAAACTTCTTTGCTATATGGTGTCCTCCTTGTCGTAAAGAGATTCCACAAATCTCTAGAGAATTATGGCCAAAATACAAAGACAATCCTAATTTTGCGATGTTTATGTTCGGTAGAGAGCATAGCTGGGAAGCACTATTAGACTTTAAGAAGCGTTACGAGTATGATATGAATATTGTTCCTGATATTGATCGTTCTATTTTCGACAAATATGCAACAGGACAGATTCCAAGAAACTATGTGATTGGAAAAGATGGTAAAATCTTCTACCAATCTCAAGGTTTTAACCTAAACGAGTTTAAAGAAATGATGGAAAAGATTGATGAAGCATTGAAGCAATAATCACTTTTCTTTTCAAATTACAGAGGCCGTCTTACTTTTGGGTAAGACGGCTTTTTTATTTATTTGAGTAACATAATTTAGTAATTCTATTTATTGCCACTGGCATCTTTTTTATATTTTGCATTGAATTAAACGAAACACATTCATTACAAACTTAATTTAGTATGCAAAACAGCAGCAAACTACAACTCTTTACTATCTGTCTCCTAATCTTAATGACTGGGTGTAGTAGCGAATTGGAAGAACCAATAGACACTGAAGGAATAATGGTGATGGCAAATGCAACCTATCCTGTTGTATTACACAAGGATATTGCCTATGGTTTCGGCCTAACCCAAAAGAGTATGTCATCTAAAGAGCGTATTGAAAAGCCACTTCTTCTCGATATTTACACCCCTGAAAATAAAGAAACCAAACGACCTCTTTTTATCTTTATCCATGGAGGGGGATTTAAAGGAGGATCAAAAGATGCCATCACAATAAAGAACTTGGCAGACTACTTTACCTCTCGTGGTTGGGTTTTTGTTTCCCCTAGTTATCGTCTTCAGAATGATTTTGGAACAGTCCCACAAGAGTGGAAAGATACAGCACTTCAAATAAATCAGGATACCGTTTCTCAATTCAATGCAATGTATACTGCAGTTCGGGATACCAAAGCTGCTTGTCGATGGGTTATGTCCAATGCAAACTCTTACGGTATCGACACAAATAACATCTCCATCGGAGGAAGCTCTGCAGGGGCTATCACAGCCATAGCAGTGGCAATATCAGAACAGGAAGATTTTCGTGATGAACTATCTATTGCACAAGATCCAACGCTAAAAAAGACGCATCTTGATCAATCCATTCATTTTGGTTCGATTATCGATCTTTGGGGATCTAGTATTGCATTAGGGGCTCATGAAATGGTATACCAGACAGAACGCTTTGATGTCCAAGACCCACCCCTGTTTATTTTTCACGGCACAAAAGATTTGACGGTGCCTTTTATCGGAGCACAAAGCCTAAAAAAGAGATATACTGAATTGAATATCCCTTATGCATTCTACCCTATCGAAGGAGGAGGACATGGCGTATGGAATACAACCTATGAGGGGAAAACTTTAGAAGAGTTGGCTTTTCAATTTATTGTAGAACAGCACAACCTTAAAGTGAAGTAAGCATCTTTAACACATTCTAATGGGAATCTACATTTTTAGAAAAAAACCCTATCTTCATGGAATACTCCTTTGATTGATGGAAATATTTCCAATATTAAAGGACAACGGGGAGGATATCGTAAGATCATCAAAAGTGGTCTTTAATATGGTTTTCTATGTTTATAAGAACCAAACGATCTCCACTTTGGTTTTAGTAATGTGAGTGTAACTTTAAAAAGAATGAATTATGGCCCAAACACCGGTTATCTTTTGGAATATCGACACACAATATGATTTTGTAGAGCAGGATGGAGACTTATATGTAGAAGGGGCTGAGCTATTAAAGCCTCTTTGGGAAGAGATCCTCTCCTATGCACGGGAAAAGAATATTCGCATTATATCCACCAAAGACCATCATTTTTTGGATTCGGATGAACTTTCAGATAACCCAGACTTTGTAGACACTTTTCCACCTCACTGTATTGCTTTTGAGAAAGGCTCCAAGAGTGTGTTGTCTAATATTGAGGACAATGGATTTATTTTAGATTGGGATCTGAAGATGGGAATGGTACATTTGAAGGACATTTACCATCAAAATATCCCTATTACCATCTTAAAAGATCGATTCGATTTTACGCAAGGAAATCCCAATAGTGAAAATATCCTTCAGATAATTGAGGAGAAAAAAATGTATATCATGGGGGTTGCCGAGAATGTCTGTGTTAGTCAAGCAGCCATTGCCCTTGCTAAAAATGGTTTTCATGTTACAGTAATTTCGGATGCGGTAAAAGCAATCCCTGGACTTTCAACACCATATGAAGAGTGGAAAGAGCGAGGAATTGAAATGAAAAGATGGGAAGAGGTAAAAGAGGAGATCAAAACACTCTTTTAAAACAGAAGACAAGAGCATAACCCTATAAAGGACGAGGATACACACCATCCTCGTCTCTATTTAAATTCGTATTTCTCACCCTTATCGTTCTCCAGTAAAAAAAAGCAACCTCATAGTGTTGTATAAAAAGCATAAAGCAGTTAAATTGCCAACATTCTCATTTGTGAGTACATTATACAATTAAAGAATCATATTCGGTTATGCTGCAAGTAATACAACAAGACTTTGACTGTTCCATATACAAGGTGGAAGAAAAGAATTGCGTTCATACATTCTTTATCTCTACTCCAGAGAGTCGACATATATGCTCTGACTTAAGCTTTGTTGGAGAGAACCTTCAAAATGGGTTGAAACAGTCTTTAGCAAGAACCATAAGTCAACTTAAGTTCAACCATTTGTTTCTCGAGGACCAAAAGAACACCACATTACTTCTTCCCTCCTCTGCTGCCTTCGGTTTTCCAATACGTGATGCAATTCAGGATAGTCTAGGCTGGGGAAAATATGCTACGAAATTCCATATAGATCAGATAGAATCCTTTAATGAACAACTATGGATCGTAGATCAAGGTTGGAATGAGGAGTCTTTAAACAGATGGGCAGAACCACTTATTTCATCGCAGGAGCAGAAGGTACAAGACCTTAAAAAGATTACGATATTCACCTTGGGTTCTCAGCAATACCTAGAGGCTCTTTACCAATGGGCAGAGAGTTGGCAGAAGACACACAAAAGCCCACTAGAGATACAAATATTCTTCTTTGAAGGGATATTTATCCTTCAAAAAGAGAACGCAACAAAACAGATGTCTATGAGCAAATCCGATGCCAATCTAGCACCTGAATATATCGATGGACACTATTATAACACTTTATATCCGATACAACGAGAAGCGGTTGGTTCTATTGAAGAGAGAGTTTTTGATCCCCTAAAACACCTTCATCGAGAAAAAGAGTATTGGGAAAACACACAGAAACATATTGAAGATGGATTAACCTACCAACAACTTGCATCTGAGAAAATACCATTCATTGATGCGGAGGCATTTGGAGAGGTCTCGTTATTAGCAGAAGTAGAAAAAGCACTACATCAGTTAAGATAATAAGATACGGTTTATGGTATCAACTTGAATTCTATCATGGGGTGCCCCCTTTCATAGGCACCCTTTTCTGTATATCTATTCACTTAATATTCAAAGTGGCATATGTGGTGGTTGCATCCTCTTGGGGATCTTGATTCAACCAGTTCCTTGAGCTTGTCGAAAGGGTTCAAGATTGAAGGAGGTTTCACGTTACCATTTTACACTAAAAAAGGGAATGCTCATTAAAGAACACTCCCTTCAGTATATATAGTTAAACATGGCTCTAAAGATTCTTCTTTCGACGAATCTGTGCAACCCTATATAGAGTCAAACAGAAGAATAGTGCCGCCAATTGCCATAGGTGAATCCATTGTTCACTACAGACCTCTAAACCCGAATGCATGATCTGCATCTTGTATATTCCAATGATCGCTTGAGTACTTGGAATAAAAGATCCAAAGACTCTCCAAAAGTCAGGCATAGATTGATAAGGCCATGAAATTCCTGACAAGAAAAGCAGTGGAATAGATGTAAAAAGCAAAAATATCATCGAACTAGTACGTTCTTTAAAGAATGTACTCAAGAGTAGCGCAAGACATATCGTCGCTAACAGAAATGGGAATACAAATAACAATAGTTCTGGTATACTAGCCCATGCTGGATATTTGAGGATCCAAAAGCTATTAATCAACAGATGGATTACCACAGGAATATAGAGAACAAAGAAAGCAGCCCCACGTCCTAAAAGTTGTATTAAAATATCTTTCACCCCCATATCTGGTTGCAAAAACCAACTTCTTCCTTCAGCATATGCTGTACCTGCAAAAAGGCCCATTCCCATAAGTAAAGTCTGATGAAGAATTAGGATCAATACCGCTGGCATCAAGTAACTCGCATAACCTCCAGTAGGATTGAATAATGAACGTGACTCATATCTAATATTGAGCGCATTATCCACTGCATTAGCCATCATCTTTCCTTTTAACAACTGCTTCTTCACACGTATTCCTGCATTCATGGTTCCAACCACATAATTGGCACCAGTCAGAAGTTGTTTATAATACATGAAATAGGTAGCATCAGCAAATACCGAGATACTAGCAGTTTCGCTTCGCATCACCTGTTTCTCTAGCCCTTTAGGAATCACGACGATTCCTTTAGCCTTGCCATCCTTTAACAACTCTTTGGCATGCGTAAAGTCTACACAACGATAAGTAGTTTCCACCTGTTCTGTTGCATCTAGATTACGTGCAAAAAGCCTACTAAAATTGGTACCATCTTGATCGACAACTGCTACAGGGATATCTTTCACCACCTCTTGGTTGTAAACCCATCCATATAAAATAGGATAGATCACACTTGCACCAACAATGATAAACATCACCCCAAAATCAGAGAAGATCTGAGACAACTGTGTCTTAAAAACATCCAATAATGTTTCCTTATGTTTATTCATGACCTTTTCTTTTTTTATAATCGTCCCCAGAATTTCTCTTCTAAACAAACACGCTTCAGTTTTCCACGGAATGCAAAGGGAATTAGTAAAAATATCAACATCGACCCAATTGGAAGCAAGCTATCTAATGGAGATGCTCCTCGAAATACTTGCCCTAGAAGAAGGTCTAGATAGTGCGAAAAGGGCCATAACTTTGACATATAGACCGCTAAAGAAGGCATACTATGAAAAGGAAATGTTAAACCTGAAAAACTAAAGGCTACGGCACCATAAAAAGAGCTAAAACTCATAGCCATACGAAGACTAGGGTTCAAACATAAAAATAGTATTCCTACTCCCATATCTGCCAATATCATCACAAGCAGTCCTATATTTACGAACGTTAATGAACCGATCACTGGAACTTGAAACATTTTAAATAGTAAGGTATTCATAAAGAATCCAACAATCGAAAAGATTCCAAAGTAAGGGGTTAATTTTCCTGCCAAAGCGATCAACATATTTCCATCTGTCATCTCCAACCACTCGGTAGAAGTACGATCTCGAAATTCTGTACCAATAGCATAAACGGTACACATGACAACGAATATTTGAAGCATGACAGGGAGCAATGAGGTCACTAAGTAATAGAAATAGTTGGTTGTTGGATTGACCCAAATATGGGTATCTAAACTCAAAGGAACGGTAGAGATCAATGCTTGAGTCTCATTCTGTCCTTTTCTTAAGTTACCTTGTATATTTAATCCAGCAGCGAAAGTTTTCACCACAGTTGTTAATCCCTTATTCACCAATCCTCCTGGAAGAAGATAAGCGTTGTTGTAGTATCCCACCACCCTAGGGGCAATCCCCTTATAGATATCTTTTGAGAACCCTTCGTCAATGAAGAGAATACCATAAGCATCCCCTTCATATAGATGTCTCTTTGCATCCAAAAGATTGGTCTCTTTGAAAGCAACCTTCATGGCCTGAGTATTGTCTACCATCTTAGTCATTTTTCTCGACAAGGAGGAGCCATCACGGTCGACAACCACAACGGGAAGATCCGTTGCAACTCCTTTAGAGAAAAGAGAGGTAAAGAATAGAAAAGATATTAAAGGAAGAAAGATAGATAACCACATCAACAAATGCTTTTGACGCATCATCGATATTTCACGATATACAACACCCCAAAAGCCCTTTTTTAATGATTGATTACTCTTCATATTTTAGATCTTATTCCAATCCAACAATGCAGTCATTCCTGGACGCAAACCAGGTATTTTTTCTACAGGAGTAGCTCTTACTTCGAATGTCTTCATGTCGAATCCACCCATCGTTTGAGTCGCCCTATAGGTGGCATATGCTCCTTCTGCTTTGATAAAAGAGACACGAACCGTCACACGCTTCATCTGCATTGCAGGAAGCAATACTTCGATCTCAACCCCTTTCTTGAATTTATGTAGCAGATCCTCTTTCACATTGAAAGTGAACCAAACATCTGAAAGATCAGTAATCGTTACAACAGGATAACCAGGAGTGATAAGCTCTCCTCTTTTTGCAATGATACTCGTCACCTCCCCATCAATAGGAGCAATCAAACGTTTCTCTGACATATACGAAGCCACTTCGTTTACGGCACCATTAGCTCTCTCAACCAATGCCGCAGCAGCTTGTTTGTCTTCGTAGCGAGCCCCTTTCTTTGCCATCTCATATTGAGAAAGCGCCGCATCCTCAGTAAGTTTTGCTGCATCATAACGAGTCTTCGCTTCATCTCTCTTCTGTTCAGGAACGACTCCATCATCATAAAGGTTTGAAACGCGATCATATGTTACGTTTAAAAGATCTGCTGCAGCTTTTGCTTTTAGATATAGATTATGAGCAGCACGTATCTGCTCTTTTCTCGCACCATTCTGGGCTTTTCGACTTTGCGCTTCAGCCGCTTTTTTAGCTGCCTGTGCTTGCTCCATCTTAGCCGACACCTCTGGGCTTTCAAGAGTCAAAAGAAGTGTTCCTTTACTTACCTCATCTCCTTCATGAATCTCTAATGAGTCGATTCTTCCAACCAATTTGGTTGCGACTTTCACTTCTGTTGCTTCTGCTTCTCCTTGGAGAATAACCTTTTTAGGTTTTAAAAGTAGTGATGCACCGATGCTCAATACAATTAAAATGATCAACACTACAATTCCAATGCCGTAACTTCTATTTTTCATTATATATATAATATTATCCTGTTATCTATTTTTTCACATCTACAGTATATGACACAAAGCTATCACTCATACCGCACCACTCTAGTAATTTAGCAAACGCAATATCATATTGATACATTGCTTGAAGATGCTCAATCTTTGTTTTAGAAAGATTCATTTGAGCATCCACTACCTGAGTTGAAGTAGCAAATCCCTGTTTAAATGCCTTATTACGCACGCGATAGTACTCATTTGCAAAGCTCATAGAGGTATCTAAGGTTTCTGCAGACTCAGCAGCTTTCTCAATCTCATGATATGTTTTCATTACCACCGTATTGATATCGTTGCTTGCCTTCTCTTTGTAGATAGTAACCTGAGCTCTTTTCGCTTTTGCTGCTTTAATCTTATTTTCTCTAGCAAAACCATCGAAAATATTGATCTTCACACCAATACCAACAAACCAATTTGGAATAAGATCCGTTACTTGATATTCATATAGGTTTCCTGATCCAACTAAAGCAATCTCAGGAAGGTATTCCGACTTCTCTTTTTTCACTAATTGATTGACCATAATCTCTTTTTGGTCTACCTGTAATAGTTTGGGATTGTTTTTCTGTGCATAAGATTGATAGAAATCTAGATCATTTAGTGTCCCCATCACTCCTAATTGAGTAGTTGGAGTAATATTATAACCAACACCTAAAGTGTTTTGCAATCCAATTTGAACTAGCTCCACATCTCTTACAGAGGCTTTATACTTCTGTAATGCATTCATATAAGCAACGTTCGCATGAAGACGTTCTGCCTTAGAGATCATCCCTTGATTTTCTAGATGTTCGGCATCTTCAAGATGTTTCTTAAATCCATCCATCACTTCTTTACGAACCGCCACCAACTTTGAAGAGAGTTGAAGACCGAAATAACGTGCTGCCAACTCAGTAATTTGCTGGTTTGTAATATCTTTAAGGTGTAGATCTGATGCAGCAACTTTTGCCTTAGCAACTCTATTTGCGGCATTAATCTTACCCCCCATATAGATTGGCTGTTTTAGGTTTGCTGTAATCAACCCTAACTGCTGGTCTTGAATAGGAACACTAATAGAGCTTGGAAGTGCAATAGGTGGCATCTTAGACATTCCTCCTTTGATAATAGCCTGTTGCATAGGAGTCATCGTTGGAAGCAGTGCATTCATCATCTGATTTAACCCTCCCATCATATTGTCTGCCATCTGTTTTTGTGCAGAAAGGTCCATCTCCATGGAGATATCATCATTAAACAATGTATAGGTTCCTGTAACAGATAAATGAGGCATGTAAAGACCTTTGGTCGCTTTTGCTTCATACTCCAAACTCTCATGCTCCTTCTCGGAAGCCTGAATGGTATAGTTATGTTCTCTTAACACAGCTATAGCCTCTTCAAACGACATCGCTACAGACTGGTCTGACACCTCTGTCTCTTGAGCTTGCACACAAAGCACGCTACCCATTAAGACTGACACAACCAAACAAATGTGTAACATTTTCATTAATTGACTTTTCATTTGAAAAATTATATGATTTCTAAACAATTATAAATTCAGCAATGATTATGTCACAAATATAGATAGTTTTTTGAGACATTCGACCAATGTATTTTATCAGTCGACAAAAAAGAGTGCTTTTTTTAATTACCAGACAAAACGAATAGACACTTATAGAATGGGATACATAGAAATACAACTAATACACAATACATTATATCATCATAGAAATTAAAAAAACGAATATTCACCACATGTTAAAAATACTTAATATAATAATATGGCGTCCTATTTTATTACTTAATTCTTCTTATATAGAATACAAGAGAAACAACAAACCCAGAAAACAATGATAACAATTTGAATAGGATAACTACACCTCTTGGTATCCAAGCTCAATTCACTTTGCAACACAGGAAGTGATTCAAATAATGCAATTCAAAAGGAATATTATTAAAAAGACAATACTATTCACATAATGGTGCGGGTTAAATTAATGAAGAGGCATCTGAATAGAAGCCTCTTCATTGTATATCTTATAGATAACCAATAGGACTATTCTAACTCCCACCACAATTTTGTACTCATCAAGTCTTGCCCTCCACTACTAGATGTTGTAGGATTCGTTTGATAAGTATGGGGACTTAACACAGGTCGTTGAATAGGAAATGATTTTGCAACCAACTTTGCTGTCACTGAAGAGGACAACCCTTCGACACCCGACTGATAACCTTGAGGGTTTAACAGAGGCTCTTCGTTGGAAAACTTAACTCTTCGAGGAAGATCATCTTGTACATCATTAACCAAAGAGATGAAATAATATTCTTTCCCTTTTTGGTTCTCATCAATAACTCCTTCTGCATCGACAAAGGTTACCTCTCCTGGCTTAATTAATGTTTTAGGGAATCCAGTACGACGATATTCAGCCCATGCATTGTATGGTTGCATATAGAGTGCAATATACTTCTGAGTTAATACTGTCTCTTGTGACGCTGGAGGCAATTGGTCAATATAATCCTTTATATCTTTCTCTTGCACACCCCAACGAACCATAGAAGCACGTACCCCCTTTTCGTAATAAGTTTGATCCCAATCATTAAATTCAGACAGTAAGAAGCAAACCTCGGCATAATCCATGAATGGATTACCAAAAGTAGCTTGCATTGGAGCATTCGGTAGAGAAACATTATTATAGCCAATACTTCCTGTCGATTTGCTATCCAAACCATAAGGCATACCTTCATAATTTTCAGGAATGTATATTCCAGAACCTAATTCATCGGAAGCGACTGGTAAATAGTCTCCTTGAGATATCGCCTTTCCTCCTGTATTATTAATAGCAGTAGCACCAATAGGAGCAGCATAAAAGTAGAGTCGAGGATCTACAATATTAAATGGACCAACACTACCCTTCAATAGATCAATAAATGGTTTTGCCATAGTAAAATCTGTTCTATTACTAACAGCAAACGACTTATAGAAAGGAGCTGCATTGGAAGCATTATTCTCCCCTTTAAATAGAGCATCATCATCGACACTCTGCATGACACCTCGAGTGACTGCATCTTGAAACGCTTTATTTGCAATCTCAGGATCTACACCACGAATACGCATTGCTGCTCTCAAAACAAGAGAGTTCGCCAATCGTTTCCATTTCCCAGCATTACCATGAAAGATATTATCTCCTTGCGTAAAAGCAATTGCCGATTCATCAATCATTTTAGAAGCCTCTTTCAATTCATTTAGAATATCATAGTATATTGCTTTTTGATCGGCATACACTGGATTGATAATCCCAGACTTTAACTTCAAAGCTTGGAATGTTGGGTCATCGTTACCATACGACTCATAAGGAATTGGACCGTAAGTCTCTGTAAGAAGAAGAAAAGTCCATGATTTCAAAATACGTGCGACAGCAATTTGGTTTTCATTTTTACCATAACCAGACATGGTTCCTTTGCTATCTTCTGAAACATTCAAATCAATGATCGTTTTAAGATCATTCAAGTCTGTATAGATCAACTTCCATGCACTAGCATTGGAGTTTTCACGATAAAGGTATCTATCCTCGTCAGTATAGTTTGACTGAGTCCAATACTCGGACCACAACAGTGCCATACGACCAGAAAACCACTCATCTCGAATATCATCCACCAACCTATACTGCGCATTAATCAACAAAGTTGGAGTTGGTACAGAAGTAGGCTCATTTGGGTTATCATTTCTCTCCGTAAGATCATTCGCACATCCCATGAGTAGAAATAATACCACAATAGTTATATATCTAATATTTTTCATAATTACTCAAAATTTTAATTTACAATCGGATTGTTTTGACGTAATCAATTAAAATCCAAACTTAATATTCAAACCATAAGTAGCGGTTGAAGGCAAAGCACCACCCTCGATACCTTGAACATTTCCTGAAGAGGTTACACTCGATTCAGGATCAAAATCACGATTATTTAATCCCCAAGTGACTAGATTACGTCCAAAGACACCAACATGTAAATTCTTTATTACACCAGTCATTTTACTTGGGAAAGTATACCCTAAGGTCACCTCACGTAATTTCACATAAGAGGCATCAAATATATTTTGTGCATCTGGTCCACTATAAAAATCGGCGGCATATCGATTTCCTGATATTTTCGTCTCATTTTTCACTGCCGTAGAAGAGTTGTTTCCACTTCCATCGATATAAACGACCTGTCCATTGGAATCAAACTTTCCATAAACACCATTTAATAAGATGCCATTTTCACGAATATCCGTTCCATTTTGGTAAACAGACCCCTCTAACATTCCGGAGTAGGTACCCCACAAATTAGAAGTAGAATAGTAACTACCTCCATTTTGAATATCAATCAATGCAGTCAAGGTGAAGTTTTTATAGGTGAAGTTATTCGTAATTCCCATATTAAAGTCTGGCAATGTAGTACCCAACACTTCCTGAGATTGAGTGGTTAGATAACGACCATCTTTTGTTACCATCACATCTCCTTGATCGTCATATACGAAATTTGTACCCATAATAGCACCATAAGATTCTCCAACAAACGCATTCACTGTCACCTTAAATGGAGCAATGGCCATCTGGTAATTATCAATACCGTCTTGTAAAGAGACCAATTCATTGGTATTCTTTGCAAAATTCAATGAGATATCCCAAGAAAAGTCATCGGTAAGAATAGGAGTACCTGAAATCATCAATTCGACCCCTTTATTAGTCATCTCGCCTGCATTTAATGTTTGATACAGATATCCTGTTGAACCAGAGACGGCAATCTGGGTAATCAAATCTTTCGTCCTATTAGAATAGTACGTGAAGTCAATACCCAAACGATTCTTTAAGAACTTCATCTCAGTACCAATTTCCCATGAATAGGTAGTCTCGGGTTTAAGATCTGCATTCGGTAGTGTATTGGGAGTACTATAACGAGGAACTCCACCAAAATTTGGTTGATAGTTGGTATAGGTCTCTTTTAAAGAATACGGATCCGTATCATTACCAACCATAGCCCAACCAGCACGTATCTTCATAAAGTTGATCCACTCGTACTCTCTCATAAACTCCATAGAACTTAATATCGCACTTGCAGTGAAAGATGGATAGAAGAAAGATCTATTTGCTTTAGGCAAAGTGGAAGACCAATCGTTACGGAAAGTAGCATCTAGATAATATGTATTCAAATATCCAACACTAAAGCTACCATAGGCACTGACCACCATCTTCTCCTCCTCATAATCGGAAGCGGTCACAGGGTCTTTAGAGTTGGTCGTTGTATACAATCCAGGAAGGACTAGACCACCGGAAGTGGCAGTAGAATTTGAATAATACTCATTAGTACGAAGGTTTGCTCCAGCCAATGCAGTCAAACTAATATCATCAGTCAACTGCTTATTGAAGTTCACCATCATTTCGAAGTTATTTTCCACAGACTGCCTTACAACCTCAGAATATGCTGACGTCGCTTGCGATCCATATGCAGTTCGTTCATCAATACGGAAAGTATAGGAGTCGTGATAAGCTTTCAAACTCGCTTTTAGATACTTCTTAATATCATAAGTCAAGCCAACATTCCCAATATATCTTGTACGCTCATCTTGCGAATAGTTCTCATAACGTGTCCAATATTGGTTATCTGAATATGCTGGAGTAGCATTATAAGCTGAAGTCCTATTCCATGCTCTTTGCGAACCATCTGGGTTAATATAATTTCGAAGACGATGCATGTCTAATTGGCGTTGTCCCCACTGGGTAAATTTAACCATCACATTATTGTCACCATACCCGGTATCTGGACGTCCTTTGGCTTTCGTATTCACATAGGATATCCCTGCTTGAATTTGGAACTTTTCATTCAAATATCTTGAGCCATTAAAACTAACAGTATATTTATCTAACGTAGAATATGGCATATAACCATCTGTATTCACTCCAGTAATAGACATTCTAAACGACCCTTTCTCATCAGCACCTGAAAAACTAAGGGAGTTATTATATGTAATCCCTGTTTCAAAGAAGTCTCTTACGTCATGAGGTGAAGCAACCCATGGTCTTGGAGTCAAATAATTTGCTTGATCATGAGAATCAAATGCATCCCAATGAAGCACCATTCGATTTGGATCGTACTTTGGACCCCAACTTTGGTCTTGATCATACTCTACTGCTTGATACGTTTTTCCATCAAAAGCAACTTGATCAAAATTACCAGATAAACCACCGCCATATTCATTTTGATAACGAGGCAAACGATTGACAGTCTCAAATGCAATTCCCATATTTACTGTTACACCAAATGACTTATCATTCGTCTTTTTCGAACCTTTCTTGGTGGTAATCATGATGACACCATTGGCAGCTCTTGATCCATACAAAGCAGCAGCAGAAGGCCCCTTTAATACGGTCATCTTTTCAACATCATCAGGATTAATGTCCTGAGCCATACTACCAAAATCGTATCCTCCACCCCCTCTTGAAGTATTCGAAGAGTTAAAATTGGAATTATCAATAGGGATCCCATCAACCACAAATAGAGGCTGGTTATTTCCTGTAATAGAACTTGCACCACGAATAAGAATACGGCTAGATCCACCCATAGAACCCGAAGCTCCAGAAACCTGTACACCAGAAACTTTACCTGAAAGTGCAGAAACAACATTATCCTGTTTTGTCTTATTGAGATCCTCTCCACTTACATTCTGTACGGAATACCCTAAAGCCTTTTTGTCCCTTGAGATTCCCAATGCTGTGACCACGACCTCTTTTACAGCAATGGTAGCAGACTTCATCTTTACATTGATAGTAGTTCCACTTATCTGAATCATTGTATCTTGCATTCCTACATAACTAAAGCGAAGCATTTTAGCACCTGCAGGCACCTTTAGGTTATAAAGCCCATCAAAATTAGTCACTGCCCCTACTGTTGTGTTAGGAACCATTACAGATACACCTGGAATAGTCTCTCCAGTTTTAGCATCTGTCACAACTCCCTTGACAACTCTTGTTTGAGCATAAGATGCAAAACAAAACATCATCATGTAAAGGAACGACACGATAAAAATCTTTTTCATAAATTGAAGATTTAGATTGAACATTAGATTGTGGTTTTTTTGATCCTATACTACAACACAAAAGAGACAACTGTTAAAACTATTATGTATACACTCACAGCAGAGTATCAACCACTTATGATCATTCAACAATCATGCAATCTATTTTGTTAAAGGAAACTAAAAAAAAGACGACTTTTTTTTATGGCATAATCTTTGAATAATATCATAAAAAAGACGACTCAATAAACCTTTTATTGATTACTCGTGTTTCATAATTACACCTATATATTTAAAAAAGAAATAATATGAAAGCAATAAAAAAAATAACAATACTATCACTTTTTGTGCTTTTTGTTTTCAGTGGACAAATCGCCTCTGCACAAGAGCCTCAAAATAATGAAGGAACCCCAAAAGAGCTAACTAGAAAAGAGAAGAGAGCGATTAAAAAGAAGCAAAAAGAGGAGGCTGAAAAACTCGCTTTTGAGAAAGCAGCAAATGCATTAGAGAACAATAGATGGGTTCTTGAAGCAAATACAGTATACGATAAAAGAGGTCGATCCATGCAAGTTACATCAAATACAAACTTTGTAATGACCAAAGGAGAAGAGGTATATGTACAGTTAGCATTTCAGAATGTAATGATTGGTCCAAATGGTATCGGAGGAATCACCCTTAAAGGAAGACCTACGAAGAAAGAGATAACCAAAGACAAACATGGTAATATCACCCTTAATATGTCGGTTATTGGAAATGCGTTAACAGTGGATATTCAAGTGAACTTAACGAAAGATGGAAACTATGCAGATGCCACAGTGAATGCTATTACTAGAGGTCAAAGAGTAAGATTCTCTGGAAACTTATACGACATATCAGACAGCACCTACTACAAAAGTGGGATGGACTTCTAAAAACACACATATTAATATGGGATAAGAGGAGCTTACATCTACATGGTTCCTCTTGTTGTTTTTAGAAGACACAAGTCTTTTATTAAAGAGCATACATTTATTGAGATATAATCCCCTTCAGTAGACACACAAAAAGAGGACCTCTAACGAAGTCCTCAATTCATTCTAATCTAAATCAGAATCAATAATATCTATTTAGATAATAATCAAAGCCTATCACTTTACAATTTCAATCAATTCAAATGTTCTATTCGAACCATTAGTAATAGTGCACTTCTCAATATTCTTAAAGTCTGGCACTTTATAAAATGGAGTACTTACAATCTGTTTGAAGGTATTGCCATTTTTGAGTGCAATCTCCAAAGTTACATCCTCCATATTTTGATCAAAAAGTAAAATACTTCCAGCCTCAACAGAAGTAGAGACATCTAAAGATTTCCCAGCTTCAAGTGGACAACTTGTATTAAAATCCTGATCTACAAAACGCTGTCCCAAATCTATTACTTGATCGAAATCAAATTGAAGTGACAACAATCGAATCGCTTGACTCTTCTCATTTGGATTCGAGATAACAACTCTTTTGACAGGTCTTTCCATCGTATAAGTTCCATTAATATCCCCTTCTGCCAAAGTCAACTGATTGCCTTTATCATCAAAATAGACACATTTCAGGTTCTTATACTGATCTCCTAAGTTGATTTTCAAGTTCTTAATCTTCTCTGGTCTCAAGAATGGAATTACAATCTTATTACCTGGTAACATATCTGTAACTTCCAGTTTCTTATTAAACTTCAATGATTCGCCATTGAAAGCAAAAGGCATGTTACGGAACGATTTACTTGAGAATATCATCGTTACATAAGGCTCACTCTTATTTACAAAGATATCGTGTAGTTTTACCCAATGTCCTTTTTGTTTTTTAGAGTCCTCTGTATTTACATAACGAACGAAACGTGCTTTAGGAGCAGCCCCTTCAGCAGTAAACTGAACAACAGGTTGTGTAAAAGTCTTATCTGAAAGAGAGGCCCAAGACTTTCCATCTAATGAGTACTCTAAAACACCTGATTTAATATGATCTCTTGAACTAGTCTGATAGATATCGATAGAACGAATAGGAGTCACCTTCTTCAAATCTACCCCAATATAATCTCCAGGTTTCATCACTTTTCGAAATACATATGCGGTATTGATGTCTTCATCAAAAGCACGATCGGCTCCATCTCTTAATTCTTGGTAACCTATCAACTCGGGCTTTTGAATCTCTTGACCAGTAAGTTGTCCTAAAAATTTGGTCTCAAGACCTAAACTTTTGTTTTTCAGATGAGGCATCAAAGTAGTTCCTCCAACTTCTACTCCACGACCATAATTCTCTACTTGACCAATCTTCTTTACTTGATCAGAGATCTTATGAGAAGCCAAAATAAGACTCCAAGCTCCCTCTAAATCATCATCAGATAATGATTCATTCTCATCTAAAAGAGTCAATCCCCACTCTCCTAATAACTTGAACTGAGACAACCATGGATTAATCTCATCTAAAAGGACAGGATCATTAAGACGTTGTTGAATATTGTTCGAAGAAATAACCATCTTTTGAAACTCATCTCTTAATCCCGCAACATCATGCATCGCAACAAACGATTCAAACTGTAAAGCCTCTTTTCCAGTACGCCATCCCCAAGAAGAGTTTGCATCTTGATTATAAGTTGCAAAAAACTTATAGTCTGAAGCGACTTCAGGCATCAATGTCTCAATAGACTTTGACCATGATTTAAGAGGATTAAATGCCTCGACATTCCACGAATAATTTGCGACACTATAAAGAGAGATCTCTGAAGCTGCAGCATACTCCATAGGATTAGAAACAAAACCGCTCATATCATCTTTCCCTTGAGATGTTAGTCCAATACAAGGACCCAATAATAGGTTATGAACACAATAATCGCTCACAGGAAAGTTCCACCACACATAAGCTTTTCTATTAATACGTGAGTTTACCCAATCTAAACTTTTTTTAGTAATATGACCAACTACAGCATCACCGGTCCACATGACCTCTACTTTTGAGTTCATCTCATCACCCAAAACACTCAAATAGCCTTTCTCACTAGGATTAGCCCACTGTTTGGTATATTCTGTTGGACACATAATAAGAGGAGTCAAATCATGATGTCTCTTATAAAAATCATCCATAATATGATTCAACAATCCTGCTTGCTTATTTGGATCGGTTCCGATACCAGAGATATCATCAAAGAAAACAGCAAAACCACGAACACCCAATTGGTACATACTCTCTAGCTTATCAACCAATTTTTGTTGGTCTTGGTCGTTCCACTTAATATCTTTCCCTGGGTGTATTGCCCATACAAAGTCAACACGATTCTTTTTAGCTACCGCAGCCAATTTGGCAATCCCCTCAGCCTCCACTTTCGGATAAGGATCTCTCCAATGAGGGGAACTATGGAATGGGTCATCTTTGGGTCCATAGATATAGGTATTCAATCGATACTTACCATAAAATTCTAACTGTCTTTTACGATCAGCAAAACTCCATGGTGTCCCATAAAAACCTTCTACGACACCTCTATAGGCAACATCTGGATAATCCACGATATCCCACATACTTTGCTTTTGATCGATCATCTGCTTTAGAGTCTGAAGACCATAATGCAAGCCTCTATCATCGTATGCAACAAGCACAATCTCTTTCTCTAAGATAGCTAGGCGATAAGCTCCCGATTTCATCGGAACATCCTTTGAATATTTACGCAATGATCTTGATGAGGTATATCCAATCTTTACCACTTGCGATGAACGCGCATCACTATTTGGGAGTAAAAAATGAATCGTAGAAGTATGGTCAGATGCAATCTTACTGTAGATCTTTATTTTATAAGATTGAGAATAATCAAAAGATAGATCTTTGTTACTCGACACCTCCTGCATCGAATGCGGGGTAGGTGTAATGTCAGGTTTCGTTCTAGCAAAACCAAAGACCGTAAAAAAACACAAAAACAGTAGTAGTGTAAATTTCATAATTGTCTTACTTAATGATTTAATAATGTGAACTTTATTTCAGTAGAATCATCTTTTTCTAAACATTGTCTATCCCAAAGAAGATTCCTCACGAAAATTACAAAAAAATATCATAAAAATCATTCAGACAACCATTTCCTTTTCCATTCATACGAACAGAACCAATCTATCTCACTGTATACTTTGATTGCCATTATCTAAGTAATAGCATAATACAACACTTTTATCAATCCATCAGTTTCCTACGATATATCGGACGATTGCACCTCTTGTTTGATAGATCTCTTTGGTTTCATTACTGCATGACGATCAGTAAAGAATAACTTATCCTCTTTTGAAAAGAGACGTGGAATCATCACCTGTTGGTATGGGTCATCTTTTAAGATCAATCCCTTATGATGAATTATAAATGAAGGGATAGTACTTGCTACACCCAAAATGGTAAAGATATAAAGCATCAGCCACTCATTCCCTATCGATTGAAGAAGAAATACCGAACCTATAAGAAAAACATTAAAAGCCAAAATGATTGTTGTAGACTTTATATGTGAAAATCCTAAAGCCAAAAGTCTATGATGAATATGATTCTTATCTGGTTTTAATGGAGACTTATGTTGAATCGTTCGAATAACAAAAACACGAATCACGTCATACAAAGGATAACTTAATATCCCAAAGGAGACAATAGGAGAAGAATCCACAGGATATGGGATAGAATCTGGCATATTATTTAGTGTATTGAATTCAATGATTAAGATAAACATAAAAACTCCTATCAACATAGAACCAGTATCTCCCATAAAAATCTTATTCTTTCCACTCTGTATATTAAAATAGAAAAAACTAGAAAGCCCTCCTGCCATAGTAAAACAGTAAATCGAAAATTCATAGACCCCATTGATTGCAAACCAAATCCCCAAAACAGTAAGAATACAAATAGAGAGCCCTGATGCCAAACCATCAATACCATCAATAATATTAAATGCATTAATGATGACGATACAAGCAAAAGTAGAGATAATAAAACTAGCAATGAAAGGTAATCCTTCTACACCTAAAAAGCAATGAAAAGAAGTTAATCTAAATCCTCCACCTACTACCAATAACGTTGCAACGAAGAGTTGTACCATTATCTTTTTACTAGGAGAGAGAACCAAGATATCATCTTTTAATCCTAAAAACAGGATGATAGTCATACAACCTAAAATCAAAGACATATTAGGTAAAGACACCCATGAGACAATCGTTGTTGTGGCTCCAATCATTCCTAAATAAACAGCAAGTCCACCCAATGTTGGGACAACAACCCGACTAGCTGATCGACCATTAGGTTCATCAAAAAGACGTTTCACTTTTGAAACATGTATTAAGGTGGGAATACACAAATACGTTACTAGAGCAGAAAAAATAACTGCAAAAAAATGAATAATCAAAATAGACATAGCACACAAATAATCGGTTCAGTTGGGGGAATAGCAACCAATATTAAGAGAGATCAAAACACTCATAATAATATTCGGGAGAAATAAAATTACCAACATTAATTAGAACCTATTCTTTTCACTTTTATTGTATACTATTATTAAAAAACAAAAAAAAATAACGTTAGAAGTACGTATAACAGACGAATAAAGGACAAGCCTTTTAGTCATCATAAAAACATTTCAAATCTAATCTCGTATCATTGAAATAAAGGCTTCTCCTTTGTTATTTTTATCAGGCCAAAGAAAGCTTCCAAGCCCATAAATCAACAAAGAAAAACCTATCCCTATGAGAGCCTGTTTTACAGAGGCAACCTCCCAACAAACTGGAAGAGGAAATCCCATCGCAACCAACAAGTTATAACTAGAAAAAAGCAATCCAAACACCATGGACAACCAAGCAGCCCTACTGCTCCCTTTAGACCACACAAAGCCAAGTACCACAGGTACGAATGCTCCTGTTGTTAAAAAATCAGATCCAATCCATGAGATGGTTAATACTGACTGTACACGCAAGGCTATAAATAGAGAAACAATTGCTACAATAAGCGTAGAAAGACGCCCAACCCAGACCAAACGACGAGGTGATGCATTAGGGGAAACATAGTTTCCATAGATATCCAAGGTTAAAGACATAGCTCCTGTATTCACTAAAGAGTCCATTGTCGACATAATTGCAGAACATAATCCAACAAACAGAATCGCACTAAAAAACGGATTTTCCATATTTAACACCATATCAGGAACAATACCTCCTTTAGGAACATTTTGATAAAAAACAGAGGAGAACATTCCTGTAAATGTCACCATAAGATAGAGAGGAATAAATACAAAAAAACTAATCAGCATCATTCTCTTTGCACTACGTCCATCCTTTGCTGCCGACACCCTTTGCCATACATTAGCCTGTATCATCCAAGAAGCACCAAAAGTGATCACATAGGCAAGTTGGTCAGAAACACCATAGAAGAAGTCACAATATCCCTCTTTCCCATGACTTTCTGCATAAGCGACCACCTCATCATATCCACCAGAGCGCTCATAAGAAATATAGAATAGCACTACTGCTGTTATCAAAAAAAACACAAATTGAATTAAATCCGTGAGAACCACTCCCTTAAAACCTCCAAAAAATGAGTAGCAAACAACCACTAGAGTACCCACAGTAGCACCTACCTCATAAGAGACGCCAAAGAATGAATGAAAAAAACGACCAATAACAATAACTTGCACAGCAGCTGTTATCACCATAAAAACAATAATAAAAATCGTTAAAAGCAAAGAAACTGAACGATTATACCTTTTCTCTATCAGCTGTGGTTGCGAGATCGTTCCTATTTGACGTATAGCCTTAGAAAACAAGAATAACAAAAAAGTAGATATCAATACAGGAACCCCATATATCCAAAACGAATTTATCCCATTTCCATGAGCATGATCTACTAAATCGATCGCCGAACCGCCTCCCCACCAAGAGGCAATAAAAGTGATAGCCAACGACCACGAAGGCAACTGTCTTGAAGCTAAAAAGTAAGATTCACTATCATCACTATTTCTATTCTTAATCCCAACCCATATAATAATAAGAATATAAAAAGCAAGAAAGTATAGTGAAAGTGTAGAAGACTGTATCATTAAGGGGGGATATTAAAAACGAGATTATATATTAGACAATTTGGTCTACATAAAACTGCAACATAATAGAACAAAAATAGGGCAATAAAATGATATATCCTATCATATTCCCCCTCTGATATCTCTTGCAAAAAAGAATGATTTAACGGTAAGGATAAAAAGAATCAACCATAAAAAAGAAAAAAGAGGCTCGGTTTATACCCGAAGCCTCTCTTACCAAACATATACAATATAGATACAGAGAAAAATCTATGATTCTACCGGAATCAATTTGATGGTTTTAATATCAATATTCATCGTTTTATACTTAGGGTTTTGCTTCTTGAACTCCTTTATAGTAGTCACAAAAGGAAAGTCTTCTCCCTGTGAAATCTGCAAAGTATTTCGACCAATCTTTTTAAACGACACAACACCGATCGATTTGGTTTTATATCCCTTAAGACTCTTTTTCTTCTTTGTCTTATTATGTGCGGTTTCATTGCCATCAATCATGTCCAACTTAGCATGCCACTTTCCACTTCCAAAAAGTGTAAAAAGATAAGGATCATTTCCAATTATAAATTTAAACTTCTTTTGATCAAATTTCATTCGATAAGTTAACTCTACTCGGTAAGAACCTACCTGTGTCACATTCACATCCCAACTTCTTGAGAAATCCTTTAGGATTGAGCGATAGCTCTCTTTTCCATACTTACCATAACAGATTGCGTCCTCTCCATGAATAACAATAGAGTGATCTCTTTGAGGCATAATCATTGGATCAACAATATCCAAAGCATCACTTAAAGAGACTTTCAAACCACTTAAATATGCATTTGGTTCAATATTTGAAAGATCAACAATCACATCATGTCCATCTTTTCGAAAAGAGAGGCTCTTGCTCATATCTTCCATACTTTTAACAGAAACAACATTAGACACCAATCCTGGAATACGCAGTTGATTGTTTTCTGGCCAATCATATACATAGAAGAACAGTTCATTACCTTTCACAGTACATTCTCCCCAAGGCAACTTCTTAAAGGGATTGTTATTCACACCCCAAATACCTTGATTATGATTCTTCATCCACAATCCTATTCCAGCCAAAACTTTTTGCTCATAAGGAAGAACAGTACCATCAGGCTTAGGTCCTATATTCAACAAGAAGTTACCACCACGAGCGGCTACTTGAACCAATTTTCTTACTTGCTGTTTCACCTGAGCAGGAACAGGGTCTCCTTTCACCCACGACTTATAGCCCCAAGTATGATAGAAAGTACCAGGAGTCTCCCATGCCATGGTATCCACAGGAACATCAGGAACATGATTGTCTGGCATGGTAATAAAATCACCTTGATTGTTCATCACACGACCATTAATCATACAGTTAGGCTGAAGCGAATGAACCGTATTTGCAAACCTTTCACTCTGTGCTCTTGTAGGCTCTCCCATATCAAAAAATAGTTCACAGATATCGCCATAATTCGACAAGATCTCTTTCAATTGAGCAACTTGATAATCCGCATTCTCTTTAGACACCTTACTAAATACTGAGATTTTACCATCAATTGGGTTTACCTCTGGGTTCGGACCATTAAAATGCCAGTCAGGTGTCGAATAGTATACCCCTAGTTTTATTCCATATTTCTTACAAGAGTTAGCCAATTGCTTCAAAATATCCTTTTTATATGGGGATGCATCCATGATATCGAAATCGGTAAGTTTACTATCAAACATACAGAACCCATCATGATGTTTGGCTGTCAACACCACATACTTCATCCCGGCATCTTTAGCCATCTTTACCATGGCATCCGAGTCAAACTGAACTGGATTAAATTGCTTTGCAATATCGGCATATTCATCATTTGGAATGTGAGCATGACGCTGAATCTGTTCACCCAACTTTTCTATCTTTTTGCCTTTCCAAACCCCCGCAGGAACAGAGTATATGCCCCAATGGATAAACATTCCAAATTTCATATTTTGCCAGCTCTGAATAGACTGTCTATCAGTCTTTACAGAAGTTACCACTTCACTCTTCTTTTGGTCACATCCAACGAAGGAGGTAGCGATCAAACTGCAACATATCAGCTTAACCAATGATTTTTGTATCTTAAAAAACATAATATTTTATTTATAACCTTGCTTACTTTTTGAAATTTATTCTTATTACTTAATGGACGACGCAGGCGTCCACTTAGTGGACTCATCATAAACAAGCTTTTCGTCATACACCTGATAGTCCCTATGGTTATGAAGATGTTTTAATGCAACTTTCGGTTTCGTATACTTCGTCATAAAACGAAGTCCTCTTTTCGTCTTCCAGTATGGGTGATCTTTAGTTAAACCAACATATTCGGTCGACAACAGCTTCTTGAACATTTTCAAAGTCTCTTGAGATGATTCACGATTCTCTGCTCGGAGATACCCCTTTCCATCATTACTATCTCCACAGTAATAAAAACGTCCATTAGGAACACCCAAAATTGGATCTACGACTTCTAGCATATGATCCTTTGTTCGCAACATCTGAGTAGAAGCCGAATAAGCTTGAATCACGGGTTTATGAGTATCCTTGGCTCCTGTTAGGAAAGGAGTCATATCTACTCCATCACAAGCAAATCCTTCAGGATATCCTATACTAGAAAGTCCAACTAAAGTAGGAAGAACATCTGTTGCATCACAAATTTCCCTTGTCATACCACGCTGTTTCACCCCTTTTCCTGCAACAATAAATGGTACATGGGCAGCACGCTCTACTCCGCGTGATTTTGCAGTAACTGCGGTTCCATTATCAGCAGTAAAAACAATCACCGTGTTTTCTAACGCCCCACTACGTTCCAAAGTCGTCATGACTCGACCTACTAGAATATCTACATAATTAATCATTAACTCAAAACGCTTATTATTCGAAAGTCTAGAATCTTTTTTAGGATTATTGGATCCACAATCAGTGGTTAATGGAGTCTCAATATATGGCCCATGAGGTAGTGTCATTGGGTAATACGCAAGAAAAGGGTTCTCTTCTTTTGACGCACTCTCGATAAAGTCACAAATAAACTCACAAAATATATCTGGACCAAAATCATTCTTGGTTGTCTTCACCTCTTTATGATCTTGGATAATACATGGGTGCCAATAACGAGTACTTTTAACTCCAGCACCAGATTTAGACTTTGCAGGAATTTCAACACCTCCACCCCACTTTTTACCAGTGATCTTTTCATAAGTCTCCACGCCTTCCCACATACAGTAGGTATCAAAACCAACCACTTCATCATCTTGATGCTCGGCTCCTCCAATATGCCATTTTCCCGCAACTGCAGTTTGGTAACCTTGGTCGTTTAATATTTTACTAAATGTTGTATGATAATTGAAAATCTTCTTATTCTGACCTCTCTTTCCTTTACCTTCTGGTATTGCAAGTTCATTATAATACGAACCTGTTGTAGTAGCATAACATCCACTCATAATTTCAGCTCTTGCAGGACTACAGATCGCGGAGTTCCAAGCTGTCCCAAATACCACTCCTTGATTGGCCAATCTATCAATATTTGGTGTCTTCGTATTTTGGTTTCCATAACATCCAAACATATCAAAACTTACGTCATCACACATAATCACAACAAAGTTTGTCTTCTCGGCGATCTTCTCTGCAGCAATACCCATCGAACCACTTAAAAGAGAAGCAGCACCTAGGAGTAGTTTACATTTAAGCATATCTACATTATATTAAAAAAGATTTGAAATAAATAGTATCGCATCGGATCATCTCCAACCCTAAACATTACAAATGTATAAAACAGCATCTCCCCCAACCTACACGATATTCCCAATTAGTAACAAGATAGTAACGATCCGAATTGAAACAAGACACATACCCTTATCGTTCAGACACTTCTTTTTACCAACAAAATAATACGCACCTATAGAATCACAATAACACACAAATAACAACAATACAACACAGACAACAACACACTACAAATCAAAACATTACGAATCAACACAGCTATAACACCGAGCACCACTACCCTTATTACCAGACAATTAGAAATAAAAAAGCAGCAATGGATAGAACTCCTATTGCTGCCTTTTACGACTCCATATGTTTATAATCTATGGATATTTCACACTTCGACGATACTACGATTCATACGATGCAATCTTCTTCGCAAAAACATCTTTTAATTTGCTTGTCTCTGCCATGTTACAAATGCGCTTCATAAGATCTAAAGAAGACAGTTTCTCATCAAAATGAGCCATATAGGTCGAATATCTTTGAGAAAAGCGATACGACAAAATATCTGCAGCATCCCACTGTATCTTTTGGTTTTCTCTAGCTGTCAATCTAAGGATATGAGGTGTTAACTCCAGACTTTCTTTCATCTGAAGCAACAATAAAGAGATCTCAGTTGGAGACAAAAGTTTCATGTCTTCTACAAAGTCTATGCTCAGATAAAGCTCCTCTAAAATCTCACCATATATATTATCTGGGGATCCTTTTTTTGTTGCCTTCAAATGATAGTGAGTCAAAAATCTCACCACATAAGCACGCTCAAAACCAAGAGAAATCAATAGGTCACAAAAAGGTTCTATCATCTCTTCATTCTCACATGCACGACACCAATTACGATAGTAGTCATCCACACGATTTATGTACCCCATACGAACAAACATATAAAGAGCACGATGACGAACCTCTTCTGACTCTTTCCAAATTACATCGTCCAAAGAAGAGGGAATATAATCTAGTATTTTGGGCATTACCTCTCTCTCCACGGGTCCAAAATCCCCATCCAAAAAGAGATAGTCAGAGATCAACTTCAGATAGCCTCGGTGTGCAGTCTCAACAGCGATATTCTCCGCCTCACTCCTAGCCCACTTTGGCTTCTCTTCATGGATTATTCGACTCGTAAAATCATCAAGTGCATCCGCCATCTCTTTTTTCTGTAAAGCATCAAATTCAGGGATAGGTTTGATTTGATGCACTGCTTCTAGAAATCTCTTCTTTGTATCATAGTCTAGATAATCTACAGCCTCCACAATAGCCTGTTTACGTCGCTTCTCTCTATCCATACCAAAACTACTAGTCTCTTCTAGACTATCAGAGAAGGCATAGTCAGAGACCATCGCCATGAAGTGATCGTAACGCCATTCTCTTTGGTTTGAATCTATATCAAGCACATAGATATTCTCTGTAATCTCCCATGCAATAATATATTTTTGAGCCACTCGCACCTTCTGTAGTTTGTCTATAAATTCCACCACATCATGAAGTGTATAGTGGCGATGAAAATGATTGGTAGGCACAAATGACTTAAACACCTCATGAATACACTTTACGGGTGCCATCTCAATAAACAACATAAAAAAACGAAGGAATACATTGCTCATAGTTCGAGGAAAAGCATCATAACTGTAGAGAGTAGCTGCCAACATCAAACTAAAAGAATCCTCTTCTAAGACATACAAATGTCTCAATTGCGAATTATTTTTTTCCTGCGATCCGATTTGATGAAACAGTTCAATAACCTCCTCCACAGGGATAGACTTTGATGCAGACATCGCCTCTTTTTTCGCAGCTTCAAAACGTTCTTTCTCCTCAGAAGTAAGGCAATCTACCCCACCCTTCATGAGTTTTACCAAGATGTCTTTGGGCGGAGGAGCAGGAAGTTTTGGTCCTTCACAATAGCTTCTTACCAACGCCAACAATCTTTTTTCTTCAGTCTTGTCCTCCTCATAAGAGAAAAAACCGTCCTCCTTCATGATACGATCAAAAACCGTCCAGAAGCTTTCATTAAAAAAGTCCATTAAAGGGCGTAACCGCTCAGAAGGCATCAATCCCCCCTCTTTGTAACAGATATACGCAGTCGAAAGAAGTTCACTAGGACGAACATCATTACTCGACTCTAGTTCATGTGCATATCGCAACATTTCATTGTCAAAATCCACTCTTTTCACTGAGCGAACATCTTTCAAGACCTTCTCCCATGGCTCTTTACATTGCTGATAAAATCGATAGATACGCTCTAAACTCTCCGTTGGCATCGCATCATCCAGTTGGGGATACATACTGATTGCCAACGTCTGAAGAAAACTATCATAATCATCAGCACTGGTATAACGCTCATCAAAATGCTCTTGAGATAACATTCGATATTCATCACACACTTTCTGTGCAACAAACTCATCAAAAGGCTTCTTTCCTTGAAGTGCAAAAAGAACATCCATCAGACGCAAACAAGAGGATACTCCCGATGTATCGGCTCCATTAATTCTCACCTGCATTCCTTCCACATGTGCATCTTCATTATAGTAGGTCTCAAAGAAAAGGTGAATCATCTCATCCAACTCCCCACCAAAATATTCAATACGAGCCTTCAATGCAAGATCATTTTTTTCGCAAATATAAGCCAAAGAGCTTGGTTCTATAGTATCCAGAACCTCAACACCTTCTCCTGTCTCAACATAGCGAAGAATCTCCTCCCCGTTCGTAAACCCTTTTACAAGAAACTCTCTATTCTCTTGGTCTACATCCACCTCATACTCATCATAAGAATCACGTGCTATATCAAAAGAATTACGAAAGAAAAGATCTTTCGCTTCCACTTTGGACATGATCTCTTCCACATTTTTATTAAACTCCCAGAACTTCGCTTCATATGTATGATCTTCAAAAGGAGTCTCTCCTAACGAGCTACCTGGCAAAAAATTAAATATCGAGAAGATAAACCAATCACTCAATTTCACAGCCTCTCCCATATCTTCAATATGAGGAGGTACAGAACGGATATGAGCAAGAAATGCATCTAGTATCAGACTAAAATCGGAAGGATTCTCTTGACAATGATTCCACAAAAGCGTCCCTTTCTCTTCATCCTCGTCCTCACCATAATATTCTAAATCTTGATTCACCATAACAGACAACTGATAACTATTATAACAGTTTCCGATAGCTTTCAATACATGAGGATCACCATAACCATATTGCTCCACAAAATAGAGAAGATGTCCAAAACTATGAATCGCATGCTCATCATCCCAATAAGGTATAACATATTGAGCCAAAAGGTATATATATTGGGGGTCATTCAGTGCCAATACAAAAAGTATGTGATGACCAAATGTATGAAACTCATCAATCCATAAATCACTTGTATCATTTTTCTCAACCGACCATGCCACAATTTCCTTCGCGATATCCACGACCAAGGCATGAAGAGAGGGATCTTTCATGGCAGCGTCAAAAACCAATGTTTCACTAAAACGAATATAATCGTATTCAGGAGTATCTTTTTTAAAGTTACACTCCCCCATATTCATCACGGTACGCATACGAGTTAAATTCTCTACATCTTCATATGTGAATGACTCTCCGTCACTTTGAAAAAATAACGAAGAATACCCTTCACATCCGCCCAATTCGAAAGATCTATTTTTGGTCAAATCGTAAAAATGTTCCAGTGCCAATCTAAGAGATTGACTATCTGAAAGGTCTATTTTTTGCTGGGTCATAACTTTCATAAAAAACAAATTATTTTATATTCCACACCTCTCATGGATAGGGGAAAAATAGATTGTAAAGGTAAATATTACACCCCGACAACAAAACAATATCACCCATTTAATCGGATGTAATACAATATAAAGACAAAACATGGAAGTCTCTATTTTTTAATCATCATCGAGATTAAAAAACTTATTATAACCCGTAAAAACATTTATGATCGTAAAATAAAATCCAGATATGGCACAAAGACAGAACAACAATTAGAGTACAATACAACCTCTTCTATGGCATCATAAAAAAAATTCTGTCAAAATCTATCTCTCTCATATCAGACTACGACGAATACTACAAAAAAGAAGAAAAGATCGTGTGCTTAAAGAGGGTAGAGATAAGAGACAGAAAAACAAAACACCATTGATAATCCCTCCCTTCGACTAAAATACCTCCATACTTTAGACTCTCTCTAGCACTCACTACCCCCTAACGGTCAAAAAACACCCCAAACAACAGTAGCAAATAAGTCATTACAACATCTCATAGATAAAAAAGATACAATGCAATAGCATATATCAATCTCATAAAAACCATGAGCTCAATCAAAACGATAATCAATATCGTGCAAATCTAGATTTATTCCACCAACAACATAAGATGAGATCTCGGTCTCTTGAGGAAGAACCTCTACATGATCATTACGAAGCCAATTTTTCATCCATCCTAAAGGATTCTTTTTCACGCCATAGATCGGTTGCAACCCTATTGCTTTTAACCTTCGATCAGCAAGATAATGCATATACTGCGTTAAGATTTCCACATTTAACCCAATGGCCCCCTTGTCCCCAAAAAGATATACAGCCCATTGCACTTCCTGATCTATAGCATTGCGATACATCTGAACGACCTCTTTGTCAAGATCAGAAATAATATCTTGAAAGCCCTCCTCTTCATTATCTCTTAAATCTCTTATCAACCGTTGGGTCAATGCAAGATGTTCATTCTCATCACGTGCAATCAATTTCAATATTTTGGCATTTCCCTCCATCTTCTTCTGCTCAGCAAAGGCAAAAGAGCAGGCAAAAGAGACATAAAATCGTATCCCTTCCAAGATATTAACAGAAACCAAAGAGAGGTAAAGCTCTTTCTTTAACTGCATATCAGATACATAACGAGAATCAGTACAATCCTCTATTACTCTATAGTAAGACAAAGAAGTATAAAATTGATTGTAATAATCTGTAATATCCTCTGCTCTAGTTTGAATCACATCACTCTTCATAATATCGTCAAACACCACCCCTGGTTCATCATAAAGATTCTTTATAATATAAGAGTAACTCATCGAGTGTACATTTTCAAAAAAGCTCCATACCTGCAGTGCCTCTTCGACCTCAGGAATCGTCACCACCTGTCCAAAAGTCAATATAGGCGATCTTCCTTGTACACTATCCAATAATATTTGATACTTTATATTCTCCGTAAATATCCTCTCTTCATGCTGCGACAATTGATTAAAATCACTACGATCACGTATCAACGACACCTCCTCAGGTCTCCAGAAATAACCCAACATACGTTGTGTTATCTGCTCATAAAAAGGGTATTTTTGAATATCATAACGCTGTATGTTTCGCCCCTCACCAAAGAATATCTTTGTCTTAGTGAAATCTATCGCTTTGTCATCGTACAGCAACTGTTTTCTCTGCTCCATCTCTATCACTTTTTCCATTATACAGCACATGCTCCTGAATCACAACTATTCTGTTCCTCTTCACTCTCTTTTCCCGACCCATCATGAGTGTTTAAATAATATAAGGTCTTTATTCCATAATGATAAGCTGCCAACTCATCTTCTACCAACTGTTTCATGGAGACTCTCTCTCCTTCACATTGAGACAAATCATAATACAGATTGGTACTAATACTTTGATCTATAAACTTCTGAACTACTGCCACCATTTGAATATAATCACGATTTGAGAGCTGCCATGCAAAATCATACGAACTACTCAATTTATCGATATCAGGAAGAAGCTGAACCAAAGGACCATGCTTACTTAACTTTGTTGTTGCCGCTACTCTAGGAGGATCTACACCTGCCGTAGAGTTAGACACAATAGAGCTAGATGCTGCAGGAGGAATGGCACTGAGTGTCGAATTTCTCATCCCATACTTTAAGATATCTTGTCTTAGTGAGTCCCAATGACACTCCAGATTCATCTCATGAAGCGTATCGACAGCATCACAATATCTATCTATAGGGAGGATACCTTGAGCATAGGTCGTCTGATCAAATGCAGAACAACAGCCTCTCTCCTTCGCAATCTCTACGGATGCTTTTATCAAACCATACTGAAAACGTTCCATATAACGATGAATCATATTACGCCCCTTGATAGAGTGATAATGAACACCATGACGAGCCAAGAAATGGAACAAATCGGAAACACCAATACCCAAACTACGACGCGAATGAGTACTTCTCTCTGCCGATGTAAGAGGGTATGTTTGGTAATCAATCAGACGATCTAAGAAACGAACTAACAACATCGTTAAATTGTCAAGCTCCTCTATCGAATCGATCTTTCCCAAGTTAATATTACTAAGAATACACATCGCCACCTCTCCATCCTCATCTTCTACATGTTCTATTGGCTTGGTTGGAAGAGTAATCTCCTGACATAGGTTGCTCATATAGATAGGAGAGGCAAATGCACTGTTCGTATTTACATGATCCGTATTAAAGATATAGACACGTCCCGTTTCAAAGCGCTCTTGAAGAATACTCAGATAGAGATCACGTGCAGACACTTGTCGCCTCCGAACATCCTCTCGTGTTTCATAACGTTCATACAAAGAGGTAAAATGACCTAGGTCTTTGCCATACATACTCTCATAGAGGTCAGGACACTCCTCCATTGAGAAAAGTGTAATACTACGATTTTCCCTCACTCTCTCCCTAAAAAGTCGATGAAAACCAATAGATAGGTCCATACGTCGAACCCGATTCTCTTCATTCCCTTTGTTATTCTTCAAACGGATAAACTGCTCTATCTCCCAATGAAAAAAAGGAATGGTTGCTGTCGCACCACCACCACGAATAGAGTTCTGTGTAAAACTTTTGGTGGTAGCCTCAAAAATCTTCATAAAAGGAACCAAACCTGTATGGATCACCGAACCATTCTTAATCTTTGCTCCTTTTCCCCTTATTCGACCCAAATTCAGACCAATACCAGCACGTTGAGCAGTATAATAACCTATAGCACTATTAGAAGATAATATAGAGTTGGTCGTATCATTAATATCTATCAAACAACAAGAGCTAAATTGCTTCAATGGGGTACGAACACCTGAAAGAATGGGAGTAGGTAAAGAGATCTTAAAGGTAGCAATAGCATGATATAGTGACAATACCAAATCATCTCTCTTCTCAAGGGGTTCATCTTGAAACATAAACATACCCAAAAGCATAAAAGCTTCCTGAGGAAACTCAAATATCGCCCCATTCATACGATCCTGTACAAGATATTTATCCACCATCTGACGTAAACCAGAATAGGTAAAAAGGTCGTTATATGATGATTTTAAAGAGCCATTGAACAACTCCCACGAAGCCTCGTCATAACGATGAATCAATGCGTCATCATATACTCCAATGGCAACATTTTGAAGATAAACCGCTCTTAACTCTCGACACTCACCCAAAGGATTCACCTCCAACTCCAACTTATGCATAAATAGTTTTGCAGCAAGAAATTGGTAAGAAGCATGTTCTCTATCAATATTCGAAGCAATGACACCAATCAAAATATCAAGAGCCTCCTTCTCTGAAATCATATCATACAAAAGCTTCTCAAATTCCACCTTTATATGATTTAAAAACAGGTCTCTATCTTCACCATAAAAGCACAACAACTCCTGCCATAAAGACCAATCATAGTCTTTTACTTCTCCCGAATAACAAACTATTTTTCTTTGCATTCTATCTTTTCTTTAATGATTAAAAGAGTAATAGATACACATCGAAGCATAAGTATATAGAGAGCTCCTTCATTCGTAAGTGAATGAACACGACTCTTCATTACACACTTCTCCCGAGAGTGTATCTTGACGTTCACTATACTATAAGAGGTCTTCCGACTTATAACTCTACTCCTTACACCTTCCCACACTATATAGCACAGTGGCATCTTCTTTAAGAAGTATCAACATTAATTACGGCTGCGGGGACAGCTACTGATTCTAACAGTATTCCGAGATCTTATAAAATTTCTCAATAAAAATACCTTAAACTCTTTTTCTATCCATCCATTTCATCCTTTTTTTATTAACAACAAATATTTGAATCAAGAAATAAAAGACACAAACATCCTCTATTACAGCATCCCAACGACAATTCGATTGTGAATAACTTTCTTCATCATAGACACAGAAAAACAAACCTCGACCTCATCAAAGAGAAGGCATTCATCTTAACCATTTGAAATTAGAAGAGAACATGAAACGGAAAACACGATATTTAAAAAATCAACATATCTCCCAAAGATCATCCTGTACAATAGAAGTCCAAATCATTAGAACAGGAAGAGTCATAGAGATTTAAAAACAAAAAAACGCGTCACACAAGAAGTATGACGCGTCTTAAGAATAAAAACGAAAATGATCGTCGATTATCCAATCGCTCCGTTGATCATAAATGCTGCAGCAAAAGCAACAATTGCATAAAGCTCAGGGAATACAGCTAGGATAAGTGTTTTACCAGCTACATCATAACCTGCACCAACAGCAGCAATACCATTTGCAGCAACTTGTCCCTGACGGATTGCAGAGAAAAGACCAGCCAAACCAACAGCAAGACCTGCACCAAATACTCCTGATGCTTGCAACCAACCGATAGTCTCAGGATTTAAAGCATCACCGAAGTTTAAGAATACGAAGAATGCAGCAAAACCATACAATCCCTGTGTTCCAGGAAGGGCTGACAACATCAAGTAGCTACCAAATTTATCTGGATTCTTTTTCATTGCACCAACAGATGCATTACCACCAATTGTTACCCCATAAGCACTACCAATTCCAGAAAGTGCCAACATTAATCCAACTCCAATATACGCTAATGTAATAGGTTCCATGATAAAATTATTTTATGAGTTATTTTTTATTTTTTTATTTCAAACGTTACTTTACTCTTTTACGGAATGGGTTATATCGAACGCCACCTCCTGTAAAACCTGAGTTCTTATAGAACTCAACAAATGTCAGACGCACTGGGTGAACAAACGATCCCAATACCCCCATAAACAGATTCAATCCATGCCCAATAAGTAGGATAATAGTCATCACAATGATCTTTCCTACGATATTATCAGGAGCAAACTGTACTGCTAAATTATTAAATACAAATCCCAAGATAGAAGACGAAATACCCAAGGCAAACAGACGAATATAAGAGAGTATATCTCCCATCACACCAGTCGCCATGTTATAACTGTCCCAGATCCCAGCACCTAAATTGGCAAAGATCGAACGATCAGGATTATTAAATAACAAGGAAGCCAAGACCCAGAAAACCAAAACCACATATCTAAAGATAGAAGCAGATCCTTCTGAAAGACCAAATGCTGGTAGAGAATAGGATAAGGCTAGTCCCACAAAAAGTGTAATCCAACCAATCGTACTCACTGCATAACGTATTCCAAACTGTTTGGTCTCGTTTACTGCCTTCAACACCATACCAAAGATCACCTGTACCGCACCAAAGATAAGTGCTAAATTAAATAGGTGGTCATTCATGGTTTTACCTTGTGCCTTCAGCATATCATTTAGAGTTCCATAGACTCCCCATCCTTCGGCATATAGATCCATACCAAAGAAGGTACCACTAATCAATCCAAACAAGATGGTAGAGGCTCCGAGCCATTTGCTAAGCTTCATCGCATTTTGGGTAGATCCCTCTGTCTTCGGAGTGAACACAAAACCTAATATCATCAAAAGAATACCATAACCGGCATCACCCAGACAGAAACCAAAGAACAATAGATAGAAAGGTGCGAAGAATGGAGTCAAATCAAGCTCTCCGTATTTAGGAAGAGAGTATAGATCACCAACCATTTCAAACATACGAGCAAACCGACCATTCTTCAAAAGTACCGGAACACGCTCCTCAAAAGAGGGGTCATTCTGCTCATAATAGACCTGCTCTGTATCCAAGTACTTACATACTTCATCCAAGCTTTCTATTGGCACAAATCCCTCAATCATATAGACATGATTCTCGGCAAGAGCATCCCCATCCAAACGAACCTTATTAAAGTCCACTTGATCCTTCACTGTCTGTTGATACTCTTCCATAACAGGAAGACCAATAGCAGCAAGGAGGGTTAATTCACGATCTATATATTCTAATTTACTATTTACTTCATTCAGTGCTTGCCCTACTTCACTAAGCGACAAGCTAGGCAGAGTCACAATATCTGCTTCGATATCCACTGTCTCCTCTTGTTTAGAGACAATCACAAAATAGTGTAACATTCCCACTTGAGAAATCTCCACCAATTCATAATCTTCTCTCCACTGCTCATTAAAATCACGAGAGTGACAAGCGAAGAAATGGAGATTCCAACCTGCATCTTGCAGTTTTTCCAAAGTAGAGATATCAAAATCTCCCCATGGTTGCCAAGCCTCAGCACTCTTATCAAGTTGATGTAGACGCGCAGTCTCAAGCTCTTTGACCTCAGCCAATTCACTATAAGTCTGTTTCAACGTTTCTGGAGATTCATATTTCTCCACCAACGCCGCATCCTGAACCCCTTGTACCTCGTCTTGAGCATCCAGTATTTTATGGAACTCTTTTATCAAGCCTTCCACACGGGCCAACTCTTGGATGGACTCGTCTAATTGAGGATCTTCCACTCCTCCCTCTTTCTCATTGATATGGACCACCCCAAGAGAACGTAGATTCTCTAGAAACGACTCATACTCTTTATGAAAAAGAAGGAAAGATAATTTCTTCATCTTTACAATCATAACGCTTCCTCCTCTATATTTTGTTGACGCGACTTCACGATTTTCTGTGCCGATTTAGATAAGTTCTCTTCATCTTCCATAAAGCGTTTGATCTTACGAATGGCATCAGCATACCCAGGGACCTGCACCTTCTCGAAGAGGTTCACCTTCTGGGTAGTCTTTTTACGAGCATACTCCAACAGGTGCATTTTACGTGCATAAAATTCACGTTCAATACCCACTTTTGCAAGCTCTTTAATCAATTCCATTCCATCCAAAAACCACAATGGGGTATTGAAGAGACTGAAAGAAGCGATCTCAAAATCTACTCCTTCCAAGACAGGAGTCATCACCCCTGCAATCTTTTTCACCGACATACGAACATCCTGAACACGGATTAGTGAAGTATCAAACTCTCCCCAAAGCGCAACCATACTATCATATGACTGCATAGACTGCTCTAGTTGTAAGTCAAGACGTTTCACCTCATCCTTGGCTCGCTTCACCTCCACCCTCAAAGCCGACTCCTTACTTTTAATCGTAGGAAGCGCACGCTCACGAACCTTAAGATCTTTCTCAAGTTTCTGGAGTGAAGTTTTATTATATTGAAAATTTATAGCCACAATGTTCTGTTTTTAAGGTAAAAAACCGATGATTATCACACTTAAGCTTCTGGCCAATATTTATCGACCACCTCTTGCTTAATAGCCACCTCTTCTTTAGAAAAATGACGGCTAAATAGACTCCATCCTTTATCTAACATCTCTGTAGTATTAATATTCACATCAATAGCCAACAGATCATTCGAATACTCTTTCGCAAAAGCAAGTGTTCTTTCGTCATAATCACTCAAGTCGAAACCATTTTCCATCTTTGTCTTTGCATTGGCTGCATCGGCAAACAGACGTACGGCAGTATTCATCACTGGAGGATGGTCTTCACGAGTCTTTTTCCCCGCAACCAACTGCTTCAAACGCGATAACGAACGGAACGGATCGACAATCACCTTTCCGATATCGGTATCCTTACGCAAGAAGAGCTGTCCCTCTGTAATATATCCCGTATTATCTGGAATCGCGTGGGTAATATCCCCACCAGCAAGAGTAGTAACCGCAATAATCGTTATCGATCCACCTTCAGGAAACTGAACGGCTTTCTCGTAGATCTTTGCCAAATCAGAATATAGAGAACCTGGCATACTATCTTTCGATGGAATTTGATCCATACGGTTCGATACGATAGACAATGCATCCGCATACAGGGTCATATCAGTCAAAAGAACTAATACGTTTTCGTTCTTCTCTACTGCAAAATACTCTGCAGCTGTCAAAGACATATCTGGAACCAATAATCGCTCCACAGGAGGATTCTCAGTAGTATTCACAAAAGAGATAATGCGATTCAATGCCCCCGCATTCTCAAACACATTACGGAAATATAGGTAATCATCATTGGTCAGACCCATACCCCCAAGGATAATCTTATCCGCCTTAGCACGTAGTGCTACGTTTGCCATCACTTGGTTAAATGGTTGGTCTGGATCGGCAAAGAAAGGAATCTTCTGTCCCGACACTAAGGTGTTGTTCAAGTCGATACCAGCAATACCTGTAGCAATCAACTCAGAAGGTTGCTTACGACGCACAGGGTTTACCGAGGGACCACCAATAGCCACCTCATCTCCATCAATATCTGGACCTCCGTCGATAGGATCACCAAAGGCATTGAAGAAACGTCCTGCCAATTGATCACTCACCTTCAATGTAGGAGATTTACCTAAGAAAGTAACCTCTGCATTGGTAGGAATACCTTCGGTACCACCAAAAACCTGAAGAGTCACCTCATCGCCCATCATCTTCACCACCTGAGCCAAACGCCCATTCACCGTAGCCAACTCATCATAACCCACCTCTTGGGCTTTCAATGTGATGGTTGCCTTAGTTATGGCAGTAATTTTAGTATATATTTTTTGAAAAGCTTTTGTTGCCATTTCACTCATTTTTTGATTAAAAAACTCACCCAAGAATCTATGAAACCGCTCTTTCAGCGACCATCATATGAAGCTCTTTTTCGAAGTTCACAAACTTCTCTGACTCAAACTCAGCATAATTCATCTGACGCATCATATTGATCAAACGTTTAAAGTAGGAAGAAACCTGCGTAAACGAATCAAATTTAAAGCCAGTATGAACAATCTTCATCACCAAGTTCAACATATACTTTTGGCGAGCAATAGGAGTCATCATATCGATGGCATCAAATGCATCCTGCTGAAGAATCACAAAGTCGATCATCTCCGACTTCATAAAGGTCACGTGGTAGTCCACTGGAACCCCGTCATCTCCTAAGATGTTAATCTGTTCACTCACCTCCAAACCACGCTGAAGAATCGTCTTCACCTCGTTAATCATCGGAATCCACGACTCGCCAATACGATCGTTGATATACGACTCAAATTCTGGATACTCTAGATATTTAGAGTACGAATCGATAGGGTTTACCGCAGGATAACGCTTACTATCAGCACGACTCTGCTGTAGTGCGTAGAAACAACGAGCAGCCTTCTTTGTAGATTCTGTTACTGGCTCCTTCAAGTTACCCCCTGCAGGAGACACTGTTCCGATAAAAGTAATCGAACCAATCGCACCATTATTTAGATACACATATCCAGCACGAGAGTAAAAGTTTGCAATAATTGCTGAGAGGTCCATAGGGAAAGCATCCTGACCAGGAAGTTCTTCCAAACGGTTCGACATCTCACGTAGTGCTTGCGCCCAACGAGATGTTGAATCGGCCATCAACAACACACGCAATCCTTGAGAACGGTAATACTCTCCAAGAGTCATTGCCGTATATACAGATGCTTCACGAGAAGCAACAGGCATATTCGAAGTATTCGCGATAATGGTAGTACGCTCCATCAACTTACGTCCAGTGTGTGGATCATCCAATTCTGGGAACTCAGTAAAGATCTCTACGACCTCATTAGCACGCTCACCACAAGCAGCGATAATTACAATATCTGCCTCCGCCTGTTTTGAAATAGCATGCTGAAGTACCGTTTTTCCTGTACCGAAAGGACCAGGAATAAAACCTGTACCACCCTCTACAATTGGGTTGATCGTATCAATCGTACGAACACCAGTCTCTAGAAGTTTAAATGGACGTGGTTTTTCACGGTAGTTTTTAATCGCTTTTTTCACTGGCCACTTCTGAACCATCGTAATGGTATGTAGTTTGCCGTTGGCATCCTCCACCTCTGCAATAGTATCATGAATTTTATACTGTCCAGCCCCAACAAGACGCTTTACCGTATAAGTTCCATCCATCACAAAAGGGACCATAATTTTATGAGGTTGTCCATTTTCATCGACCTCCCCAAGCCAAGAAGCTGCTTGAACACTATCCCCCACTTTCGCAAGTGGCTTAAAATCCCATAACTTCTCTTCATTAAGAGGATAAGTATAATCTCCACGTTGAAGAAAAACTCCATCCATCTTATCTAAATCATTTTGCAGTCCATCGTAATTTCGTGACAAAATACCGGGGCCTAAAGTCACCTCTAACATGTGACCTTCGAATTCCACCGTATCATTAATTTTCAGTCCACGTGTACTTTCAAACACCTGAACATAGGCATTCTTACCAGTTACTTTGATGACCTCAGCCATCAACTTAGTACCAGCCGTGTGAAGGTAGCAAATCTCATTCTGCGAAACAGGACCATCAGCCTCCACAACAACTAAGTTGGCAATAATACCTCTTACTTTACCTTTTGTTGACATGCTTAACTAGCGTTTTAATGAAAACTCATCTTGAAAACGGAAAGATGACTTTAACTGGTTAACAAACTCTCTAAATACTTCCATACCCTCTTGCTCGTTGAGCTCACTCCACCTCTCGATCATCTCTAATTGGATCAGATAAGCAAATATCTTCTCCAAACTAAAATAGTGAAAAAAAGTATTCTCCTCAATATAGTTCCAATAGAGTGCGTCCAATGCCTTCTCTCTATCATAGAAATTAGGCATCTCCATCACCTTTAAAACTTGAGAGATATAAGGAAACTCGACAGTAACACCAAAGTCTTTGGCACTACTAGTTCTCAACTTAACAGAAAACTCATCCTCTCCCAACACATAATTTGATCGATCCAATCCAAATTTACGACACTGAAATGCAGTCATCACGTTACGCACACGATATTGGAACGTAAACCAAGCTGCGATATATTGGTTCTTACAACCCATTCCCGCCTCAAAATAAGCAGTTAATAGCTGATCCTCCCAAGACATCTCTGCATACAAAGCTTCTCCCGCTTGAAATGCAGGGATAAAACGACGGAACCATGAAGGAATACGTTCTATGTGAGGATTCTCCTCTTCACGAAATGCGACAAGCATCTCTTGAATCTCCTCCTCCGTATAATTCCCTCTACTATCCCATTTCTCTTTAGAAATGTCCAGTGCAATAAGTAGATTGTGATTATCAAACCGACCATAATAGAAAGATAAAAGTTGCCAATCTTTTACATTGACAGTCTCTTCTAACAGTGCTTTTATGGACTGAGTGGTATGATACGCTTTGGCATCTAGGAGTTGTATCTCTGGCAATCCTGCTACGAAACTGTAATAATTGCTCATGATATGCTCCTATCTATTTTTTGTCAAACAATAGTTCTACCACTTTAGGTCTTAATTGATCCATGAAGTATGCATCAAAGTCCTCATTCGTAAAACGCATCTTAAATGCCCCATCCGATGGTGCAATTTCAAAACCATTATGAAGTGAAGCCGAAGGTTTTAAAGTCAAACCATTCTCTAGGGTGTCTTTCACAGCAGATGAAAGTTGCGTCTGAAGTGTCTCAAATTGAGCTTCAGGAACACGTATTTCCATCGCATTACTACTAGAAGACCAGTTCTGAAGTAGTGTTTCAATTACTTTTTGAATAAAAGTAACATCCATCATTGCAGCAGTAATTGGTTCAGAAATCACCTTACCACTAACCATCGAGATCATCTCCGACTTAAGTCGCTCTTTGGCTTGGTCCGATGCCATCTGTAGATCTGAAACAGTAGTATCTTTCAGTTCTGCAGCTTTTTTCTCCGCCTTTGCTACAATTTCCGCAGCTTTTTTCTCCGCTGCTTTTACAAGTTCAGCTGCCTCTTGATTCGCTTCCGCTAGAATCTCGTCTGCAGCCTCCTTTCCCTTCTGTACACCTTCCTGATACAATTTATCAGTCAAATGTTTAAGTTTATTGTCCATACTGTACAAATATTTTGGGATTAATTTTATTACATCTTCAATTATTAATCTAGACAGCACTCTTCTATCCAATTCAGCCATCTAAATTATCTGCTATTTACGACCCTCAAAATATGAGGAAAAACAGCGAGACAATTCCCAAACAACAACAAACTCAACAATGAATTGTTTCCCCTACAATGGGACAAACAGTTCACAATTTATTTCTCAACAACACTTCGAATAAACAAATTAATTTGGGTGTTTCCCAACACACAAAACTTTATTAACATTTATTTAACATTTCAAAGCAATATTTCAATATAAAACCACACTCTTGCACACGATTGCGATATATAATTAGGAACTGTACTTTTTATTATAATCCTCTTTCTAAATATACTATTTTTTACAAAAATATCAAATGCAAAAGCCACATAACAAAAACACAAAAACAGGTTTCAAAACAACAGAATAAATCCTATCGGTCAAATACTTATACACCAATAAACCTCCACTACTTTTAGTCTTAATAAATGAATAATTTTTTTTCAAAATTATTTCATTGTAATGGAAAATATTCTTTATCCAGCCAATATTCGTCGTAGATTTCTTAACAAAACAGACTACATAAATAGACAAACAGCAAATTAATGATGACGATATCAAGTTTTAACAACTTTATTGAAAACGGACAAACCTTTTTAATCGAATATGAGACACCAAGTATACCCATGAGACACCCGATACACTCTTTGTTATCCCTTTCCATAGGAGATAAATCTATAGTACATACATAACGAGTAAAAAGTTATTTCGAATACATATAATTTGTTAATTAACTAAGTATTAACCCTTAGCACTCAAATTATGGTCTATATTCACACCCATTCAAAGAAACTTAATACTTTAAAAACGATGAATAAACAACTTTTCTTTTTGATCGTAATCCTTTGTTCTTCAAGTGGTTTATATGCTCAAAGCAATACTATTAAAGCGATGAAGTTGCAACCAGCAAGAAGTACGCAAGAATTTAAAGCGATGTGCCTGCAAGCTGAAAACAGTAGAAAGGTCACCAACGCGATGGAACTTCAACTATGCATAGAGGATAATAACATCCTCGCGATGAACCTACAGCCTGCAAGCAACATAGATGAGATCCAAGAAATGAAGTTGTCTCCATCCAAGAATATCGACAAGATTAAAGCAATGAAGATGCAACCTTCAACGAAAATAGACACCATAAGAGAAGGAGACAATAATCAAAAAAACAAAACGGAACTTACTCTAGAAGAGCTGAAAATGAAAGTATCACAATTAAATATTGTAGATAAGATAACACAGCTTGAAGAACCTATCCTTTCTAGTAGTGCTATTCCATTGATGAAACTTTCCACCGCAGATCACCTTGACAAAGACGAAAATAATAGCTTGCACGACGGAGTGATTCCACTAATCAAACTGATACCATCGACAAAAAAAGACAAGAAACACAAATCAAAACAACATCCATAAGGGACTCATTCAACTCCACCATACTCAAAAAGATATTTTCTTCGATTAAAAGACACCGCTTTTAATTCAAGAGAATACCCTCAACGCCTACACATTAAACAACCATATTATCCTCAATAGAGACGCGAAATAACTTTCCCTTGAAACGGTAATCCCCGTTAGGCAACGGCAACCCAGTTGTACAAGACACCACACTATCCCCACTCTCTAAAGACATTTTCTCTTGCTCCATAATAACTTCCCCAATGCCATTAACCTTATAGGTTTTACGAAATGTAACCTTTTGAATCTCTCCATTCACTACATATATGTTTACAAACACACCCCTGTGAAGACAACCAATACATTTTTTGAATTAAATAGATGCTCCTATATAGAAGACAAAAGATTGGCAGGAGCAAAATCCCCCACAATAAAATACGCTATTGGTATCAGCAAACCAATATGTTTGCCTTTGTTTCATCAAAACCACACAAAACATGGATAAAACACCTATATTTATATGTTTAAATAGAATTAAAAATGGTTCATCCACATTTTGTGTATATATCTTGATGCATTGCTTTTATTTTTAGCATAAAAGAATCTAAGTCACGATAGCCATATGCTTGTCTTTTTAAGGTTTTAATCTTGTTATTTATTTCTTCTAAAGGCCCCGTGGAGATATTGCACTTATACCAATTTAGAATTCCTGTTTTGTGTTTGGTCAATAGTTCTACCATTTTCTTAAGCTGTGGTATTTCAGTCTCATTTGCCTCTTCTATCCATTGTTTAAGTAATTTTGAAGCGTCTCTAATATTATCTTGATTCCATAATTCCCTTAATTCTTCTTTCAAATAATATGCGTAAAACAAGGTGGTATTCGTTTCTAATACTTTTTCAAGTCTTGAGTCTTCCCCTTTCTGAAGGTTGAGATTCTCTGGGTTCTTTAACAATAGCCAACGACTTCCTTTTAAACTTTTCTTGATAACCTTATCCTTCTCTTTGTTGTAAAGATCTCTTCTTATTTTATTGGCTACCTCCCGTTTTTTAGTCAGAAATCTAGATTGAGTCTCATTTGTCCTACGTCTACTTGTGTCTGTTTACTCTGTATTATATGTTTTGTGTAAGCATTTGCCAATAAAATTTTAATTATCGTACTTATCTTATAATAGATAAAATTTCTGAGTTCAGATACCTTGTTTTTATCAAGTATCTTAATTTTGCTATCTAGCAACAACCTTAGATGCATGGACTCTAATGTGTTATAAAGGATTCCCATTGCAATGGTTAAAATTGCCAACATGCATTGCAGTCCATCAAACTTCTTTATTTGTATATTCTCTAAATCATAGCTTGATTTGATATGTCTATGGTATTCTTCTATTTTCCAACGAAAGCCATATGCTTGAAAAGCTTCACTAATAACTTCTGTTATTGTATGCTTAGGTGAGTTGGTTAATAACCAACATTTCCCTCCTGATTTGCGTTTTGTAGCAACAAGCCATAGCTCAAATTCCCTCTGCTTTATTCTATATTTAACCTTAACAGCACCACACTCAAAGTTTATCTTTTTACTTTTGTTTTTGCCTCTTTTATTGGCAGTTAATTCCATGAAGAATGGAATCTTTTTCCCAATTGTAGATACAGTAGTTTCTTTGCCTTTGTATATTAATTTGGTATTCTTTTTCAATCTGATTATGAAGTTATTTTGTTGACTAACAACATAATCCTTAATAATCTGACGATCAAATCCTCGATCAAACACACAAGTTACATTCTTTGAAATAGCATTATCTACTTCTTTTAATGCTTCGATTGCTTCATTATTTTCACTCTTGGCTCCATGATCGAAACTGTACAGCTTATTATACAAAGGTGTCATCTTATTGGCCTTATCAATATGTACAACATTCATAAGCCAATAACCTAATCCAACCTTATTTTTCTCATCTCCATCTTTTACAAAATCCAGACCTTCCATGGTCTTAGCATATTTCTTTTGAATATCTGATCCATCAAATAGAATGTAGTCTCCTTCATGAATTGTATCTGACACACAATCCATATGGCCTCTAAGAAGTTTTAAAAAGAAACCTTTTTTATTGTAATGATTTCGAAGCCTTTTGGTCGTTTGTTGTTTGTCTATAGAATCCCCTATAGCTGTTGCTATTTGATTGATAATAACAGACCCTGTCTTAAGAATACCTGTTGTTATCTCACGTGTACAACGTAATTCTGGTTTGGTTAAATGACTATTAATTTACAAAAATATAGACTTAGCTTGTTCTGTATTTGTTTTGTAAATATCTTGTTCATGAGCTAGGTTTTAAATGATTATGTTTTCACACTTAAAATAACATTTTTAATCTAGCTTTCCTCGTTTTTATACATATATTATATTGTGAATGTCAGATACTTGCAGTAATAATACAACTTTTTTCGGGAGGTAGTCAATTCTTATTTTACTTATAGTCTCATTTAGTTTCTTTATTATATGGAAATGGTCAAATACCATAGTAGCTTTAGGTGCATTGGTCTTTACTGAAAGGATATAGGCAGCTGACATATCAATAGCAACAGATTCTATTTGGACTTTATTGATCTTTATTCGTTTCCAAAATGGAACCAATGATTCGGAACCTTTACCTTTTCCACATGCAAAACGACTCCTTTATCTAAGTCATATACACAAGTCATGTATACATGTCCCTTCCTCACTGCGAATTCATCGATAGCAATATGTTTCACCCCCTTTAGCCCAGGAGAATGATATTTTGATTTTAAGTGAGACTTAATGATATCTTTTACAATATTCCAGTTAAGATCTAAAAGTCGACTGATTGATTGAATCGTCATATGAGAAGAGAGAAGTAAAACCATCTTCTCTAAAGATCGAATATAGGACTTCTGCTCTTTTGCAAACCTTAAATGTTCCTGACGTACGATCTTGCATTTCTTGCATAAAGGCGTTGAACATCTATGATAATAACGCACTTCTTTTTGCCTATCATTGGCCCCTTGAAACTACGTTCATCAACTCCACAACAAATAACATGCATTCTTTTACAGCGACTACAACGTAGTTTGTCTTTTTTTGTTTTAACTTTAAGTTGGATGGTATCTCCAACATAGGATGTGGATAACAATTGCTGGTCTTGTAATCCTAAACAATGATATATACTACTGGTATTCATAGTCTATAGCGTTTTATATAAGAAATAACTATAGAATATGTTTACCAGTCTTTTTGTTCATATACGCAATTCATGGAAGAACCCAAATCCCAAATATTTATATCACAGATGAAATAGATCTAACATATCATCAAAAATTGAAAAAACTACGAAGACACGAATTTTATTGCCATAGATCATGTTATTAGTAGGGTGCATCCCCTTACGGGGTGTCCTTTATTGTTTTATCCAATATCTTTAAGTCTATTTTAAAGAATCAATCCGTATTTTATGTGGACTGATTAGAATATAGTTTACTGAGCCCTTCGACAAGCACAGGGACCACTTATCAACGTTTAGGGACCAACCACTTCGACTAATTCAGAAACCACTTATCAACATTTAGAAATATTTACTCACTTTTTGGGACAGTGCCCCTAGCTAAAAACTCTCCTAATTTGATGATTGTTTGATAGTATGGTTATCCATGGGTTACTCATGGGTTACTCATGGGTTACCCATGCTTTATCCACCAAATCGATGGAGAATCGATGGACAAACCATGGACAAACCATGGACAAACCATGGACAAACCATGGACAAACCATGGACAAACCTACTGTCAAACCCCTTTGAATCTACTTTAATAATAGGGAAAATGAGCACAAAAAGGCTCTCCTACTTAGGCATCAAATAATGAAGTTATAAAATCGATTTAGGAAGAATGAAAATAGAAGAGGTCCTACGATTTCCACTGATACGATAAACGGTCATCAGAAATAAATCTGACGACCGTTATCAAAGAAAGAACACCATGTTTTTATCAGATCATCTCTAGAAAACCAGCAAAAGAGATGATCTTTAAACGACATCGCATAAATAAGAATACAGAAACGACAATCGCCATATTATGGTTTTTGTCATAAATTACAAATTCAACTCAAAGAAACATTAATTAATCATGTTTTAAAAAAAATTAATATAATTTTTATGATAATTAAACAGGATCTTTGTGTTTATATAGCTATAAGTATACAATACTTCCAAAACATTACACTAAAACAAAAAAAACGCACCCCAAAGGTGCGTTTTTACACAAAAACAATTCAACAACTTAACTATATAAACCTAATTAAAACAACTTACTTCACTAACGACAAGATCAAACCGTCCCAAGCAGGCACATCTGCCACGACATAGGCATCTAATTTGTCCACATATAATTTCACTTCCATCTGGTGTCCCAATTGATCCACCATTTTAAGATTTCCCGTCTTTACACCCCAATCCGAAATGATTGAGAGAGGGATATGTATTTTCACTTTTTGCAACGCCTGATCAGAAAAATTGGATAAAATTAACAACTGCTCTTTATCTGACCAACGAGTATGAGCAAACAACTGCTTGCTATACTTTGCCCCCAATGCATCATTAAAACGGGTCAAATCTTCATAATGTCCCATCAATGCGCTACTATGAATTGTGAAGTTTAACAACTTCTTATAGAATGCTCTTAGAGACTTCTCTTCTGGTGTCAATTTTCCTCCATCGAATTTTCCATCGTTCATCCAACGTTGGTGATTTGGGACTCCGACATAGTCGAAGATAGAAGTTCTGGAATGGGTACCAAAACCTGCATTCTCATTTGCAGGCTCTCCCACCTCTTGACCAAAATAGATCATGGTTGGAGAGGTTCCTAATGTAGCAGAGACGATCATTGCAGGGATTCCCTTTTTAGCATCACCAGCAAATTCAGGAGAAGCAATACGTTGCTCATCGTGATTTTCTAAGAAATGGAGCATATGCGTTTCGATATCCTCTGTTTCTTCCATTACGGCCGCAATATTGTGAGCAGAACTTGTTCCTTGCATGATATGCTTTAATGTGTCGTATAGTGCGACTTTATCATACAGGTAATCCATCTTTCCCTTCAAAATATAATCACGATATAGTTTTGGTTGATACACCTCTGCCATGATAAATGCATCTGGATTCTTCATCTTAATAGAGGCATTCATATAACTCCAAAACTCTACTGGCACCATTTCGGCCATATCATAACGAAAACCATCCACTCCTTTGTCGATCCAAAATAGTGCAATATCTCTAAATTTCACCCAAGAGCTAGGAACGGTCTTATCTTTCCAAAATTCAAAATGTTGGCGATAATCTAGGGTATCGGCACCTGCTGGAAGCAAAGGAAAATGTTTCTTTCCCTCTGGATCGATTCCATAGTTCACCTTCACTGTTTCATACCAATCGTAGAAATGAGGCTTGGCACTTCTAGAACCATTTCCAGTCCACTTGGCTGGATGTTCTTCAAATTTTCCATCCAATAATGGAGCATTCTCCCCTCCTAGTGGCTTATATCCGTTTAAAGGAGTAGGAACTTCAAAGTGAGAATTTGGTATATAATAGAAGTTATTATTCACATCAAAGACCACTGTGGTGTCGTCTGTTGCCCCAAAATTGCGATCTGGAAAGTCTACACTTTGGTAGCTTCTCGCCACATGGTTCGGAACAATATCAATAATCACCTTCATGTCGTGTTTGTGTGTACGAGCGATAAGTGACTCGAACTCCGACATTCTTTGACTTGGATCCACTGCCATGTCTGGATCTACATTATAGTAGTCTTTCACTGCATAAGGAGAGCCAGCGCGTCCTTTCACGACATCTGGATCATCCATAGAGATACCATACTTCGTATAATCTCCCACCAAAGCATGGTGAGGAACACCGGTATACCAGATATGGGTAACCCCTAGATCTTTGATCTCTTCTAGTGCTTTATCCGTGAAATCATTAAACTTTCCAACCCCATTCTCTTCTTTTGTACCCCAAGGCTTGTTCGTTGTATTACGATTTCCAAAGAGACGAGTAAAAACTTGATACACCACTTTTTTATGGGCTTCATTCTCTCTCTTTGATTTCACGTGATTTTGACACGAGCCTATAGATAATCCTAAAATAGGAAGTAGAAGGAATACTTTTAAGTTCTTCATGAAAACATTAATTTAGCAATAGTTAACTTTGATATCGATGGCAATCTATAAACATAAATACAATTGATCAAGAGAAAAGTTGATCTTTGCCTTCGCACACGTTCGCACAAACGTTTGCATTACAATATGTTTTACAACACAACGTATAATTTTATAACACCATGGCCCAAATTACCATACTAATTAATAATATCGCATCAGAAGGATATTGCTCCGAACATGGTCTGTCACTATTTATTCAAACAGAAGATTCCGAAATATTATTTGATGCAGGCAGTAGCGACCAATTCATTCAAAATGCCCAGAAACTAGATATATCATTAGACTCTACTATTAAAGTATTAAGTCATGGACACTGGGATCATGGGAATGGTTTTCATCATATCCAAGGAGGGATTTTTTATGCACATCCTAGAATATTTACACGAAGGTATAGAGATAGAGACAACTCCTATATAGGAATGAAAGTAACAAGAGAAGAGCTAGAACATCATTTCGACTTACGACTAAGCAAGACGCCACAGTGGATCGATAAAAAAACACTTTTCATAGGAGAAATCCCAAGAGATGGAGAACAAAATACAGCTTTTCATCTAGAAGATAACAAACCAGATTATATCATCGATGACTCTGGTCTGATATTGATTGAAGAGAATGACGTTCATATTATAACAGGATGCAATCATGCGGGATTAATAAATATAATAGAATATACTAAAACTCTTTTTCCTAATAAACATATCAAATCAATCATTGGGGGGCTACACCTTAAAGAGGTGAACGATTTATTCAAGGCCACTTTATCTTATCTTAAGGACATTCCAAATCTAACGATTTATCCTCTTCACTGTACTTCAGAGATTGCAATGATTGAGATGCAAAGTAATATTAGTACAAATCTTTATAAAGCAGGAGACTCCTTTGTTGTATAACTTATATAGAACGAGAAAGAGAATCATACTGCATGATGACCAGGGCAAAATTAGAAATACAAAACAAAATTGAACTTATCGAAGGAAAAGTCTGTTTTAAAAACAATAAGTTATAGATCAAAAAGACTCCCTATGTCAACATCAATACAAAAATTAGACAAAGACAAATTCATTAAGAAGGTAATGAATTACACTGAGAATATGGAGTGGAACTATCAAGGAGATAAACCATGTATTATAGACTTCTATGCAGAATGGTGTAGCCCATGTAAAGCAATAGAACCAATTCTAGAGGAGCTTTATGCGGCATATAAAAAAGAGATATACATCTACAAAATAGACACAGAAAAAGAAGAAGAGCTTGCAGCTCTCTTTGGTATTCAAAGTGTTCCTTCGTTGTTATTTGTACCATTAGATTCTAAACCACAGATGGTTCAAGGAGCACTTCCGCAAACGGTATTAGAGGATTATATCAATACGATACTACTTGAACAGTAAGGTTATTATCTTCTAATGAAACAAAAAAAGAGTCTACTTTGAATAGCAAGTAGACTCTTTTTTATTGATGAAACATCGGCTAAATGAGACAGAATAAATAGATGGTGACTAGAAACCTAAAGCATCCAACACTTTCTCATTCAATCGTCTATTTTTTCCTTTAAAAGGAAAACAATGGATATGAATAGCAGGATTGAAATTCATTTCAATAATGCCGTAATTATCCTCGGTAGCCTCTGCTTCAATATCTTCAATCATCATATCGAGGCCAGTAATAGCTACACCCATGGCTTTGGATGCTTCTTCTGCGATTTTAAAATAAGATGGGTGTATGGAATCGGTAAAGTCTAGACTATCTCCACCAGTACTTATATTTGAATTCTCTCTTAAAAAAACACGTTCTCCATCGGAAGGAATATAAGATGGAATAAATCCAGTCTGCTCCAGAAAAAACTTTTCGGCATCTCCTATTTGTAATTTCTCTAATGGAGTTCGGTATCCTTTCCCTCGTAAAGGGTCTTCATTTTTCAATCGAACCAACTGCTCAATGGAGTGAACCCCATCCCCTAACACATTTGCAGGAACACGTTTGAGAGCACCAACGACTTTATTATTAATCAAAAATATACGATATTCATCTCCCTCTATAAAGTGCTCCACTAATACATTGTGATCATATTCAAAAGCAATCTCTAAGGCATGATTATAACTCTCTTGATCAAAAGAGGAGTGTAAGATCGTAATTCCTAGACCAAAGTTAGTAGACTGCGGTTTCACCACCAGTTTTACCCCTTTTAAAAGATTATATGCACCCTTGGCATCCAAAATATTATCAAAAGTCATTCCTTTAGGAACCCGAATATTAAAACGATCAAGAATCATCTTGGTAACCGTCTTATTCTCCATCATAAGAATAACATTATAGGGATCTAGACGAGTCTTGGTCGCTTGGATCACATACTCCTCCTTTTCTTGATGAAATAGACGAATAAAATTCTCAGAACGATCAAGTATATCAAAATGAACCCCACGATAGATTGCAGCTTTCAACAGAAGTTGCGTTGAAAGTTCCATTGATTCGAGACCGTAAAAACGATACCCTTTAGAGATCGCATCCTCCTTAAATTTCCTTGCTTGACTCATATGAAAAGAGACGAAACCCTCCTGGGATATCTTCTCTGACAGTTTTACTGCAACACGAGAATTAGGAGAGGTGGCTAGATGCATCACCTTATCCATAGAAGAGGCATAATCCTTTGGGAGGTTTACACCCATCTTCTGAATACCCAATTGCATATTAGATAAGAACTCTTTTACTTTATCAATGAGTAATATAGAGTCGTTAGAGGGCAAAGTGGAAGTTGAATTTAAGCCGTGGCAACAGACCCAATCTTGAAAGTCTTGTATATTCTTCTGAATATCAACATCTAAATCATCGTACTCTTCAACCCATAACATATAGAGTAGAAACAGATGAACAAAGCGAAGTGTGTCTATAGACATACCAGTCTGTTCAAAAGGATCAAGATCTAATAATCTTACTTCGACATGGCTAATCTCGGTTCCTTCTAAATTCGTCTTAATCCGAATAGGCAGGTATAATTCTTGAGGACCAATAAGCTTTCCATCAGCAACATTCTCTTCTATCGATTTCTGAAATAGCTCCCACGATCGATAGTCTAATTCTATTAATTCGTGATTACGGTAACCAAGACGTCCAGATCGAATACTCACCCCTTCCATGCAGACAGGATGAATTTGTTTCTCTTTATTCTTATTCACCTTCTTTATCTTCAGCGAGTTATCTGCAATAGGACTTGCACCAAAAAGCCAAATAAGAATCCAACGATAACGTATAAAATTACGCATCATTTTCATATAAACTTGATCTTTGGTTACGTTTTCATTGGATGCAGTCTCCATATCCCATATCAAATTGGAAAGAGAGACATTGAAGTGAATACCAGAGAAGGTCTGTAACTCTGGACCATACGTTTTTAATAGATACTCCCGATAATTTTGTTTTCCTAAGTGGTCTCCACTATATTGTGCAATAGGAATAAGCTTCGAATCAGGTAGAAGCGATGGAAGACTCTGTGGCCACAGATACTCATCCCCTATATTTTCATGTACAATATCTTGAAGGGTATGAATAAATCCATGAGCTTCATTAATATCACTCAATGGAGGCGAAATTATCTCGATTTGACTCTCTGAGAAGTCCGTTGTGATAAAAGGGTGTGTCGACTTATCCCCCAATGCTTTAGGGTGTGGACGCAATGAGAGCATTCCTTTTGAATCCACTCTTAAGGCCTCCTTTTCCAGCCCAAACAATCCTTGAATCAACACATTAGGCAACTGTTTCTCCAAATCAATTAGCCACTGTTTCATCATCTGTTATTTTTTTATTAAAAACATAAAACACCATCCCCGTTAACACCAATCCCTTTAAAACACTTGTAATGGAGATACTCCACCAAATTCCCATTAATCCATATGAGAAAGAGAAAGCCATTACATAAGCTAAAGGTATTCTTAAAGAGGTTAATAAGATACTATTTACTGGAGGAATAACCGTCCTTCCGAGTCCATTTAATGTACCCATACCAATCATTTCTGCGGTCATAAACACCTGTGAAATTCCAATAATACGAAGGTAAAGAGCCCCGCCTTGAACAACAGAAGGACTATCCACAAAAATACGTATTAACATCTCTGGAATAGAAAGGAAAATAATCGTCAAAAAAACTCCCATACATGCAGCTAACAATAGAGCTTGACGATAAGTTTGCTTTATTTCATGATATTTTTTTGCACCACACAATTGACCAACAATAACTGTCGAAGCTTGTGATATCCCAGCAACTAGAGTAAAAGTAATAGATTCAATCTGTATTCCTATCTTCTGTATTGCGATTGCATCTGTTCCAAAAGAGGCAATAAAACGCCCCATCACAATATATATCAATCCAAAGATCACTCTTTGTAATGCGGTAGGAAAACCCAACGACACAATACTCTTCAAACACTTGCCCCCTTCTTGGGAGATATTTACTTTCATGTAAGCGTTTTTATGAACCTCTCTAAAAAGAAATATAAGTGTTATGGCTTTAGAAATAAGCGTTGCAATTATTGCACCTTGTACCCCCATATTGAATTTAAAGATCAGTAAAGGGTCAAGAACAATATTGAGAATAAAACCAATCGAGTTAATTTTAAAAGACTTCTTAGTCTGTTTATAGCTATTCAGAATACTGATAAACAGTAAATTAATCAATGTTATAACAGAACCCCAAGCACCGATAGAAAGATATTGACTAGCAGCTATATTCACCCATTCGCTCTTCATTGCAAAAGTGGAGATCCAAAAAGTGGAACTACTTCCCATAGTGACGGAGAAGATTACTGCTAAAATAGCGATACCTAAGAAACCACTTTTAGCTACAATCTTAGCATAACGCTCTTTCTTAGCACCAATAGCTTGTGAAAGCTTCACATTTACACCAACAGTAACCATCGAAGCCATTGCCCAACCAAGGTTCAGAAAAAAACCAGCCGAACCAACTGCTGCAACAGAATCGGCACCAAGTTTTCCTACCCAAATCATATCAATGAAGTTGTAAGTCAACTGAAGCAGTTGGGAACCAACCATTGGCAATGCTAGAGTAAGCAAAGATTTGAGAGCCTCTCTATCTTTGCCTTTTTTATAAATCATAAATCAATTCTCATTAACACTAATCATTCGCAAATATACGAACAAGATTTCCGAACACAAATACCCCTCTACTTATTAGGATTTATTAATATTACCAAACAACTCATATCACAACAACAAGACAGCAATACTTATGTTATACAAAGACACTAATATATTGAAAAGCAAGAAATTAAAGACACAAAACATTTAGTAAAAATTTTCTCTACACACAAATTTTTCAATTCAATAGAGTCGTATACATCGTTCATTATGAACTTAAACAAAGAAGAAGAACATCGTGTATTAAGAAAAAAAAGCAACAAAATAGATCTAATAGACAATACATTAAATTTAACATATAACTATACACCTCCCTCAAAATGAAGAATTATTCTATCTTTATTACCATTATTTTAGTTAGCAATTAATAGTATTCATTTATAATGGAAAAGATATATCATCTAGAGCAAAAAGTACACTCATTCCAAGTAGACTTTAGAAAACAGATGCGTCCATCATCCATGGCACGTATTTTTCAAGAAGCTGCAACAATCCATGCAGAAAAATTAGGAGTTGGGTATAGTGAACTGAATAGAGAAGGTGTGTTTTGGGTGTTATCTAAAGTCGAGATGCACTTTATAGAGCCTCTACTTTGGGATGATATCTATAAACTAGAGACATGGCCTGTTGAGTCAAACGGATTGCTTTTCCGAAGAGACTTTAGATTTAAAAAAGAAGGTCGAATCGTTTGTGAAGGCTCTTCAGGATGGCTTGTAATAGATCAAAAACGAAAAAGACCTATGAGAGCCTCTAGTCTTTCCATCGAATTTCCTACACTACCTATTGAAGATGCTTCAACTTATTTCAAAGAGAAGGTTTCACTAAAGGAAGAGTGTAAAATGGCCCCTCTTACTGTTGGATATAGTGATATTGATATGAATCAACATGCGAACAATACAAAATATATTGATTGGATGCTACAGTATATACCCAAAGACACATTACAACAAAAAGAGATTAAGGAGATACTTATAGAATATACGAACGAAGCAGGATGGAATGATATACTTGACATATCCATGGATCATCAAGATAAAAACGGTGAGGATCATATCTCATTTCAAGCTGTACATCAGAAAAATGAAAAGGTCTGTTTTAAAGGCAGATGTATCTTAGGATAGATATAGACTGAAACAAATTCCAGATTTTATTCTTAATCACAAATCTAATTAAGTTTTAATATCAGAAAGCGAAAAGGAGCAAACTCCTTTTCGCCTTTTATTCTATATGTCCCTGATATAAAGTCGTCCTTGATAAGTATCCATCTGCTCCAATTTTTTTTCTAGTTTTGCCACAAATTCGAAGTTCTTTAGTCCCCATTTGGGCGCCACTAATAATTCTGGAGGGGCTGTACTTATAAACCGTTCCACAATGATATTGGGGTTTAATAATTCTAAGTATTCCACAACAATATCGAGATACTCCTCAGCAGTATACAAAGAGAAAATCTCAGGGTTTTCACTATATTGACGGTACATCTTTGTCCCTTTATGTATCTGTAGCTGATGAAGCTTCAAATTTTCAATAGGAAGTTCCGAGATTACACGAGCTTGTTCAAGAATGGTCTCTCTGTCTTCACCGGGTAACCCCAAAATAGCATGAACACAATTATGAATACCTCTTTTATCAAGTTCATGTATTGCATCCACAGTCTCTTGATGATTATGTCCTCTATTAATAAACTCTAGGGTCTTATCATTGACTGATTCAACTCCAATCTCGACCATTATATAGTATTTTTTAGAAAGGATTTCCAAATAATCAAGGATCTCAGGCGTTAAACAGTCGGGGCGAGTCGCGATAACTAAACCAATCACTTCTGGATGAGAAAGTGCCTCTTCATAAAATCGATGTAACACATCAAAAGGAGCATAAGTATTGGAGAATGCTTGAAAATAAGCCAAGAAAGATATCGCATTATATTTCTTTTTGAAAAAGGAAACCCCTTCATCAATCTGAGTAGAGATAGGTACCTTCAAGTTTGTATATGAAGGGGTAAATGTTTCGTTATTACAATAGGTACATCCTCCTCTTGCTTTGGTTCCGTCTCTATTAGGACAAGTAAAACCAGCATCAATGGATACTTTTTGCACTCTACGTTGAAACATTTTTTTAAAATGGGACGAGAAATCATTGTATCTTTTTTCATGCCCCCAGCTATATCTATCGTTCATCTATCGTTCTTTCCTTTAATATTATGGGGTAAAGATACAAAACCTATTCAGGAATGAAAGCAATATTAAATTCCCATAAAGAGAGAATAATGTAGTCTTAGAACATTGCATTTAATCAGCTTTTTTTACTACCTTCAGATCACAACAAATTCTATGAATTATGATTACAAAAGAACTTAACCCTACACTAGAAGATTCACACGAAAGGAGAATAGCAGAACAGACAGAGACCTTTAAGCAAGGCTTCCCTCCTGTCGTACTATTAAAAAGTGCAACTCTAGGTGACGGCATACGACAATATAATACAAGTCAAAGAGAGGAAAAGATTGCATATTATCAATCGGAATTAAAGGATGGGCTTGATGTTTTAAAATTTGTACCAGCGTCGGGTGCAGCAACCCGTATGTTTAAACATCTTTTTGAAGTGAAAAGCGAGATAGAAGATGTAAATAATCCAAATCAAAAAGTAGATTTTCAAAATGACTCTAAATTAAAATCTTTTGTATCAAACCTACAACAATTTGCGTTTTACCAATCTTTGAAAGAATTTATTCCAACATTAGATCAATGGGATTTATCCAATATTACAAACAAGCAACTTCTTCAAGTTCTGAATATCATCTTAACAGAACAGGGGTTAAACTATGGTGCATTACCCAAAGGAGTGATTCTTTTTCATCATTATAACCAACAAGATTGCACCCCATTAGAGGAACATCTTTATGAAGCAGCACAATATGCTAAAGATAGTGATGGTCATTGTCATCTTCATTTCACTGTGAGCCCTGAGCACCAAACTCTTTTTGAAGTACTCTCAAAAAAAGTAGTTCACACTTACGAAGAAAGATTTAAAGTGAAGTATCATATCACATTTTCGACACAAAAAATATCTACGAACACCCTTGCAGTAAACCCAGACAATACTCCCTTTCTTGAGAGTGACGGATCGATATTATTTAGACCAGGAGGACATGGCGCTTTAATTGAAAATCTAAATGATTTAGATGCATCTCTAATTTTCATTAAAAATATCGATAATGTTACCATGCAACACTTGGCTGACAAAACGGTTGAATTCAAACAAGTGCTTGCAGGAACCCTGCTAATGGAGCGTGACATCATTCATTCTTGGATCGAGAAAATACAATCTAAAGAGTTCGATCCACAGCAACTAAATGATCTAGAGAAATATATTGAAGAGAAGCTATGTGTACAAATGGATAGCTCTTATAAAGACAAAACATTGAATCAAAAACAAGTAATACTCTTTAATATCTTAAATCGTCCAATACGTGTCTGTGGAATGGTTAAAAATGAGGGCGAACCAGGAGGAGGCCCCTATTGGGCTAAAAACAATCACGATATTTTCTCCCTTCAGATCATAGAGAGTAGTCAAATAAATCATGAAGATCCACAACAAGAGTCTTTAATTAATGAGGCGACACACTTTAATCCTGTAGATTTAGTTTGTTATACCAAAGATCAGCACAATCAACCATTTGACCTTACTAAATTTGTTGACCCAAACACAGGTTTTATCTCAAATAAATCCAAGAACGGCAAGAAACTCAAGGCATTAGAACTTCCTGGCCTTTGGAATGGAGCCATGGCAAATTGGAGTACCATATTCGTCGAAGTCCCACTTCAGACATTCTCCCCGGTTAAAGAGGTTACTGATTTGTTCAGAAAAGAGCACCAATTATAGTTTTTCCACTTTTAAGTGTTGGAAAATCCTCAGATCTGATTATATTTGAAAATAATCAAAGGGGATTTTTTAACACTTAACTATAACATCCTCTCTCTTTTGTGACAAATTATCAAAATGTAGCATTTAACATTTAATAATATTTCGTCACATTATGAGAGTGAAGATGGTTATATGGTTATCTGTAACATAAGGGAATAGGGTATGGAACAAGAGACCAATAACAACCAACACTCGGAATCATGTGGTAAAGAAGCACAAGGTCTTCTTACACAATTAAATCAAGGTGAAGCTGTTTATCATGACGTGGATCAATATGAGATATTTGTTGATCATTTTATCCAAAAGAACCAATTAAGAAGTGCGCTTCGGATCGTAGACTATGCTTCGGATCAACATAATGGGTCTATATCTTTATGGATAAAACGTGCACAAATCATCTTCAACTTAGGACAGATTGATGAGTCCATAAAACTTGCCAAACACTGTCTACGTTTCGAACCAAATAATGCAGAGCTTTTTTACCTTATTGGAACAGGCTATTTAAACATGAATAAGCCCAATAAAGCAAAGAAATACTTTGAACAGACATTTAATGCAAGTAGTGAAAACTTAGATGAAGTGCTATTCAATATTGGCTATGTCTATGAGCAAGTAATGGACTACACGAATGCTATTATTTTTTTCAGACAAGCCATTAAGAATAACCAAGAGAATCTTCACGCGATATATGATTTAGCATATTGCTACGACAAAATTGACAATCATAAAAAAGCGGTTTGGGCATACAAACACTATCTTGAAAAAGAGCCATATAATTGTTCTGTTTGGTTTAATTTAGGTATTAGCCTCAACAGTTTAGGTAATCCCGAAGAAGCACTTGAAGCATACGACTATGCGCTTGCTATCAACGATAAGCATACTGCTGCTCTATTCAATAAGGCAAACCTGTTATCTCACAACGGGGAATTTGAAGAAGCTATTGAAACGTATAATGAATATTTAAAACTTGAGCCTGATGCAGATGATGCATATTGTTATATAGCAGACTGTTACTTCAATCTAAGAAACTACACAGAAGCTATTCGCTCTTATAAAAATGCAATCAAAGCGAATAAACAGAACGATTGCGCATGGTATGGTGGTGCTTTAATACTGCTTCTTAATGAAGACTATGAAGAGTGTCTTGCATTTTTAAAACAGAGTGTAAAGATTAATCCTGACATATCAGATTACTGGATTTCAATCGGAAAGGTTTCAACAATATTAAACAATTATGAAGAGGGAGAATACGCTTTAGAGAAAGCAATATCTCTTTCTCCCAAAGAGACAGAAGTATGGCTTGAGATGGCTCATTTTTATCATCATTATGACCAAACATCCATGGCTGTTGACACGTTAAAAAGAAGCAAAGCATTTATAACAAATCAAACGAATATTCTTTATGCGATTGCTGCATACGCCTTTATGGATGGACAAGAAGAGTATGGTTACCAATATCTTCTTCGCGCTTTAGAAATAAATGCAGAAGAGTGTGAAACACTCCTTTTTGAATCGTTTCCGGATGTAGAAAAGATATCAAAAGTTTCAAAAGTTGTTAGAGAGTATCAAAGCAAAATATTGGTAAATATTTCTTAGCAACTCCTCCAGTTTATTTCTCATATCCCTTCTATTATCACAGCCTGTATGAAATTTAAAAGCTTCCATACAGGCTGTTTTTATATGTCTCAAGAAGCATACACATTGATTGTTCTAAAATTAAGAGGATCACATCATCTTGGTCTATGTTACATTTTGAGATGTGACGTGACCTTATGTCAAAATATAACACAAGTCTATACATAGATTCCTGTTCCATAAACATCATAAATTTAGATTAATAAGAATTGGAAATACACCTTGTAGTAGAGAGAGACCAATATATCGATAAGAAGCAACATCGATACTATAATCAAAAAGAAAGAGGATGATCCAGATCCCCTATCTTTTTAAATATATTACATATATGAAAATGTTACACTAACTACAACAGCTTACAAAGAAAGTTGTTCAACCCAAGCAAATATTTCCAGTAAAAACAATTCTACGTCAAGTAAAATTGGCTTGACGTTTTATGATTATAGAGAGAGTTATCATAGTGCACATTTCAATCGATATCCTATCTTAATTGTCTTTTTTATTCTTTCACAAGAATCCATTCGACATGAAGGACGAGATCAGTGTATTCGGACTGCTTTGAAATTAAGCGTTTAAAACCCAGGAGGCTTAAAGCTCCCTATCTCAAATCGTTTCACAAAAAAAACAATACGACCTCTTTCCCACTTTAAGTAATTTCATCATTGTACGACGCTTATTCAGAAAGATAAATATAACCCCCGAAGTAATATTCGCTTCAATCTTATTCTGTACTAGTCCTGAAATCCATCAATACTTTTCCTCATATCTGTTGCTTCAGAATAGAGGTAAAAACGATCATTTGAAGATATTGAAAACATTGGCCTTGAATCTGAATTAATGATCGGATCGTAGATATTGCCACTACTAAATTAACAATTAATTACACTTAGTTGTATTTGGTTATATTTAATGTATATTATACTTTTATAACACTTAAGGGTTTTAAACCTATAATATCAACAAAATCAAGTATCAATCTTTATTAACAAACACGAACCTCCATGTATAGAAAATGTAAAAAATTATATTCTTTTTGTCTAATTATTTTATTTATTGGTGTTTGCAGCATTAAAGCAAGCGCCAAACAGGATACATACAAAGCAGAGACATTAGATGAACTGCAAGAATCAATTTCCAAATTAGTAGCCAAATCAAACACCCCGGGTGCTGGCGTTGTCATAGTTGATGGTTCTAAAACCATTCTATTGAGAGGGTTTGGAAAGGCTGATGTAGAAAATAATAGAAATATAGATGAAAACACAGTTTTTAGGTTAGGTTCCATTTCAAAGGTGTTTGTGTCACTTGCAATACTAAAACTGCAAGAAGAAGGGTGCATAAACCTTAAGGATAAGATTAGAGATATAATTCCGGAAATTAAATTTGAAAATCCATGGGAAGATGAACATCCAATACTTATTGAGCACCTACTAGAACACACTTCAGGTTGGGCTTATTGGCATTTCGCAGAGCTTGGTAGTGATGATCCAACTCCATTAACACTCAAAGAGGCACTTGATTTTTATCCAAAATCGAGAGTCTCAAATTTTGTTCCAGGCACACGAATTCGTGAGAGCAATGTTGGTATAGCCGTAGCTGCTTACATTGTGGAAAAAGTTACCAATCAGAGGTTTGAGGACTATATGCAACAGGCTATTTTTAAACCGATGGGAACAAAGAGTTTTGATTTCTTGTATTCTAAACAATATAAAGAAAATGGCGTAACACTTTACGATAATGGGCAACGATTAAAATATTTTCATGTTTTATATCGTCCAGCTGCATCACTTAACGGCTCCATGCGTGATATGGAGAAATTGATAAATTTCTTCCTTCATAGAGGTGAAGTCAATTCCCAACAAATACTTAGTAAAGCTTCTCTAGAAAGAATAGAAAGATCAGAAAGTATGCCGATTTTATCAAATACTAAGATGCTTTCTGGTAATGGGTTATCTAATGATGCAAGTATCTATAATGGATCTATTTATCATGGTTTTTCAGGAAGTCTTCCAGGGGCTTATGCACAGTTTGGATATTTACCAAATCAGAATAAGGGTTATGCGATCATGATTAATGGTGATAATAGTGATTATTTATTATCTAATATTGCATATCTAATAAAACATTACCAAACAAAAGACCTAAAGAAAGACTTGCATAAAGTGAAAAAGGTCGCGATATCGGAGGCTGTGGATCCATCTGGATATTATACGATTATTAACCCCAAGATTGATTTTTTTGGATTTCTTGATCAAATTAAAGCTATCAAAAAAATATGGGTTCATAATGATACCATAAATGTCAAAAACATTTTAAAAAGCAATTATGTAGCAAAGTACACTCCTATCAGTAAAAAGGAGTATGCATTAGAAGGTTCAAATACACCAAGCCTTATGGTTAATGATGATCCACTAGATGGACAAATAATTATTTCTGGTGGATTCTTGAAGAGAATTTCTCCATTTTGGGCTTATAGTCTTAAAACAATATTTTGGGCTTTCTATATTGTGAACTTATCAACTATATTTTTTGCAGTATTAAGAGTCTTAATTTTTGCGTTTGGTAAAAAGAAAAACAAAACTGCATTGCTCATCAACATATGGCCTTTTATTACGAGTTGCTTTGTTTTTATTGTTATTGCCATTGCTATTTTTCAAGGAACAACTCGATATGATATGTTTCAACTTTGGGGCACATTAAATATATTTTCATTTTTATGTTTTCTATGCGGTATTTTCTATGCACTGTCTTCTCTTTGGTCTGCATATTTCGTTATATCTAATTATAGAACGGATATGTCTAAGATATACTATGGATATTCATTTATCGCAGTTGTGTTTAACTTGATCTTTACTGCATATTTTATTTGTAATGGGCTAATCGGTATACCGACTTGGATTTAGCATTGAGAAAGAATAGTGAAATCACATTTAGGTAATTTACAAAAAGTAATATATTTTAAAGCAAAACCAATCAGGTAATAAAATCATATTTTATGAGCTCCCCCCCATTTTCGACAACTTGATGCAATGGACTATGGAGCAATAAGTTTACGCATGATTACCAAATACTATGGAAAGACTTATAGTACTGTAACGATGTGTAAACGTTCATACATAAGCCATGAAGGTGTCTCACTACTTGGAATAAGTGAGGCACCTGAGAGGTAAGCATTATTTGTAAACAACTGCATTCTAATCATCAAAAGCAGGAGTATCCAACTTTTGTCATGTACCTTGACTTTCGACACCCCTTCACATAAATAAACACAAGCAAGATTCCATTCATGCTTTCAATGTAAAATAAAATCGAATGGTCGGTACGTATTAAAGGTTATTTTAAATTCTCTGTCAAATAAACTTTTAGTCTATCAAGACCTCTCCATAAATTAAAAGATTCATTTTGAAGACGAACAACAGCCAAAGCATACACTCCTATTTTACAGGCAGATAAATATACTACACACAATCAGCAGAAAGAAAATATCAAAAATAGAAACAGTTTGTACTGCAAATACCCTTTTTAACAAATGCTTTTATATATCTTTGCATCGATTTTTTATAATCGGTAGCAGATACTACAATGAAGCCATTCCTTAGGAGGTATAATGACTCAATATTCATATTATAAAAGATCGTTATCTTCCTGATTCTATCCTCGACACAAACCACCACAAGAAGGGATAGGATCAAAAAAACAATATGAGAACATTAATTAATAAATACGAAATATGAATCGTCATATCTTCTATCCCAAGCTTTTAAGCACTTTAAAGATGGGATATGGGAAAAAAATGCTTACCCAAGATATTCTTGCAGGTATCATTGTCGGCATTGTAGCACTGCCGTTATCTATTGCATTTGCTGTTGCTTCAGGGGTATCCCCAGAAAAGGGACTTATCACTGCAGTAGTTGCTGGATTTATCATCTCTCTTCTCGGAGGAAGCCGTGTTCAAATTGGCGGGCCTACGGGAGCATTTATTGTAATTGTCGTCGGTATTATACAAAAGTATGGTATCGAAGGACTTATGATTTCCACGATGCTTGCAGGAGTATTTATGATCTTATTTGGTCTGTTACGACTCGGGACGTTATTAAAATATATCCCACATCCTTTGGTTGTTGGTTTTACGAGTGGTATTGCCTTAGTGATCTTCTCCACCCAAATAAAGGATGCATTGGGATTAGAAGTAAATGCAATTCCTTCAAATTTTATAGAGAAATGGGGGTTTTATTTCGAGAATCTATCCTCAGTAAATATTTATGCCATTGGGATCACCATTCTGACTATTCTGATCAGTATCTATAGTTCTAAATGGATTCCTAAAGTTCCAGGTTCATTTATTGCCATTCTCGTCACTACTGCTTTGGTTAAAATATTCACTCTTCCTGTGACTACCATTGAGACGATCTATGGTAGTATCCCTAGCAATATAGAGATGCACCTTCCGATGATACAATGGAGTCAAATCCCTTCCTATATAGAACCAGCAATTACCATAGCATTACTGGGATCTATTGAATCTCTACTTTCAGCTGTCGTATCAGATGGTATGATTGGAGGAAACCATCGCTCCAATACAGAGCTTATTGCACAAGGAGTAGCAAATATAATCACCCCTTTTTTTGGAGGAATACCAGCAACAGGGGCTATTGCTCGAACTGCAACGAATGTAAAAAATGGAGGTCGCACACCAATAGCTGGAATCGCACATGCGATGACACTGTTACTTATCATGCTCTTCTTCGGTCCTTGGGTTAAATGGATTCCAATGTCAGCTTTAGCAGGAATACTTATCGTCGTTTCCTATAATATGAGTGAATGGCGATCATTCAAAGGGATACTTAAAACAAGTTACTTCGATATCTTGGTTCTTTTATCAACTTTTTTCCTTACGGTACTAGTGGATCTCACAATCGCTATTGAAGTTGGAATGGTACTTTCAGCACTCCTATTTATGAAACGAATGGCAGACCAAATGGGATTACAACAGGAAGTAGACAAAGATGTACTAGAGAATGATGACAAATTACCAGAAGGAATAAAGGCTTACGAAATTAGTGGTCCTTTCTTCTTTGGTTCTGCACGTAATTACTGTAATATGATTCAAAATGTACATCCAAAGACTAAAATATTAATACTTCGAATGAGGCATGTTCCATTTATTGATGCCACCGGAGCCCATCATCTGAAAGAGTGCCTTTTTGATTTAACACACAAAGGAGTAGATTATCGTATCTCTGGGACCAATGAGGCAGTTAAAAAAGAACTTATTAGCATGGGAGTGGAATCAAGTAAAATATACGATCACTTTGAGGAGGTCATTAAATAGTTGTCCATCCAAAGAGAGATTAACTTATTAAGAATGCTCATAACTCGATTAATAGAGGTCGCTTGGTTTATATATCAAGTGGCCTTTTTTTATGTAGTGTTTTCAAGACGAATAGCAAAATAGCTGACACAATTTTAATGTCTGAAAAATATTGAGTTAAAAGGATCAAAAAGAAAAAACAAACCTTATTCATAAAAACAAGAATAAGGTTTGTAGCCAGGACATTTATATTGTTCCTTATTTCACTAAATCGGTAATAGGAACTCCGTTAATCATCACATTCTCTATGACAGCCATTCCTTTTTCGACACGTACAACACCATAAGTATCAGACTTGTTTGCTCGGCTAGCATTTCGATAAGTATTTTCTGCTCTCTTTGCTTTATGCTCAGACATATAAAAACGATCAAAAGGAAACTTTAACACTAGTTTATTGGGGTCTTTAGAGGTCCCATAATAATTTACGTTAACCTTAAAATAATCTAAGTTGCTTTGAGTTGGTTCTTCACGCCACACCTGACTAATTTTGGCATAACCCTCTTCGTCAGTGACTATAGTTACAAATAAAGGTTCGTCACTTTCAAATTTCACTTCATTATTCACACTTATATTATCCGCTTCAAATGATAGTGCCACATATTTACCACGAAAAGGATCAGTAGGATCAATAGGTTTTGTTTTAAACTTATATACGTTCCCGTGGGTTAATGTGTGTTCACAATCTCTCACCATCTTCAGAGGGACAGCAAACTGAAATATTACCATCAATATAAATAGTAATGGAAGAACTATTTTATGCTTCATTATTTTCATGATTTTTTCTATTATACCATACGTTACCTAGTAGAAAACCTACTCCAAGAATCATAAAAATCACGCCCTTAACAACAAATGAGAGCTTTATATCCACCAAACGACCTTGGACCCAGAAGAAGAGAATAATGAATCCCCAATAGCTCTCTTTCTCTTTCATAGACTTCCCTCCTTTGATAATCATTTGTACTGCAATCCACAATACCAGCCCCCAAGTTAGAAACTTACCAATAGGAATAAACTTGGCAATAATTAAAATAACCAGAGATAAGATAAAGCTATAACTAATAGCAGAGACCTGAAGAAATGAGGTTTTAAAAATTTTATTTCGAATCATTCCCCAAACAGATAGTCCCATAAATATTATCGTCACCCAAAACTCATAGCTTCCAACTAGCTCATTAAAAAGAACGTCTGTTTTTCCCCAATCGGCCCAAAACCAATCAAAAGTCAAACCATAGAGAAACAGTAAAGTGCCTATGAATCCGATTCCACGATATAAGCTATTTGTTCCAACAACGATATTATTTTCAAGTCGATGTCCGAAATGATAGAAAAAAGCAAAAAGAGAGAGGTAGAACTGGGGAAGAAGAAAAGAGTCGAAATCAATAAAACGACAAATAACCAACAATAATGAGATCACCAAAGTCCATGAGGTCATCTTCATCAAGGTACTTTTCTCTCTTTTTCTAAAAGTAATATTTAATAGAGGAATGACGGCTCCAAAAAGTGCAATTCCAGTCAAATAATATTGAAAGATCTGTGGTTCAGAAAAGGATGCAAATAGTACCACTAGTGCTCCAACCATATAAAGCATTATGGAGACATAAGATCTCATCAAATACAACAGAGGCAATGCAGGTATAATCCACCATAAAAAGAATGAACCCAGATTCCCTTCCATATGATATACTTGACTAACGAGTGCGATGGAAGCTCCAATGGCTAAAAAGAGAAAAGAAGAAGCGGCTTCTTTCCATCTGCTGAAATCTTTTTTAGAAAAAAGAATAATCCCACAAAACACTTGTCCTATGAGTAGAGGTAGTAATGATAGAACAACCTTAAGCAATTTAGAAAATTGATCCCAATTATGGGCAAATAGATCAATAACCCCAATCCCGACCAATAATGCTCCAATGATACTATAAGCTAAAGTAGTGGATTGCGATACTACAGGGCGTTTGGTTTTATTTTTATAATAAAGAACAATCTGTTCAGCATGCTCCTCAGAGAGGAGACCCGCTTCAGTAAGCTCTTTCAAATCTTTTGGTGTAATCATAGAGAATCTTTTATATTTCGGCCCAAACAGGCATAACTCTTACTATTTTTGTTGATTTTTAAAAAATAAAATTAACAAAAGATCATACATTTTAAAAAAAAGCTTTAATAGTTATCATAAAACATTATCATTAAGGATTCTAAAAAACACAAGAACGAGTAATATAATTACCTAATCCATAAAGTTTTTTTTGTTATTCAGAAAGGGATGTTTAACATACATCCCCATTGGGATAAATAAATTACCACAACACACAGACTCTTAATATTTAATTGATTCACAGAATAATAAACTTACAAAAAGGGGATATTTTGATCTCTAATTGAGACTAAAACAGTGAGACAACTTCTCTTTACTCCATTCATTATTGATCACAAAAAACAGATACTCAATGCACTAGATAAAACAACAACAAACACAAAAATAAAAGTCAGTTCATGTTCTAAAACATGGACAAAGATCAGGTTTTAATTCCCCATTCGTCCCCATTATTAAGTATATATTATCAACTCATAAATAATCGACACCTTAAGAGATGAATTCAGAAATAGGATAGAACATAATTCTATATTTGCCCGCATTAAGACCAATACCAAAAGAATTTTGTATCTTAACTAATGTAAGACAACAAAATTCAGAAACCAAAATATACAAGTTTCTAATACAATATAAAATTGACCCAAAAATGATTCTATTTTTCGAAGCTAGTCAGAGTATCTTGGCAGTGGACAGTATCCAACCATTAAGCTCTGAAACCACTGAAAAACTAACGTGGCTTTTTGGAGACGCCCAACCTCTAAAAGAAACCTCTCTTGAAGGGGCCTTTGTAGGTCCTCGCAAAGAGATGATTACCCCATGGAGCACCAATGCGGTAGAAATCACTCAAAATATGGGAATCGAAGGGATTCTTCGAATTGAGGAGTTCTTCACCACGAAAAACGAATCGGCAACATTTGATCCGATGCTCCAAAGGAGGTATACCCAACTTAATCAAACCCTTTTTACCATTGACAAATCACCTGAACCGATTCACTATATCGAAGATATAGAGTCTTACAATGCCAAAGAAGGGTTGGCTTTAAGCCAAGAAGAGATCGACTACCTAAAAGAGGTTTCTAGTGAAATTAAACGCCCTCTTACCGACAGTGAAGTGTATGGGTTTGCACAAGTAAATTCTGAACACTGTAGACACAAAATTTTTAATGGAACATTTATTATTGATGGAGAAGAGAAGCCCTCTACCCTATTTCAATTGATAAAAAAGACCTCTAAAACAAACCCGAATACGATTGTCTCTGCATACAAAGATAATTGTTCGTTTACAGATGGAAGTCGTGTAGAACAATTTGCTCCAGTCACTCATGACAAACCAGACTATTATAAGATAAAAGAGATTGACACCGTCTTATCTCTAAAAGCGGAAACACATAATTTTCCAACAACAGTAGAACCTTTTAATGGTGCTGCAACAGGTACGGGTGGAGAGATTCGTGACCGTATTGCTGGAGGTAAAGGGTCTTTACCTATTGCTGGTACTGCTGTCTATATGACATCTTATCCTAGAAATAAAGAGGGGAAAAGATGGGAAGAGGATAAGTCTCCTCGTCCATGGCTTTATCAAACTCCTGAAGAAATCCTGATAAAAGCATCCAACGGAGCAAGTGATTTTGGAAATAAATTCGGACAACCATTAATTAATGGTTCTTTGATGACATTTGAACACTTTGAAAACGATAAAAAGTATGGCTACGATAAAGTAATCATGCTTGCGGGTGGTATAGGGTTAGCAAACAAGAAGGATGCAATCAAAGAGACTCCAGCAAAAGGGGATGCTGTCGTTCTTATCGGTGGAGACAACTACCGTATCGGAATGGGTGGTGGTGCTGTATCATCTGTTGACACAGGAAACTTCTCTGCATCCATCGAGTTGAATGCAATACAAAGAGCCAATCCTGAGATGCAAAAACGAACTTACAACACCATTCGTGCTCTGGCAGAAGAGGATAACAATCCGATTTCTACAGTTCATGATCATGGTGCAGGAGGACACCTAAACTGTCTTTCTGAACTTGTTGAAGAGACTGGTGGTCGCATCGATATGGACAATCTTCCTGTAGGAGACCCTACCCTATCTTTGAAAGAGATATGTGGTAATGAATCGCAGGAACGTATCGGCTTTGTTACCTCAAAAGAGAATCTTGAAAAGATTGAGCGTATTGCCAAAAGAGAGCGTACACCTCTTTATGAAATTGGGGAGACAACAGGAGACGATCGTTTTGTGTTCTCTAGTGAGAAAGAGGGAAAAGCTCCTATCGACCTAGATCTAAAACACTTCTTTGGAAGCTCTCCAAAAACAATATTAGAAGACAATACTTCTACTGAGACATTTGCTCCCATTGCATATGAAAACAGAGATATTCAAAAATATATCGAAGAGGTACTTTCGCTAGAGAGTGTTGCCTGTAAAGATTGGCTTACAAACAAAGTAGACAGATCTGTAACAGGAAAGATTGCAAAGCAACAATGTGCTGGAGAGATCCAACTGCCGCTGAATAACCTTGGGGCTATTGCTCAAGATTTTCAAGGGAAACGTGGTATTGCAACCTCTTTAGGTCACGCTTCAAGTGCAGCATTAATTGATGCGGCAAAAGGATCTATACTATCCATTGCAGAATCATTAACCAACTTAGTGTGGGCACCAATGACTCAAGGTATTAAAGGGGTATCCCTAAGTGCCAACTGGATGTGGCCTGCTAAAAATAAAGGTGAAAATGCTCGTCTTTATCAAGCAGTAGAGGCTGCTAGTGATTTTGCTTGTGGTTTGGGTATCAATATCCCAACAGGCAAAGATTCGCTGTCAATGACACAGAAATACAAAGAGGATGTCGTTTATGCTCCAGGAACAGTAATCATCTCTGCATCAGGAGAGGTCGAAGATGTAAAAAAGATTGTAGAGCCTGTCCTTACAAACGACAAATCAAAAGCCGTTTACTATATTGATTTTTCTGGAACAGAGTTTGCTCTTGGAGGTTCTGCATTTGCACAAATCAATAGCAAATTAGGCAAAGAGGTTCCAACTGTAGAAGACACGAACCACTTCTTAAATCATTTTAATGGAGTACAAAGCCTTATTCAACAAGGATTGATTGAAGCAGGACACGATATAGGATCAGGTGGTTTAATCACCTCGCTATTGGAGATCTGTTTTGCAAATATCCAAGGAGGACTACAGGTAGATCTTTCTGCACTTTCTGCAAAAGATTTCATCCATGCTCTATTTGCGGAAAACCCTGGAGCAATAGTCCAAGCAAGCAACACCTCTCTATTTGAGGAACAAGCAAAAGCACTTGGAATCCATGCAATCAAACTAGGAACTCCATCTACTAGTAGAGAAGCGAAGATATCATTTAAACAAGAGAGCATCACCCTTGATATCGATAAGATGCGAAATGTGTGGTATCAACCCTCTTTCGAACTAGACAAACGTCAAAGTACGGAGAAGCTTGCTACAGAGAGATTCAATAACTATGCAAAACAACCATTAACTTTTGATTTCAAAGCTTTTGACGCTTCTCTTTCTCGTCTTGGAATTACTCCTAGTCGAACAGAGAAAAGTGGCTTAAAAGCAGCTATTATTCGTGAGAAGGGTGTAAATGGGGAGAGAGAGATGGCATGGAGTCTTCATCTTGCTGGATTTGACGTAAAAGACGTTCACATGACAGACCTTATCTCTGGACGCGAAACCTTAGAAGATATTCATTTCATTGTTTTCTGTGGTGGTTTCTCGAATTCCGATGTACTAGGATCAGCAAAAGGTTGGGCTGGTGCTTTTAAATACAATCCAAAGGCACAACAAGCACTGCAACGATTCTATCAGCGAGAGGATACCATGAGTTTGGGAGTATGTAATGGTTGCCAATTGATGGTGGCTCTAGATCTTGTAGACATGGGAGATGCGAACAAGGTAACCATGGAACATAATGATTCCCATAAATTTGAATCAAACTTTGTAGGAGTAACCATTCCTTCCGTAACGTCTTCTATTATGCTGAAGAGCCTTGAGGGAATGTCTCTTGGTGTTTGGATTGCACACGGAGAAGGAAAATTTGTCTTCTCAAATGAACAAAAACCTACGGAATTGGCGATGACATACAACTATCATCACTATCCTGCGAATCCTAATGGATCGGATTATGATGCAGCAGCCATTGCATCACAAGATGGGCGACATCTAGCAATGATGCCACACCTTGAAAGATCCATCTACCCATGGCAGTGGGGACACTATCCAAGCAACAATGCTTCCGATACTGTTTCTCCATGGATAGAAGCCTTTGTGAATGCTCGAGAATGGATTCAGAAACAAATCTAAAAGGGCTGTGCTATCCTCATTTATGGGGATAGCATTAAACTTTTTAGTCAGATCTCACCACTCCCCCTATATTTACCACCCCTAAAGGCTATTTTAAACTACTATACTATTTAGAAGCCTCACTTCAAGCAAGGAGTATACTCCACTCCTAACCCCCAACACAAAAGCATTTTATACCGTCTTCAAGCAGATAGATTCATTATAAATAACCACCCAACTATTAACCATAATTTATTTAATAAAAAAAATCCTAATTTATAGGTATTTCAAGAGTAAGACAGAGTCTATAATTTTGTATCAGAAATTATAAATTATTATTTCCGATGCCAAGTAACCAAATAAGATCATTTCTAATTATTGTTCTATTCATACCTACGCTTCTCTATGCCCAAAATATGAGAACAGGATGGGTAATGGATAGCAGAACAATCACTGCGATCTCTACGGCTACAATATTAATTGGAGACGATCATCTCTTGACAATAAGTGATCCAAAAGGAAAGTTCAACTTCAATGCAGATCTAAATCAGAAAAGACGACTTATCATTCGTTCTTTAGGCTATAAAACCATTGACACCATCATTGTTGTTCATAGAAACAATTACAAATTCTTCCTTAAACCATTAAGTTATCACCTTAAGGAAGTGCAAGTAAATGGTGTAGAAAAAGACAATGGGTCTGAAACGACTATTGGATCCATGGCCATAGAACATATCCAACCATCTAGTTTCAGTGATATACTTCAACTACTTCCAGGAGGAATTGCTCAAAAAGAAAATTTAAGTAGTGCCAATTTTATTAGTCTAAGAGAAGCTTCTTATAACTCGAACAGTTCACTAGGAACCGACTTTATTATCAATGGAAGTAGCATAACAAATGATGCAAGCTTTCTAGGGGAAGGAAATACCTTGTTAAAGTCGGCTTATAACAACAGTGGGATCGATATGCGTAACATCAGCACAGATGAAATCGAATCAGTCTCTGTGGTAAAAGGAGTTGCTTCAGTAGAAAATGGGGACATTACAGAAGGAGCAGTGATCATTAAAGAGAAAAGAGGGCTCTCGCCTTTAACAATACGACTTAAGACCAACACCAACTCAAAACTGGTTGCCATAGGGAAGGGATTACGTCTATCTGACCACTGGACGTGGAATATATCGGGAAACTACCTGCACAACTTAACAGATCCTAGATCTGATGCAAAAGCCTATACCCGACTGAATCAAAAGAACAAATGGAACTATATCCATCAGATTGGAAACAAGTTACATCGCTTTTATCTGGATCTAGATTATACGCAGTCAATCAATAATATAAAGCAAGATATCGAAGCTTTTGATGGCAAAGATTATTATGAAAAGAATCAGTATCAAAACATTTCACTAAATATTTCTGATAGTTATAATAATCCAGATGGGTGGATACAAGAATTTAGGTGGAGTTATAGTCTCAACTATACCAAGAACAAGATTCAGAAGAAAAATATGATAGTAAATGCTACTGGAGCAGTAACCACAGATTGGGCCAATGGAGAATCAGAAGGAGTATATCTCCCATCTAGATTCGATTCATACTATTTAATGGACGATCAACCTCTAACGATGAGAGCCAATATCGTTTTGAAACGACATGTATCAATCGGGGCACAACGTCATAAGGTAAGCATAGGAGCCTCATGGGTCAAGATGCAAAACAGGGGAAAAGGAGAACAATACGATTTAACACATCCTCCATTTACATCAATTAATACACAAACAGTCGTAAGATATCCTGTAGATCTTTCAGAAATAACGGGGAAACAATATATCGCAACCTATTTAAATGACCAATTCGACTGCAATTTATTCGGATTGCCATTCAAAAATGATATCGGGATTCGAGCAACTCATATGCTTGGATTAAATTCCTCTTACGACCTATCCAATCGCTGGATCCTTGAACCCAGATGGAATAGTACACTAACCCTATGGAGCGGATTGGTAAAAAAACAACCATTTAAATTTCAAATAAAAGGAGCATGGGGAATCATGAGTAAGATGCCAACGATGTCACAACTAAACCCAGCGCCTAACTACTATCAATATCAAACATTAGATTTCTATTCAACCAATCCCAAAGCAAGAAGAACGATGTTTTGGACAGAGGAGATTGATACAAACAACTATCACTTACATGAATCCACAAATCAGAAAGTCGAATTAGGAGTTCATCTTAGAATGGGTCAAAAAAGTTTCTCTTTAACTACATTTTATGAAAAGAACAACGACTCCTTTTCATCCTATAGTGATCCGAGAAATAGAACGGAGACAATCTATCTACCTGAGTCTATAAAAGACACGGAAAATATGACGTCAGCCCCTCCTATAGAACAATTTGAGACAAAAGAGATCTCTTCAAACTATGTAGTAACGCAACGAAATAACCTCGGCGAAAAGATAAAACAAGGAGTAGAGTGGGATCTTCAATTAGGCAAAATATCTTGGCTGCACTCTTCTATTGTATGGAATGGCGCATGGTTTAAAACAAAATACATCGATCATAATCCGACACTTGCTACTTGGGTCGACCAAAGCGATCCACACAGTAGTTTTATCTATTACGGATTTATTGAAGATGCAAATAATACAACGATAGAACAATGTAATAGCAACATCTATATAAACACCCATATACCATCTCTAGGAATGATTCTCTCTACCAACATTGGCACAGCCATTTATAGTTCTAGACAGGATACGGAATATAGTGGAATACCATCTAGCTACATTGATCCACGAGGAAATAGACACCCTTTCACAGATTCGGACAAGACAGAACCAAATGTAAAAGAGCTAGTCAAACATTTCAATGACTACTCTTTTGTGAAAAGAAAAACGCCATGGGCATCCCACATCAACCTAAAACTCACCAAAGAGATTGGACAAAACATGAAATGCTCTTTCTATGCGAACAATATAATCAATATCGAACCAAACTATAAATCCTATAATGGAACTGTGATCACAAGAGACAGTACCCCTTATTTTGGAGCAGAAATATCATATAAATTTTAATCATAATGAAACGTATATTATCACAACTTTGTTTGGCTACACTATTACTAGCAACCACTTTCTCATGTAAAAAAGAGGACGATGCACAAGTAACAAACGCAACAATTCAATTAGAAGCCCCTACTGAGCTTCCAGATACATCACTAGATCTTTTTGAGATCACCTTTACAAATCAGAATAGTGGGTCGAGTAGTACAGCCATCACGAATGCCACAGGATTGGCAAAAATAACTTTAGAAGAAGGACTATATAACATTTCGACAACCACAGAAAAAGAGGTTATTTCGGATCAAGGTGAGAAGTCAAAATTGAACTTTACTGCACGTCTTGAAAATGTTAAGGTTGTAGGTGCAACCCAAAATATTGAAATGCCATTAATACGATCAGCAAAAACATCAGCATGGGTATTTAAAGAGATATTTATCTCTTGTAGCCCATATCCAAACTCAAGGAAATTCTATATCTATGATCAATTCTTCGAAATTTATAACAATAGCGATGAATTACAGAATGCCAAAGGAATTGCATTTGGAGAGAGTAGACACGTTTCGACCTCGAGTACTTACGCATGGGGAGATGTAACCAAGCAAGTCGCACTTAGCAATGTGTACTCTATTCCAGAGGATGTAGATTATATGGTACAACCAGGGGAAAGTATCGTGATTGCAACAAAAGGGCTAGACCACAGAACAATAGATCCTAGTTTCCAAGATCTATCTCATGCAAATTTTGAGTGTTATGACGGAGGAAAATTCGATACAGATGTTCCTGAAGTTCCAAATTTAGTAGTAAACTTCACTACCACTCGCAGTTTCTGGATGGCAAGCATGCAACAAAATCGTTCTTATGTACTTTTCAAAGCAGACAATCTAAAAAAATACGTTACTGACAACATTGGACACAAACCTGGAAATGAAGACTATAAAGGAATGTTTGTAGACAATAAATTAGTTCTAGATGCAGTAGAACTAGCGAAAGAAGGGAAATTCAATTCTAAAGGATTAGATATCTCTCTAGATCTAACAAAAGCAATGATGATTGGAGAGACAAAAGGAAAATCTTTCCGTCGTAAGGTAAAAGAGGTGAAAGATGGCAGAACCATCTATCAAGACACAAACAACTCAGAGCAAGATTTTATCGTACAAGACAAACCGACTCCATTCGTTCAAGCAAAAAACTAGTATAACTTTTAATGTACTCCTCCTCTTTGGAGGGGTACTTAATTTAAGGCAATAGTACCAAATAGTGATCATCATGAATCTCGGAAAAGTTATTACATTATTATCCATTGTATTCGGGACGCTTATCGTAGTCTCCCCAAAGGTTGTGGCACAGAGACAGGACACAATCCTTATCGGAGCAGTTTATGAACATCCAATAGCCAAACCACAACACCCTCTTAGAAATAGAGGAGTGGTGAAGATGGACTACGTTCAACAAGATATTCCAACATCCTTGAGCTTTCAAAATGGAGAACAATTAAACCACTTTCGATTCAATACATCACAAATTATCTCAAACGAAGATTGGAGTTACTGGGGCGAAGCTCAATATCTTTATGAGACAAGAAAAGATAAGAAAGGCTCTCTTTGTACCACACCAAGTCGTTTGGGACCTTATCAGGTTACGGATACTATTGGCGGGGATCAATTTCTAGAACAATACAACTTAAAAGGCGGTATTTCTCTTCAACACAATTCGCTTATTTGGGGGGTAGAATCCTCATATATGCTATCTGAAGCATATACTAAGAATGATCCCCGAACCTTAAATAAAAACTCAGAACTCTCTGGTTCTGCTTCTCTTGGATGGAAGAATAAGTACTTTAATATTGGTGTTGCGGCAAAATACAATAGCTACAAACAAAAAATTAGTATTAAAAACTTTACGCCTTCACGAAGAGATAAGATATATGTAGTGCAAGGACTAGGAACCTTCAGTAACAACTATACTGTATACGATAGGAATTTCAGTACGTTGTACCGAGGAAATAGAATGGAAGGATCAATATTCATATACTCGAACCATAATAAAAGTTGGAGTATTGACTTGAAAGTCATCCGAGAAACAATCACCCAAGAGGATGGAAGTACGAGTAGAGAACCATTTACATTTCAGCCAACAACCTACCAATTAAATATTCAAGACAACTTTAGAATTGGGGCTATCCAATGGCAAAGTATGGTCAATCTAATATGGAATAGCGCTACTGGAAAGGAACGAATATATAAAAAAGAGGTTATTGATCCTCAAAACTATATATACGATTACCAACTCATTACGACCCTAAATAAATACAGTTCACAACATGCAGCCATCACATGGAATAATATTCTGTCCTTAGATAGGGGAAAGTCATCCTATTGGCTCAACTTAAATGCAAACCTTCAACAAAATGAGATGCATTATACAATGCCGGAAGACAAATTGAAACAGACCTTTATAGATCCATCTATCTCTTTTCGACATCGAATAAATATCTCGAATAAAATATCTTGGGAATACGGTTTTGGGGCAATGGCACATATTCTTTTGAATAAAGAATCTATCATATCCTCTACGCCACAAAGAGTCAAAGGATATATCGAAGGACTACAAAAAAGTCTTGAAACACCCTATCAACGCTACAACCTATTTACTGAGCTTGGCTATAAATTAAAAAACAAACAAGAACTGTTTGTTCGTTTGAATGGAGATCAATGGCAGGCAAACGAGAAAACTTATAGCACCCAGATTACCTTGGGCTATAAGTTATAAAAACAGAATGTATAAGATTAAACGCTAATCTTATATACAAAACACACAACAATGCATATTCAAAACAATAACCAAAATAGATAGAATGCAACCAATTATAGAATGTAATCATATCACCCACCACTATGGAGATAGATTGATATATAGAGACCTCAACTTTCATGTAGAGAAAGGGAAGATATTAGGCTTACTAGGAAAAAATGGTACAGGAAAGACAACCATTATTAATATTCTTACGGGATACCTGAAACCTACTTCTGGTAATTGTAAGATCTTTGGAGAATCAATGCAGAATATCTCCACCAAAAATATCGCTCGAATCGGTCTACTATTAGAAGGACACATCCAGCACGACTTTTTCAACATACATCAGATTGAGAAATACTACTCTAAATTCTTTCCAAACTGGAAAGCCGAAGCCTATTGGAACCTAATAGAACATTTAAAAGTTACGGCAAAACAGAAGATCAGCACCATGTCCTGTGGACAAAGATCACAAGTTGCTCTCGGTCTGCTGTTAGCCCAAGATCCAGAACTGCTTATTCTTGACGACTTCTCCATGGGATTGGATCCTGGTTATCGCCGTCTCTTTGTGGAGTTTCTAAAAGAGTATGCACAAAAAGAGGATAAAACCATCTTTCTGACCTCTCATATCATCCAAGATATGGAGCACTTGATCGACGACTGTATGATCATGGATTATGGCAAACTCCTATTACATAAGCCTACGGAGGAGATCATGCAGAAATTTCGACGATATGATCTTCCCAAAGAGATCGATAAAAATATTCTGAACAACGACTCATTCTATTCAACAGAACAAAAGAGTGACAAAATAGAAACATACAGTTTTCTTTCACCCAAAGAAGTGGAAGAGAAAGTAACGAAAGCAACAGGAGAACGAATTAAAATTGAGAGTTCCCTTTTATCTCTAGAAGATGCATTCATTGGTTTAACAGGAAAATATTAAAAAATGATTCGTTCTATACTATACAAAGAGGAGATTAAAACTCGTCGAATCGCTATCGCTACATTTATAGCAATGGCTCTACTTGCTACCTATATCCTTATCAATATTTTTCATACAATAAGATATCAAGGAGAGGTTACCCTTTGGGACATGATTGTTCACAAAGACTATAATATGATATCGGATTATAAGTATGTCCCCCTATTGGTTGGAATACTGTGGAGCCTTTTTCAAATGATCCCAGAACTCCAACGTAAACGATTAAAACTGACACTTCATCTTCCTATCAAAAGACAAAAAATGATTGCGGTAATGATTGGATATGGACTCACCATGCTTACCATGCTTTTTATCCTAACCATCGGTATTCCATTACTTATACTATCAAACTACTTCTCTTATGAGATTATATGGGCATGGAGTCTAGCCATACTTCCTTGGATTGGTGCAGGATATCTTGGATACTTAGCTTTCGCAGCCATATGTATTGAGCCAACATGGAGAAATAGAGTAGTTCTTTTTCTTCTATTTGCACTCTCAACACAACTATTTCTTTTCGACGCTTATAGCAAAGCCATGATCTATATGTATCCTATTCATCTTTTCATCTTATTGCTTTTCGGAATTTCGATATTCTATACAACAATACGATTCAAAGAGGGAAGACAAGGATAATAATCACACTATTATAATCAAATATGAATACATTTACACATATCATAAAAAGAACATGGGTAGTCGTTTTAACTCTCCTACTGCTTTGGGTCATCCCATCTACTCTCCAACGATTGCTAGAAGAGAAAGCATATTATCCATTTACATACTTTAGTTCTATCCGAAAAGAGTTTTGTACCACAGAAATCATTTCCAAAAATAATGTAGAAAGAAGAGACGAGTCAGGAAACACCTATACTACAGCCCAATTCGACTCTATCATGCCTCTTTTTTACTATAGACAGCTATTGTCAAAAGGAACCATGCCCGACTCTATTAATGGTTACCCAGTATCAATCCGATCTATTCGCACCAATGGATTCTTCTTAAGGGTAAACTCCTCAGCCATAGACAAACCAGAGATCCCTCTCTATCCATTGATGGAGGTCTATACTGGACGCATGAAGTTAGAGATGCCAGACGATCTTTTTAGAATCACCAATGGTTTAGAGTTTGTTGATCTAGCAACCAATAAAGTCAATCGAGAAAAGAGTGAGAAATTTGCTAAAGCACTAGATAAATATGGGATTCAATATCCTGTAAAACACTGTTATGGTAATCCAACCACTCGCAAATCTTATGATGAGGGCTATTTTATTCAAGATGCAAATAACCACCTTTTCCACCTAAAAATGGTGAATAGCAAACCTTTTGTAAGAGAGGTAAAATCTGTCGAAAACATCTCTATCAGATATTTCAAGATGTATGAAGTGGGCAATAGAAGTTTCTATGGTTTTCTCTTTGATGAAGAGAATAATGTATATCTACTTACAACAGATCACTATAAATTAAAAAAGCTACCATTTAAATATGATCAAACCCAAGAAGAGCTTTTAATCATGGCAAACCCTATCTATTGGACTGTTCAGATAACCAATAAGAAAGGTCGTTTTTATCACGCTGTTGATGCCCATTCCTTGAAAGTCGTACATCATATAGAACAAGCATATGAGTTAGACACGTGGGATAAGTTTGCTCCAATACTTTTCCCTTTCACACTCAAGTTTGAAAAATACAACTCCGAATATAAATACCCACGAATTACATTGGGTTCTGTATGGTGTATAATGATTGGAGCCATCCTTGCACTGATCACATTGATTATAGATATAAGAAAAAACAGACGCAAATTATGGCTAAAATATATTTGGATACTAACCACAGGGATTGCTGGATATATTTCACTATTTTTACTTAAAAGACTGTAATATAAGTTATAATAATTCTATTAACATTTACTATTTATGAGAACAAAGTTATTGCCACTATTGGGACTTGCCCTTATGTTATTTGCATGTAACAGCAACCAATCTAAAAAAAGTGCTGATTGTGACAACTGTCCTTCGGCAGAAAAAGTTGCAGAAAAAAAAGGGAGCTGTTGTGACCACCACAAAAGCGAAAAGGTATATACTCTAGAGACACTGATGAAAGACCCAGAAAGTCTAGTAAACAAGGAAATTAAACTCAAAGGAAATGTACTGCATACATGCAAACACTCAGGTCGTCGTTGCTTCCTAGCTAGCGATGATGAAAAAGTAAATATTCGTGTCGAAGCTGGAGGAAAAATCAAAGGCTTCAACCAAGAACTTGTAGGTTCAGAGATTCTTGTGACTGGCATTGTGAAAGAGCGTCGTTTGACAAAAGAGCATATCGAACAGATGGAACACGATCTAAAAGAGAAACAACAAAAAGAAGATGGTTCTGCCGAAACTTGTGCTGCAGAGAATAACAACATCACAAAAATGCGTCAATGGATGAAAGCGCATAACAAAGATTACTATGCAATATATTTCATCCAAGGAGTAGATTACGAAGCGGTACAATAGTTTAACCGATTTAATCATGAAAATCAACATCAAATATTGGATGCGTACCATTCATAGAGATGTTGGATTCTTAATGGTCGGCATCACCATCGTATATGCCTTCTCTGGAATCCTTCTGAATCATATGAATGGTAAAAACCCATCCTATGAAACACTTGAAGCACAACTAACATTGGATAAGGGTCTCTCCTCTTCACAACTTAATGCACAATGGAAAAGCAATGAAACCCTCCCTCCATTAAGAAAAAGTGTGGTGATTGATTCTGTCCTTATACGACTATATCTCGAAGGAGGTATTGGTGCATACAATTGTAAAACAGGAGAACTAGACTATCAAATTAGTAGAAAACGACCAGTCATCTATTGGATGAACAACCTTCATTATAATAGAATAAAAGGATGGTCATGGACTGCAGATATTTTTGCAATATCTCTTATTTTCTTAGCCATTTCAGGAATCTTGATGGTTCCTGGCAAAAAAGGGATCAAAGGAAGAGGCAAGTGGTATCTTATCGCTGGTATTTTAATTCCTCTACTCTATGTCTTACTAAACAAGTAAACATCTAAATACAGAAGGCTGTCAAATAAAATTGACAGCCTCTTTGATTATTCGCCCTATATACGAATAATCCATGCATCAACGCCTAGAAAAAAAGTAAGCTCCTGCTTTAACTTGTTGCAACATCACCGTAGAGACAACGGCATTGCCTTGTCTCATATCACGCAATACTACGATATAAAATATGGAAATATCTTGGTTGCAACATCATGGCAAACACATCGGTTTGCCCTCCTTACTACAATTTAATCGCTTAAAAATGATGTATCAATAATTGATGCTGCAACACCTGGGAGATAGGAAGCTCCTGCTTCCGTTGTTTGTGACAATACAATTAATTTGATTGATTCAAAGAATATTGCACGAAGTTTCGTGCAATCTCGAAGCGGGAGCTTCGAGGCTCCCAGGTGTTGTCACTACAAATCAACACAACACAATTTGTCGCGATAAATCACCAACAAACAACATGGTAGATATAACATGAGCAAACACATCGGTTTGCAGCAACCACACAACAAATCATTACATCAATAATCGATGCTGCAACTCCTGGGAATTAGGAATCTCCCGCTTCCGTTGATTATGTCAATATGATGGAAATAATTGCATCATAAAGTATTGCACGAAGTTTCGTGCAATCTCGAAGCAGGAGCTTCGAGGCTCCCAGATGTTGTCACAACAAGTCAACACACCACAAATTGTCGCGATAAATCACCAACCAACAACATGGCAAGCACTTGGATATCATGGTTGACACAACATGGCAAACACATGGATTTGCAACTATAGAAATGATAATAGGTTACTCAACCCATTTCTTCAAATCTTCTTTGTAAGCTCTTCCTATTGGTATTTTCATATCGAATATTTCAATAGTGTTACCATAAAAAGAATGAACGTATTTTAGATTGACAAGAAACGATTTGTGGATTCTCAAAAAATCAAATGAGGAAAACTGTTCCTCTACATTCTTTAGGCGTTCGTTTTTGATATATTTTTTCCCGTCTTCAGAATAGAACGTAACATACTCTTTCGAGCCTTCTACGTGCGTTATCTCGTCAATCATTACTTTAACCGACTTATAACCTGACTTTAAAAAGATATAATCTTTCTTTCGCATATTGTCTTCAGTAGGACTTTTAAATGAAATCTCTGACAAAGAGCTTAATTTAAGAACAGCTTGGGCAAATCTTTCGAAACGAACAGGTTTAAGTAAGTAGTCAGTAACATTCAGATTAAAACCATCTAAAGCATACTCTGAGTAGGCAGTAATTAATATAATGTGTGGCTTCCTGTCAAGTGTCCTGATAAAATCCAAACCAGTTAAACCAGGCATCTGAATATCCAAAAAAAGCACATCAACCTCACCCCGTTGAATTAGTTCATAAGCCTCCTGTGCACTATTAAAAGAAGCAACCAGCTTCAATTGGGGCATTTGATTTACATAATTGCATATATAATCTGTCGCGATAGGTTCGTCATCAATAACAACACATCTCAGTTTGCTCATAATATTAAAGTTTTAAGGGCAGTTTTAAAAACATAAAATATTTATCGCCTTCAAGCTCGGTTTCAAGTTGATAAGAATTTGTATAAATCAAATCCAGTCTCTTTTTTGCATTTTGCGAACCAATGCCACCAGCCATTTTTTTGGTTTTCGTATCGTAGGTGTTTGAACAAGAAAAGTTCAATACACTAGATTCTTCCCAAATATTAATCTCAATACTACCATCGCTATTATGAGTGATATCGCTATGTTTAAAGCAGTTTTCGATAAATGAAAGTAATATCAAAGGAGTAATCTTATAGGGAGTGCTGACAATCTCATTATTGAATGATACTTTATCTTTATTCGTTAACCTTAAGCTTTCCAATTCAATATAGTTTTCAATAAAACGAAGTTCTTTAGATAACGGGACAAATTCAGCTTTCGTTTCATAAATAATATACCGCATAGCTTCTGATAACTTTAAAACAACTTCTGGAGCTTTGTCGTCTTTTTGGTAGGTTAATCCATAGATATTATTCAGGGTATTAAAGAAAAAATGAGGATTAATTTGCACTTTTAGAAATTCGAGTTCTTGTTGGGTTTTTTCGAGCATGATGGTTTTTTTTTGTTGCTCAATCAATTGGTTTTTGACAATGGTACTGTATAAAAGAGCAAATAACATGATTAACCCAACCCTAACAAACCCCACTTGCCTTATACCGCTTGAAGATTCAATAAACAATTCTGTATCGAATTTAATGAATAAGAGACGGAGCAAAACTGTTCCACCTAAAAAAACACCAATTAACGAAAGATAAAAGGGCAAATGTTTTTTTGCTTCAAAATATTTAAGCTCCACAAAAACAGTACTGTAAAAAATCAAGGCAAAAATTGAATAGAGTAATATTGAGAAGGTGAACGTATTCCAAAAGGAATTATTAAAGTTCCCTGCCAATAAACGTAGGACCACCAAACCCATCCATATTCCAATGTGTATAAGATATTTATTCAATTTCATTTTTATGGTAAAGAAAGGTTCTACTTACGGGATACATCCTTTGATTAAACAAACAGCAACATTTATTCAACAAACGACATCTTACTTATAAAGATATAAAAAAAAAGCTTACCATATATTATTTAATGAACCTCACTTCTTAATAGTCATCCAGAAATCGTATCCCCTAAAGAAAGGGGGGTATGTCGTTGGTAATAATTATTATGTCGTTGGTTTAAATCGAACCTATCTCAATAACAACAGCCCATACATTTGTCAAACAAACAAGAAAAAACGACAAAGATGAAAAGGGTTGTTAGCATGATTTTCGCAATGGTTTGCTGTATAGTTTTAAATGCACAAATATCCAATAAATTAATAACGATTAGTGGTAAAATTATTGACCGTTCAACGAAGGAACCTTTAGCTGGGGCTTCCATTGTTACCGATAATGGCGAAGTAACCATATCGGATACTAAAGGAGATTTCTACCTTTTAGTGAATAATCAAACAGATACATGTAACCTGAACATCTTCTTTATGGGATATGAACGTAAGAAGGTGTTGTTTCGAATGAATGGGACAAATATCGAAAGTGCAACAATATATATGAATAGGGAGGAAATTGCCATTGGAGAAGTAGAAGTGAAAGCAAATATCCCCATTGCTACACAGAATGGAGATACCCTTATATTTAGTGCATCCTCAGTCAAAGTACATGATAATGCCAAAGGAATAAACCTGATTAAAAAACTTCCTGGTTTTACTTATAAAAATGATAAAATAGAAACCCAAGGCGAACAGGTTAAAAAAATATATGTGGATGGTAAACCATTTTTCGAAAACGACCCTAAGTTGGCTTTAAACGTGTTGCCTGCCGAAATAATTCAAAACATACAGCTGTTCGACGATTATGGGGATGTGGCTTCGTTTACCGGTTATGCAAATGGCAACAGCGTAAAAGCTATAAATATTATAACAAAACCGGGGAAGAGAAAAAAATGGATCGGATTGTTTGATGGTGGATATGGAACAGATGGCCGTTACATGCTCGAAAACACATTGATGAGCGCAAACAAAAAACATGATTTAACCTTGATGTGTGATAATAATAATATCAATTCTAGTCGCATGGACCTGTCAGAGTTTAAGTCTTTTGAGGCAAAAGTTTCTTCTCAACTTGGAATTTTAGGTGATGAACAATCCTCTTTGGCAGGAGAACAAGAAAACAAGAACCGAGCTGTCAACTATAATCTTAACTTAAGCGACAAAAGCATGCTTTCATTAAACTACACCTCCGGTAGGCGAAATAATGAACTATACCAAAGCAACCTACAAAACTACCAGGATGTATTGTTTTACGATATTATGGACTCCATTAAATCAACTACAGAAATTCATAAGCTTAACCTTAAATATACCCTTGAAGGGAAAAATGACAAATTGATATTGAGTGAAGACATATTTGTGATGGATGGAAATGTGAACAGCAACTCCTTAATAAGCGAATATACCAACGACCTGTCCTTATCAAACACTTTAGCACTGGTTAATGCAACCCAAGATGGTTTAAACACTTCAACCAATGCTATTTGGTTACACAAGTTTAACGATACAGGTCGTTCTTTAACAACCATAGCCAACATAAAATTAAGCAGCAACGAAACAGAACAATACATTAATTCATCTAACAAAGTAAATACAAAACTAAAAACGAATACCGACCGCTATGAGGAATTGGATAAAAATGAGAATAAAGCCTTGTTAAGGATTTCATATAAAGAACCCTTGTCAATACAAGGGAATCTGAATATTGTTGCAAGCAGCACATATGGTTGGTCAAACAGCAATACCGATGTGTTTTTAAATAACGCGGGAGATTATTCGCATAAAAACGACTTGTTATCTAATAACTCCAAGGTAAATTATTTAACAAATAAGACTGAAGTAGGATATAGTTCATTTGGTCTGAAGCTTATGCTTAATGCCGGTCTTTCGTTTGAAAAAACAACATTAAACAAGGAAAAATTATTCACAAGTAAACCAAGTGTTCAAGAAGACAAGTATAACATCTTCCCGATGATTTTCGGTAAATACTTTATCACGTCAAAAAAGAGTTTAACCTTTTTCGTAAGAGGAAAATCAACCATTCCTTCCATTTCTCAACTTCAGCCAACAGTTGATATATCCAATCCGCAGAACGTTGTTATAGGTAATCCTGATTTGGAGGTTGGTACCCAGTATATGGGAGTGCTAAGATATACGCAAACCCTTAGTTCGAAGGCAATATATCTATCAGCATATGCTTCTGCCAAATATACGAATGGCTATATTAGCGTAGAAAATTATTTTACTGAAGACGACCAAATCATATACGGAACTGAATTAGCAGCAGGAACAAATGTATTAAAACCGGTCAACCTTGATGGTTATTTCAACGGAGTGGCAGGATTTGATTATGCCATACCTATCAGCTTGATCCGCTCAAATTTCACGACGGGAATAAAATACGCCTACAGTAATATTCCAACGATTTTTCAAGGTATTAAGTTAGATTCTAAACAACATTCCACCACATTAAATCTGTCGCTTGCTAGTAATATATCAAATAAAATAGACTTCTTAGTTACCAATAGTACTTCTTATAATCACACTTTAAACAGCGAAAACAGCAATAGTACAAAGTTTATCAAAAACGAATTAAATGTAGAAGCAAATTTTAGCTTTCTAAACAGTTGGGATGCAGGTTTTGAGGTGAAGAGCACCTCCTATGATTATTTTGGTGAGCAAAACAAGGAGAACTATTCGTTGGTGAATTTGTCTGTTGGTAAAGATTTCCTGAAGAACAAGCGTGCCCACATCAAACTAAGCGTATACGACCTTTTTAACCAGAGCCAAAGTATAAGTTATAATATCCACGAAACATATACGGAACAGATAAATGCAAATAGCCTACCACAATATATAATGTTGACTTTAGGGGTAAAGTTATAAAAAGTAGGATGAGTAATATAGACTGTCGTTCGTAATATTAAATCTGTCGTTTGTTTAGCTCACACCTCTTAGGTAACGACAACCCTATACTTTAGAATCATCAATAAAAAAAACACTAATATATAATTTAAAGAATATGAAAAAGCTAGTATTTATTATCGCATTGATGTTCACATCAGTTTTAACGATTCAAGCCCAAATAACATCACAAGATTTGGGTACTGCCAAAGAAAGAGCCGAAAAGCAAACTGATTTGATGAAAGAAAAATTGGAATTAACCAAAGAACAGGAAGGTAAAGTATACCAAATTAACTTAGAAACAGCGGAAAAGCTTGACAAGGTAATGCAGTTATCTAGTCGAATGGAAAAAATAAATGCTTTTCGTGTTGCTCAACTAGAAAAAAATGAAGCCTTAGAAGAGATCTTGACTAAAGAACAATACAAAAAATATAAAGACCTACAGGACGAGATGAGAAAGAAGGCTAAAGAAAATTGGAAAACAAAAAAAGGATAAAAGGTCGATTTACTTCAAAGTGCCAACTACTACAATAAGCCATGTATTTGGCACTTCTTTTTTACAAAATAATTAGTTGCAACATCATGGCAAACACATGAGTTTGCTCTCCATACGTCAATATTATCCCAGCAGAACCATGCAAATTCAGCGTGGTAGCTGCAAACCCATGTGTTTGCCCTCCATGCGAAAATTGCAACGCTTAATATACCAATTTCAACACAAGTAATATTACCCAACACTATATCTACATATCTTAAAGCAACATGGTTGACACATCATGGCAAACACATGGGTTTGCAGCTACCATACAACAATTTGTCACCACAATTCGCCACGACAATAAATGATGTATCAATAATCGATGCTCCAACACTTGGAAAATAGGAAGCTCCTGCTTCCATTGGGTGTTATAATACACTTAATTAGATTGATTCAAACAATATTTCACGAAGTTTCGTGCAATCTCGAAGCAGGAGCTTCGAGGCCAATGTCATTAAGTTAAGCTTTAATTATATTGCATCTCTTTGATTCGTAAGTGTTTTTGGACGTTTTCTGTTATCAAATTTTCTAGTGTCTCGCTCATTTTTTCTATTCGGTCGTATAGGAATTGTGTGTTTTTTTAATAGTTCTTTAATCTGAAATATCGTTTTGGACATTTCTTGTTCTGTAAAGAATATCTCAATGATTCTATTCTTCAAGATTCCATAGGATACATTATTGTTTACTTTGTAATTGTATTTTTTAGTCCCTTTCTGTTCTTTTAATTCATCATTAATCTCTTCGATTAATAAGGTTTGGATATTGCTAACAAAAATGGTGGAATAAAAATCTTGTAATATCACTTGTTCTGAGTTCCCTGAAAAGTTTCCAACCTTCAGTTTATTCTTCAATTCATTATAAAAAATCTCCACATTCCATCTCTTGAAATACAGGTCTTTAAATATGTTATTTCTATACTCATCTTTATCAAGAAGAGAACTTATAAGAATTTCAACAGTGCCATTTGGCAACACAACTTTATTCATGCGTACAATGATAGTTTCATCACCAGTGTAACCTTTTTCTTTTAAACATGTTATACTTGGAGATAATTCAATCAACTTTGTTTTATCCGTACTATTCAAAAACTCTTTTGTTTCTTTATTAAAGTTCGTTTGAACTCGAAAAAGAAAGTCAATATCCCTTTTCTTATGTTGATACATCATATCAAAAGAAGGATAGCCTCTGTCATATAAAATAAGATCACCAGGAGTTGCATGCTTTATATGATCAATCGCTAAATCTCGTTCTGTTCTAGAAAGTGGCTGAAGTGTTGAATCAATAACAAATCCATTTAATACATCATATAATAAAGAAACTCTTCCCTGAATAATAGGTTCTTTTGTATGTGGTTGATTAGATCCAAAGACTTCCATTAACTCTTTGGTATTGGGTAGAGTTAGAAGCGATCCATCTACTGCAAGGACTCTAAACTTATGCCATTTCTTATAAGTATTATCAGTATAAAATTCATCAGTAAGTTTCTTTGATAAAACATCAAACACCTTGTAATCAATCTTTTTTCTGCTTTGAACAAATGCACTCTTGGTAAAATGATCATCTGTTTTAAGTTTTTTGTCTTTGTTAAATACACCAATGATATTATCAATTTCAATAGATAGTGTCTTGGTAATTCTATTCATTAAAAAGAGAAGTATTTTCGGGAATTTTAATTTTCTATTTCTTGTAAAATCTTTGTCGTTCATTCTATATTGATTCTGTAATTCATTCGAATATATATATTGCATTATCTTTTTCAATATGAACTCAGGTGTTTTTTTTACCATGCCTATGTTGTTGATTATGAATACAATATACGAAATATTTATCATAATAACAAGCCAAGTCATTGATAATCAACACATTACTTAACTTAATGACATTGGCTTCGAGGCTCCCAGGTGTTGTCACTACAAATCAACACACCACAATTTGTCGCGATAAATCACCAACCAACAACATGGTTGACATATCATGGCAAACACATGGGTTTGCAGCTACGACACAACAAATTATCACCACAATTTGAGTCAGAAACTTTCACGACAACCACACGTAGGTGCACTCCCTTGGGCATGCCCTACAACCTGTCATAACAATTCGCCACGACAATAATTGATGTTACAACTCCTGGGAGAAAGGAAGCTCCTGCTTCCGTTGGTTATGTCAATATGATGGAAACAAATCTATGCCACAAGAATAACATCTCCAAAAACATAGAGGGTTCGATATAGCAAACATCCCGACTCCATATCAACAAAAAAAAATAGGGTGTCCATCATGATGGACACCCTATTTTTAATATTATCGTGAAATAGATCTAACGATCTTTATATTCAGCAAAGAAGTCGTTTCCTTTGTCGTCTACAATGATAAACGCAGGGAAATTTTCGATGCGAATCTTACGAACTGCTTCCATACCCAACTCTGGGAAGTCGATAACCTCTACAGACTTGATACTTGTCTTCGCAAGGATCGCTGCTGGTCCACCGATAGAACCTAGGTAGAATCCACCATGTTTCTTACAAGAGTCTGTTACTTGCTGTGAACGGTTTCCTTTTGCAACCATTACCATCGCCCCTTTGTTGGTTTGGAATTGGTCAGTATAAGGGTCCATACGTCCAGCAGTAGTAGGTCCGAAACTACCTGAAGCCATTCCTTGAGGAGTTTTAGCAGGACCTGCATAGTATACAGGGTGCTTCAACATATACTCTGGCATTGGTTTTCCACTATCCAAGATCTCTTTAATCTTCGCATGAGCGATATCACGTGCAACCACCAATGTACCACTAAGGTTCAATCGTGTTTTCACAGGATATTTAGACAACTCAGCACAAACCTCTTCCATAGGACGATCCAAATCGATATCAATTGCTTTCACCAATTCAGGAGCATTCTCTGGAATAAATTGTGATGGGTTTTTCTCTAACTGCTCAAGGAAAATTCCCTCTTCTGTAATTTTTCCTTTTACGTTACGGTCCGCACTACAGCTTACTCCAATACCTACAGGACAAGAAGCAGCGTGACGAGGAAGACGGATTACACGAACATCATGAGTGAAATATTTTCCACCAAACTGTGCACCTACTCCATACTCTTCACACATCTTTTGTACTCTCTTTTCCCACTCTAGGTCACGGAAAGCACGTCCACTCTCATTTCCTTCTGTTGGAAGATGGTCTAGGTATCCAGCAGATGCTTTTTTCACAGTAGCCAAGTTTACCTCTGCCGAAGTACCACCAATTACCAACGCCAAGTGATAAGGAGGACAAGCCGAAGTACCAAGATCTTTGATCTTCGCCTTTACAAATTTAGTTAATGCATCTTCTGTCAAAAGCGCTTTGGTCTCTTGATAAAGATATGTTTTGTTTGCAGATCCTCCTCCTTTAGTTAGGAATAGGAACTCATATTTATTTCCTGGATTTGTATAAAGATCGATCTGTGCAGGAAGGTTGATTCCTGAATTTTTCTCATCGAACATAGAGAAAGGAACCACTTGTGAGTAACGTAGATTACGATCTTGGTAAGTATTGAAAATACCACGAGAAAGAGCCTCTCCATCATCGATACCAGTATATACATCTTCTCCTTTTTTTCCAACAACAATCGCAGTACCAGTATCTTGACATGTAGGAAGTTCTCCTTCTGCTGCCACTACTGAGTTCAAAAGCATGGTGTGTGCCACAAAGCGATCGTTATCTGTTGCTTCAGGATCTTGAAGAATTTTAGCCACAGACTGCAAGTGTGCTTTTCTTAGATAGAAAGAGACATCAGCCATTGCCTCTTGTGCAAGTAGCTCTAGTCCTTTAGGATCTACTTTTAAAATCTTACGTCCGTCAAACTCAACAACTTTTATATAGTCCTTAGTTAGTAGACGATACTCTGTAGTATCTTTTCCAAGTTGAAAAGGCTTTTCATAAATAAATTCAGCCATGACTTATCTCTATTTTATTATTACTATAAACAAAATCATATAAAATAGGAGTCGCTTCAATCAGATCCCCCTACCTTAATACTGTTAACAAAGATAAGGCTTCATTTATATTACACCACGAACCACCCCTCCTTTTTACCCCTTTTGAGAGGTCAAAAGGTTAATTTAAAAAAAGTCTAAAAACCAATAAAGTGACACACATGGGTCTATTATACTGAACACCACAATAATTATCCTTCTCTATCAAAGTAAAATCATACAATGCAAATCTTTATATTTACCTTTTCTGAATCGGTTTTCCACCTAGGTTCGAATACCCTTCAGTTACCCTTCAGTTACCCTTTGGTTACTCTAAGGGTAACTAAAGGGTAACCAAAGTCTAAACTAGATGTAACGCAAAAACGAAATAGATAGGCAAAAAAAAGGAGAGATGGGCAAAAGGTTATGCCTTCTCTCCTTCTTTTCATTAAGATACTATTTTAATCGATCCCGCCTTAGAGAGAGACAACACTTGATGATTCTATCTTCGTACAATCGTCAAGCTAGATGGTTTCCCTTTCACTTCGATAGATAATGGAAGAGATCCTGATTCTGTACCACTCGAATCCGTAACTTTTACGATGAGTTGATGTGACCCTTTAGGGAGATTGGTCCAAATTCCACGATAAATTCCGTCAGATCCTTTCAGGAAGGTCATTGATGGAAACAACACACCATCTAAATAGAGTCTAATAGTAGATTCTCCGACTCCTCCAGTAATATTCACGCCCAATTCACAACTCTCTCCTTCACATAATTTAGAAGAGCGGTCTGCCATAGTGAGAGTTGGAATAAGTTCTACCACAGTGATCGTAAAATGAGTTTCGAACCCTCTATTCCCTGAGGCATCGGTCTTCTCAAAGCGAATTAGGTGATCCCCTATACCAAAACGACTTCCACTAGGGGCTCCTTCTACACGAACTGCAACAGTCGTTCCACTACAGTTATCATGATACATTGGAATACTATAGTAAACCTCCTTAGAAGAGCTCCCTCTGGAGATACTATATATCACATCATCTGGGGCATCTCCTACAAGTGTTGGAGTAATCGAATCCAATACATTGATTGTGGTACTACAACGACTAGTTGCTCCATTTGTATCTGTAACCACTAGAGTAAGTGGGATATCATTACCGACATGATCACAAGTTAACTCGAGACTATTAAAGTTTCCTAAAACACTAGATTCTATCAGAAAGCTAAGATCATCTCCATCGGCATCCGAAGATCCGCCATCCAACATTTTTGCTTCTAATACGGGATTTATAGTCTTGGAAATATAGAAATCGGGAATAGTCCCACAGACAGCCACAGGCAGCCTATTGGTTCGACTGATATCGATGGTAACATGACCAATATTAGAAGTTTTAGAGTCGACTCCATCAAAACTAGTATCCTTGATTCGATATCCTACCACCACCTCTTCCTCCACACCATATACAGGAGTTACCTTCAACAACCCATCTTCAAAAATTACATTTGCTAATCCACTCTTTGAAACAATTGCAAAACTCTTTGCATCAATAGTAAATGCGCCATCTCCATCCAGATCATTCGATAACGGATTGATAGAGACCGGTGTTTTATCATTGGTACTGATCACATCATCCACCACTTGGGGAGCAAAGTCATTATAATAACTCACACCGATCTGACATTTGGCAATCGAAACCTGACCAGGCTGCTTTTGATCGGTGATGCGATAGGTAAAATAGTCTTTCGATATGGAAGGCACAAAAGTGTCCGAAGAGAAAAACTGTGCATCTGGCTCATATTCAAAGGTACCATTCGCATTTAATTTCAAAGTACCATGATGAACATCCTTTACCAAAGAGACAGTAACCCCATCCCCTTTGCCTACATCGTTAGACAAAACATTACGAGTCAGCTTGTGATAGCTAGGAGAAGTTCGTTCTAAAACAGAATATAAGTCATCGTTGGCAATAGGAATATCGTCCACCTCATTCACCACGACTGTTACCGTAGCATCCGCACTTACATCTCCATCGAAGTCTATAAAATGGTAGGTCAAAGTATGGGTTCCAGAATAGTTCTCGGAAGGGTAATACTGAAAAGAGCCTGTTTTATCATCGAAAACAATCTCCGAGTTCGGGAAGTCACTACGAACAATCGTGTACCCTTGGATTGGTGTATCTCCCATGAAATCGTTGTCGGCAAAGGAACAGGTTAGACTCGCTCCTTCCTCTATCGTGTAACGATCATCTCGAGCAATCGGAGTAGAATCATCATCTTCGATCACTACGGTAAAATCAGCATTAGGGAGTTCAATCAAACTACTCGACGAGGTAACGGTGATCTGAAGAGATTCCTCACCCTCCTCCTCCGTGTCCTGCAATGTTGGAAGGACAAAAGAGATAGAGGTGCTTCCATCTGGAATATTCAATGTCGTTGTAGAACGGGTATAATCCACCCCATTGGTTGCAGAGATATCAGAATAGTGTAGTTCTAATGACACCTGCTCACCTACGGCAGAGGTTAGATTGAAAGGAATCGTGACAGTTGCTCCCTCCTGAATTCGAACCTCAGAAGCAAATGTAAGTTGTGGTTTGGCATCCGTGTCAATAATATAGAGAGGGACATTCATCGTCTCTGGATCAGCCAACTCATTGCCTCTAAAAGACAAATAAAACTGCTCCTGTAGCTCTTTTACACCATCAGTAACAGTAGATATTTCAACGGCCCCACTCGTATCTCCAATCGGGATAGAGAAAGCAGTGGTTCGTACTTTTATAAAGTCGATACCAGAAGTAGCAAAAGCCGAAGAGGTCAAAGTCTTGGTCGCATACCTCCCACTATAGATAGAGTCAATAGGAGTATCTAACTCATAAACCACTCGCAACGTTTCTCCTTCTCTGGCAGTCAGCACACTATTTGATGCAATAGAGAAATTAGGTTTCAGTTCATCATCATGAATAGAGACACGTTTCTCTGGCTCTGTCGGTAACACGGACTCATGAGCGTTGAATAGTAGAATACCAAAATCTTCTAGCGACTCCACATCATAGAACGCATCATTCAACACTTTGAAATGGATCTCTTTCTCTTGTTCCTCTGGTGCAAAGTTTAACGTCCCGTTTACACCTTGATAATCAAGTCCATTTTTAGCGAGCTTATCCATAAAACGATAATCCACAGAGATAGCGTACCCACTCTTCTCAGAGAGTCGAACCTTAAGAGAGATATCTTGGCCTTCCGACCCATTCTCTTCAATACCGTCACTCCATCGACTATCCGTAAAGTTCATCGTAAAAGATGGTTTATCTAGATCGTTGTCTTTAATGGTCACGTCGCACGTACCAATATTAATTTTGGACATAGTACAACGCGTAATACGAATTGAAAAGGTCTCGTCTGGTTCACGCATAACATCATCAATCAGGTCAAAAGAGACTATCTGTGAAGTTTCGTTGGCAGGGAAAGTTAAACCTGTTAACGAACCAATCACTTGAAAATCCTTAGACTTTTGGGCAGCCCCGACCCCAGAGGTAGTAATCAGCTCTAAATCAAAAGAGACATTGACAGGAATAGATTCGGACAAGGAAACCACCACATCCAACGACTCACCTTCTACGGCACTCTTCGTCTGTTCAATACTGATACATGGAGATAAGAATATCGGATCAGAAGGATAAGTTTTAGTTACTCTTCCATCACAATCTAGTATTGCCTCTACAGCATAAAATCCACTCCCTGTCGTGGTATAGCTCGAAGAGGTGGCACCAGGTATTACAGACTCATTTTTATACCATCGATAACTCCAGCTCTTCTGATCATTGGCAACCATCATACGTGTGTTGGTTGCACAAGCCTCAACCGCTCCATCCACAGCCAACTCTGGGACTGTCAATGGACGAGTACCAAAGCCAGAATAATAACCTGCCGAACCAACATTATCACTCTCTCCATAGAGTGCCACATTAATAGGATCATTCATTATATTCTCCACCACATAATCCCCATCTGATGGAACGTTATAGGTGAAAGTTACCCAGTTATTAATTCCGCCAATATCGTAATAAGTTACCCCTGATCGTGAGCCGTTAATTCTAATATTTGGACTTCTTGTAGAGCCCTTAATTACGGTGTTAAGCCTTCTTTCTCCATCTCCTCTTACTGATTTTGCTTTAGGAATAGTCACTTTATAATCCGATGTACACTTCAATGGAGGAATAAAACTCATTCCTGTCGTTTGGGTCTTGGTAGAGGCTCCAGTGATCGTCTGATATACATAGGTTGGATGACTTGTAGTAAAATAGACAGAAGAGGATAGGTCATTAAGTATGGTATAATTAGTCAATTTCCATCTTCTATTAACTTTCACCCATTTTTTTGCATGGTATCTGTATTTATTAAAAATTGTATAATCAAAATGATAATAATCTCCCTTATTAGCAAGGGTACGAGTAACACTTTTACGCCCTAAGTTATCGTAGAATGTAATCGTTGTATTCGGCTCGGTAGCCACCACTATCACACTCTCTCCATTTTTTGTGTTGTTGGAGGCAATACCTTGTCCCTTCACCACGACATATTGATCTCCGACCACACGAACGGGAACAATTTGATCAAAGCCAATATCCCTACTTCGACCATTTAGTGGACTTGCAGCCCAAGATCCAGTATTCACAACAATAGGCTTCGTAGAGTTAATCTCAGTTCCTGTAGGTGCATCAAAGAGAGAGCCATAACTTGCCTCATATTCCCTATTATTATATCCTAAGGTTACAGTTTCCCCCTTGTTTAAACGACAAGTATATTGATAGTTAGGATATCTCCCAGAACGAATCCAATCTCTCTGGCTATTTTGACTTTTTTCCTCTTCAAACCAATCGAATCCAGGCTTAGAAACTGTCACATTGGTATTATTGGCAGTAGCAATAATAGAGATGAAATGTGAATTATATGCGTCATACTCTCGTGATTTCACACTCTTCATAAAACCAGCAAAAAATTGTGTTCCTGTTGCGACAGCTCCCTTAGAGGTTAAACTACCACCTTGGGCTCCAGTTGTAATCCGAGCATTGACAAAAAAGTCACTCTCTGCGGTTAGCACAACTCCTTTATTCGAAAGGACTTTCCCTCGATTTCCAGGCTTTACAAACAGAGGATATTCTCCTGTTCCATACACAAAGTCTTTGATATAGGTATCAAATTTATACAAGCCAGAAGTACTACTAGAGAGTCCTACCACCGTATCAATAGGAGTTCCATCACCCCGTTTTATCAATACATCGAAAGGAGTAGGATTGTTGGTGGAGAGATATAAAGTAAAATAACCTTCCACATCTCGTTTGTATTTGGTTACGTTTCCATAAAATGGAGGTATATAATGAACTTTAGAGAGCTGGCATAGCCCTAAAAAAGTATTAAACAAAAAAAACAAAACAAAGGAAATCTTAATCGATCTTCTCATACAATAAAATAATTAGACAACTTTTAAACCAATAACCTATAAGTATAAGAAGTATTAATGGAATAATAAACAGGAGTACTGTTATTTAGAATCCCACATATCTTGTGGAGAAATATACAAGGAGATACAAACCACACAAATAATTATATATCAAACCATTACAATAACAACATATCCTACACAACACTCTTGCTAATCTCAAACACAGATGGAGAACAGGTAACATAAAGGCAGATACACCGAAGAACTATTTTTTAAAATATATTCTTTCTTTTTTGAATAAAACAGCAACAAATAACTCCTATACTTTCACCCATCATGAACAAGTAATCATTCATCAAATCATTAAATATAGATAAATACAAATAGTTAATTCAAAGAATATATAAATGTAATCAAACGTTATAACATCGAGTTAAACATAGTACTAGTTGTGAAAAAAGAATAAATAACAATACTCTCAATAAAGGGTATGACCTAAATTCACCTCCATATTTATCATTTTTTCAATAGGATTCATTGAATAAAAATCACAACGCAAACTTTCAATGAAAAGAACTTTTCGTCACGAATTGATTCAATGCATTTAGATCTCTAAACAACTGTACTTAGAAATAGATAAGAAGACAAAGATTTTGTTTAGCTCCCCCCTTTTGACTAAAAACTAGATATTTCATTCCTAGACTATTGGTACGAGTATCTTGACCGATTGTTGTTTGATAGGAGTAAATCGAATCATCCCAGGTATCGCATGAAACACGATAAAGATAACAGACGAAGACTAGAAACAGTCATAATCACATAATGATCAAGCATGTACTTTTTTGAAACAACACTTGAGAACAGACAGTATAAAATTACCAGTCCTTTGATAATCGTTAAAACATAATCCTTAAAGGGCGTGGTTTCCCTTTTACATGATATTGGATTACATTAGACTCAAAGGTTGTGGGCACTGCATCCGTTCCTTTAACTTGGACTTGATACGTCCCTGCACTCATTTCAGGAAAAACGGCACTATAATAGGGGTTTTCTGTCGTTGGGGCAGTAAATAAAATATCGCTTCTTTCGACAGAGTTAACAAAACAAAGAAGAGAAAGAGAGGGACTTCCATCCGTGATATTTAAGACTAACTCTCGACTATTTCCTTCACAATAAGAGGCCTCAGTGGCTCCACTACCATCAGATAAATTTAAAACCACAGGATCATTATCGACAATAGAGATCACACTACTAGCAATACTTAGTTTGGCAAGACTGTTATTGGCAATACGTACGGTGAAAGACTCTGGTGCTTCGTGTGTCGCATCATCTAACAGATCGATTTGAATGGTTTTCTTTATCGAACCACTAGGAATCACAAGATGAACCAATGATTCTGCAAACTGAAAATCATTCCCTTCTATCGCTGCCCCCTCTCCAACTATTGGCTCCAGAATTAGATCGAACGACAAATCACTCGAAAGAGATTCAGACAATACCACGTCAAAATCAATAGTGGTTCCCTCTACCCCACTGAGGGTACTAGAAGTTCCCAAGCAAGCCGACAGAAATACCTTATCAGACTGATAGATCTTTGGTGTTTCACCATCACACCCATAGGCAGCATCTACATAGTAAAGGCCACTCGATGACGGGGTAAAACTAGATGCAGTTTCCCCAACAATTGGATTGTCATCTTGATACCATGTGTAACTCCAACCATGATGAGGATTTTGAATCACTAAATCGACATTATCAGCACAAGCCTCTACAGCCCCTTCCAATTTAATATAAGGGTTTAAAATAGGACGAATACCGAATCCTGAAAAATAACCAGCAGCACCTATATTGCCACTCACGATGTAAAGAGCGACATTCACAGGATCTTGATTGCTATTTTCAACTAGAAAATTATCATTCGTTGTCACCTCATAAGAAAAAGTGTACCATCCACTAGTGCCTACAGAAACATAATCGGCATCAACTAAAGGGACTCCATTAATCTCGACAAACTTACTTCTCGTCGCCCCTTTGATCATGGCATTGATCGTACTAGTATTCGGATTTTCAAGCTCTTTCGCAGAAGGAATCGTCACCTTCCATCCTGTAGAACATTTCAGTGGAGGAATAAAGCTCATTCCTGTTGTTTGGGATTTATCGGGAGCTCCCGATATAGTTTGATAGGCATATATTGGCTTGGATGAAGTAAGATAGATCGCAGGAAGCAGCGTGGTTATTGCACCATGTTGCTCATATATTTCAGAACCTAATCGCAAATAGTCCCCCTTCTTAGAAATGGTATGGTGCACAGTTGTTCCATTTGACTCATATTCGACGACCGTATTATCCTCTGTTGCAATTAAAATAACACTCTCCCCCTTTGCAGTATTTGATCCATAAATCCCCTGCCCTTTGATAAAGATATACTTGTCTCCGATCACTTCTGCAGGGACAATTTGGTCGAAACCAATATCTCTCGCTTTTCCACTGTGAGGACTCGCAGACCATGAACCACTATTCACTACAACAGGTTTGGAAGAGGTAACCTCTGTTCCACTAGGCGAATCAAAATCATCCCCTAGAGACAACGAAGTACTGGCAATATTATAACCTAAGGTCACCGTCTGACCACTATTTAATGTACATTGATATCCAGAAGTCATATCACCGGTCCATTCAGTTTTCTTATTTTCTGAACCACTAAACCAATCAAAAGTGTCATTATGTACTCTAACAACAGTACCGTCTTCGGTAGCCATAATGGAAAAAAAGTTTGAATTATTGTCCTTATGACCGGAAAATACATTTCTCATAAAACCTAAAAAGAATTGTTTTCCAATTCCAACCTCTCCTTTGGAAGTCAAACTTGCTCCTTGATTATTGGTCTCAATACGAACATTGACAAAGAACTCATGATCTCCCTCCACAAATAAACCTTTATTGTCCTTCACGACACCTCTATCCTCTTGTAAAACAAATAAACGTTGTTTCAAAGAGTGATCTTGAAGATACTGTAGGACGGTATTGGGAACGGTATAGGATTTTGACTCCGTGGAAGACAAATCATGAATCGTAATAATTTCGTTTCTCTGACCATCACGAATAGTTAAGTAAGTCCACATAATTACAGATAGTTTTTTTTCATGATTAAAATAGATGTTGTTTCTTTGAGACATGCGATATATAAAGTTAACACAGGATGCAGTTCTAAAACTAACTGCTCTATATGAACATTCAGACAACAAGGTGGAAAGAATGCGTTCACATTGCCTATTACTGTCCAATAGTCACTATTCTATGGTTGATATTTCAAGGATAATGGGAATATCTGTCATTACAGTATCACGTCTATTTGACAAGTGGTTAGAATATAATTTTGATGCACTTAGGATTAAACAAGGAAGAGGAGCAAAGTGTAAATTAGCTGGATTCGATGATATAATCAAAGATTTAGTAAAAACAAATAATCGTAATCTATCTTATATACTTCATCATTTGAAAGAACATTATAATCTTACCATTTCAAAAGAGACTTTAATACGTTTTTTAAAAAGATCGGGTATGTATGGAAACGAGTCCGGCGATCACTCAAGACAAAACGGAATGATATAGACTTCCAACTAAAGCAACATCAACTAACAGAATTACGTAAGTGTGAGGATTCAGGATACTTAGATTTATATTTCGTTGATGAAAGTCACTTTAGTCTAACTCCTTATGTTCCATATGCATGGCAGGACAAGAAGAGTCAAATATTACTTCCGTCATCAAGAAGTAAAGCTCTTAATGTTATAGGAGCAATGAATCGTAAAAATGAGATATTTTATGAAGTACATGAAACAACAATTAATAGTGATATTTTGATCTCATTTATAGATAAGTTATGTAATCAGATAACAAAGAAAACAATACTAGTCCTTGATAATGCGCCTATTCATAGATCCAAAAAATTTAAAGCAAAAATAGAAGAATGGAATGCTTTAGATCTTTATATCTATTTTATTCCTCCATATTCTCCAGAACTTAATATCATAGAAATACTTTGGAAACACATCAAATACTTTTGGCTTGAGTTTAAAGCATATGAAAGCTACAATTCTCTGAAAAAATGTCTATTGGAAACACTAGGAGCATTTGGTTTAGAACATACCATTAATTTTGCATGAGTACTTACATCAAAAGGAGTCGATTCATTGGTAGAAAAATATAGCGTAAAGTGTCCTTCGGAATCTGAATTACCATAAACAGTTCCGTAAAAAGGAGGAATATAGTGTATCTTCGACTGCTGCCCTTTCACTAGATAAGAAAAGAGAGATAGGATAAGCAAGATCTTTACTTTTAAGGTCATATTTCCACTAACATTAATTGCCACAAATCAAAGATATTAAATCTAACAATACTATTTTATTGTTAAATACAATAAAAGATTATTTATATATATTTCACAAACTAACCTTAGAGTAATAAGAATGTTTAACTTTAAGTTAACATAAAAACAAACCGCTTTTTGAATTAAATAGAGCAATCATATGGAAACCAATTAGTAAGCCCAACATAGCAGTATACTAGCAAATAAAAACACATATAAACCATAACATACCAACACATTAACTATCTCATAGAGATAAATTTGAATACATTCAATACAGACGTTTTCATTTGGGATTTATCTCTTTTACAGGGCTTGTTCATGAAATTTAAGCAGCGAAGACATCGTGTATTTTATCAGTATTGTGCACAAGTTCTTCTCTTAAAATATTTAAGTTGTTGTAACTATTTATTTCCATTAACTTACTGCATATAAATAACATAATAGAGGATATCGATTTTTGCAATCCATGATCTAAAGACTTTAATTTGTCTTCTCCAAAATTAACATCACGAATACGATTCATTATTTCTATTTTCCAATGACCTCTAATAGCTCCAGCAATTTCATCGATTTTCCCATTATAATTTGTGATATAATATCGTGTTTCTGTACTCCTTTTATCTCTCTTTACATTATAACTCTCTCTTGTCACTTTAATCATATTACATATGCCACTATTACACCATCTAGGATCTAACATTTCTGTATTTATTGGGTATATTTCGTACTTCCTAGAGTCTATTCTTCCATGTGACTTGTCTATTTCTGTCATCATATCATCTACTTTTATATGATTGGATGGAACAATAATGATATAAAATCTCTCATTGAGAATCAAAAAGAGGAGGTGTCTATCGTTATCCAATAAACACCTCCTCTTTAAAAAACAGGAAGAAGCCCCCTTAGTCTTCTTTAATTTTAAGGCTATTTGGCTTCCCTTTCACATCGATTGGCAAGGAGTCTGATTCAGAAATAGTGCCACTCTCATCGGTCACTTTAACCTTTATTTGATGATCTCCTTTCGGAAGATGAAGCCAAAGCGCACTATAAACTCCTTTCGCATTCTTGCTAAATATGACATCGGGGAACAACAGCCCATCCAAATAAAAAGCAATGGTAGTGTTTCCGATACCTCCTTTAATATCCACTCCTAGCTCGCAACTTTCGCCCTCACATAACACCCTTGAACTCTTTTCTATAGATAGTTTTGGGGTTAACTCCATAATATGAATCGTAAAACTTATCTCTTTTCCTCTATTACCAGAAGCATCCGATGCTTCAAAAAGTATTAAGTGGGATCCGATACCGAAGCTACTTCCACTAGCAGCTCCAGAAGTTCTTGTCGGTAGTATTCGACCACCACAATTATCTAAATACATTGGGGTATTATAGAAAACTTCCCTTGCAGTGGCCCCTTTGGGAATACTATAGGTAAGATCCTCTTGTACAAACCCATCTAATTTTGGGGTAATGGTATCCTTAACAGTAATATGAGTAGAGCAACGACTACTTGCTCCGTTGGTATCAGTGACAACCAAGGTAACAGGAATATCCACTCCCAAATAGTCACAATTTAATACCACACTGCTTTGCGATCCCCATAGACTAGATTCTATCTTAAAGTCAAGGTCATCTCCATCCGGATCAGTAGAACCATTATCTAACAACCTTGCCTCTAAGACAGGATTTCCGCTTTTCGATAAATAGAAATCACGGACAGTCCCACAAACAGCCACAGGGATTCTATTGGTTCTACTAATAACAATCGTTATCCTTCCTACATTAGAGGTTTTAGATAGCTGTCCATCGAAAGCCAAGTCTTTAATTTGATATTCCACAACCACAGTCTCTTCGACACCATCTACAGGGGTTATCTTCAACAGTCCTTTTTCATAAGATACAGCTGCAGCACCACTTTTGGACACAATTGCAAAACTCTCTTTATCTATTGTAACCACTCCATCTCGATCTATATCATTTTGTAGAGGATCGATGGAAACTGGTGTCTTGTCATTTGTACTTATATGATCATCCACCACCTTTGGTCTAAAGTTATTATAATAACGCACAGAGACCTGACACTTGGCTGTCGAAGTTTGGTTGGACTGTTTTTGATCGGTTATTTTGTAGGTAAAGTTTTCATGTGGGATTGTAGGACTCAAAGCATATGTAGAAAAAAACTGTGCATCTGGTTCATATTCAAAAGTTCCATCTGAATTTAATTTTAAAGTCCCATGACGAACATCCTCCACCAAGGATACTGTCACCCCATCCCCAGTTTCTTCATCATTAGCTAAAACATTTGCAGATAATTTATGATAATCTAGTGAAGTTCGTTCTGAAATAGTATACATATCATCAATAGCTACAGGAACATCATCGACTTCTTTTACTGTAACAGTTACTGTAGCATTGCGAGTGCGATCCCCATCCGCATCAAAGAAATAGTACGTCAAAGTGTGGGTACCAGAATAGTGAGCTGAAGGGGTATACTTGAAATTTCCAGTCTTCCGATCAAATTCTATTTCAGAATCAGGGAAATCATAGCTTACAATTTTATAACCCTGAATTGGGATATCTCCTGGAGAATCATTTTCAGCAAAGGAGAAGCTTAGACTTTTTCCCTCATCTATACTTTTATAATCATCACGCGCGACAGGTGTCGAATCGTCATCTTCAATGACGGTTGTAAAGTTTGCATTGGGTAGTTCAACCAAAGAACTTGTGGTTGCAACACTTGCATAAAACATCTCATCACCCTCCTCTTCTGTATCCTGTATTGTTGGAATCGTAAAAGTGGCAGAAGTAGTCCCTCTAGGAATCGTTAATGAGGTGGTAGAAACTCTATAATCCTCACCTTTTTTGGCTGTGCCATCTAAATATCGAACTTGTACTGCCACATCTTGATCTACAGCGGAAGTTAAAGTGAGAGTCACTGTAATAATATCCCCCTCTTTTCCCTTCACTTCGGAGGCAAAAGTTAATTGCGGTTTGGCATCTGTATCAATAATAAACAGTGACACTTTACGATCATTCACTTGGGCCAAAGGACTGTCATCAAAAGTAAAATATAGCTTCTCCTGCGGCTCTTTTAGGCCATCTTCAAGAGTTGTTACTTCTGCAGTTCCTTCCGTGGCACCCTTAGGAATTGTAAAGGATCTTCTCGCAATGGCAACATAATCAGCGCCAGCGGTTGCAAAACCCTCGTCCGAAGAGGTCTCTGTTGCATAATGGCTAATATAGGTCGTATCCATCGGATATTCTAGGCGATATCTAATTTGTAAAGGTTCTCCCTCCCTTGCAGTCAGCACACTACTTGATGTCACATAAAACTGAGGTTTTCTTTCATCATCGACAATAGAAACCTGCTTTTCTCTCATCGCAGACAAAGAAGCTTCTACCACATTAGATAGACGTATTCCAAACGTCTCAGAAGACTCCACATCATAAAGCGCATCATTTAATACTCTGAAGTGAATCTCTTTCTCTTGTTCTTCTGGAGCAAAAGAGAGTGTCCCATCTATCGCTTGGTAGTCTTCTCCACGTTTTGCAGTTTTGTCTACAAAGGCATAGTCTACTGATATAGCATACCCACTCTTCTCTGCAAGCCGTATTTTCACAGTAATATCTTTACCTTCTGAGCCATCTTCATTAATCCCATCTTTCCAAGCATCATCCTCTAATTCCATCGTAAAAGTGGGTCTATTTAGATCATTATCTTTGATGGTCACCAAACAGGTTCCAATATTAACCTTGGCAACAGAGCATCGGGTAACACGTATGGCAAAAGTCTCATCAGGCTCTCGCATTGCGTCGTCTATCAAGTCAAATGAGATGGTCTTGGTTGTTTGATTTGCAGGAATCGTTAGCCCAGTAAGCGTTCCGATCACTTGAAAATCTTTTGTTCTTTGAGCAGATCCCTCTCCGGTAGTAGTCACCAACTCTAAGTCATAAGAGACATCTACAGGAATCGACTCAGAAAGAGAGACATGGACATCCAACCGCTCCCCCTCTTGTGCACTCTTAGAGGCCTCAACACTCAAACAAGGAGACAAAAATATAGGATCTGAAGGATATGTTTTAGAAGCCTTCCCATCACAATCTAAGATAGCCTCTACAGCATAGAAGCCACTCCCCGTGGTTGTATAACTAGGATCTTCAGCTCCAGCAATAACAGACTCATTCTTATACCAACGATAACGCCATCCAGGCTGGTTGTTTGCAACGACAATGCGTGTATTGGTACCACAGCTTTCCACCGCCCCATCTACTGCAAGTTCTGGCACCGTAAGGGGGCGTGTACCAAATCCAGAATAATAACCGGCAGAACCAACATTCCCACTCTCCCCATATAGTGCCACATTAATAGGATCCATATTAATATTCTCGATTACATAATCGTCATTCTTGTCGATATTATAAGAGAAAGCAAACCAATTGTCTACCCCCCCAATATTATAATACGTGATATCCGCAGGATCCACCTCTGAAGAGGAATTACGAATACGCAAGGATTTACTTTTTGTGGAACCTTTAATTACAGTATTTAGTCTTTGATCCTTATTTCTTCCTTCTCCTTCTGCCGCTCGGGCAAGTGGGATAGTAACTTTATAGTCAGAAGTACACTTTAATGGCGGGATAAAACTCATTCCATTGGTCTGTGGAGCCGTACTAGACCCTGTCATCGTTTGGTATACATATACAGGTTTGGTGGATGTGAAGTAGACTGATTGTCTTAAACTTGTCTTTTTTCTTCCATATATCTCAAAATCGAAAAAACAGGCATCTCCTTTATTATCAAAATGATGTGTTTTAAAAGGTTTCCCTTTATTATTATAGAATTTTACTTCAGTATTGGCTTCCGTGGCTATAACCATCACGTTTTCACCATGTTTTGTTTTATCCCCAAGCTCTCTATCTTTCCAATTCAATCTTTTATCTGTACATACATTCCCCTGGCCACGAACCAAGATATACTCAGATCCAACAATATTAGATGGAACAATTTGGTCAAATCCGATATCTCGTCGTGTATCATTATAGGTACTAGATGCCCATGATCCGGTATTCACGACAATAGGCTTGGTACTCTCAATCTCTGTTCCATTGGGAGCATCAAACTCATCACCATAATTGTAACTACCACGATAATTACTGGCATCATACCCCAAAGTAATGGTCTCTCCTTTATTAAAAAGGCGAGAATACTTATTTCCCCCTAAATTTGTCCAACCATCTAAACTGTTTTGATTTCTAGTAAACCAATTAAAATCTCTATCAGATATTGTCAATTCGGTGTTATTCTCCAATGCAATCATGGAGATAAAATGAGAGTTATTATTGTTATATGGAGAAAAGACAGATCTCATAAAACCTGCAAAGAAATGAGTTCCTGCTGCAATCATTCCTTTTGAAGTAAGACTTGCTCCTTGAGCTCTAGTAACAATACGCAAGTTCACAAAAAACTCATGATCCCCTTCTAGAATCAACCCTTTATTTTGTAATACCTTTCCACGATCGTTTTTCTTGACAAAAAGAGGCTGACTTAGAGATTCTTTTTTCAAAAACTCATATATCAAGGTAGGCACCTTATAAATATCAGAATTACTAGAAGAAAGTCCTTTAATTGTTTTTAAAACGGTTCCATCTCCACCACGAATGATTACATCAAATGGAGTAGTCTCGTTAGTAGATAAATAGATGGTAAAGTACCCCATAGAATCATATCCATCTGCAATATTCTTTTTAGCGAACTCTTTATCATATCTAGCTTTTTCGTTAAATCTAACATGATCATCAATAGAAACATTACCATAAAAAGGAGGAATATAGTGTTTTTTAGACAGTTGTGCTTTCCCTTCAAAATGAAAACATAGAAGTAGTATCAATAAAAGTGAACGAAATATAGTCTTCATGAATATATAATATGTTAATAAACCTCGACAAATATACATATTTTAATTAATTGATCTTGAAGGGCAAAAAAATCATAACAAATAGATCATGATAAACAGAAAAACAACAAACATTCGCATAACAGTTTTTTGATATGCATTAAGATAGTGACATGATGTAGTCAAGGCTATTTCCATCGATAAACAATGACTAAAATACAATAGAAACAAAAGAGCTTCTCTATTAAAGATTTCATTCAGGAGAAAGAGAACTGCAAACCTCTATTTGGCAATCATTTTAAAATTATGAATATAAAATGAAATATCTTTCAAAATAATTTTACCATCTTTGCAAGCAAGATAAAGGGAATTTGGAGTCAATACAGTTTTAACCGATTGATAAGCCAAAGCTGTTCCCGCAGCCGTAAATCTCAAAGATATCTGTGGACATTTCACCATAGATAGACACTTTCCTTGTTACATTCACGCCACTGTCCAAAGAGATGGGAAGGCAACAGGAAAAAGAGAGAAAGCCGGAAGACCTGAATCTTAATAATACAGTTATAAATTTAACTCTCGGGAGCTAGAGTTACTTTGTCCTTCTATATCTCTTTCTGGCTGGTCGAGAAAAAGAGAGTTGATCTCTTTTGCATCTCTACCCTTTTGCCGAATCTATTCATATTGATTGACAACAGTTCTCTCACTCCTACTAATGTCTGAATATAATTTACAGGATGAAGAAGTTAAGACCAATTATGTTGGTAGGCACGGGATCTGATGTCGGGAAAAGTATTGTAAATACAGCCATATGTAGAATACTCCTTCAGGATGGATATTCTCCTGCACCATACAAAGCACAAAATATGTCGCTCAATAGTTTCGCAACCCCTGATGGTTTCGAAATTGGTAGAGCACAAGCAGTACAGGCTGAAGCTTGTAGGATTGATTGCAATACGGATATGAACCCAATACTACTCAAACCTTCAGGCGAGAAGATGTCACAGGTAGTACTCAATGGGAAACCGATAGGTAATAGATCGGCTATAGAATATTTCAGAGATGGAAACAATAAGATTCTAGAAGAGGCTGCCCACGCTGCATTTGACAAGATCGCATCTCAATATAATCCTATTGTTCTAGAGGGGGCTGGTTCTATTTCGGAACTGAACTTACGTCATCGTGATATGACCAATATGGCCATGGCAGTCTATGCCGATGCAGCCACATATCTTGTTGCAGATATTGATAGAGGGGGGGTCTTTGGTAGTGTATATGGATCCATAGCACTTTTATCTACTGAAGAGAGAGCACAAATAGAAGGTATTATAATCAATAAGTTCAGAGGAGATATCACCCTTTTTGAGGAGGGACGCAAAATACTTCATGAGATCACTGGGGTGCCTGTCGTTGGGGTAATTCCTGCATACAAAGACATATATATAGAAGAGGAAGATTCCGTTTCACTTGCTTGTAAAGCCAAATATGCACAAGATGGGATGGTAAATATCGCAGTGATCCTACTGGATAAGATGGCCAACTTTACCGACTTCTCTGTTTTGGAGAGAGACGAGAGAGTAAATCTGTTTTACACAAACAACTTATTAGAGATTGACAAAGCAGATATTATCATTATTCCTGGATCGAAAAACACCCTAGCGGATCTGCAAGAGTTAAAAGAGAATGGGGTCGCAAAAGCAATTGTTGCAGCTCATCGCAATGGCAAAAGTGTCATTGGTATTTGTGGTGGATACCAAATGATGGGGCTAAGAATTCATGATCCAGAAGGTATTGAAGGCTCTATTGCACAACTCCCCGGTTTAGGGCTACTAGACATAGAAACCACCATGACGAATGAAAAAGTGACCACCCAAACGACCTTCCGATACAAACACTATGATACGGATTGTCATGGCTATGAAATCCATATGGGACGCGCTTCATTCGGAGAACAGGTATCTCCATTGAATCAGACACAAGAGGGACAAGAAGGAGTCATGAGCTCTGACAGATGTTGGGGTAGTTATATTCATGGAATCCTTGACAATCCAACAGTAATAGAAGATATTCTATCGCCTTATGTCGCAGAAAAGAGAGAAATTGAAGAGGATTATGCTACTTTTAAAGATCGACAATATGACCTTCTTGCAGATCATTTTAGAGAGTATCTAGACCTAGAGACAATATATAAATCAGTAACTAAAGAGAAGTAAAACACCATGCATTACGGTCACGGAGACGATAGTTATCGATTCGAAAAGGAGATTGTTGCCAACCATAGCACCAATATTTGGCCCAAAGGACCATCGAACGATCTCTTAAAACACCTTCAGCAAAACTTACATCTCATAGGGAGTTATCCCGAATGTTTTTCGGAGAGTCTGACTCAGAAATTGTCAGTAGAAAACAAAGTACCGATAGTGAATATTGGGGTGTTTAATGGTATCGCTGAAGCAATATACCTTATTGCTCAAAGCTACAGATCATGTCGGTCGATGATCGTGACTCCCACATTTTCTGAGTATGAAGATGCGACATCCAAATATTCTCACCAGATTACCTATATAGACGAGAATTCTTGCATAGAGAATACGATCTGTGGGCAAGATATTGTATGGATATGCAATCCAAACAATCCCACTGGAAAACTATATCCACAAGATATTTTATCCCAATGGATTGATCGCCATCCTAATACTCTCTTTGTGATAGATGAGGCTTATATGGATCTTGTCTATCCTTCACACTCCTTGGTAGAGAAGGTGCCAGCGTGCAAAAATCTAATTGTAATGCATAGTTTGACTAAGAATTATGCCATCCCAGGATTACGCTTAGGGGTGGTTTATGCATCCCAGGAGATATTAGAGCGGTTGCATGAGTTTCGTCCCCCATGGAGTGTCAATAGTATTGCAATAGAAGCTGGAAAATATCTAGTGGATCATCCGCCGTATGATAAGAATCAACTTCAAGAGTATCTTGAAGAGAGCAAGCGACTACAGCAGTTACTGAAACGGATCGATGGAATCAGCTTAATAGAGGGAGAGACAGGTTTCTTTACCCTAAAGACCCCTATAAAAAGCGATAAATTAAAATCTCTACTCATCACGAAATATGGTATTTTGGTTCGAGATGCATCCAATTTTAGAGGACTAAGCCCCTATCATATTCGGATCGCATCCCTGAATCGAACAAAGAACCTAAGATTAATCCAATCATTAACAGAAATACTAGATAATGATGAACATTGATATCATTCCTGTGATCATTCCTATCATGGCGTTGCTACTAGACTACGCACTAGGAGATCCTACTGGAATACCTCACCCTATCGTATCCTTTGGTAAAGCCATCTCTTGGGGAGAGAAGCGATGGAATAGAGGTAAAAATAGAGTATTGAAAGGGGGTGCCATGATTATAGGCTATTCCGCTATCTTATTTATTCTTTTGTTTACGATCTCTACGCTTCTGAAAGTCTATTGTCCTTGGGGTTATCTGATCTTTGCCACCTATTTCGTATGGATGGGGATAGCAAATAGAACCCTAGTAAAGGAGGGCAAAGCAGTCATTAAAAGACTAGACAACGAAGGGCTAAAGGCAGGACAAGAGCAATTAGCACGAATTGTAGGAAGAGACACATCCGTTCTTTCCGAACAAGAGATACGTCTTGCAACGCTAGAGACGCTCTCTGAAAATCTGAGTGATGGTGTGGTAGCCCCACTATTTTGGTACGCACTGCTTGGAGTACCTGGTATTATGGGATATAAACTGATTAACACCTTTGATTCGATGGTAGGATACAAAAACCATCGATATCTTCGTTTTGGACGTATTCCTGCCCAACTAGACGATATTGTAAATTATATACCAGCCCGCATCACCGCCTTTCTCATGTACCTAACGTGTGGCAAAACCAAGGTAGCCAAATCGATAAGGAAATATGCAAAGGCACATGCAAGTCCCAATGCAGGGTATCCTGAATCTGCCCTTGCTGGGATCCTTCAATGCCAATTTGGTGGACCCCATGAATATGGAGGAGTCATGGTAGACAAACCATTTATTGGAGACACTCATAAAAAGATCACAACCAAAGATTTAGAGATAACTTGCCGTGTGAATCACACTGTTTTTTGCATGACAATATCAATCATTATAGTTCTTGAAATTTTAAAGATAACCCTATTATGAAACCTAGCAACTTAAATATCAGCCCTGTCTCTAAAGAGATGGCAAATGCGCTTCGAGAGAAGCTTGATCAAAAAGCAAAGCCTATCCGTTCTCTTGGAAAGATGGAAGATATTGCATTGCGCATTGGATTGATCCAAAACACTCTGACTCCTCAACTGAATAAACCAACCATGTTTACGGTTGCTTCCGACCATCATGTGTGTGAAGAGGGTGTGAGTCCATGCCCCACAAAGATGACCTGGCAACAGTGTTTAAATTTCCTTGAACTAGGGGGTGGTATTGGTCTTTTTTGTAAGATGTATGGGTTCGATCTAAAAGTGGTGGACGCTGGAGTAGATTTCGATTTCGCCCCACACCCTAGATTGATTAATGCAAAAGTAAGAAAAGGATCTCGCAACATTCTTCATGAACATGCTATGACGATGAAGGAGTGTATGGAAGCCATCGAGAATGGAAGAAAAATGGTCAGAGAGTCTGCCAAAGAGGGGGTCAATGTCGTAGGATTTGGGGAGATGGGAATCGGAAATACCACCCCAGCCTCTGCCCTACTGTCGATCTTTACAAAGACAGACATCAAGGATTGTGTAGGACCTGGATCTGGATTAGATTCTAATGGGGTTTCGCACAAAGCCAATGTGATTACACAAGCATTCGAGAAACATGGTATCTCAGAAGATCCAATAGAGAACCTTGCTCGCTTTGGGGGTCTAGAGATCGCTACAATATGTGGAGGAATGCTTGAGGCAGCAGCACAAAAGATGGTGATTATTACCGATGGATTTATTACGACCTCAGCACTACTGGTTGCTTCAGAAATATATAAAGAGGTTTTAGACTATGCTTTTTTCTCCCATCAATCGGATGAGCAGGGACACTGCCTCATGATTGATCATATGCAAGGAGAGCCAATCCTAAATATGTCATTCCGTTTGGGAGAAGGTACAGGTGCCGCATGTTGTTACCCTATAATAAAAGGTTCGGTGACCATGTTGAACGAGATGACCACCTTCGAAGAGGCACAGGTTTTTAATACCGCAACTGCGAAGGTAGCTGCTTTTGAAAGTCATTAAACAACGTAGTTATGATTAAAACAGAGCTTTATCGCTTTCTTACTGTGTTATCCTATTTTACAAGAATACCAGTACCGAATTATCCATATAATCCAACCCACCTCTCTAGAGGGACAAGATATTTCCCATTTGTAGGTCTTATTGTTGGAACTATCGCGGCTTTGGTGGTCGCAATAGTGACCCAAATAGGACTAAGCCACGCTTTGGCTATACTTCTGAGTATGATTGTCTCCATTTGGGTTACAGGTGCATTTCATGAAGATGGATTTGCGGATGTATGCGATGGATTCGGTGGAGGATGGACCAAAGAGAAGATATTGACAATCATGAAAGATTCTGCAATAGGAGCATATGGAGCCATAGGAATCATGCTACTACTGGCATTAAAGTTCCTTCTACTTCGAGATCTGAACCCATCTACCCTATTACCTATATTAATCATGGGACATACTTGGAGTCGATTTAGCTCTGTTGCAATCATATACACCAGCATCTATACAAGAATGGACGACAGTTCGAAGTCAAAACCTTTGAGAGAGAATCGTATTTCGATAAAAGAGTTACTCATTGCATTCTCATTTACACTCATCCCTTGTATCTTTGTACCATGGCAGATGGTTTTATCCATGACAATACTTCCCTTCATAACCTCTTGGTTGTGTCGCCGATTCTTTTATAAATGGATCGGTGGATATACAGGAGATTGTCTTGGAGCCAACCAACAGCTTGTAGAGATAGCAATCTATTTATCTGCCGTATTATTTCAAACTATTTAGAATAAAAAAGAGATGAAAATAACGATTGTAAGACACACCCCACCAGAGGTGAAAGAGGGAGTATGTTATGGACAGACGGATCTTCACGTAGACCCTACATTCAAGAGTCACCTAGATCAAATTCAGTCCATGATTACCACAGACGAAAACACCCACTTCTTCACCAGTCCCCTGACTCGTTGTAAAGTGTTATGCAAAGCCATTGCTGGGGCCGATGCAGAGATCGTAGAAGACGATCGTTTGATGGAGCTTGATTTCGGCTCTTGGGAAAACAAAAAATGGAGCAACATTCCTGCGGATCAAATGCAAGAGTGGGGAAAAGACTATCTGAATAGCAAGGTGCATGGAGGAGAATCCATGATAGATCTAAACGAAAGAGTCACTGCATGGTGGAATGAATTGATCGAAAAACATTATAACGAAGAGGACGAAGACACAAACATTGTCATTTTTACTCACGCTGGAGTGATTCGCTCCGTTCTTCATATTCTACTGGAGATGCCTCTAAAAAAAGCATTCTCACTTGTAGTTAATTATGGTGGTATGGTCGAGATAAAAATGCTGGACAAACAGAATGCACAAATTGAATTTAAAAGATAATAGAGCCAATGGCTAAAATTCACTTTATTACAGGAGGACAACGTTCTGGCAAGAGTTCCTATGCACAAACGCTTGCCCTAGAGGCCTCTTCTAATCCAATCTATCTTGCCACATCTCGCATTTGGGATGAAGGACATAGAGAACGTATCGAAAGGCACCAGCGAGATAGAGGGGACGAATGGACCAATATCGAAGAGGAGAAGTATCTTTCGCAACACAATCTTCATGGTCGCGTTGTATTAATTGACTGTGTAACCCTTTGGCTTACAAACTTCTTCTTCGATCTCGAGAGCAATATCGAAGCATCTCTACAAGAGGCACAAAAGGAGTTTGACAAACTAATACAACAGGATGCTACATTTATCATTGTTAGTAATGAGATTGGCTTAGGCGGACATCCAACCAATGAGATACAGATGAAATTTACAGATCTGCAAGGCTGGATGAATCAATATATTGCCAAAAGAGCCGACCAAGTGACGATGATGGTCTCAGGCATTCCAATGAAAGTAAAATAGATACTTATGAGAATATATACAAAAACAGGCGATCAAGGAGAGACAGGAATATTTGGAGGAGACCGTGTTCCAAAAGACGACCTTCGCATTGAAACCAATGGAATCTTAGATGAGGCCAATTCTCAGATTGGATACCTGAGAGCAATGCTTGGAGAAGCGCACGATTGGCAAAAGAACTTACATCGTATTCAGAGAGATCTAATGTGTATGATGTCACATATTGCAACACCTGCAAACTGTACCAAGAAAAATATGAAACCCCACCCTGAAGATGGTGCTGACTTTTGTGAGAAATGGATCGAAGCACTACTAAAAGAGCTGCAAGAAGAGAAAGACTTCTTTCTTCTTCCTGGGGGCGACACCATATCTGCTACATGCCATTTGGCACGTACTAAGATACGCACTGCAGAACGTCGTCTTGTAACCCTATCAAAGGCAGAACCTAAACCAGTATATATTCATGGTTATCTAAATAGACTTTCAGATCTATTCTTTGTCCTAGCCAGAGTACAGATGAAAAAAGCTGGTGTGAAACCAGAGAAATTCGCATTATTAAGAAAAAAGGACTAAAATTATGGCATCATCTTTCGTTATTGCAGCTCCTCACAGTGGAAGTGGTAAAACAACCATTACCCTAGGACTCCTAAGGGCATTGCACAATAAGGGTAAAAAAGTTCAACCGTTTAAGGTAGGGCCCGACTATCTAGATACCACACACCATACGATAGCTGCACACCATACGAGTTATAACTTAGATCTTTTTATGTCTACAGAGGAGCATGTAAAGTCTACCTACCAGACCCACCAATCGACATCAGATGTGGCCATCACGGAAGGGGTCATGGGACTTTTTGATGGTGCAAAGAAGATGCAAGGAAGTACTGCCGCAGTAGCAGAACTACTCGACCAACCTATTGTTTTAGTCATGTCGGGAAAAGCGATGGCTTACTCTGCAGCACCACTTCTCTATGGACTTAAAAACTTCTACAAGAATATCAAAGTGGTGGGAGTTATATTTAATTTCGTAAAGACTGAAAGTCACTACCAGTTTCTTAAAGAGGCAGCAATAGATGCTGGTGTCACCCCTCTTGGGTATATCCCGCCAAACGAAGAGATACAGATATCTTCAAGACACCTAGGTCTTTCCATTGATCAAAAAACAGATTTCGACACACTTGCAAATAGTGCAGCTGAACATATTAGCAAGCATCTAGACCTTGAGAAGCTGTTGGAGATAACCCAATGCAGTACCCCTAGTCAAATTCACTCTCCTCAACCTAAGAATGAGAAGAAAGAACAGGTTATTGCTGTAGCAAAAGATGAAGCTTTTAACTTTATATATCCAGCAAATATTGCCCAATTATCAGAGAACTATCAGGTTGTATATTTTAGTCCAATACACGACAAGAAACTTCCTAAAGCAGATGCAATATACATTGCTGGAGGATACCCTGAACTATTCTTGGATTCGCTTTCACAAAATATAGAGATGAAACAAGAGATACGTCATTTTATCGAGCAAGAGGGGAAAGTATTTGCAGAATGTGGGGGGATGATGTATCTAGGAGAAGAGATTATTACCAAAGAAGGAAAGCATTATCAAATGTGTGGGATATTTCCCTATTCCACCACGATGCAAAAGATGAAACTACACCTTGGTTATCGAGACATTACCTACAACAAGACTAAAATCCGTGGTCATGAGTTTCATTACTCTCAATGTATTGAGCATAACCAAATCACTAAAGTAGGGGAAGTATATAATGCTCGAGGAGGAAAAGTAGATACTCCGATCTATCAATATAAAAACTGTCATGCGACCTATATTCACCTATATTGGGCTCATCTAAAAGATCTTTGGGTTCTTTAAAATAGATTTAATACTCTATTAAATACTCTTATTGGGGCATAGAGACGCTTTCACATTCTCTAAAAGGATAAATAAAAAGGCTCTCTTTCTTTAAGATAGAATGATGCCTATACGGGGAATACAGAACAAATAAGAAGATGCCCAATAGCTTAAAAACCATTGGGCATTTCTATATACTCGAACTAAATAATTTTCAATATTAAACGAATATACACAACGTACATTAGACTCTAAGTACATTCAAAAGGAGATTCACCTTGATTCTAAGTAGTATAAAATGATTCTTTCATTTTATACTATGCTCTTCTTTGAATCTGTTTGCTTAGATGCTTACGAGCAAAAAATATCCGACTTTTTACGGTACCTAAAGGTAGGTCCATCTTTTCAGCAATCTCTTTGTATTTATAACCTTGAATAAATAACAAAAAAGCATCTCGAATACCCTCTTTCATCTCCATGATCAATTTGTGAATCTCTTGGATACTCATCAACGTCTCTTGATCTTCATGTCCAGAAGAGCTTAGATTTCTGAAATAACTATATTGATCCGTATCGAAAAAGACTCTTTGGGTTGAATTTCTTCTATAATTATTGATAAAAGAGTTACGCATAATCGTAAAGACCCATGCTTTAAAATTTGTATTGGTACGATATTGTCCCTTATACTTCCATGCCTTTAAAAAAGTCTCCTGGATAAGATCTTCAGATCCTTGATGACATTTCGTTAATTTCAATGCAAAGTTATATAGATGTGGCCTCAATTCTACTAAATTCTGTTCAAAGATTAAGTTCTCCATAGTCTAAGATTTAATATAATAATTGTGTTGTTGTCATTCGTTTCACTGTCTCTAATACAATCAATTACACGACTTGTTTCAATTGCTAATGTTAAAAAAAAAGACATTTTTTTAAGACTTAATTATCTCAACATAAATTTTTAAGACCATTAGTCATGAATAAAACACTAAATCATATTTTTTCAACCTATATATAAATAGTCACTTAGAGGAGTATAGATGTTCAACAAAAAAAATTGCCCATAACAAAAAACATCGATAAATAAGGAGGTTACACGAATGAAGTGCCTATATTAGTAGGAACAAAACATCAGACTCTTGAGGATACTTTTAAGAAAACAATAAGAATACTTTAACATACTTTCTGAGTATAATCTTTTTAACACATAGCAATGATAGGTCGTTATTTTTTGTATATAGATAATAATAAAACAGTAGTATCAAACAAGTTAAAAAGAACAAGAAAAAAAATCACTACAAAAAACTCAATATTTCAACGACAACTCATTAATAAGACGACTAATACATAACGTCAAAACACTTATCATAATCAAGTAGCATCACTGTGTTCATTATTTAAAATCATGAACACTATTTGCAATCATGTAAAAGGAATATTGCAGTGCACCAATTTGGTGGAACAATCTTTTATCAAGTTATGAAAGCATAGAATAAGCGTGTCAATACACTCTTTAGTGTCCCTATAGAACAGTATTTAATTAACACCTGATTGTCCCCTATTTTGTCCATAAACTACTCATATCTAATTCATGCTTCAACCACCGAATCGATGGAAAATCGGTGGACAAACCATGGAGCAAGGATGGACAAACCATGGACAAAGTACGAATGAAACCATATTCAACTAGTTTTCATCGCATACAAATACCCTGTCATCGGATGACAAACAAGACAGAAAGAGGTAGGCACTAGCCTTAAATATACCATTGAGAGTAAATGTTGGAATAAAATAAAAGCAATATTAAATAAAAGAAGAGACTTATGAATGGAACAATAAAACCTATATAAGACTCTAACTTAAAAATATATTACATATTTTCTATAGGAGTCTCTACGATGGATACAACAATTATTGACATGGCTATTTATTGCGACAACTCCTGTACTTCGAAAAAGGTCCCTGAGCCTGTCGAAGGGCTCAACAACCAAATATCGAAAAAGGTCCCTGAGTTTATTGAAAGGTAATAACCAATCACTCCTGTACTTCGAAAAGGTCCCTGAGCCTGTCGAAGGGCTCAACAACCAAATATCGAATGGCTTCATGATTATACTAGACTCGTGCAATATATACCGTATCCAATATATGGTAACAATCAACAGAAGCAGGAACTTCCTATCTCCCAAGAGTTGAAGCATCGATTGGGTGATTTTAAATAGTATTGCTTTATCCATGTGCGAACATCAAAAAACATCGCCTAATCAGATATGAAAGCCTTGTTCTATGATATTTACAGATACCACACCGTAAAACAGCATAAAAAAAGTGCTTATTGTATGATATGTCCCAAAGACAATTCACACAATAAGCACTTTAATAAAATATGGTTTCTATAGATTCGATCTATCGAATACGATCCGCAGCTCGAACCAATGCTTCATCACGACCAATACCACGAATAGCCAAATAGTCGAAAATAAAGGATACCAATGGAAAGGCAATCACATGATTTAGAGAGAAATCTCCATCAATAAGGGTGCTTACAGAGTATGCATAAAAATAGATCACCCCCATCAAACCTAGCTTCAGAATCATATTAATTACAGTCATTCGAATCTGAATCACTCTTTTCTTATACATAAAGATAGTTACCAACGAAAGAAGAATGATCAATACGACAAAACTAAGAAGGGGAATCATCGATGCTCCAGAAATCTCCAACTGAGGAGTCACTCCTGTTAGATACATTTCATAAGTTGCGCTGGCCCCTTTTAACCATGCCAAACATGGAAAAAAAAGACTCGCCATAAACAGTGCAGAGACTAAAAGAAATAAACTCTGTATTCTTTGAATCATAACAAAATACTTTACATGTTTTCTCCTCCCTATTCGATAGAATAAGGAGGGTATATCTATTGTTTGTTCAAATGAACAAATAAAATCTATATTTTCCGAGGAACAAGGCTTATTTAATTACCCAAGATTAGAGGTAATCCATCTTTTCCACTACCAACAATAACCACCTTGCTATTTGAACTTTTTGACAACTCAAGAGTCGCTTCAATACCACGTTGCTTCAGTACATTTTCTGATAATGATCGACTAATGATATCATTATATCGAGAGATACCTTCTGCTTCAATTCTCTTTCTTTCTGCCTCACTCTTCTCACGCTCCAATTTAAATCGGTAAGCCAAAGCCTCTTGTTCTTGCTTCAATTTATTCTCAATAGCCTGCTTGATCTGCTCTGGCAAGTTGATAGAACGAATCAACAAGGCACGCATTTCAATATGATTTTTGTTTAGCGACTTCATCGACTCTTCAATGATAGACTTTTCCACTTCACTTCTTTTGGTAGAGTAGATCTCCTCTGCAGTGTAACGACCCGCTACCTGTCTCACAGTAGATCTTACCTCTGGAACAACCAATTGGTCGATATAATTACTTCCAAAACGCTCATGTAGATATCCAATCTCATCGTAAGTTGGATTAAAACGTACAGAGACATCAATATTTAAAGACAAACCATTCTTATCCAATACATCTAATCTCTCTTCCTCTTTTTGTTCTTTCACATTATAGACAGAAATAGTGTTCCATGGTGCCTTGAAGTGAAAACCTGGTTGAAGAATATTCTCTCTATCTAAACCAGATGAGTAAGGACGAAACATTACCGCTCTCTCTCCTGGATTTAAAGTAAAGAATATCTGACTACCAAATCCCACTAATACAAGAAACACAACTCCAACAATGACCCCAAGGGTTAAACCTTTCTTATTCATAGCAAAATATTTTTCTTAATAACTCAATAAATTAACTCTAATAATCAAAGATACATTAATTATCTCAAAATAAATACATGTAAATAAATCATAAAATTATTCAGAATAAAAATTTACTTTTATAGTCTTTCTCTAAAAAAATTGAGGAAATCATTTTTACAACAAGAAATTAAATCTACATAATTATGAAAATTTTTAAGCCATCAGAACTTATCATCAACACAGATGGTAGTGTTTTTCACCTACACCTATTTCCAGAAGAGATTGCAGACAAAATCTTATTAGTAGGAGATCCAGGTAGAGTAAAACTAGTAGCTAGTTTCTTTGAATCTACAGAATTTGAAAGAGAGAACAGAGAGTTTTTCACTATCACAGGAAAATACAAAGGAGAAAGATTTACGGTTGTATCTACTGGTATTGGTACCGACAATATCGACATCGTAGTAAACGAATTGGATGCATTGGCGAATATTGACTTCGAAACTCGCACTGAGAAGGCAGAAAAGCGTTCACTTACACTTGTTCGTATGGGAACATCGGGAGCACTTCAGCCAAATATCCCCGTAAACAGCTTTGTTCTCTCTAAGACAGCAATAGGGTTTGATGGACTATTGAACTACTATGCATATGCAGAGAAGATTACAAACATCGAATTCGAAAATCAATTTATGGAGTATACCTCTTGGAATCCTCGTCTTACTACGCCATATGTAGTAGATGGATCGGAGGATATTTATCAAAAGATGGCCTCTTCAGAAACAGTAGAAGGAATCACCATCTCTGCTCCTGGATTTTATGCTCCTCAAGGAAGAGAACTTCGTGTACCTCTTGGAGACCCAGAACTAAATGACAAGATCGGTTCTTTCCGTTATAACGATAGAGCGATTACCAATTTCGAAATGGAGTGTTCTGCTATCTATGGTCTTTCAAAACATATGGGACATGAAGCGATGACCATCTGTACTATTATAGCAAACCGTGTTCGTAAAGAGGCAAATGCCGATTATAAATCACGTGTAAAAGAGATGATTTCCTACACATTAGAGCATCTTAAAGCCTAATAATAAATCTATCCAACAATTAGCCCCAACGATCCTGGCTATTGTTGGATAGATTCATTTATAGAAAAAAGTAAAACTCCTCCCTCTTCTCTCTACGCTACGACATAACTCATAGGATAGTTTGTACTCTTAAAAACAAACCTTTGCCCCACTATCGGTAGCAAAACCTTTCATCTCCTGGGTTAAGCGATTCACGACCCCAGGATGGGCTTTAGCGATATTAAACTTTTCACTAGAATCATCCGCAAGATTAAACAGTTCCACCCCGTCTTTAGAGGTTATCCTACACTTCCATGCCTCATCACGTACTGCCTGTAAAGAATCCGCTTTCACAAAAAAGAATGGTTTAGAAGCAATGTCCCCTTTCCCAGTCAGTCCATCCCAAATATACTGACCATCTAACGTCAAGTTTTTAGGAATATCCACTCCTGCCACACGCAAAATAGTAGGGAACAAATCCAACGAAGAGGTTACATCATCAATAATCTCCCCCTTTAAAACAATATCAGGCCATCGAACAATGGCAGGAACACGAAAACCACCCTCATAAGTAGAAGCCTTACAACCTCGAAATGCTCCTGTAGAGCCAGCATCCGTTATTCGTATGCCATTATCAACAATTCTTGGAGGAAGATCTTGCCAAGGCCCATTATCGCTTGTAATTTTTATCTTTTTAGAAGAAATATATCTTTTGTAACGAAACACCTCCATTTCATCGCAATAAGAAAAAACAGACACTCTTTTGTCGAAACAACACCCCAAAGTGCAACCATTCCACAAAACATAAGAGATAGAAGAATAGGCAATTACCCCATCCTCTTCTAATGAACATAGGAAAATATAAAATCTATCGAACAAAATTTATGATTTAATCATTAACTTTAAGCAACGATTAAAGCATAGAAATTATGACGGATTTTCAGAAAATACCACTTACCTCTATATATAAGAGACAGAAATCAGACCGAGACATCTTTCAAGAACTGATGCCAACAAAGGTTAAAGAAATTCTAGTGGTAGCCACCGTTTACGATGCCTACTCTATTGTGAGAGAGGGACAATTTTCAGACAAGATATTTGGAGAATATTTACAACTGAACCTATATGCCTCCCCTCGATTCTCCTCGGTTAACTCCCAAGAAGATGCGCTTAACATCATCCATAAGAAACACTTCGATATGGTGATTATCATGGCTGGAGTCGACAAGAAATCATCTCTCGAAATTGCAGAGAATATTCATTTTGCAAAAAGCAGACTTCCCATTCTAATGCTGGCAAACAACAACCATGGATTAGAAGACCTACAAAGGGAAGTAGCAAAAGTCCCTGCTATCAATCGCCTCTTTGTATGGAACGGAAACTCCAACGTATTTGTAGCAATGATCAAATATGTAGAGGACATGAAAAACGCAGCCAGAGACACCAAACTCGGTAATGTCCGAATCATTCTTTTGGTGGAAGACTCCGTAAGATACTACTCTCGCTATCTGCCAGTACTCTATACTGCAATCATGACACAAACACAAAACCTTGTCAGCGAAGAGTCGTCAGACGAACTACATATGATCCTCAAGATGCGTGCACGTCCAAAAGTACTACTAGTAAGTACCTACGAAGCCGCAACTAGAATCATCGACCGTTATAGCGAAAACCTTTTATGTGTTATCTCTGACGTCAAATTTTCTCGTAAGGGAATCGATGACGAAGATGCAGGAGTCGAACTCCTAAAAGAGGCACGCAAGAAACTGAAATACTCTATTCCAACCCTACTTCAATCACACGATCCTTCCAATAGAGAAAGGGCTCAGTCTATTGGAGCCAATTTCATTGATAAGAACTCAGAAAAACTCTCATTAGAGATCATGAAGTTTATCAATGACAAACTAGGGTTTGGAGACTTTATATTCAGAGATTCCAATGGAAAGAAAATCGGAATAGCAACCGACCTCGATGAGTTCCAAGAGCTACTGGAAAAAGTACCGAGCGAATCACTGATCCACCATGCAAAGCTCAATGCCTTCTCCTCATGGATGATGGCAAGAGGAGAGATCAATATCGCAGAGCAACTTCTACCCTATAATATCGAGGACTTCCCAACACCAGAAGAGCTACGTGCCTTTTGTACCGAAGTATTTGAGGAAGCCAAACAGAAAAAACACCGTGGTCAGATTATTAACTTCTCCCCTAAATTATGCACTGGGAATCGTTATATCTTAAGAATGGGTAGAGGTTCCCTCGGAGGAAAAGGAAGAGGATTGGCATTTATCTCCAATATGATCGAAAATATCGACTTCAAACATCTAATCAAAGGCATCAATATACGCCAACCGGCTACTTCAGTCATTGGTGCTGTGGAGTTCGACCGATTTATTGAGATGAACAACCTCTATGACGACATCTATCAAGATTCCTCACCAGAAGAGATACGTAAACTCTTTCTTCAGGCAGAACTTAGTGTAGTCCTTAAAGACAGACTATACAACTATCTAAAGGAGATGAAAAACCCATTGGCTATTCGTTCCTCTGGGCTCTTCGAAGACTCTCTATTGCAACCATTCTCAGGAGTCTACTCTACCTATCTTATTCCGAACAATCACACCAATATCACCGAACGCTTAGAACAACTTTGTAAGGCAATAAAATTGGTATATGCCTCTATCTTTACAGAAACAGCAGGCTCCTATTTCCATGCAGTAAACTACAAAATAGAAGAGGAGAAGATGGCTGTTGTAATCCAAGAGGTCGTAGGACACAACTACAACAACAAGTTCTATCCAAACATCAGTGGAGTAGCCCAATCCTACAACTACTATCCCTTCTCCTACATGAAACCAGAAGATGGGTTTGCAGTGATCGCAGTAGGACTAGGAATGCATGTCGTAGGAGGAAACAAAGCCTTCCGTTTCTGTCCAGCCTACCCGCGTCTAATCAACGGCTCGGTACAAGACCAGATGCGTGACTCACAAAAATTCTTTAGTGCCATCGACCTCTCTAAAACAGAGATCGACCTAGAAGAGAAAGACGAGGATGCTGCCATCCTTCATCTACGCATCAACGAAGCTGACAAAGACAACAACCTACAGCAGTGTGCTTCCACTTACAACCACGTCAACGATATGGTAGAGCCAGGCACATTCACCAAAGGGCCACGAATCATCAACTTTGCAAACATACTACAGTATGATTCCATCCCTTTAGCAAACACCATACAGCTACTATTGAATCTCTTTGAACAAGCCATGGGCTCGCCTGTAGAGATGGAGTTTGCAGTAGATCTAGAGAAGGGCGAACACAACAAACCCACTTTCTATATCCTTCAGATCAAGCCATTGATACAACAAGAGAAGACCTACCATATCGACTTGGACGACATTGATGAAGAGAAATTGATCATGAAAGCCAAAAAAGGAATGGGAAATGGCAAACTAGAACATATTCAAGATATCATCTATATCGATCCCGAACATTTCGACAAACTCTCTACCAAAGAGATGGCTGCAGAAATACGAGAGATAAACAGGCAGATGGTAGAACAAAACAGAGAATACATCCTAATAGGACCAGGACGATGGGGAACCAGAGACCCTCATACAGGGATCCCTGTACTATGGGCTGATATCTCCAATGCCAAAGTAATCATCGAAGTAGGCCTACCAAACTTCCCTCTCGATGCTTCGCTTGGCTCACACTTCTTCCATAATGTCACCTCGATGAATGTAGGATACTTCTCAATCCCTTTCCAAAGCAAAGATACCTATATAGATCTTGACAGAGTAAAACAGATCTCTAAGATCACCTCTCATGGAAAATTCACTCGACATGCATATCTCGAAAAGGGAATCACCATCTTAATGGATGGAAGCAAACAAACCAGTGTAATACACATCAAAGAGTAAATATCAGACCCACAATACCAAGAAAGGGAGTGTCCAATACGACACTCCCTTTCTTATCAATAAGCCCACACCAACCTTTACCCACATTATTTCAGAACCATACAGATCCAAACAACCTAAATTCACACCGCTACCATAGAGAAAACGTCACTACCTTGTCTCCAAACAACAGACACACACATAATCATTTGCTTTATCTATATCTACAACATTCATAAGCCAATAACCTAATCCGATCGTATATCTCTCATCTTCATCCTTAACGAAATCCATACCTTCCATGGTCTTAGCATTTTTCTTTTGAATATCCGATCTATCAAAAAGAATGTACTCTCCATCATGAATTGTATCTGCCATACAATCCATATGGCCTCTAAGATGCTTTAAGAAAAAACCTTTCTTATTTTAATCATTCCGAAACCTTTTGGTTGTTTGTCTATGGAGTCTCCTATAGCTGTTGCTATTTAATTGATAATAACAGACTCTGTCTTAAAAATACCTATTGTAATCTCGCGAGTACAACAAAATTATAGTTTGGTTAAATGTCTATTTAATTTACAAAATTATAGACTTAGCTTATTCTGTATTTGTTCTATATCTGTTTTGTAAGTATCTTGGTCATAAGCTAAGTTATAAATATTTGTATTTACAACACTTAAAATAATATTTTTAATCTAGTGTTTCTTGTCTTTAGAGACTTATTATATCATGAATGTCAAATGTTTACAACAACAATACGACTTTTCTATGGAGGTAGTAAAATTGTATGATTGGTGTTTATTCGATCAACAAAATGTTAAGTAAGATTAATTGACATATTAAGCACATAAAAATTTATGAAAATAGAAGATTTTAAAAATAGGGTTGACTTATCTATCCGAAGAAGGAGATATTATAGTGAAGATTGTGGATTCGTTTCGTGTCCGGAGTGTGGGTCTCCATTAATAGAGGATAGTTGTACTGTAATAATTGCAGCCAAATCAGATACTGATGAAGGTGAATTTATGAGTAATATGACGGGGAGTCACTTTTGCAATTCTTGTCCCGTGGTAGTATTCGATTCTGAAAAAATAGAAGAAACGGTGAGGTATGGAATAAGAGGTGATTCAAATCTGAAATACGAAATTGGCGGAATAGTTGATTTCAATGCTATTCCCAAAGAAAAGAGGCATCTTGAAATAGGTGTAGACGATAACCCAGTACCAGTAGTTGATTTTTTACCAGATCTAAATACTACAACAGTTAAGTCTGAAAAGAAAATTGGCAGAAATACCCCCTACCCTTGTAGAAGTGGCAAGAAATAAAAAAGTTGCCGATTCAAACCATGAAATAGAAACGGAGGTTCATGTTATTTACAGTACAGAGTACGAAACAATAAATTTATTTGATATTAATTCTTCTAAAAAAGCATTTGGAGACAAGATGGTTTGAGCCATCTTTCAGTATTTTTATAGTGATTGAAAACCTGCTGTAGTGATGGATTGGATCAATGTGTTTTAGAACAGAATAAAAGAAAAGGACAGCCCAAGCAAATGGGTTCTTTAGGCAAGATTAAGCCAATATATCAATATGGATAAACTCATAGGAATCATACAAAGAGTAACGTATCACAACCAAGAGAATGGTTGGACTGTACTTAAGGTAAGTCCGTTGGATAAACCGCATGAGTTAATAACAGTAACAGTACATCAAGCCAATGTATTTGCCGGAGCTACCATGGAATTTGAAGGCGAATGGACACAGCACCCAAAATATGGCGAGCAATTTAAGTCGACGAATACTTTTGAACGAAAACCTGCCAGTGCATCTGCATTAGAAAAATATATTGGTTCAGGTTTAATTTATGGAGTTGGCCCTAAAATAGCTAAGCGTATTGTAAAATATTTTGGAAAAGATACTTTGGATGTTTTTGAAGAAGATATTGAACGCCTTACCGAAGTTACAGGAATAGCACAAGCAAAACTAGACCAAATTAAGTCGTCATGGATTGAACATCGGGAAATAAGAAATGTCATGTTATTCCTACAAGAGTATGGTGTTAGTACTTTGTTTGCAGTTAAAATATTCAAAACTTATGGTAATGATGCAATAAAAATACTACAGGACAATCCTTATCAATTATCGAAAGATATTTATGGTATAGGATTCTTTTCAGCTGATAGAATTGCCTTAAGCATGGGCATTGAAAAAGATAGCCCCAAACGAATGAAAGCAGCTATTAGTCATGTTTTAGCAGCAAGTAGAGAACAAGGGCATTGTTATTTAGAGCTAGAACATATTCAGAAAAACGTTGAAACCTTACTGGAAGCAAATTACTCAGACCTGTTGGTAAGTGAAATACAAACCATGGAACAGGAAAATGATTTAAAGGTCAGGTTAAAAATAGAAAATGAGGCTCATATCAAATGTTATTACTCAAAATCACTCTATTACGATGAGCTACAGACCGCTGATATTGTAAAAACATTTTTATCAAAAATAGTAAGTGTCGATGTGGTTAGAGTAAAAACATGGCTGAACCTTTTTAATCAAAAACAAGAGTTCCCCTTAAGTGATGAACAATTTGATTCAGTATTAGGAGCCTGTCAACAATCATTCTCCATATTAACAGGAGGTCCAGGATGTGGTAAGACCACCACCACGAAGGCATTAGTGAGGCTCCTAAGAGCCATGAAAAAGCGGGTGATACTTGCTGCACCAACAGGAAGAGCTGCGCAACGCATGAGCGAAGTTATTGGTATGGATGCGCAAACAATTCATCGCTTATTAGTGTGGCAACCACATACTGGTCAATTTAAAAAAAATGAAGAAGAACCCTTAGAAACTGACTTTGTTATTATTGACGAATGCTCAATGTTGGATATTTCTATATCAGCATCCTTATTAAAAGCCATTCCTCTAACGGCACAAGTACTATTTATTGGCGACCCTAATCAATTGCCCTCTGTAGGTGCAGGGAATGTACTCAAAGATTTAATAGAAAGCGCTAAAGTACCGTGCTTTAACCTAAAGAAAGTATTCCGACAAGCACAAGAAAGTCATATAATTAAGTTCGCACATCAAATAATTAAACGACAAATACCTAAAATAGAATCACCAATTAATTCCCCCAACATATGGGACGGAAACACCGATTGCATGTTTATTGATTCGGAAGAAGCTACTAAAGAGCAAATGCTTTTTATCAAGAAGATTACGCAATCGATGAAATATGTAATTCAAAATGAAGGTGTGGCATTTGTAAGAGAAAAAACACCTGATGATATAGATGACAACTATAAATCGGTAATACAGGAAGATGACATTTATATAAAAAACACCTCTGAAACTGAAATTGAAGAAATTAGAAAACGTGGAGTCCGTTCATATATTTTCAATGTGCCAAATGATTATTTGCATACCGACATTCAGTTGTTGCTAAAATCTAACAATCATGCTTCTGCTCTAAAAAATATTATCAAAAGTATTCATCCCTGGTCTAGTTTAAATTACGGTTTCGTTGCTTCTGAAATGGTTGTTAGGCTTTATTCAAAAACAGTAAGAGAACGCCTCGGGGCAAATATGGAAGTCCAGATATTAACGCCAATGACAGTTGGCAGTATGGGGGCTCGTAACTTAAACCAATTGGTGCAAACCACTTACAATCCTCATGATGAAAACAAAGCGAACTTGCAGATTGGAGACCGTATATTTCGAATTGGAGACCGTGTAATTCAGCGCAGAAACAACTACGACCTTGAAGTTTTTAATGGTGATATTGGGCAAATTGCATCCATTGATAATCAAAACATAACAATAGAAATAGCTTATAGCTCTGGAGGAACAACAAGAAACGTTCATTATGAGAAACAAGATATTCTTGACCTTGACTTAGCCTATGCTATTACCATTCACAAATCTCAAGGAAGCGAATTTGATGTGGTTATTATACCGATAGTTTTGCAGCACTTTAATATGCTGTATCAAAACCTAATATACACCGCATTGACACGTGCGAAAAAGATGGCAATATTTGTAGGAACTAGAAAAGCGCTTGGGATAGCGGTTAGGAATATTGATAACCGCTCCAGAAAAACAATGTTGAAAACGATTATTCAAGAATAACTCAAATAATAATACAGCTCAAATCATATAAAATTATGGCACAGCAATTTGGCAAAACATGGTGGGGAGAACACTTTTTACAAGCATTAACAGATATTGACTATTCTAATAGGTTACCCCGTGGTAGAAGATATGCCCGTAATGGTTCTGTGAAGGAAGTTACTTCTGTAAACAATAGAATTAATGCTAAGGTTAAAGGAAGTACACGTACTCCTTATAACGTTGATATTACTCTTCCAATATTTACAAAAACAGAAAAAACAGCGTTAATAGAGGCTATTACGCATAACCCATTGGTTCTTTCTCTTTTACTAAATCGGGAGTTACCACATGAGCTGAATGAAATTGCACAGAAGCATAAAATAGCAGTTTTTCCAAATACATGGTCTGATTTTGATATGGAATGTTCCTGTCCCGACTGGGCAGTACCTTGTAAACATCTAGCCTCAGTAATATATATACTTTCTGCAGAGATTGACAGAAATCCATTTTTAATTTTTCAATTACATGGACTAGACATACTGAAAGAGCTGACAAAATCAGGAATGACACTTAATGAGGAGATGAGTATTTCAAGTTTTGAACAACTATTCCTTGATAAACCTCTTGAAGTGGTAGAGGAGAATCATATTAAGGATGATCATTTTGATCTTTCGAAAGTGATACCGCAAACAGAGAACCTATTATCGCTACTCGAGACCAAAACTGTTTTTTACGACAAACCTTTTATTCCCATATTGAGCAAAAAATACAAGGCTGTAAGTCGTCATTCTAAAGCATTGCTGAATCAAGATGTTGTAATGTTCGAGCCGAGAGTTTTTGACAGTATGGAAAAGTTGGAGTTCTTTATTAATGATGACACCTCTTTTAAAAAAGTCATATTTCATTCCGATAAAGGAGATTTGACTTTTGAAGCATCAGATGATGGTTTGGATTCATTGATTAACTTTTTAACCCGCTTACCAAAAAAACACGAACAACGTTTCTCTAATGACTTAAAGATTTTGTACCGAGCATATCATTTAAGTCTAAAATTGGCTGAATGTGGAGCTTTCATTCCTCAGCTACTCGAATTGAAGAAGAAACAGAATGTGATCCGATGGATTCCGGCCGTTATTAATGAGGATGTAAATGATTTGTTTGACACCTTAGTGAAAGATATATCTCAAGAATTGGTACAAGTACAAATCAGTGCAAGAAAGAGAAAATATCTATCCGCTCGTGAGCAGAGCATAACGCTTGTCTCTCTTTTTTTAACTCACTTTATAAAGGAAGTAGCACCTGTTTCAAATCGGTCATATCAGGGTACTGAATCTAAAATAGAACAATTATTCTTCAATAATCACAAGCATTCATTTACAGAGCTTAGTGAAAACCAAATCCCAGAAGCCATACATCAATACCTTCAACGGTTTCACCTAAGCGACAAAAACTATGTACCATTAATTAAAATAGAAGATAATGCGGAGGAAAATACCTTTGACCTACAATTATGGGTTGAAAACCGTAAAGATTCCATGCAAGAACCATTAACCCTCCATAATTTCATTAAAGATAAAACATATAATAAATTCAAAGCCTCATTGTTTCAATCACTGGCAAGCTTATCGAGAGATTTCCCTGCCATAAAACCACTGATTTCTTCTTCGGGTACAGAACAATTAATATTTGATGCAGATAGCTTTGCTGAAGTATTGTTAAGAATATTGCCCTTGGTTAAACTATTGGGAATCCGTATTTTATTACCAAATTCGCTAAAAAGCCTTGCTCGACCTAAGGCATCATTAAAATTAGACAGCAAACAATCCGATTCTACAGGCAAGAGTTACATGAATCTTAATGAAATGCTTCAATTTGAATGGCAAATAGCTATAGGAGATAAAACCATCCCGATTAGCGAATTTAAAAAATTAGTTAGGAATGTATCCGGAGTAGTTAATATCAAAGGAGAATATGTGCTGATTGATCACAAAGAGATTCAAACACTACTGAATAACTTGGATGAAGATAAAGAACTGTCTCGTGTTGATTTACTTCAATCTGCCCTATCAGAGGAATATCAAGAAGCAAAAATCACACTTTCACCAGCTGCCCGGAAGATTGTAAATGAATTATTACAGAGTGAACAAAAAGTAATTCCGAAGAATTTAAAAGCGACTTTACGTCCATACCAGGAGCGTGGATATCAATGGTTATATAACAATAGTAAAGTAGGATTTGGAAGTATTATTGCCGATGACATGGGACTGGGTAAAACTCTACAAGTCATTAGTTTGCTACTGCAATTTAAACACGAAGGTCGTTTAGATAAGAAAAAAGCTCTAATTGTTGTTCCTACCACTCTTATTACGAACTGGCAAAAAGAAATTGAACGATTTGCACCGGAATTAATTCCACATATTTATCATGGAGCAAAACGTGAATTTAAAACAACAGATTGTGATATGGTAATTACCTCCTATGGTATGTTGCGCAGTGATGCATCCAAATTTCAAAAGGTTAAGTGGGAAGTGTTGGCTATTGATGAAGCTCAAAACATAAAAAACGCAGGTACTGAGCAGACTAAAGCAGTTAAGAAATTGAAAGCAGATGTAAAGATTGCAATGAGTGGTACACCTGTTGAAAATAGATTGAGTGAATACTGGAGCCTATTCGATTTTGTAAATAAAGGCTACTTGGGCTCAGCCAAATATTTCAAGAAAGCTTTTGCATCTCCAATTGAAAATGACAACAACAAACAGCAACTTGAACTATTCAAAAAAATAACCGACCCCTTTATACTTCGACGTTTAAAAACAGATAAGTCAATTATAAATGATTTACCCGAAAAAATTGAGCATGACTGTTTTATTCAGCTCGCTAAAGAACAAACTGCACTCTATCAGAATGTAGTGAATACCATGCTTAAATCGCTTAATAATACCAAAGAAAAATCAATAGAAAGAAAAGGTTTAGTACTTAAAATGATGACAGCCTTGAAGCAGATATGTAATCATCCATCTCAATTTCTTAAAAAAGAAGATGATAGGGTTGAACTATCAGGGAAAACCGAAATGCTGTTACAACTACTCAGATCAATATATGAGAATGATGAAAAAGTATTGATTTTCACTCAATACAAAGAAATGGGACAGATACTTACTCGTATTCTGGAAGATGCTTTTGATACCAAGCCTCTATTTTTACATGGTGGTATTGCTCGTAACAAAAGAGATGCTTTGGTTGAAGAATTTCAGAACAAGAGCCATAAGAAAATCTTTATTATTTCAATAAAAGCCGGAGGCACGGGCTTAAACTTAACAGCAGCGAACCATGTTATTCATTACGATCTTTGGTGGAATCCCGCAGTTGAAGCTCAAGCTACAGATAGAGCTTTTAGAATTGGTCAGAAAAAGAATGTAATAGTACATCGCTTAATTTCTAAAGGGACCTTTGAAGAAAAAATCAATCAGATGTTACAGGATAAAAAACACTTGGCTGATTTAACTGTAGCAACTGGCGAAAAATGGATTGGTGACTTATCTAACACAGAACTTAAAAACCTTGTTAACATGAATGGTTAGGCAAATGAAATATATCTAATTATTTGCAGACTGTGTTTTGTCGTAAAAACTTACGAAATCGTCAACAATAAAACGCCGTGATAATATTGGAATCAAAGCTTGTTCATAAAAAAAAGATCACCTCTTTTGTTCATTTCTCTACTCATCCCAGTAGATGGAATTATACTATTAGACCGTTTTAATCTGTGCAAAACAGCTAATATCACATGAGAGGAGGTGATATTCGAATTATTATTCATCTTATGAACAAGCCCTGTACAAATACCTAAGTATAAAAAAATATTTTTCTTTTTCACATGAATAATCTCTCTAAGATATGTAATAATACACTTCTTAGAGAGGTTTCATTAGAAAGCATCTACTCATGACATCACAGCTCAATGATAGAGAAGATTCATCGGAAAATAAACTCAAAACTGAAGCTTTCGGAGAACATTTCTATTCTCTTTCCCCCTATTAAGCCAACAAAATATTCACAGCTTCAAACCACACTATCTAGACTAAATAAAAAAAGCAAAAATGAGAGAGTATATATTAAGGGTATATAACACGTAGAAACCTTATTTAGAATCATTGATTTAGAATCATTTTCTGTACCTCATTTTTCTTATAGATTTTAGTCGTAGCGTAACTTCATAGAGACAACCCTTGTTCTATCCTTTGTTGCTTCAATTTTTTGCGCCCGACATAGTTTCGTTTATACGCATCGAATATCATACCCCACGACCCCAAAGACAACGAAAAATTCTGTATTGCCCATAGTCTCGTGCAATATCTTCTCCATCGATATTTAGATTCCTCCATTTCGATATTTAGGTTGCTGAGCCCTTCGAAGCACAATAACCCCATCGATATTTAGATTCCTCCATTTCGATATTTAGGTTGCTGAGCTTGTTGAAGCACAACAACCACCAGTCAAAGCACTGCGATCTTTTTCGATGCACAAAACCACACCACATGATCGTATCAGAACCATGCAAATACGACATATTGTCGCAACAAATCGGTGCCACAATAATCGTGTATCAATAACCGATGCTGCAACACATGGGAATTAGGAAGCTCCTGCTTCGGTTGGTTGTTACCGTATGATGGATACGATTGATTTTACGTGTATTGCACAAAATCTCGTGCAATCTATCTCAAGGAATACCACCTACTCACCCGATCCTTTGGACTGGAAAACGAAACGCGCTAAGAACTTTTATTCTCGAAATAAAAAAATTAGAAGGAGTAGAATACCAAAAAAGAAACTTTTGGGAGAAAGTAAGCATACTCTTTCGGATGGATGGAAACAAATTGATCAATACCAAGAAGATTGTTAAATGCCGACAATCTACGCTTCAATCCAAAATAATGAATATCGTTACACTTCTCGACACCCCCATTTTTCATAGCAAATAAAAAGACGAGTGATAACACAAAAGACGAGTGATAAAAAATTTTATCGCTCGTCTTTTATCTTTTAAAAAACCTACAATACCTCCCATCCAACATGACCCATTCCCAATTGTAAAAAAAACTTAAAAGACGAGTGATAAAAAAAAACATTAGAAAAATATTTTACCTCAAACTACCTTTGATCCAAAACAAAAACCCATCATCATGAGAGAGTTAGAATCCCAAAAGGAGAAACTCCAAAGCACAAATTGGAACCAATCGAAAGGAGCACCAACACAGAGCCTCCAAACAGAAAAAAGTATCGACAAAACAGCAACAGAACCAACCATAAAACAACAAATCCTTCAACTGCTTCATACCATCACACACCACACACAGGTTCTCGTTCAAGAGTTAGAGAAGCCAATCAAAAGGCAACCCACACAACAGAACCATAGCCAATGGCTCGACACACCAGAAGTAGTCAACCAACTACATGTATCAGCCAGAACCATACAAAGGTATCGATCCAAAGGCATCCTTCCTTACACCAAGATAGAGGGAAAAATATACTACAAACAAGAAGAGATAGAGAAGATATTAGAAAACAGATATCGTAGAATACAGAAGTAAAAACCGTGAAACATTGCTGGTAGCGATGAGATTCGACGGCCATAGTAGGATTTCGACTCCTACCCTCAAGCGCAGGATAGAGTGGGGTGAAAAGGGCGCCCCCGTTGCACCAAAAAAAATAGGCTAATCCCCTAGGTAGCATCCAACTTCTCCTTTGGAACGGCCCAAAAGCGTCCAGGCTCACCGCAATAGACGGACATACTTCAAACAAAGAGAAACATGAAAAAACGAAAAGTCATGAAAAAAGAACAAATGATATATCTCGACATCATCGAAAAGTGTCATCAGAAAAAAGCACTTCCTGCACTTCAGCTCTATATGTTGCTAAAAAAAAGAAAAGAGGTGACCTTCAACACCCGCAAAATACTCCAACTGATCCATCAACTGATGATCTCCATCACCACACTCTATCGTCGCATTCACACCCTGCAAAAACTAGGCTTTATCACTCCTATAAACAAGAGTCCAAACTACTATCACATCCACAACCAGAAACATATTCTCATACACCACCAACTACGTTTTCGTAGCACCAAACTGGTATGGGAACACGAATACAACATCCTCCATTTCCAGACGATAGCCATCACCGCCATGCTATTTCATGTCGCCTTCAAAGAACGACTTCAAATCAAACATCTTCAAACAAAAAAGATCCGAGATGAGATACAGAAGCACACCATCGACACCAAGGAGACGGGACGAATCATCACGCAGGGACCTTACCAACTACCGAGCCACGACTACAGCAAATCGCTCCATATCTCCTCCGCGCAATACTATCGCTATCGCAAAGAAGCAGAGCGAAAAGGACTACTAGAGGTGACCCATCAAAAGAGCGTCACCTACCTACAACTACATCCTCACACAAGAGAGAATAAAGGCGATTTAGGGCATTTTAGCAAGACTCCCTACCAAACACACCTTCAATCACATAAAACCGCTAAAAAGTCCTCTAAACGCAAAATAGCAACCTTATCTAATGAGAGGGACCACCACCCTCAACAAATTCACCGTATACCTCCCCTACGCTATGCGCTTCCTCTTCGGACGCAACCGCAAAGAGTAAAACAATCCCTTCTTCGAATCAAAAGAGGGGCTTCTGCACAAAATCCCATAGCAAACACTAAAAATCAACAACGCGATATCAGACCACCACATCCAACAGCAATACAAACGATACACATGAAATTAAACAATACACGACAACCAAAACATTGTGATCCTTTCAACTCTTTCTAAAACAAAAACCCTTTTACATAAACAGGATTAAATCCACGACACACCCTAAAGAAGGACCCAATAAGCCTATTGTGAACTATTAAAACATTCGGTCTAGATAGGATATCCACTAATAATAAAGCCATCAAAAAACAAAAAAAACATCTAATTTTATCTATATTTGACCATATTAGACAAGTCAATCAGAAGAAAGATGATAATAGGACAAAAATTAAGAAAATTAAGAGAGGATAATGGATTACTTCTACGCCAAATCGCTGCTGAATTAGAAGTAGACACTGCATATGTAAGCAAGATGGAACGTGGTGAAAAAAACATCAAACGAGAATTTATAATCAAGCTTGCCTCCATTTACAATATCAATTCTGATGAACTAATAACACTTTGGCTTGCCAATCAAATAAATGAGATTATTAAGTTTGAAGAAATGGGTTTAGATGCTGTTAATTATATCAAAGTATTTATTGAAAACTCTAATAGTCATACTTTAAAATAATAAAGACATGATAATTCAGGAATTAATTTTAGAAAACTTTAGAGGTTACAAAGAAATAAAGATTCCTCTTCATGATAGATTCAATTTAATTATTGGAGACAATGGAAGTGGTAAAACAGCAATTCTTGAAGCACTTACTGTTGCAATGGGTTCCCTGTTTCTTGGAATTCGTGATACAGATTCAAGACATATCTTATCCAAAGACATACATATCAACACCTTTGAGGATTCAGAGGAATTCGGATGGCCAGTTTCTGTAAGTGCTAAGGGAATTGTGAATAACAAAGAGATATCTTGGAAAAGAGAATTGACTAGTTTCAAAAGCAAAACCTTAGCTAGAGGAGCAATGCCAATAAAGAAGATTGGTTCTGAATACGATCAGAGTATCCGCAATAATGAAAAAATCATACTTCCTGTTTTAGCCTATTATGCTACAGGTAGATTATTTGACGAAGCAAGAGATGTAAAAGAAAAAGAGAGCAAGAATCCACAAATTGCTTCAAGATTGAGAGCTTATAATCAATGTCTAAAAGCAAAAATGACCTTTAAACAGTTCATTAAATGGTTTAGAGGTAAAGAACTTGCTAAAATTCAAAAAGGGACATCGGACATCAACTATTCAGTTGTAAAAAATGCAATCATTAGTAACATTCCTGATTGTAGCAATATCTACTTTGAATTTGACCCAGATAAGCCCAAAGGTTTGAAAGTTGTTTTTAATGATGGACGAATACTCCCTTTTTCCTACTTAAGTGATGGTACACGTAACTTCTTTGCATTAATCGCAGACATAGCCTATAAATGTGTCACACTAAATCCTCACCTAAAAGAAAATGCTTTAATAGAAGCTTCTGGAATAGTATTAATAGATGAACTGGATCTACATCTTCACCCTGATTGGCAAAGAAAAATCATTGTAGGACTAAAAACTACTTTTCCCAAAGTTCAATTTATAACATCCACTCATTCACCATTTTTAATTCAAGAAACAGAATCAAACCAATTAATTAAATTGAAAAACAACTCCATAATCTCCATTAGTCAAGCCAATAATTTGAGTATCGAAGATATAGCTGAGGAGTTTCAGGAGGTTGAAAATCCACAATGGAGTAAAAGTAGACAGTACATGTTTGAAGTAGCCTCAAAATATTATAAGGCAGTAAAAGAGGGCAAGGATACACCACAGATGAAAAATGAGCTAGACATGGCTATGAAACCTTTTGCACAAGACACTGCATTATATGCAGTTATTGAACAAGAAAAAATAAAAGCGGAATATAAACAAAGCCAGAATAAAAATGAGACCCGTAAATAAAGGAGATGCCCCAAAAGCATATACAGACTATGGCAAGGCTAGACACGACTTAGCTAATATTATAGGCTATTACTGCTCCTATTGTGAAATGAAAGTTTATAATAGTATTGAAGTAGAACATATACTACCCAAAAATCAAGGAGGGGCACCACTCAATTGGTCAAATTTCTTACTTTCCTGTAAATATTGCAATACGATTAAGAGTGACCACAATCAAAATTTATCAGACTATTTATGGCCCGATCTTGACAACACGGATCTCGCATTTATTTATTCCGAATCGGATACAATTGAACCCAATGCAAATTGCAGTGCCCAAATACAGACATTGGCACAAAACTGTATTGATTTGATGGGATTAAATCGATATCCTGGTGGACCCAACCAACCCACATTTGCAGACACTAGGTGGCGTTCACGAAAAGAAGCATGGGATTTAGCACATGAATCATACAATGATTGGATGGAAGCCCCAATAAATGCAATGGCAAGATCCATAGCAAAAATATCGCTGAATGGTCATTACTCCATTTGGATGGAAGTTTTTAAAAATGAACCTGTAGTAATTGGTGAAATAGATAACCTTTATAGAAAAAAAGGACTCTTCAAGAAATACAATGCAAACGGAACTAGAACAGTTAGAGCAGGAGCAAACATTTAATTAAAAGATACCAAATAAAAAGCCCAAGAAGTAGATCTTGCTGCAACCGTAGAGACAACGACATCACCTTAGATAACAATCTAATTAATAATACATTGTATATAAATGGTAAAACACTCAAAATAATATCAGACACAATAAAATCAAACCTTAGACACATTACTTTATTGTTCTTTTAATCGTAAATCAATCCATTGATTTATCTGAAATTTATCCCTCTTATATATTTCTTGCATTCAAGTCATAAATAAGAAACAGCCAACTATAAACAAATCTCTTTTAGTCCCTAATAGTCATCAATAACACAACAAACTTCCACAAAAAAACAAGATATTAATTACTAATTGTCAACACAATAACAAAAAAAACATCATTTTAATTGTAGATTACAAATATCATGTTTCATAATCACAATCAAGACTTATCGCGGGATACGCAAATTAAGTTACATCTTTAAAAAAAGGAGATAAAAATAAAAAAAACACAATATCGGAATGAAATACATCAATATAATTGATGAAAAAATCATAATGAGTTATCTTTACTGGACAATTTTATCCAGTAGACTTTTTTTATGACAAAATATACATTTTCAGGACACGAAACCTTTTATTGCCGACATTATTGGCTAAAAAAAGGAGTTGACTATGTTATACAGGGAAACAACTTCTCATCTCCGGATGCAGTAACAAAACTCGGTGTAGGAAAAAACATGGTGACATCCATTCGATTTTGGTTAAAATCATTTGGAATCTTATCTCATGACAAAAATAACATAACTTTTATTGGAAATTATCTTTTTTCTGAAGAAAATGGAAAAGATCCGTATTTAGAGGATATAAATAGTTTGTGGCTACTCCACTATCTTCTTATTTCAGAAAAAGCAGCATCTCTCTACGCTCTATTCTTCTTAAAACTACGTTTAGGAGAAAAAGAGTTTACAGACGAGAAGGTTAAAGATCTACTGAACCGTCATCTTAAAAAAGAGGCAATAGCACTACCTAATGAAAAGAGTTTGACAGCAGATGTAAAAGTACTTAGATCGAACTACCTACCACCAACGAACTCAAAGAATGTGGAGGATGATTTTTCAGGATTACTTCAAGATCTTGGCATTATAAAGCCACTCGGCACAAAAAAATATATCATTGAAAATCAACAACGTAAAAACCTATCAACAGAGATCCTAGTATATTCGATCATTGATCTATATGAGAACACACTTGCTTCTCAGGATCATAATCGCGGAGATTTCTCCATTAGTATCAATCAATTATTAAGTGATGAGCAGTATAATGTAGCAAAAATATTCTGTTTAAATGAGCAAGGGCTTTTAGACAAAATACAAGAACTCCAAAATGATTCTTTCTACAATGGGAAAATAACCTATAGTGAAAATGCTGGAATTCGAGAGTTACAAATAATCAAAGATCTTAAAAAAGAGGATATCTTAAACAAATATTACAATGGAGTCAAATAATTTTTCCCCTTCAATAAATATTATACGAGACCAAGAGAAAGAGCTTACTTATCACGTGACTCCAAATAGTTTAAGGATCGCGAACTCTATTGCATCTCAATACAAAAGCACAGGACACTGCTTTAATCTTATTGGTTCATATGGAACTGGAAAATCGAGTTTCTTACTTGCATTAGAAAGAGATCTTAAAGGAGAGAAGAGTTACTTCTTCAATACAACAAATGTTCTCGATGAATCTTTAACTAGTTACTATTTTATTAATATCATCGGAGGATACCAATCTCTAAAAACAGCCTTAGATAATGAACTAGAAATTGACTCAACGAAAGAGCCAGACAATACGATTGAACAGTTTCATTTATTTATTAAAGAGAAAAATAAAAAGGGCCAAATAGTAGTACTTGTAATTGACGAATATGGTAAGTTCCTCGAATACGCATGCAACAACAACACAGATGAAAATATCTATTTCATCCAACAAGTAGCAGAATGTGTTAATTCAAATGATCTCGACTGTCTGATGATCACTTCAATGCACCAAAACTTTAACCAATATGGGGCAAAGTTATCTGGAACATCTCAAAATGAATGGCAAAAAGTAAATGGGCGTTTTATTGACATTACCTTTAACGAGCCTATTGAGCAACTTATATACCTATCTTCTCAACAAGTACGATTACTGCAAAATAGTGATAATTCTATTGAGAAAACAGAGAAAGCAAACCAAGTTTCCATTGATTCGAACCTCTTCTTAAATAAAGGGACACTAGATATAGAAACAGGAAGATCTCTCTATCCACTTGATTTTGCATCCACCTACGTCCTCGCGAAAGCATTACAAGTATATGGTCAAAATGAAAGGTCTCTTTTTACCTTTTTAAACAAGGCTGAAGAAGGGTCTTTGATAGAATACATAGAAAAAGACAAAAGATACACATTAGCCAGTCTTTATAATTCACTTTTCGACCAATACTATAGTTTTATTATCAGTGGGAACAATCCATATAAAAGCTCGTGGGACTCTATTCGAAATGCATTAGAACGAATACAGAATACAGGTTATTCAAATGAATTACTACTTAGTGAAATAGTTAAAACGATTGGGTTACTAAATATTTTTGCATCTGCAGGCTCTCGCATTAACTCACCATTTTTAACAAAATATATTGATGGGTACAGTTCAAATGAAATAATGGATGCAATAAATTTCCTAGAAGGGAATAACATTATTCGATTTAGAGAATTAACCCAAAAATACATCTTATTTGGAGGAACGGATCTTGATTTTGAGAGTGAGCTAAAAAAAGCAAAACGAAAGATTGATACAAACATTCAAGTTGCCAATCACATCAAATCATTATATTCTTTTCCTTATGTATACGCTAAGGCAATAAGCTACCAGCAAGGAACTCCTCGTATATTCGGATATGATATTAGTGACGAACCAATAGATCATTTTGACCAGCCCCAAATAGATGGATTGATCAATCTAATCTTCTGCAAGCCCAAAGAGGTTGCAACTACGACATTAAAATGCAAAACGAAAAAAGGATTGCCTATTCTTTATGGAGTTTTCACCAAAACAAAGGAGATAAAAAATGTCATAGAGAATATCGAAAAATGCCGTGTAGTTAAAGAAGAGCATCATGAAGATAGGGCTGCGGTTAAAGAGCTCGATTTGATGATTACAACCTATGAACAAGAACTACAAAAACTGGTATTAGAAAACCTTGGAAGCAAAGACTCAGGTATTAAATGGTTTGTAAATGGAAAAGAACACAAAATTGAAACAAGTAGAGAACTAAACCATACACTATCTCGTATTTGTGAGAAAGCATACACAGAAACGCCTCACTTTGTTAATGAGCTTATTAACAAGCACAAAATATCGACGGCAATTTCGACAGCAAGAAGATACTATCTAAATGCTCTTTTAAAAAATCTAAACCAAGAAGATATTGGATTTGCAAAAGATAAATTTCCTGCAGAAAAAACAATCTATATGTCTCTTTTAAAAAACAGTGGTATTCATCGATATGCGAAGGATCAATGGATTGTAGGAAAACCAAAACAAGATAGCAATTTATACAGATTATGGTGTAAAACAGAAGAAATATTAGACAGTACAAAAGATGAAAAGATAAATCTCTCCATCTTTTATGACGAACTTTCCAAGGCTCCATACAAGCTAAAAGAAGGGTTTCTAAACTTCTGGATTCCTACGTTCCTTGTTCTTAAACAAGATGATTTTGCACTCTTTAATGATAAAGGTTATATACCATTTATAACTATTGAGGTACTAGATCTGATACACAAAAAACCATCTCAATTCGACGTAAAGGCATTCTCATCTAACGGTATAAAACTTGATCTTTTAAACACCTATCGCGATCTAATTCAGAAAGAGACCAAAGGAGAAGCAAAACGAGGAGTTTATATTGATACGATTCGTCCCTTAATCAAATTCTGTAGGGAATTACCTACATTTACCCAAAGAAGCAAAAGGATGAGTCCTTCTGCTATTGGATTTAGAAATGCTATTTTAAATGCAGAAGATCCAGAAACAGCATTTTTCGAACAAATTCCAAGCGCTCTAGGATATAGTGGATTAGATCTTAGATCAGAAAATGTAGACTTGAAGGATTATTTACAACAGTTAAAGGATGCCATCAGAGAACTGAGAGAGTGTGAGTCCGAAATGATCTCAGAGGTCGAAGCCCTACTATTAAAAACAATGGGATTCAAAAAAGGAGAGAAATTCACTGTATACAAAGAACAGATAGACCAGCGATTCTCAACATTGGATAGAGATCTTCTTTTACCGCATATCAAGCGTTTGGTTAATAGACTCACAGCTCCTGTACCGAAGAAGACAGATTGGATTAAAGGACTATTCTCTGCAGTTATCGTTAAGGGTATCGACCAAATGAGAGATAATGATATAGCTCTTTTTATCAATAATTTTAAGAAATCATACAAAGATTTAGAACGACTTGTGGATATTCATAAATTGAATGATACAAGAAAAGACAAAGTAGTAATGATCGATATCATAAACCAAGATGGAGAGGCAAAAAAAGAACATATTGCTGTTTCTGATTTCGACACAAAAAAATATGAATCTTTTGATTTGGCATTAACGAACCTATTTTCTGAAGAGAACAAAACAGAGATAGACAAACAAATCATGAAACAATTTTTAGTCCGTAAACTACAAGAGATCTTATAAATATGACACAAGAGGTTAAACATGTCCTAGGAATTAGTGGGGGTAAGGATAGTGCAGCATTGGCACTATACTTAAACCATTTATATAGCAAGGAGGAGCTTCCTATCACATACTACACATGCGATACAGGAAGAGAGCTTGACGAAACCTATGTTTTAATTAGTCAACTTGAGACAGAACTTCAAAGCGAAATAGTAAAGTACCAGAGTGAAGATTATAAAAGTGCCAATGAAGACAATCCTTTTGATTTCTTTTGGAGAAAATATGGTGGATATTTGCCTTCACAAACAGCAAGATGGTGTACAAATACCATGAAATTAGCTCCCTTCGAAAAAGCGATCGGCGATACACCAACCATTTCATATGTTGGGATTAGAGGAGATGAAGACAGAGAGGGTTACATATCAACCAAATCAAATATTCAATCCATATTCCCATTTCGTCGTAATATTTGGAGTGTAGATGTCATTCGTAAGATTTTAAACAACAATTTAATCGAAGAACTAGTAGGGTATTATCAAGAACAACTCGAAGAGAATATGCTTGATAAAGCAATTGAAATATTGCGTACACCTCTCTCTCCAAGGTTAAAATTGGAAAAAAAACTTAATCTTCTTCTCGACTTAGATGTCATTGCATTCAATCATGTCGTATTCACTTGGTTGAAAACAACAGACTATCCTGTTGGCAAGTTGGATTATTTCCCGCTTATTGATAATGAAGAAATTATCAAACGTGCAGATGTATTTCAGATTATCGAAGATAGTGATGTAGATCTACCTAGTTACTACCTTCCTTTAGAGTATGAAGTCGATGGGGAGAAAGGTAAATATTTTCGTAGCCGTTCTGGATGTTTCTTCTGTTTCTACCAGCAAAAGATCGAATGGGTATGGCTATTAGAACAACACCCCCACCTCTTTAAGGAGGCGATGAAATACGAAAAAGATGGCTACTCTTGGATACAAGGGGAAAGCCTTGAAATGTTATCTCGTCCAGAAAGAGTCGAAGGAATAAAACGAGAACATCTAAAACGTATGAAACGAAAGTACCAAAACTTACAAACCAAAGTAAGCTGGCAAGACGATGTAATGGGGGTCAAAAAAAATGGAGAAGATTGGCTTGATGAGCTTCTCGATGCAGAAGGTGATGGATGTGCAAGCTGCTTCATTTAAAAATGTAATTCAAAATTTCCGTAAACATATAAATTACGGAAATTTTAATTGCTATTGTTTTATGAGTTTCTCCACATTTCTGAAATATCTTTCAATATCTGAAACTTTAACAGTTTATACCTCTCCTCACAAAAAGATATTTGACACTTTTCCGAATCAAAATTATCTTGTAATTTATTTGGAATAAAATGGCCTAAAAATATTGAATTTCCTTACATTGATTGTATCTTTTATAGATTATATTTTTAGTATTTTATATTACAGAACAAAACACAAAGACACATTATATGTTAAGGATTAAATTTTATAATTCAATAAAAGGGATCAAAATATTGTTTAGCAACAAAATTGTCGTTGAGCTCTTTATAAAAACAAAAAGTTCAACGATAATTAAAAAATCACTCTTCAGGTAAAGGCATAAAATTAAGAATCATATTCAAATAATTAACCTTGTCATTCAAGAATGACTTATTCTCATCATACATATCTTGAAGACGGATAAAACCAGCATTAGCATACGCCTCCATATCTTGACGTAAAGAAGTTACAGCACTGGTTATTCCTTTCTCATCTTGATTATCAAGATCTATAAAATCAATATCGCTTGTTGCAATTAAAGCCATAAACATATACTTCTGGATAATAGTATAGTTTTTTCTATCAAGGCTTTTGCCTCTTTTACCCCAATTTTTAATCTCATGACTAAAATTTATTTTTTCATCATCTTTCTGAAGTGGCACTTTATCCTTGGCATAATATCCTAAAAAGAAAGCATATATGTACAACTCATAATTCGTAACAAAAAGCTTACCAGACATTTCCTTGTTCTCTTCTGTACCTGTCATCTTAAACGCAAGTTTTTTGAAGAGAGTATCTTGATATATTTTATTATAATTGGGTTTTTTCGAAGCCCACATTGAAAAAAGTGTATCCATTATATTATAGCTTAACGATGATTGATTCAACAGTATTTAACACGGTATGATCTATGCTTTCATCAAGTTTAACCCAATAAGCTGTATCAGCATTTACATCTTTAAAATCTTCGTCTATTCGATATGTATTCCCTGATTTTACAATATAGTTTTTCATCAAAACGATAGATTGTTCAAAATTTTCTTTTGCTAAAGAGAAGAACTCAATAGATTTTGCATGATCAAACTCTGAAATAGGAGCGTCAAAGATCATAGGAAGGCTATCTCCCTGCTTTTTAGTCGAAAGAGCTTAGATCGCCATAAGGATTGACAAATTAACTGCCGTCTGGGTCGAACTACTCAAAGAGTGTGTAATATCCATATCAGAACCTTTATCCACTGTCTGGATTCTTATCGACTCATCATATTTCGATTTCGTTATCTTTATCTGACCCGTATACCCACTACTAGCAAGTCCAAATGAAGAATAATATTTATTAGCTTGATTTTGTAGATTTTCAAGGAACTGGTTAAATTTTTGCTCTTTAACATCAAAAGTAATCTCTTTCAAATCTCTAAGAATCTGATGTTTTAAGTTCTCGTCGCTTGTAAGATCTTCACGATTAATTTTGCCTAATAGCGACTCTGCATCCTCAAGAGATTTTTTACTATCATTGATTTTCTGCTTTTTATCTCTTATCTTCTTTTCAATACGTGGCAATTCGATCTTATATTGACGAAGACTTGTTGCTGCATCCATTAACCCTTCTTCTCCAACAAGACTCTTGCTTAGTAGTTTCTCTTTATCACCGTTTAAGATGTCTAATTTATCTCTAAGGTCTGATATCTCGTTCGAAAGCCGAGACAACATATCATTATTAAATTGTATCTCCTCAAAAAGTGATTCAACACTTTTTCGTTTCGGTAGAAACTCTTTTTTTAGATCTGTCAACTCTTCAATAAATTCATTTTTAAAAGCAGGGACCTCCTCTTCTTCTTCCTTCTCAATCGAATAGTGATTGATAAACTCTTGAAGTCGTGCATTCATAAATTCATATGCCTCTGACCCTTTAGGAGCAGTCCTATTACAGACTTTGCAAACCTCTTCATTTAGCATCTCCTCCATATGCTCTTGGGTAGGTGCACCAATAGGCAAAGGAGTATCAGATTTTGTCATCTCTGCAATTAAATCTCTTTTCCCTTTTTCTTCTCCTAATTTAATATCATGCTCTTTTGTTAGCTTTCTTTTTTTACGCTGTAGACTTGCCACTTTTTTCTCGAAATCTAGTTCAATCGGAGCAAAATTTACAAGTATCCACTTCTCATCAAAAAGCTTAACAATATAATCTTCTTTTAGTCTCAAATTAGTCTGCTTATCTCTAAGCTCTTCCTCGAGGACAGTAATTTTCTGATTTAAATTAGCAAGCTTAGGTCCCAATTCGATAGAGTCTAAATTATCCTCCATCAACTTTTCAATATTATACTTTTCAGAAACAAGTCCTTTGAGGTCTTGTTCTGCTCTATTTTTCTCTAACTGGGCCTTATCTCTAGCTTTAATTGCTCTTTCATATTTGTTTTGCTCTTTACGAGTATTCTTAATCTTTTTATCAAGCATTTTTTGGTTATCATTAAATGCCTTCTTTGCAATCTCAACATATGCATCTAGAGAACGGAAATTAGACAAAGCATTCACCAGGTTCTTCAACGCATCCTTATTCGTTTTAGGATCAAAAATATTCAGAGATCTTTCTCCTTTAAAAAGGGAGTATTTACGTAAAATCGGAGGAAATAATTCATCTATTAAGTCTTGTCCGTCAACAATATTTCTTTCACCTGAAATTCTTTCTTCTACAGTACCTTTACACTCTACCTTAGATAAGACAAGATTATTACCAGGTGCATCAATACTTACCTCAAAATAACGTCTAATAGAAAACTTTTTCTGATCTTTCTCACACTCTATAAGAACAGATACATCAAAACATCTTTTTAGATCTATCGCCTTCTTCGAGATTAAGTTTTCAAGATGAAACCTCTGACCTTCTTGGGCAAGAGATCCTGTAAAAAGCCAAAGAATAGCATCAAACAACTTACTTTTTCCATGTGAATTTGCAGCAACAACAACATTAAGACCTTTTGTAAACTCAAAAGTTTTAGTGTCATAGTAGCATTGAAAATTTTGAATTTCAATTTTATTTATGATCATAATACTAGCTGTTTAATTCTCTCAAAAGGTTACTAACTGCATCATCAACTCCTCGTTTATTAATCTCTACACTTCTCACCAACAACTTTACTGCGTTGATAATTGGTATATCAGGATGATTCGCATTTAATCTACCCTCTATGTAGGTAAATGAATCCAATCCTTGAGAAGATGCATTAAGATCTTCTCTATTCTTATCGTCTTTAACGATAATATTATAATTTGCTTTAATGAGAGGATGTCCCATTAAACTTACAAAAATTTCGTCGTGTTTAGCCATTGTTTATTTATCTTGAATATTTTCTTCTACAGTAAATAGGTTTATTTTAAAATGTGTACACACTTCTTTTAATTCATTAAAAGTGTGAAATTTATTCCGAGCCAAGAAAGAAAAATTGACAACTCTTTCTAATTCAGATTTAACTAGACTCTGTTGCATTGGAAACGTCGCATCAGAATGGTCTGTACATTCAGGAACAACAATTAGATCATGGATAATAGCTATATGTTTGTCTTTATGTGTCCGAAGAACACGCCCCCTTCGCTGTACAAACTGTTTTGGATTTCCCGTACTTGCACAGAAAAATGCGAGCTCTGTTCTTGGTACGTCTACACCTTCATCAAGACATTTCATTGAAGTAAGAACATCAATCTTTCCTTCCCCAAAATCCTTGAGAGTAGATTCTCTATTTTTAGTATCTGCCGTAAACTGATGTACAATAATATTTTTATTAATTGAACTAACAATCTTTGTATATTGATTTAGAAGTTTCAACTCTTCCATACTGTCATAACACTCATTCACGTCATTGTCACTATGAACTTCATACCCTTCGGGAACATAGACTAAAGAATATTTTAAGGAGTTACGTTTGCTGTATTCCTCTCTAGAAATCCTTTCAAACATTACTTTTTTATTCTCAGCCTTATGGATAATACGTTTCCTTTTAAGAAGTAGCATATCAACCACAGGATCCTTCTTAAATTTTCCAGTAGATCCATCAAAAAACTTATATAATTTTGTTGAAATTTCGGCATATTCTGAAAGCTCTTCTGAAGTTAAATAGACAACATGTGGAAAATAATCATATTGACATAACACGTCATTTTCAATTGCAGCCTTCATATCATATGAAAATGTATAGGGGGGATTAGATTCAAAAAACTCATTAATTTTTTTATTTCCTATCTCGTCATATTGACGATGTAGCGTTGCTGAAAGTGCGATACGATTCTGTATCTTAATACCAGAAAGAGACGTTAAAAACTGAGCAGAACCCATATTGTGAGCTTCATCAGCAATAAGCAAATCATTTTTAGAAAAAACATGATGAAAATTCTTGAATTTTTTACTTAAAAATGACTTATATGTTGTTATAATTACAAATGAGTGACTTGGATCAAGACGCCTTTGTAGAGAAAGCTTTGATAATTTTGGCATCCAATTTTCACCACTACAAACTTTAATAATATTTTTAAAATTAAACTGCTTACACTCCTTTTCCCATTGTTGTATTAATGCAATAGAAGGCACAAAAATGAGAGCTTGATATTTTTGATTAATTTGATATTCATTCAGCAAACAGTTTAAAGCAGTAATTGTCTTTCCAGTTCCTGTGGCCATAGCAAAAACACCTTTTTTATCATTCTTGCACCATGCTTCATATGCCTCTTTTTGATACACTCTAGGGCCTTGTGGAAATGGAAATCTAGGAGATGTTTGATAAATTGCTATCGTCTCATTTAGTTGATCGAACTTATTCTCTAATAAATGGTCATTTTCTACTTCACTATAAAATTCTTTTAATAGTGATTGCTCCTCAATCATCAATTCTTCCAGAGTCATTTTGCTTGCTCCATCGACAATAGCCTCCTGAACACTTTCTGGATCTAGGTATTCTAAAGTCTCATCCATTTCACCAAACACTTCATCAAAATACTCTTGTGTCTCAACCACAGAGTTCGCATCCACTTTGCTATTCCAACTTTGCTTAACTGAGACCTCCTCAATATTTCCTAATATTCCTTGTGCAGTAAAATTACATGATCCTTTAAAAGCAACTTTATCATTGCCATCACTAAAAACTCCAGATTTCACATGCATGATCCCCTTTGTGTATTTTGGACGGACAATCTTTATATTTAATCTATCGTTTGCAATCATCCATGAAAGACAATTAAGGGTATGCTTACCAGGATGAGAAAGAGATCTTAGATCGTCTATAATTGTAAGAATACTTCTCGATTTTAAGCTTTTGTCGGCAAAACCATCTATAATAGCGCCCTTATCATCAGAAGACAACACATCATTGATAACCATTCGCATTTTACCACCTTCTATTAAAAAAGGAACAAACCCTAAAGCCAAAGCATTCAAAGCTGTTGAGGAGAAATATCCCAAAAGAAGGTCCAATGATTTGGATACTCCAAAAGCATCAACAAAAAAATGGACAGGTGCATAATATCGGTTAGATCGATACTCACAAGTAGCTGGATATGTAATATTTTTTAAACTCTTCATTATATTCAAACAATTTTCTTTTAATTAATAGACCAAATTAATTACAGAACCTACTCTTAGTGCCTAAACCTAGTAAATGGAACAATAAAATAAGCTTATTTCTAGAATAACAGCTACTTAATTAAATCTCTAATAGCGTCTACCTGAAAAAGACACACTAATATAAATTCTTATATTTAAAAATACACCAAAATCGTATGTTAAATAAATAAAACTACACATACATGATTTATAAATTAGAAGCATTATTAATAAATACAATAATAAGCTACTAGATATACGGCACAATAGTATTATTCTATTGTGCATTCTATCCACACAAAAAAAATCTTGTTACGATAACTCTTTATTTTATATTTTTGTACAACAGGAGTGGATATGCAACAAAATATCGGACAATTAATTAAGCCACATTAAAATATTTCTGTTTCCCAAATTCGAGAGGAGTCAAATAACCAAGTGTTGCATGTCTTCTCTGTCTATTGTACCAAATTTCGATGAATTCAATTATGTCTATCTTAGCTTGGAAATGAGAGTGGTAGTGTTTATGATCAATCATTTCTGATTTGATAATTTTAAAGAAACTTTCTGCAACTGCATTATCCCAGCAGTTTCCTTTTCTGCTCATACTTTGTTTTATTCGATCTTTAACTAACTCATCTCGGAATACTTTTGCTGTATATTGTACACCTCTGTCGGAATGAAAAATCATACCTGGCTTGTTATCACGGTTTATTTTAGCCATCCTCCATGCTTTAATGATTGTACACTCCGTGGTCATATTATCTGAAAGAGACCATCCTATTACTTTTCGATCAAAAAGGTCTATTACCGTTGTTAAATAAAGCCACCCTTGGTCTGTTGGAACATAAGTTATATCAGAGACCCAAACTTTTGATGGTTCGTCAGGTGAAAACTTTCGATCCAAGTGGTTGTCTGATATTATATTTGAATGATTAGAATCAGTTGTTTGTACCTTATATTTCTTATTTACAATACTTTTAATGGATTCTTTTTTCATTATTCTAGCAACTCTATTTCTTGAAGTAACAACGCCTTGTACTCTTAATTCTGCTGTAATTTTATGACTGCCATATCGGTATTTAGATTGTTCGTATATTTCTCGAATACGAATAGTATCCTCCTTTATAGCAATGGATCTAGGAGCTTCTTCTCTTGATAACCAATCATAAAAACCACTTCGACTCACTTGCATAACACGGCACATATCCTCGACAGTAAATTCGTTGTTAAACGTTGCTATAAATTCATATTTGTGCTGTCGCTCTTGGAGAATATGCTCACTGCCTTTTTTAATATATCTCGCTCTATTTGTGTTTTACGAAGTTCTGCCTTTAGTTCAGTAATTTCTTCTTGTTCAGCAGTACGAACAGGATTACCGTTCCCCTTAAAACTATTCTCTTTGAATTGAGTCTGCTCACTAACCCATCGATATACCATTCTTCTATCAAGGTCCATATCCGAAGCAACCTCACTTGTTGATTTGCCACTAAGACAGAGGTTAACAACCATTGTCTTGAATTCTTTGTCGTAACGTTTTCTTTTTTTTATTGTCATGTTGTAAAGATAAGTGCTTTATCTAATTGTCCGAACAAATGTAGCACATCCAGAGAAACTCGCACATCATCAATATCGTATCTCCATAGATCAACCTAAACCATAAGGTCAAGAGGAAAGTACAAGTGGTGAGATAATTTATTTGCATAATTGTTAAAAGACATAGTTGTCTGTTAATATTATACTATTTTCTATATTTACAGTATATAGAACAACAAGTACTACATATCCATGAAAACACCTACCAATATAACCAAAGTCCATTTGATAGGAGCTGCCGATCGTATTATACGAGAAGAAATACCAAAAGAAGAACAATCCAATACATATGATGTATTTTATAATAATGCGAATCAAGGGTTCAAAACATAATTAAGAAACGTTGCAGTTAGTTTACCGAATGCATGTACCATTAATCCTTTTGTAGACCTTACTTTACTAGCTCTTTGTATATCTGTTTTTTCGATTAGCCAAGAGAACATTGCTTCAATAGGTTGTCTTATTTTAGATACAGCTCTATTATACAAATCATCTGCTGCTTTTATTCTTTGTTTGATTATCAAAGGCATCCCTTTTATTGCCTTAATAGGTGTCAACATTTCTGAATTATACTGACTCTTCACTTGTTGGTTAAATTCATTATGCATGTAAATTTTATCTCCGAAGAAGGTTCTGTTCCGCATCTCTGACCATCTCTCCTTGTAAACGACAATATCGTTCACAGATGCAGGGGTAAAAAGGACTTGCTCTGGAAATGGTAAAGCATCTTGTCGTCTTATCCCCAGCATATGAAGCTTCATGCCATAATAGTAAACTCCTTTCGTAGAGCAATAGCCTTTATTGGTTACTTCATTGGCCACCTTGCCTTTTCGTTTGCCAGAACACGTTATAATTGGCATCGAATCAAGTAAACATTGATCGATAATACAATCATTAGGCTGAGTGTCTTCAAGTAATAACTCAGACAATCTTGTAAAAGCTCCACCTAAACGATTAAGGCGATTACAAAATGCTTGATAAGATCCTAAATTTGGAAACCAGTCAGACAAGTAATCACATGCAAATTTATGAATCTGATTTATCTTGGTGTATTCTTGATATTGAACACCAAAAAGATATATTGTCATCACCTCTTGATCAGTAAAGCAAGGGGATTATTGTTACTAAATCGTTCACAATAATATCTTAACTCATCGAAGTAATAACAAATTAGATCGTATATTTTTATTAAATTGAAGTCCTTATCCTTGATTATCATATTTTAAAGTCGCTTTGAAAACAACTATAAGATACTGATTTTCAAGGATAAAAAACAATACAAACATCTAACATACAGGCAATTAAACCACTTGGCTAGATATGAAAACCAACTCTTGATTCGCATTAATAATTTAGTGTTATATGGTATTTTTTGATCAAAAGAACCTCCAAACTTTATGAGCAGCGTGGGACACAACCAAACTGCAGGCATTCCAAAGGAACACCCAGAGAGGTCGCCCTTTTGCAGTCTCTCTTTTTGAGTTGATGCAAGCCAAAGTAGATACTTCTCTAGAGTAGAAAGAGGATGATTTAGAAAGAAAGAGATCTCTTTCTTTCTAAATTCATGTTACATAGAACAAAAAAAACATCTCCCCACTTCCATCGTACAGAGTCTCTGTTTTTATTATTTTAGCGTAATGTTCGTTATTTCAGGAGATACCCTATGGCATCCCTTAAAGAGTCGTTTCTCTTGGGAATATTAAGTAGGATATCCGCTTTAAAGCCTCAAACATCTCCTCTAAGACATTATCTACCGCTTCGACGAAAGCATGTTCGCTATAAATATATTGGAGCTACTTGAAGCTCTAATATCATCTTTTACCCTATCAATCTTTTCTAGATCAAGGAGGTATTTTCTGATACGAATGGATGGTATTTTAAAAGGTAAAAGGGTCTCTAAAAAGAGCCTATGTTTGATTCTGATTCGCTTCTTAATTAACGCCACCAATTCATACAAACCTAAAGCCTAACAACTTACACCAACACCCACGATCAGTCCCACTCTACAGGCATGTTCTCTTCTATACACAAAGGAGACGGTTCGCTTCATAGACCTCTATTTCATTCGACAGAAGACCCCATTTAAATGTTCCCATATTTACAAAAATTAAGTACTGTCATATTTAGGCATACTTACTATTATGATTACTTTTGTCGCGATTTATATTTAACATATGCACCTTATATGGTTGCGTAAAGTAAGAGACAACGATACTGCATAAACATAAGGATAGAAATATGAGGGAAAGCACCACATCGTAATAAGCCATGCCATTGCAGTAAATGGCATGAAACAAAGAACCACAACAAATAATTCAGCACATCGACATAGGATGGCATAAACATATGGTCATCCATCATAAAAACACAAGAAATCCACTGTTCAACATGAAGCAACTCCTATTATTAATGCTCCTATCCTTTTCGGTTCTATCCTGTAAAGAACAAGGCCAAAGCAGAGATAAAAACATCATTATTGAAGATACCCAACAGATCATCTATACTGACACCAAAGCTTACATTCATACTGCCTACACCCATTTGACAGACTCGTTGGATAGAGAATCGGGCTTTCTAGGATGGAAGAATATTCGCGACTACTTTCAACTGGACGAGGTCTCGATGCAATCCAAAGTAGAGAAGATATGGTTTCACTTCTACGACCCAAAAGTGGTCAAAAAGATCACCAAATCAAACCTTGAAGATGCTCTGATCGCCAAGGGTGCACGAAAGCATCGGGTTCGTATTCATAAAATCGACACCAAACCAATCATCCATATTTATGCGCATAAGATTGTGGTCTCTGGTGTCTTTATGATTATCGAAGAGATCGTAGAGTACGTAATGGCCTATGGGATTGCCGTATTCTTTATTTTCATCATCATCTCGGCATACGTATTCTACCAATTCACTTTAGGAGGCTGGATTCGTTGGAGCAAAAAGAGACATGCCAAAGTGGATAGTATGACTCAAAACATATGGACATGGTCTCGTAGAGTCTTTGGCATCGTCTTCTTTATCGGAATGTTGTATATGGGAGATACTGCAAATACCCAAACTGAAAAATATATCACGAATAAAATACTTAAACAGGTTGAAACACAAGTAGCCTATCATTTGAAAGGAGATATCAATGAATAAAATAGTATGCTTCGCCATCATCATTCTGTTGGCCAGCTGTAAGACATCACTGAAAGAGGGAACGGAATATTTTACAAAGAATCCATTTAAGAAGACGGCTCGTCATGGGATGGAACGCGTCACGAAAGTGGGATTTAAATCGATAGACCAACTGATCCACTCCGGAGAGTATGTCATTAAAGGAGGCAAGAAACGCTTTAAAATTCTCAATAAGAGCGGGGATGAGCTCGCTTCGGTGATCAAAACGAGCAAAGAGATGCGGGTTAATGCTTCTTGGGTATCTAAAGGATCGAAAGCCCACTCCCTGAACGCTTTGTTAAATACCAAAAACCTGCTTCCTAACACTACCTATACGGCCAATGGAGCCAAATATATCACCGACGATCTATGTCGACCATTAGAGGCTTCGATCTCCTCTTTCGCGAAAGCCAATAGGGTCCCTAGAAACGCCAATATGCAACGCAAAGCTTTATACGATGCGATTGGTGCAGCGGAAGCAAAACATTACCAAGGGGGTCATATGATTGCCAATTCGTTGGGAGGGATTAGTGAAGGAATTAATATCGTCCCTCAATTTGAATATGTAAATAAAACAACCTTTTGGAAGGTGGAGAAGTATGTGTCGGAACATCGAAAATCGGTGAAACACTACAAAGTACGTAATATATATAAAGGGGACTCCAGAATCCCATACTCTCAAAGAATCACTTTTGAAATCAGAGGGAAAAAACACGCATACTTTATCCAAAATACTCAAGGCTGATACCGAGATACAAAGGGAAAGGAAGCCCAAAGACACAAAGATTCTGTCCACAGATTAACACAGATTTATTGTAAAGACACAAAGGGAAAGGAAGCCCGAAGACACAAAGATTCTGTCCACAGATTAACACAGATTTATTGTAAAGACACAAAGAGAAAAGAAACCACGAAGACGGGAAGGCACGAAGATTATTGCCACAGATCCGACAGATTAAACAGATTTCCACAGATTTTTTTAATGCGAAACATTTCCACCACATATTAGTATCAGAACCTCGCAAGTATGACGTGGTAGCTGCAAACCCATGTGTTTGCCCTCGTTGCGACAATATGTATGATATAATTAACATACCAACAAGTCGTCGTAACAAATCTCACTTCAATAATCGATGCGTCAACTCCTGGGAACTAGGAAGCTCCTGCTTCCGTTGGTTGTGACAATATGATGAAAACAATTGCATCATGGAGTATTGCACGAAGTCTCGTGCAATCTCGAAGCGGGAGCTTCGAGGCTCCCAGCTGTTGTCACAACATATCTCCAAACAACAAATTGTCACTACAAATCAGCATTCTAAAACTTGGTTGCAACATCATGGCAAACACATGGGTTTGCACCTACCATGCAACAATATTGCCACCACTTACACCACAATTTGCGTCGTCAATAATCGATGTATCAATAATCGATACTGCAACACCTGGGAGATAGGAAGCTCCTGCTTCCGTTGGTTGCAACGATATGATGAATACGATTGATTCAATGAGTATTGCACGAAGTCTCGTGCAATCTCGAAGCAGGAGCTTCATGGCTCCCAGCTGTTGTCGCTACAATTCAACACGCAACAAATTGAAACAACAATTCAACACACAACAAGATGGTTGCAACATCATGGCAAACACATGGGTTGGCAGCTACCATACAACAAATTGTCATCACAAATCGCTACAACAAATTGTCACACGAACCATCATCCTATAGGGTAACTCCCTATTCATAAATAATAGCTCTCCTTTATCAATGTACTATATCTTTTTAAAGGCCTCTTTTATCACCTCTAAGGCACTTTCTATCTCTTCGTGGGTAGTAGGTGACCCATAACTAAAACGCAGTGTGTTACCAGGATTAGGAGTCGACAGATGTAGGGCCTGAATGACACGGGATGCCGATACAATGCGCGCTTTGCATGCCGAGCCTGAGGAGAACGAGATGGAAGGACTCAACTGCTGTTTGAATCCCTGTATGTCGATATTCGGAAACAGGATATTCGACACATAGGGAGAACGCTTCGCTCCTTCTGCAATCACCTCAATATCTGCAATCTCCGAGAGCCCCTGCTCCATCTGTTGCTGTAGGCGTGCCACCTCTTGATAATGCGTATCTATCTGATCTTGAACAAAAACTACCGCCGTTTCTAAGGCAACAATCAATGGAAAAGGAAGCGTTCCAGCACGCATCCCTCCCTGCTGTCCTCCACCATGTATCAAAGGGGCATAACGCAAGTTACGTCGTGTGATCAAAGCACCGATGCCTTTAGGTCCATAGATCTTATGTGCCGAGATGGTGAAAGCATCCAACTTCGTATAATCAATAGGAACTTTCCCTACAGTCTGTGTCGTATCACACAAAAAGAGTGTTCCCTTTTCATGCGCAATATCGGCAATCTGTTCTACCGGATGCACCAACCCCGTTTCGTTGTTCACTCCCATCAACACCACAGCCAAAGTCTGGTCGTCAATCAAAGAAGCAAGTTCATATAAGTCGATCTCTCCATTCTGGTTGTTGCCAAGAAATACCACCTCTACCCCATAGCTCTCCAGCTCCTTACAAACCTCTATCACCGCACTATGCTCTGTACAGGAGGTGATAATCTTGTTTTTGGTGTTGTCAGGATGATTCACCAATCCCTTTAGTATCGTATTGATCGATTCGGTGGCACCACTCGTAAAAAGCACCTGATGGTCGGTAAGCCCAAAAGCTTGTAAAATATTCTCTGAAGCATCCGATATCTGTTGTAGTAGCTCATGCGACAGAAGAGAGTCGCCATTCGAAGGGTTCGCATACTGCTTAGAGAATGCTTCCTGCATTCTTTCTAACACCGTTGGATGCAATGGTGTAGACGCCGCATAATCTAAATATATCATATCTCTTGGATTGTTTTTATCTTTTGTTGTTTTGCTTATACTTCCAAAAGTAGTTAAAAGGGAAGAATATCATATACGAAAGATCCACAAGATTATAAGGAAGATACGAAGGGAAATGAAGCCCAAAGGCACAAAGACACGAAAATTAGGTCCACAGATTCACCAGTAGAGTAGAGCTGTGAGTGCAATAATAGATGCACTCCAGCCCCCTCATCAATCCGTACGTGCGGTTTTCCCGCATACGGCTTTCCTGTATATTTCGTCTAAAGCATTCACAAATAAGGTCATCAAGGATGGTATTCGGTAGGATCGATTAATCCGTAGTAACGAACTAATGTCTCAAAGGCATTAGGTCCATAATGCCTACATTTTCGTTGACTTTTACGTCGATAATATCGAAACAGTTTCTGACTTAAGTAGTATCGCAACTTGCGCTTACTTAATGAGGTATTCGTAACTCCTCTTATTTCATAGTAATTAATCCAGCCTCTCACTAAGCTATTTAGTCCTCGTACCAACTCCGTGGGGTTTTTATGTCCATGCCTTTTTAAATAATCTGATATTTTCCCTCGTAGCTTTTTTTCTGAATCAGAGTTCGGTACAATATTTATATACCGGAGATCTCGTCCATAAAGATCTTTATCATTACGAAACGTAAAGCCTAAGAACTTAAAACTAGCCTCTTTCGAATCAATATGCTTGGTCTTTTCAATATTTATGATCAAGTCCATTCTTGTCAAAAGATGATGAAGTTGATCCTTAACCTCTGTTGTTATGATCTTGCCCATCAGAACAAAGTCATCCGCATACCTTATCATTTTTACGCCTGAAACTCCAAAAAGACTTTGTCTATTATTGACTATGCGATCAAGTAAATTCATATAGTGGCCAACAGTGGGGATATTACGCCGCCTTGTGGGGTGCCTAAATGTATGGTTATATTGACTTATCTCCTTCACTATGCATATTATTTTTTCGTTATATATTCATTCAATTGACAAACAATAGATTGTATTGCTTGAGTAGTTAAATTAAATTCATCTATTTAGGTGAATAATCGTACAGTCAAAATCACAACTTACCAAACACATGGGTTTGCACCTACCAAACAACAAATTGTTGTAACAATTAGCCACGTCAATAATCGATGTATCAATAATCGATGCTGCAACTCCTGGGAGTTAGGAAGTTCCTGCTTCCGTTAGTTGTGATAATATGATGGATACTATTGATATTAAGAGTATTGCACGAAATCTCGTGCAATCTCGAAGCGGGAGCTTCGTGGCTCCCAGCTGTTGTCGCTACAATTCAACACGCAACAAATTGAAACAACAATTCAACACACAACAATATGGTTGCAACATTATGGCAAACACATGAGTTTGCAGCTACCAAACAACAAATTGTTGTAACAATTAGCCACGTCAATAATCGATGCTGCAACCCCTGGGAGTTAGGAAGCTCCTGCTTCCGTTAGTTGTAACAATATGATGGATGCTATTGATATTAAGAGTATTGCACGAAGTCTCGTGCAATCTCGAAGCGGGAGCTTCGAGAATCCCAAGTGTTGTCACAACATATTATCACAACATTTTGAAACCACAAAACCCCACAAATTATATCGACATATTCACCACATAGGGGCATACCCTTATGATTGCCCTTATATGCGAGAATCGCATATAAATGGATCATTTTCACTACGGGTTTCCTAGTAGGTTCCGATACCCTTTGGTTACCCTTCCGTTACCCTTTGGTTACTCTAGGAGTAACCAAAGGGTATCCAAGCCCTATCGGAAGGGTAATCTTGGTCTATATCATGTAAAGGATATTTGGGGACAAAAAAAGGATCTCTTTTAAAGATAAAAGAGATCCTTCCATAGTATCACCTAAACGATAATCAATTAGTTAATGATATTCCACTCATAAACCTCAAGCAGTTCATGATCTAAGGTCTTTAGCTCTACCTTAAAATCTCGGATCACAGCATAGGTTCCTACGCCATATTTTCCTTTTGGCATCGAGATAGAACCAGGATTCACACAGAATGTCCCCTCTTTGATTTGACATAGAGGCACATGGGTGTGTCCACTAAAGACCCATCGATGATTTGAGGTATCGATATCTTCTAGGTGACCGTGTGTCGCGATACAACGTGTATTATGCCATTCGAATTCACAATAATCCTCTAGTATTGGAAATCGTAGCAACATCTGGTCTACTTCGCTATCGCAGTTACCACGACAAGCATGGATCACGGGTGCATATTTATTTAGAATCTCTGCAACCCCTGCAGGATCATATTTCTTTGGCAATGGATTACGAGGGCCATGATACATCAAGTCTCCACAAAGAACGACTTGAAATGACTCGTTTTCTCGTTCCAACATCTGATCAATCTTCTGTAGAGCCTCGATATCCCCATGAATATCCGAGAAGAGATACATCTTCATAATGAAACTATTTATGTAGATTAAAACTTATGGATGATAAAAATAGTTGGACGTTTGTGTAGAGAGGGTTTATTTTTTCTCCAGCTCTCCACAGAAGCAGTCTTGATGAACTCACTCTCTAGGGTAATATCGCATGCTACACATATTTGTGTCTGTGGAGCACAAGTAGACAACATATCCTCGAACATGGTATCGTTACGGAAAGGAGTTTCGATAAACACTTGAGATTGGTGTTCTTGAAAAGAACGACGCTCTAACTGCTCTATTCTCTTTACTCTATCAGGCTTCTTCATTGGAAGATAACCATTGAAAGCGAAACTTTGTCCATTCATTCCTGAGGCCATCATAGCCAACAGTATAGAAGAGGGACCTACTAATGGTTCAACACGATATCCTTTTTTATGAGCCAACTGAACAACAGAAGCTCCAGGATCGGCAACACCAGGGCATCCAGCTTCCGATATGACTCCTACATCCTCTCCTTTTGCAAGAGGCTTAATCATCTCTTCAATCTCCTTGGTTTTGGTTCTTTTATTCAAGACATAGAAAGTCAAAGTATCGATATCTATCGCTTTGTCTACTCGCTTCAAAAATCGTCTCGTGGTACGAACATCTTCCACGATAAATACTTTCACTCTCTTGATGATCTCCTGCACCTCCAACGGAATTACTCCGCCAACAGGGGTAATCCCTAATGTATTAGGAATCATATACAATGTTGCCATACGCTTTATACAAACATTTCTTGTGATTAAAATGCGAAGATACAGGTTTTTTTAACATCCAAAAAGTTAATTCTCTCTTCTATGACAATGGCAAGTAAATTTAGGGATAAACCGTCTCATTAATGCGACACATCTCTTGTCTTTTAACAAAACACTACGGGGCACTATTTTTGATACGACACGACTCTATCGACAAGACAATCACTCCTAATATGGCTATAATAATCCCCATACTAATCAAAGAGTATTTCAAACCGTAGTGGTCTGTAATCCCTCCTAATAGAGGTCCCAATAGCGCAAAGAGGATTCGTATCAGGAAGTTACGTATAGAAAGGACAGTAGCACGAACCTCCGAGGTGGTCTTCTCATTGACCATATTCTTCAATGTCGGGGTTGCTACTCCTCTAATAAGATAGAACATCACAACAAATGCAAAAGCAACCATCCCCTCAATAAAACCCATAAAGAGATACCCAAGCACGATACCGACCAAGATAAGGATAGAGATGGTTTGTGATCGAAAATATTTTTGAATATAGAAAGCTCGAATACTTCCCCACGCAACGAGTAGGTTCAATCCAGTCCACCAAATACCATATTGTGATACAGGAATATCTTGTGCCTTAAAAAAGAGCTGTATCATCCATGCCATGGTTAGGGTAGCCGTTCCAATGAGAGAGGAGAAGAGCAAGGCATTTCGCAAAGCATAATCTTTGGTGAAGGAGTATTTCACCACTCCTACGATATCCTTAAAAGAGGCTTTTCTGTTTTGGCTAGTAGACTCTGGCTCTTTCAAAAGAAGTGCAGCAGGAACACCAACAAGTGCGACAAAGGCTTGGCCTATCATCGGGTAACGAAAAGAGTATATTGCCAATAGACCTGCTAGTATCCCAGCAACGGCCTCTAAGAGATTTCCCCATGAGGTGATACGGCCTTCCAGTTTGAGGTAATCCTCTGTTCGTCCTTGATCTTTTAACGTGTCGTACAACAGGGCAGAATCGGAGCCAGAGATACAGCTTTGCCCTACGCCCAAAAAGATCTCTGCGACCACAAAGAACCAAAAACCAGAGAAGAGGGCATAACAACCATAGCCTAAAGCCCCGAGTATCGTACCCAAGATCAAGGCATTCCTTCTCCCCCACACATCCGAGAGATATCCAGAGGGGATCTCACAGATCACCACCATCACCGAGTAGAGCGCCTTGAGGATAAAGACTTGCTGCACATCTAGATGTTCCGACTCATAGAAGAGCATGATCACAGGCATGGCCAACATAAACCATTTGGCTGCCTTCACGATATATAGATTGAAGATATTATTATGCATGGGAGCGCTTTTCATTCCGAAGCACAAAGATAAAAGCTTCCTTCAGAATGGATCGTTTTTCTAACTATTTTTCCTTATGTCTCTCATTAAATTAATCTATCCCGACTAAGCAAAAGATATGTTGTGAATTACTTGCTGTTAAAAAAGAACAAAAGCACTGTTTTATACAGTCTAAATAAGCTATAAATAAGAGACCTCTATTGTGTAGTAAAACAAAGCCCAATATTTTTGCAGTGATAAAAGAAAATGTTTATTGCATTTAGCACCCATATATTAAAACTTAAGATTATGATGTCCTATATAACCAAGTTCATTAGCGAGTTTTTGCGTCTCTTTAATGAGATGTCCTTATACCTAATGATTGGCTTCTTCTTTGCAGGTTTGCTTCACAACTTCTTAAAGAAAGAGAGTGTGGTGAAATATTTAGGAAAGAACTCTAAAAAGTCGGTAATCAATGCCGCTCTTCTAGGGGTACCGCTCCCGCTCTGTTCCTGTGGTGTGATTCCGACAGGACTCTCTCTATATAAACAGGGTGCCAGCAAAGGAGCGACCAACTCTTTTCTTATCTCTACCCCACAGACAGGAATCGATTCATTCTTAGCAACCTTCTCTCTGATGGGTTTTCCTTTTGCCATCTTTAGAGCCATCGCGGCTTTTGTAACAGGGATCTTCGGAGGGGCTGTTACCGAGATTGTAGACAAAGAGAAGAATGAAGGCCATACCCAGGTTGAAGAGGAAGAGACACCAAAGAGTTTGAAAGAGAAAGTGGTCGGCACTTTTCGTTTCGGGTTTATCGAATTCCTAGCAGACATTTCTAAATGGTTGATTATCGGACTTATTCTGGCTGCTCTTATCAGTACGATTCTTCCGGATAACTTCTTCGGAGAGCTATCCTTCTCGCCTCTTGCCAACATGTTGATCGTACTGCTTGCATCCATACCTCTCTATGTTTGTGCTACAGGATCGGTACCTATTGCTGCGGTTTTGATTATGAAAGGACTGACTCCTGGAGCTGCTTTTGTCTTTTTAATGGCAGGCCCAGCAACCAATATCGCTACAATGGTAGTACTTTCAAAAACCATCGGAAAGAAAGCGACCGTTGTATACCTGCTATCTATTACGCTTGGTGCGATACTCTTTGGCCTTACCATCGATTATCTTTTGCCAGCACAATGGTTTACATTTGCGATGACACATGTAGGACACCATCATGAGACTGGATCTATAGTGAAAATCCTCTTCTCAGTTGTCTTTGCAGCACTGCTTCTTCGTGTCTATCTAATGAAAGCAATTCACTATTTTAAGCAGAGAGCCAAAGCAAACCAAAGTTACAACAACAGTTGTGAATATACCATCTCTGGTATGGGTTGTAATAAGTGTAAAACAAAAGTAGAGACGAACCTTCAAGAGATCGAAGGCGTAGGTTTGGTGGAAGTAGATTTGAAGACAGGAAAAACGGTGGTCAAAGGAACAAATTTGTCCACAGAAAAGATAGAACAGAAGATCGCGGATTTGGGATATAAATTTAAATAGTATAGAACGTGATTGCTTAATTCTTTAGTGTAATCATATTCCAAATCGTAAAAAGCGATAATCTATCCATGCCAAGATCTAAACAAATAGGTCTTGGCATTTTTTTTATGTTTTGACTGGTCGTAGGGGATGCCAGTTTTGAAATATCGATGGTGGATGTTCTCATTGATTGACGTGACAATTTGTTGTATGGTAGCTGCAAACCCATATGTTTGCCATGTTGTGTCAATCAAGTTTTGGGGTGTTAATTTGTTAGAGCAATTTGTTGTTTGGTGATTTGTTGTGACAACACCTGGGAGCCTCGAAGCTCCTGCTTCGAGATTGCACGAAACTTCGTGCAATACTCATTGAATCAATCGTATTCATCATATCGTTGCAACCAACGGAAGCAGGAGCTTCCTATCTCCCAGGTGTTGCAGCATCGATTATCGAAATACCATTTATTGACATGGAGAATTGTAGTGGCAAATTGTGGTAACAATTTTTTGTATGATAGCTGCAAACCCATATGTTTGCCATGTTGTGTCAATCAAGTTTTGGGGTGTTAATTTGTTAGAGCAATTTGTTGTTTGGTGATTTGTTGTGACAACACCTGGGAGCCTCGAAGCTCCTGCTTCGAGATTGCACGAAACTTCGTGCAATACTCATTGAATCAATCGTATTCATCATATCGTTGCAACCAACGGAAGAAGGAGCTTCCTATCTCCCAGGTGTTGCAGCATCGATTATCGAAATATCATTTATTGACATGGAGAATTGTAGTGGCAATTTGTGGTAACAATTTGTTGTATGGTAGCTGCAAACCCATATGTTTGCCAAGATGTGTCAATCATATTATTTCCATATTTGTAATCGTAGTTTATTGAGAAGTCATTTTGTTGTATGCCAACATATTGTCCCAATGAGGGCAAACACATGGGTTTGCAGCTACAACGATGATTTTGCAAGGTTCTGATATATCCAACAATGTGGTTGTCATTTATTGCAACACGTTTGAAATGAACGACTTAATGCAACATTTTTGGATATATTGACGAATTATTGGGGGTGCCTTTTTGTTTGTGAAGCAAACAATTATAACAAATGATATACAATGATTTATATGCGATTCTCGCTTATGAGGGCACCCACAAGCGGATGCCCCCATATGGACTTTGTAGATTGTTCTAAATCACCTATTGTAGTCACCAAGATAAGTTCTTAAGCAATTTTCTTCGCTCCAGAATAGATCTCTTTTACTTCAATAACTGCAACACCAAAGCCTGGTAAGTCAGATCTGTTCCATCCTTTCATGTCGTCAAACTCCGCCCCTTCTGTTTTGTATGATATAGTACCTTTTAGTTGATACGATTTATTGTTCTTGGTTATAAAGAGCAAAGTAGCTTCACTACATGAATTGATGTTTTCGAGGGTCTTTTGAAATTTATTGTTGGCAATCAACACTTTATTCTCTCCAAATAAAGCGACTTGGGTTGCATATATTGAATTGGGAATTCCTGTTTTTGAAATGGTAGTCAAAACAATAGCGGCTTGCTTATTTAACCACTCCTCTTTTATAATTTCTGGAATTATGATCATTGTAATATATTTAAGTTATTTAAGTTCATTGATTACTTGCATTGGGTTGTGCTTATTGGTAAAATCCTTATCCAAAAGGTTCGTAACGAAGGCATCGGAATGTTTACTAAAGATCATATCGTGTCCCACACACAACCCCATCGAGATATTCAGTTCTGTGTGAAGATGATTCAAAAAAACAGCTTGTCCTAAGGGGTTACACAATAAACGTCGACTGTCTCCTCCTAGAATATTGCTTTTGCATAAGTTTCCATATTTGCAATCGACAATAAACACCTCAAAGAATTGAGATAGATAATCACATATTACTTTTGCTTCTTTGGTAAAAGTGATACAATGCGCAATTCCAATACGCTCAAACTTCATCTGTTGTGCAAAGTTTTTTATCTCTTCGATACGATTGGTTCGTAGCTTAGCGCAATCAATATTAGATTGCATCATAGCTTTATGTTGATCGGTGTATAATTCAGTCATTAAGTAATTTATTAGTTAAAGTATGATTAAAAGGTTTTGTGCTAACAGCTTTCTTTTACATCTCTCCATTCCAATAATAATATTGTTTACTTCTAGTATTTGCGTAGCTTATCTTCCACTTTTTACAATTATATGACAACAGTTATTTTAATGGCGCACTACAGTTTATCATAAGGCCCTACTATAAATCATATAAAAGGTCGTTGTACCTATTTTATATCAGTACTAGAGAGATAAAATAAGATGTGTACAAACGACCTTCATGACTAATCATTTACATGAATAGTCCATGCAACTTTAATCAACTAAATATGTAGAAACTAAGATTTATTTCGTCCGAACCCCATTCTTCTGCCTTGTCCTCTATTATCAGAATTTCCATCTTCGACATTTCTGCATCTTCTTCTACCTCCTCTACGAGAGCCCTGTGTGGCTTCTTGAGTATCTGGATTCAGGTTGTTTGCATTGCATCGACCTAATCCTCTTCCTGTTTGTAGACCTTGTCCTTTAGGACCTTTACCGTTTAAACCTGGCATGATTACCTCCTTTTTTGTTTTATTAATACTATTATTTATCACTATGTGCTTCTTGATTTATCATCCCTATATTAGAATAAGAATAGCACCTCTTCAGAAGACAAAATACTTTAGTAAACAAAATCTATAATAAAAGAAGGAGTAACTCCTTTTGTAAACATTACCTAAACTATTTTCCCTCCCATGCCTCCCTACGGAAGCTTTGAATATTATCTATAAATATTCAATTGAGAATATTCTCACTACAAAAGTAATGAGAATATTCTCAATTAAAACTATTCTTTGATTAAATATGTAAAACAACTCTTATTTAGAAAAAAGGGGTTGGGATATAGTGTGGCTGCAACCAACGAAAGCAAGTGGATTGGAGTATCGATGGGTGAATATTGTCTTTTGGAGATGTGGAAATTTGTTGCAACAATTTGTTGTGTTGTAGCTGCAAACACATGTGTTTGCAGCTACAACGATGATTTTGCATGGTTCTGATACCAATATGTGGTGGAGATATTACGCATTAAAAGATCTGTGGGAATCTGTGGGATCTGTGGAAATAATTGGTTCCTGTGGTTCGACAGGTGGTTATTGAGCTTGTCGAAATACAGCAACCTAATTGTCTAAGGACTTCGTGCAATACTCATTGAATCAATCGTATTCATCATATCGTTGCAACCAACGGAAGCAGAAGCTTCCTAGTTCCCAAGTGTTGCAGCATCGATTATTGATAGACCATTAAATTGACATGGCAAATTGTGGTGGTAATTTGTGGTAAAAATCGTTATGGCAATTTGGTGTAAAATAATTAGACATCTAGTGTCTAATTATTTTACACTACAAGATACATATCAAAACATCTTAACCTTCATTATCAACACCTTATCTACTTTGGCACGCCAATTGAATTATTATCTACAAACAACAATAAAAAAAATGAAATATATCGTAATCATATGGCTGTCCACCCTACCCTTTCTCTCCATTGGTCAGAAGTCATGGGATCTCAAAAGATGTATCACCTATGGGTTAAAACATAATGCCAATATACAGATTGCTTCGCTCGAGATGAGAAAGAGAGAGGCTGATTATAAGATGAGTAGAGAGGCTCGACTTCCAGACCTATATGGGTATGCAGATATGCGTTCTGACTATGGGCGTAGTATTGATGGGAAGACCAATCAACTGAGTAATACGCACAACTATAGTAGCAACGGAAGTATCTCCACGAGCATCGTGTTGTTTGAGGGGTTTAGCAGAACCAATGAGATCGCCTACAACCGATACAATGTGTTGCAAGGATATGATGAGAAACGACATATTGAGAATCAGACAGTTTCCACCATCATCAAAGCATACTACCAAGTGTTGATGGCATCGCAGATGAAGGTAATGGCACAAAAACAGAAAGGGATTAGCAGCAAGTTACATGCAGATATGCAGCAATTTGTAAAGGTAGGAAGAGAGTCGAAAGTGAAAGAACAGAAGCTCTATGCCCAGTACCTGTCGGATCAAAGTAAATATGTAAAGGCAGCTACACAAGAACAGATTGCAAGGAACCAGCTACATCAGATACTCTCTTTAGATCAATCGATTACCGTAGATGATGAAACTTCTAAAAACAGACTATTCACATTAGATAGCATCGTCTCTCCCTCCTCTAACTTGGCAGACCTTAGTAGTTGTATGCACCAAATTGAGATGGATAAGAAGTATCTTAAGATGGTCAAAGGAAAGAAGTTTCCAACCCTTACTTTTGGCGCATATTATGCGACAAACTACTACTATTCAAACAAAGAAGGGGTAAAGAATGACCCCTTTATAGAACAGATAAATAACAATCAAAGTCAACAACTTTATTTAAAGCTATCGATCCCGATATACGACAAGGGTCGTCGCCGTAGGAATGTGAAGAGAGCGAAGATTCAGTTGTCGATGGATCAAACTTTATATAAAGAAAAAGAGCGTGTTACTCGCCAGATAATCAATGACACGTGGGAACAGCTAAAAAGCGATCGAGAGAGATACAATGCAGCACAAGCACTCTATAAGCATAGCATTTTGGAGCTAGAAAGAGTGCAGAAAGAGATGAAGGTTGGAATGGTCAACCCTCAAGATGTGGCACTGGTCAAGCAACAGTTTGCAGAAAGTTGGGTTGATATGATGCAAGCAAAATATCAAGTAGACATACAACAGATACTATTGAAATATTACCAAACAGGGGATTGGAGTTTTATCATCAAATAAACATTATGGATCGCACAATAGAAAAAAGATGGAAATGGAAGAAGCGTCATATATTTATTCCGCTGACCATCGTATTGGGAGTGTTCACCGTATATAGGGTACTTTGGGGATCACACCTGAATGTTTTCAAGGAGAAGAGAGATCGAGTAATCACTTCGCAAGTAGTACAAGGCAGCTTTAACGACTATATTTCGGTCCATGCCAAAGTAGTCCCTATATCAACCATTATACTGGATGCAAGGATCGGAGGAAGAGTAGAATCTAAGTATGTAGAAGAGGGGACGATGGTAGAGAAAGGAACGGTGATTCTCAAGATGAGCAATCCCGATCTACACCAGAGCATACTGAATAGCGAAGCCCAATTGGCAGAGAAGAGTAATTTCCTTCGCAATACGATGGTGACGATGGAACAGGAGAAATTGAATATCAAAAAAACACTTCTTACCTTAGAGTTTGAAATAGTCAACAAGCAACGCCAATGGGAACAAAATAAATATCTGTTTCATGATAGTTTGATCTCAAGAAATCAATATCTTGAATCAAAAGAGGCTTATGATTTTGCAGTCCGAAGCTTCCAACTCTATAAGGAGAGACAATATCAGGACTCCATCTATCGTACCAATCAATTAGTGCAGATGAAGCATAGTCTTGAAAATATGAAGGAGAATTTGAAGCTAGTGCAACAACACAAAGAGGCGCTGAATGTAAAAGCACCGATATCAGGACAGCTTACGACTTTGGATATAGAGGTGGGACAGTCTGTAATGAAAGGAACCACCTTGGGACAGGTGGATATTCTTAGTAACTTTAAGTTAGAAACATTGATTGATGAACACTATATCGACAAAGTGCAAGTGGGGCAACAAGCCTCTTTAAAACGTGGAGAAGAGACCTTTCCCCTGAAAGTAAGAAAAGTATACCCTGAAGTGAAGGAGGGAAAGTTCAAAACGGAGTTAGTCTTCACCCAAGAGAAGCCAAAGAGATTGAGAACAGGACAATCCTACTATATAGATTTGCAGTTGGGAGGTGTAAAAAAGTCGCTACTAATAGAAAGAGGTCCCTTCTACCTCGATTCTGGTGGCAACTGGGTATATGTTTTATCGGAGGATGGCCATAGCGCAGTGAAGAGAGAGGTGAAACTTGGAAGACAAAACCCCAAATACTATGAGGTAGTAGCAGGTCTAAAAGAGGGAGAGACCATTATCATATCTCCATACCAGAAGTATGGAAACAGTCAACTATTAAAACTAATAAATTAAAAAAACATTCCTATGATACAGATGAAATCAATCCACAAAATATTCCGTACTGAAGAGATCGAAACCGTAGCACTCAATAGTATTGACTTCCATGTTACACAAGGAGAATTTGTAGCCATCATGGGTCCTTCGGGGTGTGGAAAATCTACCCTGATGAATATATTAGGACTCCTAGATAACCCTTGCGATGGGAGCTACCTGCTTAAGACAGAAGAGGTGTCTAAGCTAAACGAAAGAGAACGCACCAAACATAGAATAGGAAAGATCGGTTTTGTGTTTCAGAACTTCAATCTCATTGATGATTTGACTGTGGAAGAGAATGTAGCACTTCCATTAGAGTATCTTTCCTGTTCGAGATCCGAACGCAAACGCATGGTCTCAGAACTCTTATCTCGCATGAATATTGCCCACCGTGCCAAACACTATCCCAAACAGTTATCAGGAGGACAACAACAGCGGGTTGCGATAGCCAGAGCTGTGGTCGCTTCCCCCAACCTTATCCTTGCCGATGAGCCGACAGGAAACCTCGACTCGAAGAATGGAGAAGAGGTGATGTCACTTCTTACAGAACTTCATAAGGAGGGAACCACGGTGGTGATGGTCACCCACAACGACAGAGATGCAAGCTATGCAGATCGCGTAGTACATATGTTTGATGGAAAAGTGGTGGTAGAGAAATACAAGGAGGTGTAAGCCCTCCTCTGAAGACTTCGATTATGAAAAGAATGATAACGCAATTTATCAAGGATTTTAAGAAAGATATACTCTCAAACAGCATAAGCATTATTGGACTATCCATCATTCATAGATCGAGATATCACAATGATCTACCTTATCGTTGCAGGGATCGTGGTTCTGACCACATTAATAACAGTTTTATATCAGGGTATTAAAGCTTCGAAAACAAATCCGATAGAGGTATTACGTTATGAATAACGATGGGGTTATTTCAATGAAAAAGATATTACAATGACAAAAAATAAGATAAAACATATCATACAAGACTATCAAAAAGAGTCGTTAACCAATAGCATAAATTTGCTAGGAATGGCTATAGGCTTGGCTGTGGTCATACTCATTGGCTGGTGGACCGTCATGGAGTTTAGTTTCGACCGTTTTCATGAGGACTATAAAGAGATCTACTTGGTTAAAACAGAAGGGGTGTATAACGAAAAGAGGGATGTAGACATCTCTGTACCTCCTAGTTTCTCCACAGAAGTCCCAGGAATGTATCCCAATATTAAAGCGTGTGCCACCGTCTTCAACGATGGAGACAAAATACTTGAAATAGACAACAAACAGTTCTATCAAAATGGTATTGGGATGGTCTCCAACAATTTCTTTACATTCTTTCATTTTCCACTACTATATGGAGATCCCAAAACATGTTTAGACGACCCTAATAATATTGTGATAGATGAAGTACTTGCATTAAAGCTCTTTGGCACGAAGAATGCGGTAGGAAAAAGAATTCGTTTTCAAGGCAATACTTTTCATGTCTCAGCAGTCATGAAGGAGATGCCTGTGAATTCAAGTATTCGTTTGCATTTGGTGGGGTCAACGGACTATGTATATAAACTATATCCATGGGCTCGAACCACTTGGTCTGGATTTGATAGGTTCTACACCTTCTATAAATTTACTCCAAACACCAACAGGGAAGAACTAGCAAATAGCATTACCCAAAAGATTTATGAGAAGGAGCCCGATGATAAGAAGTACCAAGTGAAAGCCTCGTTTCAACCCATAGAAGAGATGCATCTATATGGACCTTCAGAACAATATCGTCAACTGTTTGCAATCATGGGGGTTGCTGCGATCATCTTTATCATCTCATGCCTTAACTTTTCGAACCTCTTTATGTTTACTGCATTATCGCAACAAAAAAGCATTGCGATACGACGTATTCATGGCGCTTCGACATTCTCTATCATCAAGCTTCTCTATCAAAAATCACTCTTTTATGTGTTCATCTCTTGTGTGGTAGGGGTTTTTATCTCCATATGGATGACCACTACCTTTAATGAATTAATGAGCACAAACCTATATTTCGATTTTGCCAATCCAATACTCTGGGGCTTTCTTTTGATCGTGATCGTAGTTGTCAGCACGCTATGTATTCTATATCCAGTATGGCAAATATTACATGGAAATGAGGTGGATCGCCTCAGAGGACAATCTACAACCATTGGAAACAAAAAGGTACAGAAGATCTTTCTCGTTTTGCAATTTACGGTATCCATCGCGCTATTATCGTTTGTGATACTGGTTCAAAAGCAGTTTGACTATCTTGATAAGAGAGAGAATGGTCTAAAAAAAGAGAATGTATTGATATTTCATGCACAAGGAGAGATTTCGAATAAGTATGAACTATTCTCTCATTTGGTGAACCCGAAGAACAGCAATACTCGTATCTGTTATTCCACAGCATCTCCGGCATCGTGGAATGATGGAGTCATGGTCTCTCCTCTCAATAAACCAGAGGAAGAGATACATACAGAATATGTTTGGACCTCAAAGAACTATTTTGATTTCTTTGATATCCATGTAGTTGGCGATTGCTTTAAAAATACAGGAACGGCAAATGAGTTGGTGGTATTAAATAGTACAGCTGTGAAACGATTACACCTTGTCGATCCTATTGGAAAGAAATTGAAAATAAACGACAAAACCGTAATTATCTCAGGTGTAACAAAAGGAGTTCATCGAGATCCATACCAAACCGAAGATTATCCTATAGTCTACCGACACATTCCTGAAAAGAATATCAACACCTATGATTATATCATGGTGCGAACTAAAGATGAAAAAAAGGCAAGTATACAATGGGTAGAAAAACAGTGGCAAGAGATTAATCCAAATATCCCATTCCGATATCAATTTATATCAGAGGCCTTTAAATCCAAATATTCGCATCTAAATAATCTAACTAAATTGATCAATACACTGATGGTCATTGCCCTTATCATCTCCCTGATTGGAATGTTTGCTATTGCAAACTTTACCATTCAGAGTAGAACCAAAGAATTTGCGATACGTCGTGTCAATGGAGCCTCAACAGAAAAGATATTTGTATCGCAGGTGATCGACTTTATGATTCCTATATTTGGATCTTATCTGCTCTCGATCCCTCTATTTCTCTATTTTGGAGAGCTGTTTCTATCTCTATTTGCATTTAAAGTATCTATCGGAGTAGCAAACTATCTTATTCCTTTCATTGCAGTATTGATCGTTTCATTTATAGCTGTGTTGTTCCAATGTATCAAAGCATCGAGAACAAATCCTATCGAAGTACTTCGACATGAGTAATGCAAGTATAGAGCTCACTGATGGCAAACCATTCTGTTAGTCATCAGTGAGCGCTATAACTTCTCTTTTTTATGTAACCATCGCATCCTTTGACACTTTCCCTTTATCACTCCATTATACGATCATTTCGCCACTAATACTTTTATTGAAAACCGTCGTTTTGTGGATAGAAGCATAGATTACTCTTCTACTGGAAGCATACAGTACTCTTTGACACACTCTTCTAAAGGTATCTTTTTGACAAGCAGTCCATTAAGAGTATCCTCATAAGCATCCAACTCCAATATAATGTCATTTTTAAATTGTTTTACAAAGCTCTCTATGATCTTCATATGTTGGTTGTTCTCATATTCATTGGTGTAAATCCGCTCTAAGAGATATTCATAATATTCTATTACATTATACTCTTCGTCATTGTAACTTCCATCATATCTCACCTCTATATAAAGAAAATTGGCTTGATGACTACTATCGCCCAAACTACTATTGCCCAGACTACTATAGTTGCGAACCTCTATCACATCCATATCTATACCCCAACGATACGAGAGCCCTGAGTCTCCCCTATAAGAATTCAGCTTATCACTTGCTTCTTTCACTTTGAGAGCCATGACCATGGGCACAAGCATGAACAGCATAATTCCCATAAGAATGAAATCATTGGGAATCTTTCTCAGAGTATTATCGAAGTATATCATGGCAATGATAAATAGAAATATTCCTGAGAATATGAATATTCCCACAAAACACCCTTTACGATTGACCTTCTCTAAGAGTTCTAGTCGACGCTCTTCTGAAGAAGCTCTAAGTTCTTCTTTTTCGCTCTCTGTCAACATATATCATTATTCGTTTAGTTAGAAAAAACAAAATTATCTATTGGTATTGTATAGGCTTATCGAAATATTACGGGAGCATTACAACAATTATCGTTTTACATTGATGTTTCAAAACAAATCCGATTGATGGGATACAACATGAAATGCAGAAGTATTAAAAACGAATGTGGGCAAACAGTACGGATCTACTATAAAATCAATAGAATAGGATGAATGCTCTAATACGATAGCATAAAAGACGGGACTTTCATTCTATTTTAAAGCGTCATAATCGTTTTTTAAAAGGTAGTTTACAGTATTTTTTTACACACCATTCTAAGGGAATTTTTTTTACTTTTACCTGAATTACTGAATCATGATAAATATTCACTTTCAAGATGGCTTGACTTCTAAATTGGGTTAAAAAACGCTCTATGGTCTCTAGATGTTGGTTATTCTGAAATTCATTGGGATAAATCTGCTCAAAAGCATATTCATAATCTTTAGCCCTTCGGTCTAAGCTATAAAGCTTCACATAAAGAAAATTGGATTTGTTGCTGTTGTTCTCTTTCCTGCTATAATTACAAACACTAAACTCATCGGCATGGTCTAACGAGATATATCTAACTGCCGAATATCCTTGACCAGATTTTGCTTCTTCCTTCACTTTTAGAGCAGGATACATCATACACACGAAGCTCACAATAAATAGAGGGCATAACAAAGTTTCTACCCAAGAGGGAAGACTTTTCAGAAAATCAACGGAATGAATCGCTCCTGATATCAATATAAAGAACCCAAAGATAAAATATATCGTCAGAAAGAATACTTTTCTATTTGCCATCTTTAAGTTCTTTAATCGCTTCTCGACCGACTCTGGACTCAGTTCTTCCATTTCACTCTCTGTCAGCATAATATAGAGATTAATGTTTATACTTTGTTTCTGTTTTTAAATACTTAATGTAAAAAGCGTTCGAAGCGATATCTTTGAAGTGAGGCATCTTATACATACTTTTTTCGCCACAATATTCTTCATATTCCATTTCAAACACATCCGGCTTAGGTAAGTTTACGATCTCCTCCACATAAAAGTTGTTATTCAATCTTATTGGAGTTTTAGAGTCTTCAATATAATATTGAAATCTATTTTCAAAAACAATAGGGCTGTTATCGGCATCAAAAGAGAGTGCTTTTACTTTATTATGAGAAGGGAATTGCATCAATTCACAATCTCTGAAAGTGGTATTTCGTAGTGTAAATTCTGAAATAGTTCTACTCGTGTTTGAAGGAATACATAATATGTCAGTTTCTTTATATACTATTAAGGAAGAAGAGCCCTTAAGAACACTTGTACTGTTTGTTAGTATCATCATATCTGATTGCTTTGTTTCAGGTACATAGGAGTTCTTATAGTTCGCAACACTTTTCTTGGAAGAAACATGCGTATTGGCATAGCAGTAAGACCTATTTTGATAATAATCGTAAGCTTTTCCATTCAATACAAAAAAACATTTTGACTTATCAAGATAGATGTCCTTATCCGTTTTATTAAATATCTCAAATAACACTCTACCTCCTTCTGACCAAAGATCATAACGAACAATACAATTTTCGTCTTCAAATACAAGATCCTTTTCATCATTAGAATTAGAGGTTGTCGCTTTTACTTTATATAGTTGATAGAACTCTTTATTACATGAAGTGAAGGTTAGGGATATAATCATGGCTAACACAATACTGTATTTCATCATCGCTAGTTATATTTTATTGGTTCTTTCTTATTTGAAAAAGATATTGGATCTTACTATGTAAGAGTTATAAATGACCCAATCTTCATAGGACAACATTCTCTATTAAATAAAAAATGCAAGAAGGTCATTCCCTCTTGCATTCCATAACTTCTTATTAAGAAGGAAAACTTACGCTTAGGATATCCCCACAACGAACACTCCTAGAATAGGACTCTTTGGTTGGAAAAAAGAGGTAACCACTGATCTGTTTGATTTCGATCTTCACCTTTCCAAATGGGACATTGATCATCATTTTTTGTTTGCCACCAACTCTATAGCTTATTTTATTTCCATTAGAATCCGTAACTGTTGCAGTATAGGGGTTAGAAGAAGTACAATTAAGCACCAAGTTCTTCTTAAAAGAGATAGTCTGCTTTTTGGTTTCAGTTCCATCGATCTTTATCACATATACTGACTCTTCAGGAGTAACACACCCTTCTCCTTTGACTGCTGTTAGAATGTATTCTCCTGGTTCTATTGCATCAAATAATACTTCATTGCTCGTCGACACTTTTTTATTGATATCTTTTGCCATTAAAGTTTTTAATGTAAACTGAATAGACTCAGGATAATTTGTATCTAAATATAGTTTCAGTTTTCCTAACTGTTGCTTGATTTCAGCTTGCTGTTTCTCTCCATTTAGCACTAATGCTGCGGACTCGTAGATACATTTATCACCCAATGTAGCTACAACATCTTTGTATATCGCAACAAATATATATTCGTTGGAAATGGAGATCGATAGATCTTTAAACAGAGCATGCCCTTGTGCATCTGTTTTTGCGGTAGGGAAAGCACTTAAAATACTTGTTCCCATACTAGCAAGCAGTTCGTCTGTGGATTTCCACAGCCATTTATTAATAGCATATACAGCGATACCAGCAGCAGGTTTTTCTCCTTTAAGAACCGTAATCGTCACATCATAGACCTTCTCTTTTGGTAATTGGATGACTAGGTTATCATCTTGTTTGCCAATACTTACTGTTTGATCCGCTTCTTTGATGATATTGTAAATCTCATTCTCCTTGTGATGTACACTAAGATAAACCGTTTTGTCCGTATAATCTGAAACATCCAATGTTAAATTTCCATTTACATCCACAGGCTTTATAAACTCATAGATTTTCCCATTCTTTTGCTTTCTAAGCGAAATATAGATATTAGAATAACTACTTCGACCGCTCAAAGCAATACTCAATTTAACCTTTGTTTTAGGCTTACTTGTAGGAGAAACAGGCGTTACAGTTGTAGTCGTTGTAGTAGAAGATGAAGAAGATTGTTTGGTTACTACAAGTCCGTCGTCTTTGCCGCATGAGAAACTTAGCAATACAGCAAGTAAAAGAATAATTTTTTTCATATCATTTTAGAAATTAAAGGTACTACCCCCCTATCCCCATCGTCCTATCGTCACTGCAATAGAGAGTTATCCTCTCATTTACAATAAGAATAGAATATTGATTACATGACAAGTAGGCTAGACTATAAAAAGGAGTACAAATGTACATATTATATGTAAAACACAAGCAGAAATAATAAACCTATTTTAAAATATAATATAAAATATTCACTATCACTAAAGATAAAGTATAACGCTTTGTCCCCATCAGTACAAGAACTAGTAAAACACCTCATTTAATTAAACGATAGAGAATCGAGATTCAGGAAAATATTATTTATCTACCAAACCTAAAGAATCTTGTAACTTAACGTGGTTTCAAGCGACAAATGCAACTATTCTATCCAAATTTAACTTTTTATAGACCTCAATAGGCTTATTGTATTTTAGTTTTTTTCGAGGTCTATCGTGGATTCAAGTCATAAATGCAACGATATATTCTAAGTAGGAGTATCTAAGAAAATCTCAATCTCCAGAAAGATTATGCTAAAAATAAAAGCAATGCATCAAAATATATACGCAAAAGATGGATGAACCTCAAATAATAAAAGAAAGTATTTCTACTCATCATAATATTTGAAACTCATTATATCATGTACCGTAATTGTACCTTTTCTCAGAAGCATAAATTCATTATAACATATTATCTTTAATGATAATTAAGTGTTCTTGTAATTTTTGTATTTAGACGACATAATAAACATAAGAATACCATTAATCATTAAAAACCAAAAGGACAAACATGAAACAAAATCTACTATTATTTTTAACCCTATGGTGTATGCTCTGTAGTGCATTAACATCGAGAGCACAGGTCCCTGCATTCTCTACAAATCCCACTTGTTTGGATGTTGATTATGCGAATGATAAATTAACAATAGATGTACGTGCGGTGAGTAATGTGGGAGACGACGAAGTGTTAGACTATCTAGCACTCTATTGTGATGGAAAGCAAATACTTAAGCTTCGTCATTTTGGTGACATGGAATACTATGAAACTAATCCTCTATTTAAGTATAATAGAGTTACATATATAGATGCTTACGGTGGAGGTAAATTGGGCTATAATGAACAACGAGGATTTTTTCTTCTTCAGAAAGGAGACCAATGGGCTTCATCTAAATTAGATTGGGAATCAGTGGGCTTTACCTCTAGAAATGTAGAAGGCAAATCTGGAGATGGAAAATCCAATGATGAGATTAATATAAAAATATCCCTGCCTAAAAGCTTCATTCCTAAAGAATGGAGAGGTAAAAAGAAATCGTTTTCTGTCTCTTGGCGTTGGTTGGAGTATGATTCGAACGGAATCAATGAATATATTTATACACCAAGTAAAGGAGGTGCAAATAAAGAGACTAAAAACATCTCTTTTCCATCCTTCGAACATCCATACCCCGCCGTCCAAAGTGAAGAGGATATTGTGGACAACTTTATTGAGAAAGAGAGCATCTCTGAAGATGGGAAAAATTTGCTTTTTGATATCCTTGTTTTAAATAAAAACATAGAAAATAGCAACACGAATGATGTTGTGCTACAGAACACTAAAGTTGTAGTAGATGAACATGAATTGTTTAAACTCTCTAAGACCAAAACATACACAAAAGGACTGACTTTCAAGAACAATATCTCTTCCAATGCGAAAGAAGTATATGTAAATACCAAGATTGGATTCCTGGAAGACAGTTGTACATTCAAACTTTCAAGTGGAAATTCTGAGGTAAAGATAGTAAAAGTCGAGAAGCAAGTAGTTGATCCGTATCTAGATCGTTTGAGAGTTACAGTATCTGTACCCATATCATCGCTTGATAATAATATACGAGGTAAAGAATCGACCATTAAAGCAATTTCTAAGATTCAAAGATATGATACAAAATGGTACGACAATGAACTTCTTTACAAAGATGTAGACGTAGAGAACACCAACTATTATATTCCTCATAATGTGGACCTATTCAAAGATTTGACATACTCTTTAAATAAGGATAAAGGAGAGATTGTGATCAACTTATTTGAAAAAGACTCCTTAAACTCAAGCATGTATGCTCAATATGCTGATATGACAATCTCTTTAGGTCTCAATAATAAGATGAAGGAGTTCAAGATAAATACATCCCAAAAGAATGATACGATTAAGATTAGACGAATCATAGAAAACCATAGAACTAGACTTTCCGCAACGATAGCTTATATAGATACCACATGGTGGGGTAAAGATATAGATCTCCATATAAAAGGAAATTTTCAGTATAAAGTGAAAGAAAATTCGGCGGGGTCTTTTCAAGTAGATCACATGATTCATGGTTTTCATATTGCTCCATTAAAACTATATGTTCACAATATTCAAGCATATCGCAACTGTGCTACAGGAAACAACGATATTTTCATCGGATGGGGTAATGTTGAAGCCAATAACGGAGCTATAAATGTTGATATTACACAGATAGACAAAGATGACAAACCTATAGAAGAGGAAGTTACGAACATTTCGGATGCGAATTACACTAAATCAACCATATTAAAGGGGGTCTCTTTTAATAGCGACAATGAAGCATATTTTAAAATTGATTTTAAATTAAAACAGAATGCAACATCTCCTCCATATATTGTTTCGTTCAAGAAGACTGTAAAGATGGTTTTTGATCCTAAAATTTGGGGAGTGGACAAATACTTTGAAGCATCTAAAGGGAGTAGTAGAGAGAATGTAAGACTTTCTTGGAGATATGATAAGAGCTCTATCAAAAACTTTCAAATTGTACGTATTAACCCTACAAACAATAACGAAAAGAAAACTTTTGATTTAATAGATAGCAATGCTCGTAGCTTTGTAGATAATACTGCCCAACCAGGAACGTTTTATAAATATCTGATCTTTGGTCTATCTGCTTGTAATGATATGACAGACACGCTTTCTTCGATTGGATATAGATCTGTGAAAGGCTATATTTCAGGTACATTATCTTATGACTCTGGTGCACCGGTTGAAAATGTAAGTGTTTTGGTGACACAAGAATCTAAGCTTATCTCTTATGGATTGAAAAGAGTGGCTTCATCAAATGTTGGAGAGAATCCATCTGTAAATACAGAAGAGCTGTCAGAAGAAGAGAATGGCTCCCTTTTTTCAACCAATTTTAATGCTTCAAATTTCACTTTATCTCCTGAAGATAATACAGAGAATATTAATGAGGAAAAAGGGATAAATAGTTTTTCTGTCGGAATGTGGTATAAGGTTTCTAGTTATTCTAATAATACGATACACTTCTTTGGATTCTCAACAGAAAATTCTGAGAATATCTTTTCATTGAACTATAAAGATGGATTTAAATGTATTATTGGAAGTCAAAAGAATTCAGTCGATATTATTTCCAATAGTTCTCTCTCTCTAGTTACAGGAGAATACAAACAACTGTTTTTTGTATATGATGCCTCGATCAAAACATCATCTATCTATCAGGATGGTGTAAAAGTTGCTAGTCTCGAAAAAGAATTGACAATCCCAAGTTACTATCGCTCTATTCATGCCTCTTTTGCGGACAATATTGAAGGGGTTGATGAAGTTTCGGTTTGGAAAAAAGCGATATCTGAAGATTGGATACATCAAAACTACAATAGATATCTTATTGGCAACGAAGAGAGTCTTATAGCATATTATCCTTTTAGCGAAGGGGTTGCATCTATAAATGGTGAAATAACATTGGAACAAGCATATGACTATTCATATCATAATAGTGTATATAATTCGCAACATGGAGTACTTGGTAATGAAGCAGCATTTAGTGGTCATGGCCCCTCTCCAACAGTATTAAACTATAAAGGAGTTTCTGATAAATATGGTAACTATTCGATTGTATTTCCTTTCACAAATCAAAGTGAAAGAATTACACTTACTCCAAGTTTCGGCAACCATATATTTACTCCATCACAAAAAAATGTCTTTATTTCAAGTTCTAATATTGTTGCCAATGGTCAAGACTTCATTGATAAAAGCTCTTTTCAATTTAAAGGAAGGATCCTTTATGGTCAAAGTCAAAAGATGAACATTGAGAATATGTTTATTGGTTCGATTAATAATGTCGACAAAGATATCACGAAACAGAGTGAGAACTTATACAATAGTTATCTGTGGGGTGAACATGTATACAGTAAGGGAGAATATCTATATGATGCTTCACAAAGACAACTAAAAGAGTATACTTACAAGGTTCCGGTGAAAGGTGTAAATATCTATGTGGATAGTAAAATGGCTGTAGATAAAAATGGAAATCCTATTAAAAGTGATGAAAAGGGATGTTTTAATATTACAGTACCTGCAGGAGAACATTATATCACAGTAGGAAAATCGAAACATCATTTCATCCATCAAGGACGTTTTCCTGCTGCGACAGAGGATAATCCATATAAAAGATATGATTTTCAATCTGATTTTATCAATCCAATCACCTTTATCGATACCACTACTGTTACAGTAATTGGTCGTGTTGTTGGTGGAACTACTGAAGGTAATAAACGCCTTGGTTTTGGGCAAGATAGATATGCCGTAGATGACAAAAAGAAGAGTGAACTAAAGAGAGTTCATGAAACTTCAATTAACAATATTGGGGAGGCGATAGTAAAGTTCACACTTTTGAATGATGGAGATATTAATAAAAAGTTTACACAATGGATTCAGACCAATAGTACTACAGGAGAATATTCTCTCTCCATGTTTCCTGAAAACTATGTAGAGGATGCTGTTTACATGAAAAGTATGGTAGATGAGGAGTTGCAAAATTCTACTTATCCTGACGGGTATACTCCTTTTGAAGGAACATCTTTCAACAAAATGTTAAACCTTACTTCAAGCCTTGTACCTACAATCGACGTGGATACTTTATTTGAGGTTAATGGCAATGTGTATCGAATTGATAGCGTAGTGTACAATGCGTCTCGTAATTTTGTGTACCAAAGTACACCTCAACTAGATGTTTTTCCTACCAATGGAGATATATGGGGCTTGAATAGAGTATCATATAGTAAACTAGCCACAGAAGCGGGAGAATCTGATATTGAAAAAGATACACTAACCACTAATTTTAAATATCCTGTATATAGATATAAAGATAACAGCTCCTTCAGTGTACGAGTCTTTGATAAATATTATTTACCAAATGAATCGCCAAAGGAACAAAAAGAGAGCATTAATCCATATCGTCAAGGAAAATTAGTTGTACATAATACAATTGCTGAATCGAGAAAAGATGAAACAAAAAATGTAACCAAGGATGTCACCACATTCTCATTTGTTGTTGGAGCGCCAAACTTCAAATCTCCTTATACTAGGACAATAGGTATTAAGTTTCTTATGAATGATGTTGAGCTAAATTCATGGGGATACGATACATCGAAGTCGATCATTGAGGAGCCAGAAGGGAAGGTCGTATGGAAAGGTATTGTTCTTGGAGCGAAATCTACTGAAGGCTCTAGTGTACTGACAGCAGGACCAGAAATTCCAACCATGATTTTAAGAGATCCTCCTGGATCCAATTCATATGCTACTCTTGAGAAGGGAACAACCTTTACTTCAGAAACCTCTTTTTCTGCTGGCTATAGCAGTGAAACAAGTAGTACGTTAACGATCTCTTTAGGTCCTGATGCTAAAATTCCTTTTCTTGGAACTGAAATTGATATTACGGATGATATTGAGATGGGATTAACGACTGCTTTGAGTATTAACTCTTCTGGTTCGTTCTCATCTTCTTATACATTGAATAAAACTTGGACTACCAATGACGACCCTGCATATGTGGGGGCTCAAGGAGACCTGTATATTGGTGAATCTTACAACCTTTTGTTGGGCAAGAGTACCGCGTTACAGTTCATAGATAGTGCTACCGAAGGAGAGGATCCTAAATTAGAGTTAAAATCAAGAGCCTCTTTCAATGTAAATAAGTCAGGGACGACCAATTTTATCTATTCGCAGTTTTATCTTTTAGAATCTCTGATACCTACCTACCATAAGTATGCCAATGGTACGCTTGAACTGCCAAAAGATGATACCCCATCAGAAAAGTATAATGTGGTAGAGAAACGAGATGCTGCATGGTATGGGGAGCAGGCAACTCTATGGGAGGATATCATAAAGAGAAATGAGGAAGACAAATATCTTGCAAGTAAAGGAGATTTGTATAAAAGAACGAAGAATAGCATTAAAGATCAAATTGCAGCTATTAAAAAAGATTTGCAAAAGTTGAACGATGATAAAAAAGATGAATCTAAAGATTGTAAAGAGATTGATGAAGAGATAAGAAAGCTTGAGAACAAAAAGAGAAATTTGGAGGATAGAATGGATCGTCTTCGTAAAGGAAGCAAAGATAACATTTCATTTGATGCTGGCGTTGGAAGTTATGAAGCAGCCAAGACTGTCTCCACAATGACCAATGCCTCGATAGAGACATCTATCTCTTTGTCGGCATCTGCTTCAACAACCTTAGGCCTAAAAGTAGGCGGTGTGGGTTCTAATCTTAAAATCAACACAACAAACTCATTATCCGCATCATATAGTGATTCGAATGGACATGAGGAGACCCGAACAATATCGTATGTATTGAAAGATTCCGACCAGGGAGATAATTTTAGTGTGGATGTACATGATAGTGCAGATGGCAATGGACCTATTTTCATTCTTAATGGAGGAACTTCAAAATGCCCATATGAACAAGCATATAAAACTCACTTCTTCAAAAAAGATGGTGAATTTGTAACTATTGGTAAAGGAACATGGGCAAGAGAAAGCGTCAAGCTTTCATACGATCCCAAAGACGATAAGAATCAAACTCTCTCTTTGAATGACATACCTACCAATATGGTTAAATCTATTCCGATCTATATGATTAACGACAACCCAGCTGGAGCTGAGGGGGATTATTGTATTGAAATAGAACAAGGGTCCAACCCACATGGTTTGATCGTAAAGATGGATGGTTCTAAAATAGGACGTACTTTTTCTATGGATGCCAATGAGTGGTTGATGAAAACAATTACAGTAGAGCGTGGAGAAGGGGAGATTTTCGATTACGATGATGTGAAAATAGTTTTACACTCTATTTGTCAATATGGTAATACAAACCAAGAAGACATCGCATCAGTGATTTCTCTCTCGGTTCATTTTCAAGAGGCTTGTTCCGATGTTTCGATGGTTGCTCCAGCAAACAACTGGATTGTGAACAGTCATAACAAGGATGGACTACAAATTAAACTAGGTGACTTCGACGCTACTTTAAGTAAATTCCAAAAGTTTGTGTTGCAATATCGTCAAGGTTTAAATGGAGAGTGGATGAATATTCACACATTCTTTAAGAATCAAGAATTGCTTGAGGGTGCAAAACTATCAAATGGTATGGGAAGTGTAATCCCTGAAGGAGCTTCCACCTTAGAGTATACTTGGCCTATTCAGAATAGTGAGCGTGCGGAAGGAAATTACCAATTGCGTACTTTATCTTATTGTGAAAATAATATCTCTAACAGCTCAGAGGTGCTTGATGGAGTTAAAAAGATGAAAGTTCCTGTTGTATTTGGTACGCCGCAACCGAGTGATGGAATTCTTTCAATAGGCGAGTCGATGATGGTTTCATATACGGATGATGTCGTTAATGGTAGTCTTCATGCCACAATGTATGGAATGTTAAATAATACGATGTCTACTGCTGAGCAATTTCATGCAGTCTCTCTTCAGTTCAACGGTCCAGAAGTAATGAGCATCTCCAACCCTCACTTAAAAGATGGTTTTGCGATGGAATTTTGGATAAAAACGAATCAAGATGTCGATGGAGGAACTATTATCCTTCAAGGCAATCAAGATAGTTTTGATCAGAAAGTGTCGCTGAATAGTGATAACTGTGTGGAGTGGAAGTTAAGAGATCCTTCAAAAAAAGGAGACGATGCGTTTGTGGTAATCACTGCAAAGGAGCCTTGCAGCAAATCTTCATTCAAACGATACGCTCTTGTCTATGATAATAAATTAAGGGAGATGCGTTTATATGTGGATGGAAAATTAGACGTTCGTCAAGAGTCTATAAATATTCAATATGACTCGGATCGTAATATCGCCCTTGGAGAAGGATTGAAAGCTCAACTACATCATCTTCGTTTGTGGAGTGAGCCTATCGATGAAGTGAGCTTAGTAGAGACAAATTATAAGACGCTAAATTCAAGCACAAATCATTTATATGCTGCTTATCCAATGGATGAGGCATCTGGAGTTGTAGCGCACGATATTGTAAATAATAATCATGCATCAGTAACAGACAATTGGAGCCTCGCACAACAGGGATATAGTTGGAAATTTGATGGTAGTCATGCTCTCAGTATGGATCTAACAGAAGATATCTTGACAACAAAAGATAACTTTACACTTGAGTTCTGGTTCAAAGGAGAAGCACAGAGTGCCACACTATTTAATTTGATTAACGAGCGTACAGGAGATAGACGCAGTGATTGGGAAATCCAAAGTAAAATAGATGGAACATTACACTTCTTTTATAATGATAAGGATTATCCAATTTCAACCACTCCATTACTAAATAATCAATGGCACCATTTAGCAATGACCTTGGATCGAGCCAACCAGTTAAAATTCATTATCGACGGAGAGGTTCGTTATTCGAATTCTGAGGTGTCAGATATGGGTATCTTTTTTGGACCTACTGCATCATGGGGTGGAAAACGTTCCATGAATGATGATTTCACCTACCAAACAAATCATTTTTTCACTGGAAATATGGACGAAATACGATTGTGGCGTGGTGCTCGTAATGTAGAACAAATTCGTGCGTTTAGTTTCCTTAGGATGAATATGAAAACTCCTGGTTTAATTATGTACTATCCTTTCGAAAAAATATCCACTGCAGTTGGTGCTACGATAAATCCTTCACTATCCTCCGGGCTTTTGAATGATCCAATATTAAAGAATAATGGTTCTGATAGTTTTGACCATTATGATGTTCCTAAAATAATTCTCAATTCACCAAAACAATCAATTGATTGTGATTGTACGGTACGTGAAAATAAAGTTGTGGTGACACCTCCTGAAGGGGTCTCTTTACTAAAATTACAAAATCAAACATTCGAGATGTTTTTGGATGGCGTATATGATAAATATGGAAACCAAGCTTCGCCAACCTATTGGACTGTTCATTATGATATTAATAGCTTAAAGTGGAATATAGACAATGATAATATCGAAACCACCCGTGGAGAAGCGTATAGTGTAAAGTATAAGATCATAAATCGTGGGGCTACTAAATATAGCTTTACTATTGATAATATACCTTCTTATATAACAGTATCTCCTTCTAGTGGCACTGTTGCCGCAAATAGTTCGAAAGAGGTGACTGTATCTATTTCCGAAGATGCCAATATTGGAATCTCAGAAGAGGAACTTTTTGTTGTCGGTGAGGATGGAATGCGTGATGCTATTAAGCTGAACGTGAACATTAAGGAGAAAGCACCTGAATGGAACGTCAATGTAAAGGACTATGAATTCTCTATGAATATCGTAGGTAATATTATAATCAATGGCGTAACCTCACGAAACGTAAACGACAAGGTTGCTGTATTTGTTGGGAACCAATGTCGTGGTGTTGGAGAGATGACTTACAATAAAGAGCTAGATAGCTATCTTGTCTTCATGACTGTGTATTCGAATATGACTGATGACATGAAAGAGCCAATTCATCTCTTATTGTGGAATGCTTCCGAAGGTCGTATCATGGACGATATTTCACCAATGGATATGATATTCGAAATCAATGCAGTGAAAGGAAGTGCTAAAAACCCTATTCCATTGGAGGCGACAGATATATATCAAAACAGATATGAATTTGCTGCTGGTTGGAATTGGATGTCTGTAAACTTATTAGAAGGTAACACCTCTGATATACAAGAGATATTTAAGGATGCAACGTTGAATGTGAATAACCAGATTAAAGGTCAAGCTTCATTGCTTCAATATAATGAAGAGCACCGATGGGAAGGTAATATTTCATTCTTAGATGCAGATAAGATGTATATGGTTAAGTTAAATAACCCTGCTACAGTTACCATCAAAGGGAAACCTGTGTCTATAGATAAATCTATTGCATTGAAAAATGGATGGAACTGGATTGGTTATTATCCATCATACAATCTACCTATAAATAATGCCTTAGAAAACTATGTGGCAAATACTAGTGATGTGATTAAGACACAAGACCAGTTTGCAATATATGAAGAAGGTCTAGGATGGATTGGAACATTAAAAACAATGCGACCAAATAGAGGTTATAAGTTGAAGTGTTTAGGGGACGATGCAAGACTAAAATATCCGAGAAGATCTTACTCACATAACGCTTTACATAAGTCCGCCATGATATCTAAAGATTCAGAAATGAGTTTAGGATTCGGTATGCCTTGGACATGGTCTTTTAACAAACATGATTATAGTTCAAACATGAATGTGATTGCGGTTGTTGATGGACAGAAGATGATACAAAAAGGTGTGCACCTAGGTGCTTTTGTTCAGGATAAATGTGTTGGCGTTGCTGAGGGTGTTCGTGTCGGTCTACTCTCTGACACCTATTACTTTATGACTATCATGGGAGACATTACTCCAGAAATAGTCGAATTTCGTATGATCGATGGAATAACAGGAGAGAACTATGTTGCAAAAGAGAAAGTAACGTTCTCTAACAATCAAGTTCTTGGAAACATATCTGAACCTGTTACTCTTCATATGAAAATAGACAATAAGGATAAAAATATACAAGATAACTCCCTAAGAGAAGATGCGCTTCGTTGTTATCCTAATCCATTGCGTTCCGTTTCCAATATCGAGTATACGGTCTATGAAAGCGGTTCTATCATGCTTCGTGTAGTGGATATGCAGGGACGTGTAGTTTCTACATTATTAGAGCGTAATAATGATAGTGGAAAATACCATTTAGAGTGGGATGGAAAAGATGCCAATGGCGAGAGTCTTCCTTCTGGTGTGTATATCTTACAATATCTTGAGGGTGGTAGCACCAAAGATATGGAAACCATTCATATCATAAGATAAAATGCTATGTATAGATTAATAGTAATAATAGCACTACTCTTCTCTTTGAGAGGAGTAGCTGCTCCTCCAAACTGGACAGTACAGATTCATAAATTCGAGTTCTCTATGACTATGATTGGAACTGTGGAGGTGGATCATATATTTATGACGCAAAAAGACGATATGATTGCTGCGTTTGTTGGAGATGAATGTAGGGGCGTGTCGAAAATATATGTAAGCAGTGAAAAACATGTAGCATATATGATAGTATATGGTAATATATCCTATGATGATCCCGATAAAGTTCATTTTAAAGTATATGATTCTAATTCCGATCGTGTCGTTGATATGAATAATTTGATTGACTTTAAGATCAATGGTATTTTTGGATCTACTCCAAATCCATACCTTTGGAGTAATACAGAGCAAGCTACTAGCTCTGAGGACAACTCTTTCATACTTGAAGCATTCCCAAACCCTTCTGTTCATGAAGTACATATTAAACTTAAAAATATAGAGAAGAAAAATGTCTCTGTAACCTTGTTCAATTCAGAAGGTATAGAGATGAAACGATCGTCTATCGATTATTGGAATGACAATATTACGATAGATGTTTCTTGGCTGCCTTCAGGGGTCTACATTATCGTGCTTGAAACATTAGGATTTATAGATAAACGAAAAATTATTGTACAACGTAAATAAGTTTTTTACAAACTTTAAAAAGGACTAAAGCTAGAGGCAGAGATCATAGATCTAGGTCTCTAGCTTTTTTATAAAAACGTAATCTGTTATCCTTTTGCATAAAACCCATATTCATTTACTAACTTTTTGAGCATGATGTCTTTTAAGCAGAAAAAAAATATTAATATAATGCGTTCATTTAAAAATACGATTCCAACAGGTCACTCTTTTATTTAAAGAATATATCTATTTATCACATCTCTATAAGAATGATTTTCACCTCCTTTATCTTTACAATGAATAAAAGGGGCAGACGGTGTACCATTAATCTCAAAAGATTGAACATTTAATGTCCCCTCTCCTTTTATAGCAATATCCAATACTGCATTCCCAAAATAAACATCTCTTGAGGGAACCTCTCAAAATCGTTTTTTCAAATTAATGCCTGTATCTCCATAGAGATAAAAAAATACAATCTATTTCTGTCATCACATAATCTACTTTTAAATGATTGGATGTATGTACTAAGCCATCCTTTAATTTCTTCTGATCAGACTTCATTTGAGTTAAATAGAATGGATCAATCCATAAATTAAGTGGATTAAGCATATATTTTAGTCAAACGATATACGAAAAAAGCGGTATCAGTTGCACCTCTTTCTGTAGTTCTAAAAGCTTATATTTTGCATTAAATGATTCCATTAAAAGCATTCGTGCTTCTATTATATATCGAGCATTATTTGTGCCCTTTGTTATTACGATATTTATAGTCGACAAATTAAGTAATATCCATACCTTCACTGTATCCCATACACATCCATACACCGTAGAGACATACTCACTTAAATACCAAATTTAGATTGTTAAAATTTGTATACGTATATTAATCTCGTCATATTTTATGTTAGTTCATTTATTTCCTAATTATTCTAAATTCAGACAGCGTCACGCAGTCTTGGATCTTTTACTGCATGACCTATTTGATACTCCTTATTATCCCTAATAAGCGCATATGCAATACGTAACATTTTATTGGCAATATTGGTCATAATAACAAAATGATGTTTCCCCTCGAGCTTTTTTACATGTTTATAATATCTCATTTTAGGGTCATGCTGAGATGCTACACTTGCACTCATAAAAAACTGTGTTTTGAGGTCTTGATCACACTGTTTGCTTGTTCTTGACTTCTTATTAACCGTTCCACTTTGATTCTGATATGGCGCAACTCCTGCAAATGCAGCCATCTGTTTTGCATTACAAAGACGTGTAAAACCTCGAGTCTTAACCAATAACATTGTTATACTCATTAAACCAAAACCAACAATACTATCTAGAATCTTAAAGTACCTATTTAACTCAGAACAACTCTTAATACAGTTCTTCATTTCACGCTCAATTAGTTTCACTTTTTTCTTGGCATTCTTTATTTCATCCTTGCAATAGGTGCAGGCAAAAATAGATGACGATGGATATTGATTTCTAGCTTCCATCTCATTTTCAAGTGTTTGAATGTATTTCATTGTCTTCTGTCGAATACTCAATAAACGAGAGAGTTCTTCAAAAACGACAGAAACTTTCTTCTCCCATCTTAATCTATCAGTGAAACGTAAAGCGTATTCCCGAATAATCAAAGAGTCCACTTTATCATTTTTAGTTTTGATGTTTTTGAATGCATTACGAACATAATATCCTGATAAAACTGCTACTGGAATGTCCATCACTAAACAAGAATGAATTAGTTTTTGACCATAACTACCAGTGTGCTCTAATACAACAGCTGCATCTTTAGATAGTGAACCTAGAAACTTAAAAATTGCAGGGAAATTGTTTGTAATCGTTTTGTAAATAAGTTTGCCATTTCTTGAAAAACATACATCAAACTTTGCTTTTGCCATATCAACTCCATATATTTCCATGATCATATATTTTATGATATCCGCATGAGTGGTTTTCGTTATTCCTGGGTTTAAATACCCTACATACTCATTAACTTTTTCTCATTAAATCTGTGTTCCCGAAGTCTCTAAAAAACTTTTTGCTTGACAAGGCAGAGGGTTAATGCACAGAATGGATATCTTGTTAGATAATAGGGGAAATTAACATTCCTCTATTATTTTATCAACTATTATCTATGTGTACAAAGGAATAACAAGGCACTGCCTTGACTAGGGGCATCAGGACCAGTCTTTGGGTCGACTGGCATACTGAATGTTATATATCAAACCAATATCCTATGAACTGTTGTTGATTTGATTTAAGTTTGTTCTTGCATTCAAGGTCTTGGATGTCGTCTAATTGTATGATATGACACAAGGCAGTGTCTTGTCTCTACGAATGCAGATACATATCATTTGAAATCAGAAATATTGTAGTATATTATTCTCACGGTATCCCATATATGTCCACTTACTGATCCCGTATATATCTCTACGGAGGATGCAACATGTTTGAAATGTATTTCGAAAATATCTGAAGAGGAGATATTTTCCATTTAGTCCATATCCTCATTTTTCTTAAACAAGTTACTGGTCCACCAAAATATTGCCTGTTCCAATAGAATCGACTATTTTGGTGAATATTAACAACAAATTTTCTGAATTGTGCATTGCGCCTAGTGGTATCTTTGCCTTTTCAGGTAATTCAAGAATATGATCCTAAACAATGCTCTTTTCACTCTCATTTGTTCCATCACAAAAAACCAATAACTGTTGTATAGTGTTCTGTCCAAATAGAATAGACAATACTTAAAACTAGAGATAAATGCCAATTAGTATTTTCTTTTATTAACTCTTCTAAATCACTATATTCAAGGTCAACTCTGGTATTTCATGTACATTATAAAAGACGTGAGAAATCCTTTATAAGATACTGAACATCAGTGATTTTTGCAAGAAAACTCACATTAATCTACTGATATTCAAGCAGTTGTTTTTTGTTATGTACTATAAATTATTTTACAATGACATATCTGATAACAGATAATTTAAGTATCATAAAAGTCAACAAATATTATCACGTTTATCAAGATTACCCACTAAAATTTGGAAAAAACCAGATTTCTATAAGCACTTTTTATTCCGTAAATTTTATTAATAGAATCATAAACCTTCAATATTTCATTTATTTCAGATTAATCAACTCCTTTAATCTCAAATACCGTTACAAAATTAGTTGGTCGATGATTAGGGACATTTAAAATCAATCCATCTTCTTTCTGTTGATAATCGACCTTCTTTCTAGCCCCTAACATCTTAATAGATTTAATGTGACCAGGTTGTTGTTTAGAACTGGTTCCTAAAGATGGTATTTTGATTTGTCCTTTTTGGGGATTCAGTACAAACATATAGAGCGTTCCTTTTTTTGTAGTAAAGCGAACTTCATTACTATGAAACATAGGACTTGCAATGGTTCTTTGATTAAACTGGTCATTTTGGAGCTGTTTCTTTAACTCTTTCGCATCAACCTCCCTAATATTGTCACTATTCGCATGATTCGCATCAGATCTCAGGTTATCACCATATATTTTCCAAGGCTTACAAGCATAAATAGCATCCCCATTTATTTTCATCCATTCACCAACCTTATCAAAGATCTCCTTTTGGTCTTTTGGCATAGTGCCATCAGGAAGCAATGCAATGTTGAGCAGTAGATTTCCATTTTTACTATTCACATCGACTAAGGTCTCGATAACGGTTCGTGCATTATGCTTATTAGGTCTGTCTTTTTTATAGAACCAACTATTTATAGAGAGAGTACCTTGCCAACGTTTTGGTAAAATTATACTAGAACCACCTTTTTCAAAATCTTTAATCGTAGAGGGTTCATCAGTAAATTTACCACATACTATAGCATTAAGTTTACCATATTTCTTTAATTTATAATTATAGAAATCAGTGCACACCTCTTTTCCATATTTACCATAAGGGAAATCATGTCCATCAAACCACAACATATCTACATCATACTTTGTAACGAGTTCTCGATGTCTCTTTACCCAAGTCTCCTTCATCTTTGTTTCCCACTCTGGAGTCCTCTTTTCAGGGGGCAAACCATATAAGTTCGCTGGATCTAACCCCTCCCACCACTTACCAATGCCATCTGCCTTAGTCATATGTCCATCATAAGGTACTCCTTTGTATGGCCCTGTCTTATCCGCACCAAAAGCAGGTAACCACCATTTGAGAAACCGATCGTCATGGGAACTTACACCAAAAGGCAATCCATATTTTCTTGAAGATTTTTCGAATTCACCAACGATATCTTTATGAGGTCCAACATTCACGGAGTTCCACTCAAAATAAGTGGAATTAAAATTATCAAACCGGTCATGATGGTTTGCTAATATCATAAAATATTTAGCTCCAATCTTTTTAAAATACTTTAATAGTACATCAGTATCTAGATTTTTCGCTTTCCATTCATTCAATACATCTTTATATCCAAATTCAGAAGGATGACCATAGTGTTCACAATGATACTTATACGCATTCTTTCCCCACAACTGCTTCCCAACATCAGGCATATATAAATGTCGGGCATACCATCCCCCACCCATTTCAGGTTGAACCTGTGCACCCCAGTGGGCCCAGACTCCAAAACCTGCATTTTCAAACCATTGAGGACACTCAAATTCATTCTTCAGTTCCTCCCAAGTAAGTTTTTTTTCTTGTGCAGAACCGATAAGAAATACGAATAATAATAAAATTGTACTTGCTATTTTTTTCATATCACTATCCAATCTTTTATATTTATTTAAAATCTTATTAAAAGAAAGATTGATTGTAAGACAAAAACAATCGAATACCCTGTGTATTGATATATATTATATTTTACAAACATCTTACACTATAAATCTTGAAATAAAGGAATTAAGTCATTCACAACAGACCTAAACATTTGTATTCATCATAAATATAATCATTTAAAAATGTTAACAAAAGAAAAACAACAATTAGCATTTATTAGCAATTAGATGTTTACATATACTTAACAATACTTCGGTAGTTTTTAGGCAACACTAGTCCCATATAATCGCATCTCTTTGACCGCCTTTTGTATTTTCTTTAAGTTTGTACTTACACTGAACTTAGATAAAAATAGATTTAGCATTAACTCATTGAAATTTATTGTTTTGATCTTCTTTAGAGAGAAAGGTGTTTGTACTTGATTTCGAGTAACTACTCAGCTTCATTTATAGTTTAGCCTCCATTCGCTAAAGAATGGAGGTTCAGAAAATATATAATGTGTAAATTATTTTATTGCCAACTGACCTTAAGATGGTTTTGAGATAACCAATGAGCAATCATTCTCACTACACTCTTTCCTTGTTTTTTAAGTGTATCAACAATAGAGCGTAACATGGCATACCTTTGGGCTCCTTCTTCTGTTCGATAACCTGCAGATACTTTTTGTTTTATTTTAATATTACGTATTGACCTTTCGGATGCATTGTTGTCAAAAGGAACTTCGTAATACTCTAAGAAAGTAAACACACTATCAATCCTTTTAATTAATCGACTCCGTAATGTCTTGATCTCATCTAGCTGATCGTCATACTCGTCATTTTCCAACAGTAATAAAAGCTGTTCTTTAAATATTGATTTTTCTTTTAAAGGATATTGGTTCTTGGCTGATTCTCTCTTTAATTTCATGGCTTTATAGAATATATTCAAAATATCCTCTGCCCAACTGTTATTCGTTTGTTGTTTAATGTAGATTAATTCTCGTTGTAAATGTGCTAAACATAGTTGATAATGTTTGGCTGGAGTTTTTAATTGTGAAGCATAACAGTCACTGACTAAGGTCGCATTAATAAATCCTTTTTTAAAGTTTTCTACAACAACTTTATACCCTCTAGACTTGTTGGCTGTAATGAATGTTACCTCAGGATTTTGCCATACCCACATCCACCCTTTGCCTCCATTGATCTTGCAACCTGTTTCGTCTGAGCCAACTACAGTGGATTTGGATATCGATTCACGAAGTGATTCATATAAAGGAGTCATCACCTCTTGAGCTTTATTTAAAATATTAGTAATAGTCCCATCTCCAATTTTAAATGATGTTATCTCTTCCACTAGTGAACCAATACGGTTTAAAGGGATATAATGTTCAACATACAAGCTTACAATTAGTGATCGTAAATGAGAACCGTATTGGACAGGTGCTTTTATATTCGAGGGCATAGAACCTTTGTGTAGTTGACCACAACTGCATCTATTTTCATAAAGACGATGCTCAGTACAGATTTGTTCAAGAACAGGTGGTATGTCAAAAACCTGACGTTTGCATAACAAGCTAGCGTCTTCTTGATTTAATGTATTACCACACTGACATGTCGATGGAGGATAATATGACTCTATGCTTGTTGGAAAATCACTCTGTTGTAATGTCGATCCTTTATGTTTGGGTTGACCTCCGGGTTTCCTAGTGGATTTATTTCGAAGTGATTGATTTTTCTTTACTGTATGTAATGGATATGCAACAAAATATCGGACAATTAATTAAGCCACATTAAAATATTTCTGTTTCCCAAATTCGAGAGGAGTCAAATAACCAAGTGTTGCATGTCTTCTCTGTCTATTGTACCAAATTTCGATGAATTCAATTATGTCTATCTTAGCTTGGAAATGAGAGTGGTAGTGTTTATGATCAATCATTTCTGATTTGATAATTTTAAAGAAACTTTCTGCAACTGCATTATCCCAGCAGTTTCCTTTTCTGCTCATACTTTGTTTTATTCGATCTTTAACTAACTCATCTCGGAATACTTTTGCTGTATATTGTACACCTCTGTCGGAATGAAAAATCATACCTGGCTTGTTATCACGGTTTATTTTAGCCATCCTCCATGCTTTAATGATTGTACACTCCGTGGTCATATTATCTGAAAGAGACCATCCTATTACTTTTCGATCAAAAAGGTCTATTACCGTTGTTAAATAAAGCCACCCTTGGTCTGTTGGAACATAAGTTATATCAGAGACCCAAACTTTTGATGGTTCGTCAGGTGAAAACTTTCGATCCAAGTGGTTGTCTGATATTATATTTGAATGATTAGAATCAGTTGTTTGTACCTTATATTTCTTATTTACAATACTTTTAATGGATTCTTTTTTCATTATTCTAGCAACTCTATTTCTTGAAGTAACAACGCCTTGTACTCTTAATTCTGCTGTAATTTTATGACTGCCATATCGGTATTTAGATTGTTCGTATATTTCTCGAATACGAATAGTATCCTCCTTTATAGCAATGGATCTAGGAGCTTCTTCTCTTGATAACCAATCATAAAAACCACTTCGACTCACTTGCATAACACGGCACATATCCTCGACAGTAAATTCGTTGTTAAACGTTGCTATAAATTCATATTTGTGCTGTCGCTCTTGGAGAATATGCTCACTGCCTTTTTTAATATATCTCGCTCTATTTGTGTTTTACGAAGTTCTGCCTTTAGTTCAGTAATTTCTTCTTGTTCAGCAGTACGAACAGGATTACCGTTCCCCTTAAAACTATTCTCTTTGAATTGAGTCTGCTCACTAACCCATCGATATACCATTCTTCTATCAAGGTCCATATCCGAAGCAACCTCACTTGTTGATTTGCCACTAAGACAGAGGTTAACAACCATTGTCTTGAATTCTTTGTCGTAACGTTTTCTTTTTTTTATTGTCATGTTGTAAAGATAAGTGCTTTATCTAATTGTCCGAACAAATGTAGCACATCCAGTTACATCGGTTGATGTAAATGGGATGCACTGTTTCAGATATCAAATGATATGTTTCAGCAACTATCGATATATATATCGGATACGACATCGATTGATGTAAACGGGATGCACTGTTTCTGACATCAAATGATATGTATCTGCAACCGTAGAGACAAGGCACTGCCTTGTCTAAAATCATGCAATCCAACGATATTCAATACGTTGAATCCAGAAATTTAGTGGATTACCTCTATATATTTGTCGTGAGGAGGCATCCACTTCTTTAAATAAGAACTATCTTTTTTCACATTTTGGGGATAACCATAATGGGTGAATACAATAGGATTGTCTGCTTTTCCTTGAACATCTTTGAAAGAGATTGGAGTAAAGATGTTTGCATTATATTTAATTTTCACCGTATCACCAGGAAGCAAAACGACCCTCTTAAAACGTTCCAAACTTTTCAACGCAGTCTCTTTGGTAAACCCTCTGTTCTCATCACTCCCATTCACTGGATCGATATAGTAGGTATTTCCTATTCTCTTTTTATTTACCCAACGTTCGGGATGCAGTTTGTCGTACTCCTTTCCATGATGCAATCCGATAAAAACAGGATCTTTCAGTTCTGATTGCCAACCATCTACACGATTCTTTAAAGCATCTCTTTCTTGATCCGAAACATTATTCAATGGTGTGGTCTCTCCAATATCCTGCTTTAAATTATAGATCTCTTGTGGTTGATCTCCTACTTTGATAATCTTCTTATCTCCACAACGCAAAGCATAAGAGCCAGTATCAAAAGTTCTCCATGCCAACTGCTCATGAGGCACCCCTCTCTTCTCTCCTGTAATGTAGGGAACAATATTTACCCCATCCAATGGGTTCTTTGGTTTGGCACCAGAATAGACCACAGCAGTAGCGAAGATATCCAACGAAATAACTGGTTTATCATATACCTGTCCTCCTTTGATCTGTGCAGGCCATCTCATGGCAAAAGGCACATGTACTCCCCCTTCGTATAGCGAACGTTTTCCATCGCGCAACACCCCATTATTGGAAGCATTATGCTGTTCTGGGCCACCATTATCTGAGAGAAAGAAAACAATCGTATTGTCTTCTATGCCCTTCTCTTTTAACTTCGCTAGAATGCTTCCAACCCCATCATCGACAGCACTAACCATGGCAGCATACGTACGACGCTTACGATTTTTGATATGAGTAAAACGATCCATATATTTCTTGGTTGCCTGAAGTGGCACATGCGGAGCATTATAGGCTAGATATAGAAAGAATGGCTCTTTTGATGATTTATCGATAAAAGAGACTGCCTCTCTTGACAGGGCATCCGTTAGATACTCTTTCTCTCTTACACGCTCCCCATTATGAAGAATCTTCGTTCTATAAGTTGCAGATTGCGAATTGACATCCAGATAGTCATCTATATTTAGATTCTTTGGAAAATACATATGCCCTCCACCAAGAAAGCCAAAAAACTCATCAAATCCGCGACTACGTGGATGTAATTCTGGTGTCGTTCCCAAATGCCATTTACCAAGCGCCATCGATCGATACCCCTCTCTTTTTAAAGTAGCAGGAATCATCTCTTCGCTTAAAGGAACCCCTTGATTGGAATCATTCGGTGTAAACAGCGGATTGCGACCAAAACCAAATCGTTCTTGATAACGACCCGTCAAAAGCCCCGCCCTACTTGGACCACAAACACTATACGAAACATATCCATTGGTAAAACAGACCCCTTCGTTGGCTACTCTATCTATATTGGGAGTAGGAATATCTTTACACCCATTGAAACCCACATCTTGGTAACCCATGTCATCGGTCAAGATCACGATTACATTGGGACGTTGTTTGGCCGGTTCAGTAGATTTGTTACATCCCACTGCCCCGAGCAAAAGCATCGGAACTAAGTTCTTCATTAAATTCATCTGATTGTGTCTATTTTATGGTTTATTCATCTTCATGAGAAGAGACGACCTCTTCATCATCATTTAGTTCATTTTCATTCGTCATACTCCCTAAACACTGCAAGTCAACGAATAAGGGTTGATGCAGAGAGAATTGTACTAAAATACGCATATTCTAAGCCAAGAACAATTCTATACCTCAATATCAATTGGCTACGCTATCGAAAAACGATAAATCTTAAACTTATATATCAAATACATTATAAAGAGCTTATCTTAAAAATAGGCAGATCCACTTCATCATGATAAAATAATTATAATAAGACTTAGAAATAACGAGATCCAAAGCCACAGGGATGCCATTCTTATGGCATGATCCATTCGTTATTTTAAATCACTTACACACTTTTTGAAATAGTGCCCTAACAGAGTTTTTGCTCCTCTCTCCTTCCTGTTTGAAAGTGGATTGATTCTTACTTTGACCATATAGTGCTCATATCTCCTCCATGGTTCATTCACCGAATCGATGGAGAATCGATGGAGAATCGATGAACAAACCATGAACAAACCATGAACAAACCATGAACAAACCATGGACAAACCTACTAGGAAACCACTACCAAACACGAATAAATGGGTGTCCACAGATTTCACAGATTATCACAGATGCTATCTATGGATTGTGACAACGATGTTCTACTGTACTGATAACTTAGAGATTAAACCATAACAAGCCTACTTGAGAAACACTACCAAACACGAATAAATGGGTGTCCACAGATTTCACAGATTATCACAGATACGATCTATGGGTTGTGACAACGATGTTCTACTGTACTGATAACTTAGAGATTAAACCATAACTTTAGCACAAACCTCAAACAAACTCCCTTAATTTCAATAAATATTAAACTCTGGCTATAAAAACCCGAAAAACAAATAGCTACAAAAAAAGAGTTCACGGTGATGGTTCTCAATCTTGTGGGTAGTAGTAGGGATGCTTGTTTTATTGCTAAAGAGTCTGATGAACACTCTTGTAATACGACATTGAGTTCGTGAGTTTCATACATCGTATAAAACTCATTTCAGAGTAATGGCAATCCTGTTCAGACAGAAAAAGAAACAAGAATCTCACAACACGAAAAAGGGTAAAGCAAATATGTATGGAACGAAACATCTTAATAAAAGCCATCCACATATTCTCTTAGAACAATAGCGAACTGTTGCTTCTTCGTTAAATTTTATTAACATTTATATCCATTTCTAACAACACAAACATAATATAAAAACATGGTCTTTTATAAATATACCCCACAGCTACCCCCTCATAAACCGATGACGAACAATACAATATACCATAAAAAAACACGCTAAAATAACACCATATTCATTTTGAAAAGAGTTATTTATGGTATAACTTTAATAATAATATTTAAAATATGTTTTTATAACTTTAATCTTATGAAACAAAAATTACTTTTAACTACCTCAATTCTAATTATGCTGATGCTATTTTCTAGCTCCCTGTTCGCAGAGACGACGGCAGCAGCAGCCTACGCTGGAGGGGATGGTACTAGTACAGACCCTTATCAGATTGCGACACTAGCCCAGCTACGTCGTCTCTCTGAAACAACAGCAGACTGGAGCAAACACTTTATCCAAACGGCAGATATAGATGCCAAAGAGACCAACACATGGAATGTGGGAGATGCGGATAAGAATGAAACGACACCTGATGTTTTTATGGGGTTTTATCCGATAGGGGATTCTAATTTTAATTCTCCATGCAGAGAAGCGATACCATTTACAGGAAACTACCAAGGAAATGGTTATACCATTGACAATCTTTATATTTATAGACCAAAGGAGAATTTTGTAGGGTTATTTGGCTCTGTCAATCGTTATTCAAACAAAATCCAGCACCTCGCTGTAACCAATGCAAATATAACTGGCAATCATAAAGTTGGTATTATTGCAGGAGAATCTAGATTTACTAAAATATCAAACTGTTATACTACAGGAGAAGTCGCGGGAAATAACAATACAGGAGGACTTGTAGGTTGGTGTGGTTATGCAGAAAACTGTTACAGCACTGCATCAGTAAATAGCGATTCTTACAAAAAAGGATCATTAGGAACTGCTTATGCTGGGACAAATTTAGACTATCATACCCATTGTTACTACCAAAGTACAACGGGAGAGAAAGATTCTTATGATAAAAGTTATGGATTTCCAAGAACTGCAATGCAGATGGGCGTGATCTCTCAATATACAAATTGGGATATTGAAATAGACAACACATTAACAAAAGGGGCGCCTCCTATACTCAAAAAGGGGACTACCAAATGGGTGATGAATCCATCAGAGACGATTAACCTAACTCTTAACATTATGTGTGAAGGAGTTGCTGTTCCTAATGCCGCCATAGAGTATTTTGGAACATACACCTCTGATGAGACAGGACAAGTAACAATAGAAGTCCTTCCTAATAGTTCTGTGAGCTACAAAATAATGGCTTCTGGATACCAACTATCAGAGGGTAACATAGAGCTTTTAAACGAGGATATTACCAAAACAATCATTTTAACCAAATCTTTTGATGGTGGAGAGGGTACTTTAGAAGATCCATTTCAAATTCATACTTTAGACCAACTACGTAATCTATCAGAAAACTATTTAGATTGGGATAAATGTTTTATCCAAACGGCAAATATCGATGCCACAGAGACCAACAAATGGAATGAGGGGGATGCAGATAAGAATGAAACGACACCTGATGTTTTTATGGGGTTTTATCCGATAGGGGATTCTAATATTAATTCTCCATGCAGAGAAGCGATACCATTTACAGGAAACTACCAAGGAAATGGTTATACCATTGACAATCTTTATATTTATAGACCAAAGGAGAATTTTGTAGGATTATTTGGCTCTGTGAATAATAGATCAAACAAAATCCAGCACCTCGCTGTAACCAATGCAAATATTACAGGTAACGATAATGTTGGTATTATTGCAGGAGAATCTATAGAGACTGAAATATCAAACTGTTATACTACAGGAGAAGTCGCGGGAAATAACAATACAGGAGGACTTGTAGGTTGGTGTGGTTATGCAGAAAACTGTTACAGCACTGCATCAGTAAATAGCGATTCTTACAAAAAAGGATCATTAGGAGTTGCTTATTGGAAGACAAATTTAGACAATCATACCAATTGTTACTACCAAAGCACAACGGGAGAGAAAGATCCTTATAAGGAAAGTTATGGATTTCCAAGAACTGCAATGCAGATGGGCGTGATCTCTCAATATACAAATTGGGATATTGAAATAGACAACACATTAACCAAAGGGGCTCCTCCTATACTCAAAAAAGGGACTACCAAATGGGTGATGAATCCATCAGAGACGATTAACCTTACTCTTAACATTATGTGTGAAGGAGTTGCTGTTTCTAATGCTATCATAGAGTGCTTAGGAACACACTCCTCTGATGAGACAGGACAAGTAATAGTACCAGTCCTTACGAATAGTTCTGTGAGCTACAAAATAATGACTTCTGGATACCAGTTATCAGAGGGTAACATAGAGCTTCTAAACGATGAGGTTACCAAAACAATCACTTTAACCAAATCTTTTGATGGTGGAGAGGGCACTTTAGAAGATCCATTTCAAATTCATACTTTAGACCAACTACGTAATCTATCAGAAAACTATTGGGATTGGGATAAATGTTTTATACAAACGGCAGATATCGATGCGTCTGCCACTAATACTTGGAATATGGGAGATGCGGATAAGAATGAAACGACACCTGATGTTGCTATGGGATTTTATCCGATAGGGGATTCTGATTCTAATTTTCCATGCAGAGAAGCGATACCATTTACAGGAAACTATCAAGGAAATGGTTATACCATTGACAATCTTTATATTTATAGACCACAGGAGAATTTTGTAGGGTTATTTGGCTCTGTGAATAATAGATCAAACAAAATCCAGCACCTCGCTGTAACCAATGCAAATATAACGGGTAATCGAAGAGTTGGCATTATTGCAGGAGAATCTATATCTACTAGGATATCAGACTGTTACACTACAGGAACAGTTGTCGGAAACTACAATACAGGAGGACTTGTAGGTAAATGTGGTTATGCAGAAAACTGTTATAGTACTGCAACAGTAAATAGCTCTTCTAACCAAAAAGGATCATTAGGAGTTGCTGTTTGGGAGGCAAATTTAGACAATCATACCAATTGTTACTACCAAAGTACAACGGGAGAAAAAGATCCAAGTTCCCAAAGTTATGGAGAGCCATTAACCGAGCTTCAGATGAGGACAGAGAGCAGTTTTATCAACTGGGACTTCGTAGAAGAGACCACAAATGGTGAAGAGAGTATCTGGGCAATATCTCCAGCAGAAAATAGTGGATATCCATATCTCGCACGTGGCAGATCTGTCGTGAACCTGGCGCTGAAAAGAGTAAAGACTACTTTTAAAGTGGGACAACAGTTTCCTTTAACTTCGATCTCTGGTGTTTCGAACGAGACGACCCCCATACTCGCCTACAGGTTGCATAATGGGGAGACACCAAACAGCTGGAGTAGTGATGCTCCTACTCAGACAGGAGTCTACGATGTGAAGGTCGATGTGGTGGCAACAGAACATTTTCTTGCTGATGAAGTTATTCTTGAAGAAGCTTGGACTATAACTAAAGGAAATCCAACGATCTCCTTCAACAACATCAAAGAGAAGACGTTTGGTGATTCTGACTTTGATCTTACAGCGACCACCAATGGTGACGGAACGATAAAATATGTTTCAAGCAACAACGAGGTGGCAACCATCAATGGCAATACCGTGACCATCGTAGGTGCTGGAACTGTAAACATCACGGCGTCTTGTGATGCGACAAAAAATTGTTATGCAGCAACAGATGTGGTTCAAGAATTGGTAGTTAATAAAGCAGTATCAACAATTACCTTCAACGACATCGATGAGAAGACGTTTGGCGATGCTGACTTTGACTTGACAGCGACTATCAATGGCGACGGAACGATAAAATATGTTTCAAGCAATAGCGAGGTGGCAACCATCATTGGAAATACCGTGACCATCGTAGGTGCTGGAACTGCAAACATCACGGCGTCTTGTGATGCGACAACGAACTATCTGGCAGCAACAACAACGCAAGCATTGGTCGTAAATAAAGCGGTATCTACAATTACCTTCAACGACATCGATGAGAAGACGTTTGGTGATGCAAACTTTGACCTGACAGCAACTACCAATGGAGACGGAATTATAAAACATGTCTCTAGCAACAATGAGGTGGCAACCATCAATGGGAATACCGTGACCATCGTAGGTGCTGGAACTGCAAACATCACGGCGTCTTGTGATGCGACAACAAACTATCTGGCAGCAACAACAACGCAAGCATTGGTAGTAAATAGTGCTGTATCAACAATTACCTTTAACGAAATCGATGAGAAGACATTTGGGGATGCAGACTTTGACCTTACAGCGACCACCAATGGAGACGGAACGATAAAATATGTCTCAAGCAACAGCAAGGTGGCAACCGTCATTGGAAATACCGTGACCATAGTAGGTGCTGGAACTGCAAACATCACGGCGTCTTCTGATGCGACAACGAACTATCTGGCAGCAACAAATGTGGTTCAAGAGTTGGTAGTAAATAAAGCAGCATCAACAATTACCTTCAACGAAATCGATGAGAAGACATTTGGTGATCCTGACTTTGACCTTACAGCGACCACCAATGGAGACGGAACGATAAAATATGTCTCAAGCAACAGCAAGGTGGCAACCGTCATTGGAAATACCGTGACCATAGTAGGTGCTGGAACTGCAAACATCACGGCGTCTTCTGATGCGACAACGAACTATCTGGCAGCAACAAATGTGGTTCAAGAGTTGGTAGTAAATAAAGCAGCATCAACAATTACCTTCAACGAAATCGATGAGAAGACATTTGGTGATCCTGACTTTGACCTTACAGCGACCACCAATGGAGACGCAACGATAAAATATGTTTCAAGCAACAGCGAGGTGGCAACCATCAATGGCAATACCGTGACCATCGTAGGTGCTGGAGCTGCAAAGATTTCTGCTTGTTGTGATGCGACGACAAATTATTTGGCAGCAACGGATGTAGTTCAAGAGTTGGTAGTAAATAAAGCGGTATCTACAATTACCTTCAACGACATCGATGAGAAGACGTTTGGTGATGCAAACTTTGACCTGACAGCAACTACCAATGGAGACGGAATTATAAAACATGTCTCTAGCAACAATGAGGTGGCAACCATCAATGGGAATACCGTGACCATCGTAGGTGCTGGAACTGCAAACATCACGGCGTCTTGTGATGCGACAACAAACTATCTGGCAGCAACAACAACGCAAGCATTGGTCGTAAATAAAGCGGTATCTACAATTACCTTCAACGACATCGATGAGAAGACGTTTGGTGATGCAAACTTTGACCTGACAGCAACTACCAATGGAGACGGAATTATAAAACATGTCTCTAGCAACAATGAGGTGGCAACCATCAATGGCAATACCGTGACCATCGTAGGTGCAGGAACTGCAAACATCACGGCGTCTTGTGATGCGACAACAAACTATCTGGCAGCAACAACAACGCAAGCATTGGTAGTAAATAGTGCTGTATCAACAATTACCTTTAACGAAATCGATGAGAAGACATTTGGGGATGCAGACTTTGACTTGACAGCGACTACCAATGGCGACGGAACGATAAAATATGTTTCAAGCAATAGCGAGGTGGCAACCGTCATTGGAAATACCGTGACCATAGTAGGTGCTGGAACTGCAAACATCACAGCGTCTTGTGATGCGACAACCAATTATTTGGCAGCAACAAATGTGGTTCAAGAGTTGGTAGTAAATAAAGCAGCATCAACAATTACCTTCAACGAAATCGATGAGAAGACATTTGGTGATCCTGACTTTGACCTTACAGCGACCACCAATGGAGACGGAACAGTAACATTTGCCTCAAGCAACAGCGAGGTGGCAACCATCAATGGGAATACCGTGACCATCGTAGGTGCTGGAACTGCAAACATCACAGCGTCTTGTGATGCGACAACGAACTATCTGGCAGCAACAACAACGCAAGCATTGGTCGTAAATAGTGCTGTATCAACAATTACCTTTAACGAAATCGATGAGAAGACATTTGGTGATCCTGACTTTGACCTTACAGCGACCACCAATGGAGACGCAACGATAAAATATGTTTCAAGCAACAGCGAGGTGGCAACCATCAATGGCAATACCGTGACCATCGTAGGTGCAGGAACTGCAAACATCACGGCGTCTTGTGATGCGACAACAAACTATCTGGCAGCAACAACAACGCAAGCATTGGTAGTAAATAAAGCGGTATCAACGATCAATTTCAACGAAATCGATGAGAAGACGTTTGGCGATGCTGACTTTGACTTGACAGCGACTACCAATGGCGACGGAACGATAAAATATGTTTCAAGCAATAGCGAGGTGGCAACCATCAATGGCAATACCGTGACCATCGTAGGTGCTGGAACTGCAAACATCACGGCGTCTTGTGATGCGACGACAAATTATTTGGCAGCAACAACAACGCAAGCATTGGTAGTAAATAAAGCTGTATCAACGATCAATTTCAACGAAATCGATGAGAAGACGTTTGGTGATGCAAACTTTGATCTTACAGCGACCACTGATGGCGACGGAATTATAAAATATGTCTCTAGCAACAATGAGGTGGCAACCATCAATGACAATACCGTGACCATCGTAGGTGCTGGAACTGCAAACATCACGGCGTCTTGTGATGCGACAACCAATTATTTGGCAGCAACGGATGTGGTTCAAGAGTTGGTCGTAAATAAAGCGGTATCAACGATTACCTTCAACGAAATCGATGAGAAGACGTTTAATGATGCAGACTTTGATCTGACAGCGACCACCAATGGAGACGGAACAGTAACATTTGCCTCAAGCAATAGCGAGGTGGCAACCATCATTGGAAAGACCTTAACCATCGTTGGTGCAGGAACTGCAAACATCTCTGCATCTTGTGATGCGACATCGAACTATCTGGCAGCAACAACAACGCAAGCATTGGTAGTAAATAAAGCATCATCAACAATTACCTTCAACGACATTGATGTGAAGACGTTTGGTGATGCAAACTTTGACCTTACAGCGACCACCAATGGAGACGCAACGATAAAATATGTTTCAAGCAACAGCGAGGTGGCAACCATCAATGGCAATACCGTGACCATCGTAGGTGCAGGAACTGCAAACATCTCTGCTTGTTGTGACGCTACTAAAAACTGTTGTGCTGCAAAGAGTGTGGTAAGAAAACTTGTCGTAAGAAAAGGCAAGGGGGATATTACATGGGATATCGCAAATTCCTCCATCCAAAAGAACATCGAAGATAAGCCATTCGATCTCTCGAAAGCATGGTCTAACATAGAAGAGGCGATTATCGTATACACTTCAAGCAACGAAGAGGTAGTATCTGTTATTGACAACACCGTAACCATCGTAGGTTTGGGAACTGCAACTATCACAGCAAAAGCAACGGCCAAAAACTATAATGATGCAACTGCTACATTACAGGTGGTGGTGACCAAAGCGACTTCAACACCTAAGACAGAGAAGTCTAATTTCATCCTATACCCTAATCCAGCAACGGATTTTATTACCATAGAGGGGGATGCGAAAGATGATATCACCATATTCTCAATCACAGGTGTCAAGATGAAGATTGTTTACAATAAAGGAAGAATAGATGTGAGAGATCTTCCTCGAGGAATCTATTTGGTGAAATACCATAATGAAATATATAAGATGGTATTAAAATAAGAAGGTCATCTTTAAGGTTCATATCGAGAATAATCTTACGATAGATAGAACGCTAATTCGATCTTTCTATCGTCTCCTAGAGAAACACCTGCAGGAGTAAGAGAATTCTTAAAAAGATAGAGACCATAAATAACTTAGAGCGTAACAGATTCTGTTGCGCTCTTTTTTTAAGACACTATCTAGTTGATAAAAAAAAGATTTAGTTGTGCAACATTTGTTTGTATTTGGCTACCTCCCGTTTTTTTAGTCAGAAATCTAGATTGAGTCTCATTTGTCCTACGTCTACTTGTGTCTGTTTACTCTGTATTATATGTTTTGTGTAAACATTTGCCAATAAAATTTTAATTATCGTACTTATCTTATAATAGATAAAATTTCTGAGTTCAGATACCTTGTTTTTATCAAGTATCTTAATTTTGCTATCTAGCAACAACCTTAGATGCATGGACTCTAATGTGTTATAAAGGATTCCCATTGCAATGGTTAAAATTGCCAACATGCATTGCAGTCCATCAAACTTCTTTATTTGTATATTCTCTAAATCATAGCTTGATTTGATATGTCTATGGTATTCTTCTATTTTCCAACGAAAGCCATATGCTTGAAAAGCTTCACTAATAACTTCTGTTATTGTATGCTTAGGTGAGTTGGTTAATAACCAACATTTCCCTCCTGATTTGCGTTTTGTAGCAACAAGCCATAGCTCAAATTCCCTCTGCTTTATTCTATATTTAACCTTAACAGCACCACACTCAAAGTTTATCTTTTTACTTTTGTTTTTGCCTCTTTTATTGGCAGTTAATTCCATGAAGAATGGAATCTTTTTCCCAATTGTAGATACAGTAGTTTCTTTGCCTTTGTATATTAATTTGGTATTCTTTTTCAATCTGATTATGAAGTTATTTTGTTGACTAACAACATAATCCTTAATAATCTGACGATCAAATCCTCGATCAAACACACAAGTTACATTCTTTGAAATAGCATTATCTACTTCTTTTAATGCTTCGATTGCTTCATTATTTTCACTCTTGGCTCCATGATCGAAACTGTACAGCTTATTATACAAAGGTGTCATCTTATTGGCCTTATCAATATGTACAACATTCATAAGCCAATAACCTAATCCAACCTTATTTTTCTCATCTCCATCTTTTACAAAATCCAGACCTTCCATGGTCTTAGCATATTTCTTTTGAATATCTGATCCATCAAATAGAATGTAGTCTCCTTCATGAATTGTATCTGACACACAATCCATATGGCCTCTAAGAAGTTTTAAAAAGAAACCTTTTTTATTGTAATGATTTCGAAGCCTTTTGGTCGTTTGTTGTTTGTCTATAGAATCACCTATAGCTGTTGCTATTTGATTGATAATAACAGACCCTGTCTTAAGAATACCTGTTGTTATCTCACGTGTACAACGTAATTCTGGTTTGGTTAAATGACTATTTAATTTACAAAAATATAGACTTAGCTTGTTCTGTATTTGTTTTGTAAGTATCTTGTTCATGAGCTAGGTTTTAAATGATTATGTTTTCACACTTAAAATAACATTTTTAATCTAGCTTTCCTCGTTTTTACACATATATTATATTGTGAATGTCAGATACTTGCAGTAATAATACAACTTTTTTCGGGAGGTAGTCAAAATATGAATAGTCGACCTTTTCTCATTTAAATAATTCATGAACAAGCCCTGCAAACATAATTACATCATTGAATGTTGTACGAATTCTTTCATAAAAAAGAGCACGATAAGATTCATTGAATCTATATTCCATACTTATTTTTGCTAATTTGCATTGGAAGCCTATCACTTTTTACACATCATAAATCCTTTTTTTTATTCTAAAAAAAGATACCCTTGATAGTATAAACTAGGCTAAACGCTAAACAAAAAGGGTTCTTATTGGTTTATTATAATAAAAAGTAACCTTAAAAAAGATGGCTATGAACGATGGTAATTCATTGGTAGCAGTTGCGAGATACACCTACCTACACAGAGCTTATTTGGCTAAAGGATGGCTAGATTCAATGGGAATAGCCAACAGTATCATCCATCAAGGATTGGACTATTCCATTCACACAAATGTTCCCAACGGAATAGAATTATTGGTTTATGAAAAAGATTTGGATAAAGCCAAAGAGGTCTTAGAGAAGATGGGAAGTGTTTATGAAAAGAAACAGGAGGATGAGGTCACACCAGATTATCAAATAAATAAAATATTGGTACCTATTGACTTCTCAAAAAACTCTTATAATGCGGCCAAATATGCACTCCATGTGGCAAACAAAAAACATGCAGAGATCACTTTCTTTCACACCTATTTCAATCCTATTATTAGTCCATTAACCTATGAAAACACCTATTCATTTTCCAGTTCGGTTAATGAAGCTTTGGCTGACATTGAAACCAATGCCACCAATAATATGAACCAATTTTTGGAGAAATTAAAGCCTTATATCGCTGAAAATAACTTGAATCATCTTCAGATACATACAGACCTTATTGGAGGTATTGCAGAAGAGACCATTATCGATTATGTAGAAGAGGTGAATTATGACTTAATTATAATAGGTAATAAAGGCCGAAGCAATAGTGATTATTGGTTTGGAAGTGTCACTTCTCATATTATTTCAAAGGCAAAAGTTCCTGTGATTGCGATACCTGAAGACTCTTCCTTTATCTCTGAGGAGAAAACAGTTGTGTATATTACTAATTTTGAACAGTCCGATTTTATTGCACTGCATAAGTTAATCAACATCTTTTCACCAAACAAGAAGAGATTGAATATAAAAGTGTTACACATAAACGACTCAGAGAATCCAGAAACTTTTAATGTTACAGAAACACAAAAATTTGAAGAGAAGATAGATGCTGAGTTTGGAGAGTTTGTTAAGATCCGATTCTATACAAAAGGTCATGAAGATATCACAACAGTACTTGATCGCTTTATTAAAGAAGAGAACTGTGATCTAATTGCCATGACGATGCATCGTAGAAATATCATCACCTCTCTTTTCAATCCAAGCAAAACGAAGAAAGTACTATTTCATACAACCAAACCATTGGTTGTGTTCCATACTTAGAGTATAAATATGGTGAAGCTGTGTTATGTAAATATTAAATATAGAGATATAGTTCATTATACACAGCACAGCTTCTCTCATATTTTATACATTACCTAATGACATTTGTCACATACGACTCCGTTCTTTTGAAGTTATGTTACACTACGAATTTCGGAGAAAACAGATGTCTTTCGTGTAATACAATGATATAAAAGAATGAAGAGAGTTTCTATACAAGGGATAAAAGGATCGTTTCATGAAGATGCGACATTAAAATATTTTGAAGACAAAGAGGTTGAGATCATCGAATGCTCCACATTCAAAGAGGCCGTAGAGTTGGTTGACAATGATAAAGTGGATCTATGCGTGATGGCTATAGAGAACTCCATTGCTGGAAGTCTATTAGGAAACTACTCCCTGATGCGCCAATATCATCTAAGAATTATAGGAGAAGTCTATTTACATATTGAGATGAATCTTTTAATGAATAAAGGTTCGATATGTTCAGATATTAAAGAGATTCACTCTCATCCTATAGCACTGAAACAGTGTATAGAATTTATTCAAAAAGACTTTCCAGATGCAGTACTTTTAGAAAAAAGTGATACTGCAGGAGCAGCCAAAGCACTAAGAGATAGCAAAAGAAAAGATGTTGCAACCATTGGTAATGTTCGCACATCGGAACTTTATGATCTAAATATCATGGAAAAAGGGATAGAGACCAATAAACGTAATTACACTCGATTCTTGATCTTAACGAAGAAATCTAATGGAATTGTATCAAGTAACAAAACATCGATCTGCTTTGAATGTGGACACTACCATGGTTCGTTAGCCAATGTTTTAATGATTTTCAGTGAATATGAAATTAATCTTACAAAGATTCAGTCGATCCCAATATTAGGACGACCTGAAGAGTATTCTTTTCATGTAGATTTAGAATATGACAATAGAGAAAAATACGAGAAGGCCATACATAAAGTTCTTAAGAACGTTAGTAGCCTCTCTATTTTAGGAGAATATAAGAAAGGAGCAATGCCTAGATAGTTAACTAGCTACTCCTAATTCCAAAGTAACTTACCTTAAACATTTATTTATGAATAAAATTGCCCTAGTTTATGGTCCTCAAGGAGGAGCTACTGAAAAAGTTGCAAATATAATCGCCCAGAAAATTGGGTCGAAAAAAATTGATATTATTCCAGTTAAAGAAGCAACACAACAGAAGCTATCATCTTATCAAAATATGATATGTGGGACAGCAACCATAGGAGATGATACTTGGGATCAGAACTTTAAGAAGGATGATTGGTCCAACTTCTTTCCCATCCTACACGAAATGGATTTAAGTCATCAAACAATTGCTTGTTTTGGGCTTGGGGATCATATTACCTATGCTGCTCATTTTGTAGATGGCTTGGGTAAGTTGGTACATAAACTAGAAGAACAAGGAGCAAGTTGTATAGGAGGAGTTGATATGAGTGGTTATGAATTTACGCACTCAGAAGCGATAAAGGGAAAAACTTTTGTTGGACTTCCATTAGACGAAGACTTCGAAGCAGAAAAGACAGATGAAAGGATTGAGAATTGGCTCAAACTTATCCTGCCAATTTTCAATAAGTAACATTCAATAGTACAAATAGTTTAGGCTCCATGGGAACTAAACTATTTGTTTTATAAATAAGGACCTAAAGTTCGTAAGTTTAGGATAAGCCGAAACAAATTCATATATTTAGGTCATCATTATATCATAAAACATGCGTTCTATCATTGTTTTATTATATTTTTTTTATATAACCAAACTTTAGTAAATAGATCTTTGCTATTTATATTAGATCGTGTATCTAGCCTTTTTTGACTAGAATTTTCACCACATTCTTAATGGATGACACAGAAAAAGAAAAAGATGAATCATACACTTATAGATCACGATATTGTAAAAAGAAATATCGATAAATTACAACTAAAAAACCTAAGTGAAGCTTCGATTAGAGAGATTGTTCTTTTAGCAAATAACATTCAAAAAGAGAGTGGTATTCCATTTATTAGAATGGAGATGGGAATACCAGGGATACCCGCTCTTGATGAAGGGGTAAAAGCACAAATCGATGCCTTAAAAGAGGGAGTTGCATCACAATATCCTGCTATAGATGGAGTAGAACCATTCAAACAGGAAAGTCAACGTTTCATTAAGAACTTTCTAAATATAGAACTTAGTTCAGAAAATTGTATCCCTACTGTGGGAGCAATGCAGGGTACTTATGCCGCTTTTTTGACTTGCAATCAACTAGACAAAACAAAAGATACTACGCTTTTCATTGATCCGGGTTTTCCAGTTCAAAAACAGCAACATATGGTCATGGGACATAAATATGAATCTTTTGATGTATATGAACACCGAGGAGAAAAACTATACAAAAAACTAGAATCTTACCTTTCTAAAGGAAATATACACTCTATCATATACTCCAATCCCAACAATCCATCTTGGATCTGTATGACAGAGGAAGAACTAAAGATTATCGGAACTTTAGCAAATAAGTACGATGTAGTTGTTTTAGAAGATTTGGCATACTTTGGGATGGATTTTCGCCATGCTTATGGCAGTCCAAAAGAGAAACCATTTCAACCAACAGTAGCAAACTACACTGATAACTATATCCTGTTTATATCAAGTTCTAAAATATTCTCCTATGCTGGTGAACGTATTGGAATGATTGCTATTTCTGATAAATTAGCAGAAAGAAATTATCCTGAACTACAAAACAGATGGAATATTCCATCATTTGGGGCAGCACTTGTATACCGAGCCCTATATTCCTTATCCTCAGGAACTTCACATTCAGCACAAAGAGCAATGGCTGCAATGCTAAAGAGTGCGAATGACAAAAAAATAAACTTTTTAGATAATTTAGATGAGTATCGTCATCGTGCAAGTGTTATGAAAAGTATATTTTTGAATAATGGTTTTGAACTAGTGTACGATAAAGATATTGACCAAGAGATCGGAGATGGTTTCTACTTTACAATATGCTATCCTAAAATGGATGGTGCGACTCTATTAGAGGCGCTTTTACACTTTGGTATCAGTGCCATTACACTTGACAATACTGGTAGCAACCAACAAGGATTACGAGCATGTGTTTCACATGTAAATAGAGACCAATTGGAAACGCTACAACAAAGAATAGAAAAATTTCAATCACAATATCAACAGTGGATGTGAACCTACTGTTACTAATTTAAATAAAACCTGTAAGTTATGGCTAAAATAAAAGGAGCTGTAGTGGTGGATACAGAAGAGTGCAAAGGATGCAACCTTTGTGTGGTAGCTTGTCCGACACAAACACTAAGCCTAAACCGCAACGTCAATGGCAAAGGCTACAATTTCTCCTATATGGAGAACCCAGATAGTTGCATAGGATGTTCTAATTGTTCGTTGGTGTGTCCGGATAGTTGTATTACAGTGTACAGAGTAAAAACTGCTTAAAAAACATCAGATAATGGGAGAATTAAAGTTAATGAAGGGAAATGAAGTTATTGCAGAAGCAGCTATTCGTTGTGGATGTGATGGATACTTCGGTTACCCTATTACTCCTCAATCGGAGGTAATGGAAACCTTAATGAACAATCGTCCATGGGAAACTACAGGTATGGTTGTTCTTCAAGCAGAGAGTGAGACTGCATCTGTAAATATGTTATATGGTGGTGCTGCTACTGGAAAAAAAGTAATGACATCCTCTTCTAGTCCAGGGATTAGTTTGATGACAGAAGGTTTATCGTATTTGGCAGGAGCTGAATTACCATGTCTAATACTAAATGTACAACGTGGTGGACCAGGATTGGGAACAATCCAACCGTCACAAGCTGACTACTTCCAATGTGTAAAAGGAGGTGGACACGGAGATTATAAATTGATCGTTTTGGCTCCTTCTTCAGTGCAAGAGATGCATGATTTTGTAGAGCTGGGTTTCGACCTTGCATTTAAATACCGTAACCCTGCATTGATTCTCTCTGATGGAGCTATTGGGCAGATGATGGAAAAGGTGGAGTTGGCACCTCAAAAACCAAGATGGACAGACCAAGAGATTCAAGAGATCTCTGGTTCATGGGCTACTACAGGGAAGACGAAAGACCGCAAACAAAATGTGGTAACTTCTCTAGAACTGGACTCAGAGCAAATGGAACAAAATAACTTAAAATTCCAAGCAAAATATGCTGAGATCCAAGAGAATGAAGTTCGTTATGAAGAGATAGACTGTGAAGACGCAGACTATATTTTTGTAGCATTTGGCTCTTCTGCACGTATTTGTCAAAAGTCAATGCAGATTGCTAAAGAGAAAGGTTACAAAGTAGGTCTTCTTCGTCCTATCACTCTTTTCCCATTCCCTACCAAGCAAATTGCTGCTTTGGCAGAGAAGGTAAAAGGATTCTTAACTGTTGAGTTGAATGCTGGACAGATGGTTGAAGATGTACGTCTTGCTGTTAATGGTAAAAAACCTGTGGAACACTTTGGAAGAATGGGAGGTATCATTCCTTCTCCAAGTGAAGTAGTCACTGCGCTTGAGCAAAAAGTTATCGGAGGATAAAAAATGGCAGAAATTTCAGATGCACTAAAGAATATAATGAGACCTGAGAACATTGTTTCACAAAAAAGTTCGGTACTAACCAACGAAACAATGCACTATTGTCCAGGTTGTAGTCACGGGGTAATTCATAAAATTATTGCCGAAGTGATTCATGAGATGGATATTCAAGAGGAAACTATCGGGGTGGCTCCAGTGGGTTGTTCTGTGTTTGCCTACAACTATATTGACATCGATTGGCAAGAAGCAGCGCACGGACGTGCACCTGCACTTGGCACAGCAATCAACAGATTAAATCCTGATAAATTTGTATTTACGTATCAAGGAGATGGTGATTTGGCTGCGATAGGTACAGCAGAGACTCTTCATGCTGTAAACCGTGGTGAAAACATGGTTATGGTCTTCGTAAATAACGGAATCTATGGAATGACTGGAGGTCAGATGGCTCCAACCACCATGCAAGGACAGGTGACTGCAACCACTCCTTATGGTAGAAATATCGACCTACACGGATATCCATTGAAAATTACGGAAATGCTTGCGCAACTTCCAGGAGCATGTTATGTAACTCGTCAGAGTGTAGAGACTCCTGCTGCAGTTAGAAAGACAAAAAAAGCGATCCGTAAGGCTTTCGAAAACACCAAGTTGAAAAAAGGAACTTCTTTTGTAGAGGTGGTTTCTACTTGTAACTCAGGATGGAAGATGACACCAGTGGGTGCAAACGATTGGATGCGAGACAACATGTTCCCATTCTATCCTCTAGGAGATCTTAAGGATGGAGAGAAGATGAGTGCAGAGGAACTTCCAAATGTAGGCAAGTAATATATCTCGTTTAAAAACATTTCTAACTCTTGAAATTATGACAGAAGAAATAATCATCGCAGGCTTTGGAGGTCAAGGAGTTTTGTCGATGGGAAAAATTCTTGCTTACTCAGGTGTAATGCAAGATAAAGAAGTAACTTGGATGCCTTCATACGGCCCTGAGATGCGTGGTGGTACAGCAAATGTAACTGTGATTTTAAGTGACGATCGTATTAGCTCTCCTATTCTTCATGAATATGATACAGCAATCATTCTGAACCAACAATCAATGGATAAGTTTGAAAAAACAGTAAAACCAGGTGGTACTCTAATCTTTGATCCAAATGGAATTATGCACCCACCTACTAGAGAAGATATTAATATCTACAAGATAGAGGGAGCGAAAAAAGCTGCTGAGATGGGAAATCCTAAGACGTTCAATATGATTATCCTTGGAGGATACTTAAAGGTTAAACCTGTAGTACTTCCAGAGAATGTAAAGAAAGGTCTTGAAAAATCTCTTCCAGAAAGACACCACAAACTAATCCCTATAAACCTAGAGGCTATCGAACTAGGAAAAGAGAGCCTAGAAACTATACATTCGGTCTAAACAAAACCCAAATAATAGATATATTTAAGGAGAGGATTCACGTTAGAATCTTCTCCTTTTTTAGTTTTTAATGATGCTTATTAAAAGAGTAGGTTATTTATTATGAGACAAAAGTTTGTGAGCAAACCTGTAATTGAATGTGAATTGCAAATTTCGATATCCATTACCTGCTCCATAATCTACACGAAACCACATTCGTTTGCTGTATAAATACTGTACTCCAACTAAGAAAGCCCAATCTCCTACCCGCTCTTTATTGAAAGTATAATAAAGCGTAGAAGGATAATTTTCTGGATCAGGTATTTTATCTTGCAATCCTTCGATAAAACGATCCACTATCACTTGTTGTGGCTTGCTTAGGTTATTATAAAACTCCGCAGCTCCAGTTTTAATTTGATCAACGACCTCATGAACTTCTGGTGTATCAATAAAACCAAGCGCTTTACTCATATCGATACTTCCCTTTGAGTAAGAGTTAAAATTTTGATATTGGCACCCAATATTAAGTCCGATCTTATGTAGTCCTGTAATATTAAAATTTCGTCCCAAACGAAAAGATGCAATATTACCTTTAATAGTACTAGTTAAAGCACTAGAATAGGTATAACTTCTATTAAAGTTCAGTGCCATATAATAATGTTTAAACCCATAAGCCAAGACTCCTCCAAAACCAACAGTATTCGCTGTGGGTTCGGTATGAATTGGAATATCAACAGGGAATGTTACCTGTGTATTTGCGTCAGTCCATGAATGAGCATAGATACCATAAATATTTAAAAAAGGGAATAACCAAGCATCTAAACGAATATTCATCACATTCGTAGTATTACGAGCTTTATCAAACTCTACCCATGAGAAATCTTGGTATGTACCAAACTCCTCAAAAGAGAGCATTAGATCCGTGGTATTTACTTCCGTCTTTTGATGCACATAATTAAACATTAATCCAACAGGAAGGGGTAAATCATTACCCAACTTCACTATTTTCTGAGCACCAATTGGGAGTAAGTAAGGATACTTTTCTGTTGCATCTTTACCAACATAAGATGGAGTATATTGAGCAAATAAGCAGAAAGGAATAAACGAAAGCAATAAATTTAAAAACAAATTTCTATATAACATCCTTATATCCATTAGTTAAACAAACACAATAATATTAACCCAGATGAATATCAATTTGTTTAATTGGTCAAGAAATTTATCACCAACTACATATTTGAGAAGTGCCCAAAAGATTTAAAAAATGAAAATAAAAGGAGGATAGTCTTAAAATTATCAAATCATTTAAAGATTGGCACAAAGATTGAATTAGCTCTCAATATAGAAATTTAAAAACATGATATATACAATGAAACAATTTAAAAAGACATGGATAGTCGCATTGAGTATGGTGCTACTACCCTTCCTGTTCTCTTGTGAAGAGCAGGGCCCAGAATATGTAGAAGATTATGATCTAGTGATGACAACACATGATGCTGATTTTGAATTTTCAACCCCTACTTACTACCAAATTCCTGATACAATTGTACATATCGTACCAGAAGAATCGTTTCAAGACCCTATTTCTCATCAATATGATGAAAGAACAATTGAGATAATCAAAGAAGAGATGAACAGCCTAGGGTATGTGGAAGCAGATGAAAGTAATGGAGCAACACCCGAACTTATGCTAACCGTTTCGGCCATGTCTACGACCTATGTTGGAGTGGTGAATTATAACTGGTATGATTACTGGGGATGGTATGGATGGGGAAGTTACTACCCTTGGTTTGGTCCAGGATACACACCTTGGTATTCATACTACAACAATTACTATGCTTACAAAATGGGAAGTGTCATCATTCAAATGCTAGACATGACCAATGCTGACACAGAAAATAAAAAACTACCAATTGTTTGGGAAGCTAATATCAGTGGACTTCTACAAGGGTCGGATGCTTATATTCAGTCTCGTATAGAAAAAAATATACCTCAAGCATTTGAACAATCTGATTATCTAGGAAAAAAATAAAGTATCATGAGAATAAAATTATATATAACACTTTTAGTGATAGCCTTTACAACAGGGGGACTAAAAGCACAAACAATCTACGCAAATACAATCCCAACCAAAAGGCAAGAGACAAAGTCTTTGAATAGTCTATTTTTGATTAACTATAATATGGGATTTGCAAATGGAGAAATTCAAGATTTCACCCAAACCAATAGTTTTCGTGGAACCTCAATGGAATATAGAGCATTCTTGAGCAATCAAGTATCTATTGGACTCGCAGCAGATTATCAAAACTTTTATGACGCAAAAGGGAAAGAGACCATGAATTACCAAGATGCAGAGTTGACAGGAAATGCTTTTAATTGGGTCTACTCAACTACTGTAATGGCAACAATGCACTACTACCTTAAAAATCCTGCAATCTCTAAGATCACCCCATTCGTGGGTTTAGGCGCTGGAGGGGTATACACCAATTATGAAAAGACATTGGGTGGCGTACGCTTTCAAGGAGATGAATGGCAGTTTGGATTGGCACCAGAGGCAGGGTTTCTTGTTCGATTAAATAATCATCTATTTTTTAATGCGAGTGCAAGATATAACTACACCTTCGAAAGTTCAGATATGAACTCACAAAAATATTGGACTATCAAAACAGGTTTTGCTTTTGCTTTTTAATAGAGAAAGGAAACCACTTATTTATAATTATAGCAAAGGGCATTAGGGCAACTCAATGCCCTTTCTTTTTAGTTTGATTCTAAAGAGAATCAACACTCTTTTTTGACAATAACCTATTATTCAACTAGATCATCAAAACATATTAAGAAAACAGCATAGACAGCAGTCACTAAAGCTACAAAATATTCTATAGGAGTCCTATTTTTTTCCTATATTTGGGCTTTAAAATTTAATGCATACTTTTATATCAATCTAGTTACAATGAACAACAAGGTAGTAGATAAAGCAGCGGATAATATTCGAATCCTCTCAGCTTCTATGGTTGAGAAGGCAAAATCAGGTCATCCAGGTGGTGCGATGGGTGGAGCAGATTTCATCAACATTCTGTATAGTGAATTCATGAAATATGATCCAGATAATAAGCTATACCCACACCGCGATCGTTTCTTCTTGGACCCAGGACATATGTCTCCAATGCTCTATTCAACTCTCGCTTTAGCTGGGAATTATAGTATGGAGGAGCTTGCAAACTTCCGCCAGTGGGGAACAGCAACACCTGGTCACCCAGAGGTAGATTTTGCACGAGGAGTAGAGAACACATCAGGTCCTCTAGGACAGGGGCACACGATGGCTGTTGGAGCTGCTATTGCCGAAAGATTCCTTGTGGCTCGATTTGGAGAGTGGATGTCACACAAAACATACACGTTTATCTCAGATGGAGGTATCCAAGAAGAGATTTCTCAAGGTTCAGGACGTATTGCAGGAACATTAGGTTTAAGTAATCTAATCATGTTCTACGACTCTAACGATATTCAACTTTCTACCACTACTGATGCTGTATCTTCTGAAGATACTGCAATGAAGTATGAGGCATGGGGCTGGAAAACAATTACAATAGACGGGAATGATGCAGATGCGATTCGTGCTGCATTGAAAGAAGCAAACAAAGAGACAGAAAGACCAACTCTTATCATTGGTAAAACAGTGATGGGTAAAGGTGCTTTAGGTACTGAGGGAGAATCTTACGAGCGTAAAGTTTCTACTCACGGACAACCTCTTTCTGCTGCTGGGGCATCTATAGAAGAGACTATCAAAAACTTAGGTGGAAACCCAGAGGAGCCATTCCAAATCTTTGATGACGTAAAAGCACTTTACGCAGAGAGAGCGGAAGCACTTCGTCTATGGATTGCTGAACAGAATAAGATAGAAGAAGCATGGGCTAAAGAGAACTCTGATCTAGCAGTAAAACTTGCGAGTTTTTTTAATGGAGAAACTCCTGAGTTTGATTTCGACAAGATCGAACAAAAAGCCAATATTGCCACTCGTAATGCTTCAGCAACAGTGCTACAACACTTTGCTTCGGATGTAGACAACATGATTGTTGCTTCTGCCGACCTTTCTAATTCAGATAAGACTGACGGATTCCTAAAAGGTGGAAGTTATCCATTCACTAAAGGTGATTTCTCTGGAAGTTTCTTTAATGCAGGGGTATGTGAGCTTACAATGGCATGTATTATGAATGGTATGGCTCTTCATGGTGGAGTAATTCCAGTATGTGGTACTTTCTTTGTATTTAGTGACTACATGAAGCCAGCAATTCGTATGGCTGCACTTATGGAACTTCCTGTGAAGTTTGTCTGGAGCCACGATGCCTTCCGCGTTGGAGAAGATGGTCCTACACACCAACCAGTAGAGCAAGAAGCACAGGTTCGTTTGATGGAGCATTTGAAAAATCATAAGGGAGAAAACTCAATGCTTGTTCTTCGTCCTGCAGATGCACAAGAGACAACTATAGCATGGAAATTAGCATTAGAGAATACTTCTACGCCTACAGGAATGATCTTCTCTCGTCAGAATGTTCAAGATCTTCCTTCTGAAGGTTCTCGTTATGAAGATGCGAAACAAGCAGACAAAGGAGCTTATATTGTGGAAGATGATCAAAATGCAGAGATCATTCTTTTGGCTTCAGGTTCTGAAGTATCTACATTAGTAGAGGGAGCAACGAAACTTCGTAAAGAAGGTATTTCAGTACGTATTGTATCTGTTCCTTCTGAAGGTCTTTTCCGTAGTCAATCGGCAGAGTATCAAGAAGAGGTATTGCCATCAGCACTTCCTAAATTTGGTTTAACAGCAGGTCTTCCATTGACATTACAAGGACTAGTTGGGCATAACGGATGTGTATGGGGATTGAGTTCATTCGGATTCTCTGCACCTTACACTATACTTGACCAAGAGCTTGGATTCAACGGAGAGAATGTTTATAATCAAGTAAAAACATTTCTTGGAAAATAATTCTTTTTAAGAATGAAAATATACAAGGGGATGGTTTTGCCGTCCCCTTTGTTTATATATATATAGACTTTTTGCCAACAAATACCTGCCCTACAAAAACCTTTTATATCTTTACCTTACACATAGACAAAACTTATTTCAAAGATTCAAAATTAACCCTATGAATACTATTGGAAACATATTACGTTTAACAACTTATGGAGAGTCTCATGGAGCAGCTGTTGGAGGGATACTAGATGGATGCCCAGCAGGAGTTCAGATATCACAAGAGGCTATTCAAAAAGATCTAGATCGTCGTAAACCTGGACAATCTCACATTACAACACAACGTAAAGAATCGGATACTGTAGAGATACTCTCGGGTGTTTACGAAGGAGTGTCGACAGGTACACCCATCAGTTTTATTGTACGAAACAAAGACCACCACTCTTCTGATTACAACAATCTTAAAAATATATTTCGTCCTTCTCATGCTGACTACACCTATATTGCTAAATATGGACGTAGAGATCACAGAGGAGGAGGAAGATCCTCAGCAAGAGAAACCGTAGCACGAGTTGCTGGAGGTGCCATTGCAAAAGCAATATTACAACACTACCAGATTGATGTGGCAGCATACGTATCTCAAGTAGGTAAGATCACTTTGAATAAAAGCTATCATGAACTCGATATTTCAAATACCGAAAACAATATCGTTCGTTGTCCTGACGAAGAGAAAGCCAAAGAGATGATCACTGCAATTGAAGAGGCAAAAAAAGATCAAGACTCTCTAGGTGGAGTAATCTCTGCTGTTATCAAAGGAGTACCTGCAGGATTAGGCGAACCCGTTTTTAATAAACTTCATGCAGAACTAGGAGCAGCAATGCTAGGAATCAATGCAGTCAAAGGTTTTGACTATGGTTCCGGTTTTGAAGGTACAAGCCTACCTGGTTCAGCACACAACGATCCATTCATTAATGACAATGGAGAGATTAAAACTACTACAAACCACTCCGGAGGAATACAAGGGGGAATCTCAAACGGTATGGACATTCACTTCCGTGTCGCATTTAAGCCTATAGCCACCTTGGTGAAACAACAAAACACAATTAATAAAGAGAAAGAAGAGGTGCAAATACAACTTAAAGGTCGACATGATCCATGTGTTCTTCCAAGAGCAGTACCCATAGTAGAAGCGATGGCAGCCCTAGTCATAGCAGACCACCTTCTTCTACAAAGAACAAGACAGATATAGTTTCCCTTTTAGATTGATCAAGTAGGATCTCGTCATAGGGATTTGCTTTAATCAGCTGTTATAATAAAAAAAGAGTGTCGCGCGACACTCTTTTTTTATTATAACAATTAGTTCTGAGGCCAAGAAGTTGGCTCTTTACCAAACTCAACATTAGGAGTCTTCGACATAAAGAACTCAAGCTTAGCTCCAGATAAAATATCTTTTGTAGTGATATACAACTTATCGTAAGGTTTTCCATTCAATAGCACATGATCCACATAAATAGACTCATTAGATTGGTTATGTGCAATCACTTCAAAATGTTTTCCATTAGGAAGATTCCACTTCACTCTATCAAATATCGGAGAACCCAAAATATAACGATTAGAACCAGGAGTCACAGGATAGAATCCCATCGAGCTGAAAATATACCAAGCAGACATCTGACCACAATCTTCATTGTTAATCATTCCATCAGGCGTATCCTTATACATCTCATCCATTATTTGGCGTACATACTTCTGTGTTTTATAAGAAGCTCCTACATAATTATATAGATATGCATTGGCATGACCAGGCTCATCTCCATGAGCATATCCACCAATAAAGCCAGAAATATCCACATGTTGATCCCCTTCCATGTTTAATGGTGTATTAAACAGGTGATCTAGATCCTCTTCAAAAGCTTTCGAACCACCTTTCAGATTAATTAAACCTTTCATATCGTGAGGAACAAAATAGTCGTATGCCCAAATATTACCTGAGATATAGTGTGGTTTTAGTTTGGCCCAACTATTTAATTTAAACTCAGGGAACCAAGAGCCATCACTATTTTTAGGCCAAAAGTGGTTTAACTCTTTATTATAATTGTTACGATAGTTCTGTGCTCTTTTGTAGTAAGTGGAAGCAATATCTTCTTTTCCTAGTTCATCTGCAAGTTTTGCAATACACCAATCAGCATAAGCATACTCTAATGTTTTAGAAACATTGGCAGGAATATTTGAAGGGACATACCCCTTCTTGATATACAGATCAATTCCTCCAACACCATCTGAACTACTTATTTTGTCATGGGTTGCAAGATCCACCATTGCCTCCAAAGCTTGTTCCTTATCAATATTAGGAACCCCTTGCTGTATCGCATCAAAGATAAATATAACTGCAGGATTGCCAATCATACATGTATTGTCATAACCTAACAGCTCCCAAAGTGGCATATGGTCTTTCGCATCTCTGTATCTAGATATAAGAGAATTCGCCATATTAGAGACATCTTTTGGACGGATTAAAGATAGAAGTGGAAATGTTGCTCTAAAAGTATCCCAAGTAGAGAAGGTACTATAGTTTACAAAACCATTTGCTTGTAATGTTTTTCCAACAGCAACATACGATCCATCGACATCCATCCATAGATTCGGAGCTATAAAATTATGATAGATTGCAGTATAGAATATTCTTTTCTGATTTAAAGAACAACCTTCTACTTCGATAACACGACTAATATCATGCCACTCCTTAACGGTTTTTGACTTTGCTTCATCAAAAGATAGTTGTCCTCCACCGACAAGTAAGTTATTGGATGCCCCTGCTTGACTAACACCTGACAGTGCGACCTTCACCTCAAGAGGCTTTCGAAGCGTTTCATCGAAAAATACAATCGCTCTAGCATTTGGATCATCAAAATGATCCCCCTCTTTGATCTCTCTCTTTCCATCCGTAAAAATCACTTTCTTTATTGATTCAGAAAACCAAGCTTCAAAATAGACATTACGATCTCCACCCCATCCAGTAGAGTGACATAATCCCTGCATCGTATTCTTATCTACTTTTTTAAGGGATGTCGAAAATACCTTTCCAAAGATTTTATTCGTAGGGTCAATTACAACCCACTTCTTTCCCTTCGTTTTAGGGAAGGTATACTTATGAAATCCGACACGTTGGTTTGCCGTTAATGCAACTTTTACATGCGAATCTAAAAGATCAACCTCATAATATCCAGGAGAAGCACTCTCTTTTTCATGAGAGAAACGAGATCGCCATCCTTTATCTGGATCCGTTTTAGGTCCAGCTGACAAATAATAATCATTAGTTCCTGGCATCAGTAGGATATCTCCAAGATCTGACCATCCAGTTCCACTAAGGTGATTGTGACTAAATCCTTTAATGTTTGTATCAGAATAGTGGTATCCAGCACACCAATCCCATCCTTTTGTATCCGCATCAGGGCTCAGTTGAATCATACCAAAAGGAAACGTAGCACCAGGGAAGGTATGAACATGACCGCCTGTACCAATAAATGGATCCATGTATTTATAGTTGCTCATAGATTCTACCACTTCATCCGAATTGGTAGTTTTGGTTGAATCACAAGAGACGAACATAGATACCATCACAAAAGTCGCAAAAAACGATCTTACTCTACTTATGTTCTTTTGCATTATTATTTGTTTAATATGGTTAATTAATTACATTACTAAAATTGTCGTTAGAAAAATAAAACGATATACAATCTAGAATATTTAAGTCTTATTTTTAACTATCCCCAAAGTTAAAAAGAGATGAACAATAATCCACTATCTTAATCTTAACAATATCTTACACTATACCCAACAATGTATACTTTTTACAGGTTGAATGGGGTAAAATACATTATAGAGGCAAATAAATGAAGCAATGACTCTCCATTTAAAGACAACTTTTTTTACATTTGTATGAAGCCATAAACAACGAGAGTACTTTGTGATTTTTTATGGCCAAACATTTTTATTATAAATCAGATCCTATCATATTTAACTTTTGATGAAGCTAAGAAGATTTTTATTTATTATAATTCTAATTCAAACAACCTTTTTTACTGGGGTTGTTTATGCACAATCACAAAACGACACAAAGGTTGTCATTGGTAAAAAAGTATATATACTTCATCGAGTAGAGAAAAAGGAGACAGTCTACTCAATCCAAAAGAAGTATAACATTGAAGCATCAAAACTATATGGTGCAAACCCAAATTTATCTTCTCAAGGCTTAAAAGCAGAAAGCTATATAAAAATCCCAATAAGCAGACGAGAGCAAAAAAAACAGCGGTCTGTTCTTGACAAACTAAGCCAAGATAATGACTCAATCAGATTCCATAAAGTTCATAAAAAAGAGACTCTCTTCTCTATTGCTAGAAGTTATGGAGTAACAGTAGAAGAGATTGAGAGAGCCAATGGAATCAATCAGGATGCAGTAATTAAAAAAGGAGACCTGCTTCGGATTCCTATTAAAGAAGATACGAAAGAAAACCCTATCAATCCACAAGCAAAAATTTCGACGGTCAATCCTAATTTCAAGCAACACATTGTTACAGATGGAGAAACACTATTCTCTATATCAAGAGAGCACAATATTCCCTTCTCAGAATTAAAGAAATCAAACCCTTCTTTAGGGACTTCCATATCGGTAAATGACACCATTCTAATCCCTTTGGTTATAGGGAAAAGAATAGATCAAGCAACCCAAAAGGTAATTGAAAACAAGTACTTCTATTATCGTATATCGACCAAAGACACATATTGGAAATTAGATCAAAAATATGGAGTTACAAAGAGTGAGATCCTTCAATATAATCCAATACTCAATGATGCTTTAATTCCCGGCATTGTGATTCGTCTACCATATAGAAGAACAACCAACGAGGTGGTACGTATTTTGGATAACGACAACTTCTATCAATACCATGTAGAAGCGCAAGAGACTCTATATACCATTGCAAAAAAACATGGAGTAACTGTAAGAATGCTAAAAGAGATCAACCCTAAACTAAAAGTTCAAGGGTTGATGAAAGGGGATGTGATTATCATTCCTAAGCCACAGATTGCAAGCAGTTTTGAAGCAGGAATTAATGATTCTATACTACAAAGTTCTTACCTTATTGATAAGATAAGCTTTCTATCAACCAAAGAGTTTATTATTAATCCAAACTCAGAAACATTCAATATAGGTGTAATGGTTCCCATTTATTCTGAAGTAAACAAACAATTAAATAACAGAATATTTGAGCCAAATAGCCCTGAGTCACTAAAAGATACGACAAAAGTGACTCCTCACCTCTATTCACGTTCGAAGAACTTCCTGTCTTTCTATGAGGGGATGATGATGGGGATTGATTCTTTAAATAGGAAAGGACTTAATGTTAAGGTATATCTGTTTGATACAGAGAAGAAGACACAAAGTATTGATTCTCTATATGCAACAGGAATATTCAGCAATTTAGATCTTATTGTTGGACCAATCTTTCCAAATACACAACAAGCGGTGATGAAATATATCAAGGACAAAAATGTCCCTGTAATATCACCTCTCTCTTCGAATGATAAAAACACCAAGAAGTATGAGAACTTATATCAAGTAAATCCATCATCGGCGTATAAAGCAAAAATGACTTCTGAATATGTGATTGACACCTACTTAGATCAAAATATAATCGCTTTTAAAACCAATGACGAAGTTCTAACAAAAGAGTTGGTTACACCTGTTAAAGATGCCATGTTTAAAGAACATGTGAATCGCGAAAATGATGTAAACTTCACTGAATTTAAGTTAGATCTTTATGGAATTGAGGGCCTACGCTTTATCCTTAAAAGAGAAAGGCCTAATGTAATTCTCCTGCCATCAAAGAATGAGGCAGTAGTGAGTCAAACACTAGGGCAACTAAATGCATTGGCTCTTGATTTCAATATTACGGTAATTGGATTTAATGAATGGACTAAATATCGAAGTGTAAAAGAAGAAGTTTTCCATAATCTAAACTTAAAATACCTTACACCTTACCACATTAATTATCAGGCAACTCAAACTATTTCATTCATAAAAAATTATAAGAAATATTATTATGCAGAGCCTAATAACTTTGCCTTCCAAGGTTTTGATATCTCAATCTATTTTGGCGAAGCAATGTTAAAGTATGGAAACAATTTCCCTCAAATGATGATAGACAACAATGTAACACTGAATCAGATGAACCCAAATTTCGTAAAAATATCTAAGTTTGGTGGATTTATGAATCACACATTATTTATAATGAACTACAACAAGGAGTTTGAGGTAAAATGTCTTGGAACAACAAATCTTTATAGATCCATTCCGATAAGGAAGAAACAGAATCTGTAATTAATAGCTTTCACTATTAAAATTCCTATCAGATATTGTTTACACGACATCTAGACAATTATATAAATAGAATAGGATACATGAATAGGGTTCAGTACTTGTTATACTGAACCCTTTCTTTTATCTTCAAAGGAAACTAGTTGAAATTATTGCGATTAATTAGATGGCATCAAGGGTCCTATAACTTTTTAAAACAAGAGATAATATAAATAAAAGCGAAAAAGACATTTTGTAAGAAATAACATAATCACAAAGCATATAGATCACATTAACTTCAACTTGCAGTTTGCTATTAGAAAATAAAACGAAGAAGTATCTTAGTATCATTAATGGGGCTGTTCATAAATAATATATTACCGTACATTTCGTAAAACTTTCAATAACACGTATGACAGAATATCTTAATCGAATAATAAGGGAATCATATAATACTGAATATCAAGCCTGAATAGAAACAAATTAAATATGATTATTCAACAATATTTTCGACCGTTAAGTCGTGAACTCAAACATTTTATTGTCAACTTCTCTTATTATGAGTCGAATCTAAAATCGACATCAGACATATGGATGGGGCTAATTCCTAATGCTACAACGAATATTATTATATCATTAGAGGACGAGGTCTCGATAAATGACAAGAACAACAGATCAGAAACATTTATTTCCATTTCTTGTTCTAGTCCAATTGGGATAAAAGATAAAAAACATTTTAAGGCAATTATGGTACAACTTAATCCATTCGCTTTATATTATATATTGGGTATTCCCATGAATAATCTAACAAACTGCCTTATTCCATTAGATTCCATTATTTCATCTCATGAGATCAATCTTTTAATTGAACAAATTAATAATACAAAAGAAGTAAAAGACAAAATACTTGTTTTCGAAGATTTTCTTAAAATTAAATTTGACTTAGGGCGTGTAAATAATCGTCTTCCACACGCATTGAATATAATTAATAAGAACCCTTCAATATCAATGGATTTATTGAGTCACGAACTTTGCATAACAACTCGTGCGGTACGGAAAATGTTCAATCACTATATTGGGATGAGTCCTAAATTTTATTCTAATATTATCCGATTTAATAATTCCGTAATGGATATTATGAACCATCCAGAGACAAACCTTACAGAGATTGGATTACAAAACAATTATTTTGATCAATCACACTTTATAAAAAACTTCTCTTTATTCTCAGGAATGACACCAAATCAATTTCTTAAGAATAGATCAAAAAGTACCGATTTTTACAATTTCACCTTAGACAACTCCCATAGTTTTGTAAAAAAAAGCTAGAGCATGAAAAAAAACATTTTTCTTTTAATCTTATTCTCGGCAACATTATTATGTTATGGTCAAGATGATAAGATATATACCCCGACTAATTGGAATACAAAAGTTTCTTTTAATACATCTTCACTTAAAGGATATGGGATGCATATTGGACTAGAGTATCCTTTTAGGAAAGTGGAGGTAACTAAAATAAAAAAGAGCAGTAAACAAAAACAAATCCTCAAAAACAACTATATAACAGGCAATGTAAGTTTCTATAATCAGAATAATTATCACACCAATCTATATATGACCGTTGGTTATACAAAAAGACGAATTGGTCACAAAGGTTTTTTTCAAGAATTCTCGATCGAAACAGGATACAGTCGAACATTCTTAGCTGGCAAAACATATAGTGTAGATAATACTGGAGTAATCACAGAAGTTTCAAATCCAGGGTATAATTATTTCTTATTAAATATTGGAGGAGGATTAGGATATGACTTTTCAAAGAGAAAACCGTCTATACCTCTTTCAGTATTTGTAGAATTAAATGTGAATTTACTAACTCCTTATAGTAGTAAATCAATGTACAAACCGACACTCGAGATTGGCGTTATCTATAGACTACCTATTCTATCAACCGATACAAGAACAATAAAGAAAACTAAATAACATGAGTCGATTAAATATAATAATAGCTATCATTCTTACCTCATTTGTTTCTTGTGATAAAGATAAGATCACGATAAGTAATAATGTTTCAGAAACATTTTTTGTTGACAATAAAAATGCTTCAATGCGAGTATTGGTTGAAGGAAACACCTCGAGTAAAACTATAATTCTGACTATACATGGAGGACCAGGGGCATTTTCAGCTGCATTTAATACCGATTATATTAGTCATATACTAGAGCCCAAATATGCAATGGCATATTGGGATCAAAGAAATGCAGGCGCTTCTCAAGGAGGGAATAATATATCAGAATTAAAATTTGAGAATGTTGTTGAAGATTTAAAAAAAGTAATTCAAGTATTGCATTATCGATATGGAACGAATACAAAGATATTTATAATGTCACATAGTTATGGAGCTTCCATTGCTTCATCCTTTTTAACAAAATTAGACAACCAGGAGATGATTGACGGATGGATAAACATAGGAGGTTGTAATGATAATAAGAAATTACCACAATTTATTTTAGAACATTTATCCAAAACTTCTAAAGAACAGATTGCAATAGGAAACAAAGTTCCTGAATGGGAAGATATTCAAAAGTTTTGCTCAAACTGTGATGTCTCAGACCCTAATCAAAAAGATTTACTAAATGATCAAGCTAAAAAGGCAGAAAAATTAATGGGTGTCGAAAGTGATTTAGTGAAACTATTTATGAAATATGCAATCAAAGATGAATGGCCAATAATGGGGATTATGGCAAATGTACAAAGCAATGGAAATTATTCTCCATCTGTAAGTTTTACAGATGAAGAGTTAGCAAGAATAAAAACGCCTGCATTATTTATGTACGGAGATTATGACTTTACCTGCCCTTATCTTTTGGGTGAATATACTATTTCTAGACTATCAACTCCTGAAACAGAAAAGGAGATGTGTATTGTCAAAAATGCTGGACATGCTCTTTGGGAGCACCGTGAAGTTCTCTTTTGTGATAAAGTAATTGACTTCGTCGACAAATATAAATCGAAATAACATCATTATTTCACAGGATACTTATTTATAAATCACCGATTGAAATTCTTCATTGGTGATTTTATTTATACATAAGATTGCTTTCTCGAGTAACAATCAATTCAGAATAATAAACATATTCATCTAATAATGTAGTAATAAAGGACCTATAAGCAATAATATACTCGAGCAGATAAAGCCCAAGAACAACAATCTATGACCCCCCATTTAGAAGACACGAAGTATCTAAAAAAATAATCTCAAATGCTTAAGGAATGAAATGGCTTTAGTAAAAATACTATTCATTATCTTGATACTTTAAAATTACAATTCATTAAATAATTGTAATGTAAATAATCCGAATAAAAGTGAGAATACAATACTATATCACTAATTCGAATAGTCAGACGAATTTAATTATTAAAGATTTTAGTGGTTATTGTTAAATGGAGATTCTGAATCGCATTCGTGATGTTAATTCTAGTATAGACAAATTTAAATCTTTAATCCATGTGGAACAAAAGTCAACACCTTCTATTATATTATTCATCTGTAGCAGATAGATAAAGAAAAAGAATTATAACAACTTAAATATTTTAAGCAAATAGCTCGTCTACAATATTGATAAAACAAACGAGTTCTTTACGACTTAAACCTTCAAAGCAAGTCCCTAGTATCGTAATAACGAATGCGGATGACGAAACAACTTTTAGATACATTATTCTTTGGATACACAATATTTCTAAGATCTACAAAATATTTATCCATTGCCAATATCCATCAACCCATTTCAGAGAATCAGAGTATCCTAAACCAAATCCATGCCCTCCAACTTCAAAAACTTTCACCATATGGTCTATATCATTCTCTTTTAAGGAGGTAATATATCGTTTCGAGTTTTCTGGCAAAATACGTCTATCATCCTCAGTATACATCACAAAAGAGCGAGGTGTTTTCGGACCCACAAGATATTCAACTGAAATATTTCTAGCTTGCTCAGCATCAAAACTCTCACCGAGTAAGGCTTTTGTACATCCTACATCCCGACATGTGTCAGAAAGAGAAACTACGGAGTAACAGATACCCAAAGTAGAATAACAAAGACTTCCAAAACCATATGCCCTTCCGACATGATGAGCCACCATAGATGCAAAATGACCTCCTGCGGAGAAACCTATTATATGGAGATTCTTTTGTTCTATTCCACGATACAGAGGATCATAAAATAGCTTAGACTGAAGGGCATAAAATTGACTAAGCATTCTTTGATAGTCTCCATAATATATGGGGTATTGCACAACCACGGACATCGCACCACGATTACAAAGATCTACTGCAATATCCATTCCCTCTTTTATCATTGAGAGTTTAGAATAACCACCCCCAGGAAATATAAATATTACATCGGTTGTTGGATTATTGGGGTGATATATATAGAACTTAGCTTCTTCGATACGACCTCGAAGGATTCCATTCTGATCAAGAGATCTATCTTCTATTAACTCTGACTCACAAACACTCTTTTCTCCTGACTCTTGATATATGACAACATTCATTCTATAAAACTTTTTAACCAATATACTTGTTAAAATGAGCAAAAGCAACAAATATGCATATACTAATCACAGGAGCCACTGGATATATAGGAAAAAGATTAATCCCAATTCTACTTAAACAGGGGCATCACCTCATATGTACCTATAGACGTAAGGAAAAAATACTCGAGGAACATAATACAAAATCCATAGAATGGATACATTATGATTTTCTAGTAGATACCCCGAATAAAATAGAAGGTATTCAATGTGATATAGCTTACTTTTTGATTCATGCCATGTCTAGTAGGAACAAGGACTTTGGAGCCTTAGAGTTACAAATGGCACACAAATTTATTGATCTTGCATCTAAACTTTCAGTACAAAAAATTATATATCTAAGTGGTATCGTAAATAATGAGCAAGAGTTGTCTCCTCACTTTAAGTCCAGATATGCTGTTGAGAAATGTCTTAATCAAGGACCAATTCCAACAATCACACTACGAGCAGGTATTATTGTTGGATCAGGGAGTGCCTCATTTGAAATTATACGAGATCTAGTAGAAAAACTTCCTGTCATGGTAACACCAAGATGGTTGTATACAAAATGTCAACCTATTGCAATAAGAGACGTTCTGTATTATTTAACGAAGATAATAGATGTGTCCTTCGAAAAGTCGACATACTTCGATATTGGTGGACCAGAAATATTTACCTACAAACAAATGCTGCTACAATACGCAGAGGCAAGGAATTTAAACCGATATATCCTTACCTTACCTGTCATGACACCACGACTTTCGTCCTATTGGCTCTATTTTGTCACTTCAACGAGTTATAATCTAGCAGTGAATCTTGTTAAAAGCATGAAGATCGATGTAATCTGTAAAAAAAGAGATATCGAGAATATCGTTCCATTAAAACGTTTAAGTTACAAAGAGGCAATCGAAAGGGCATTATTCCATTTTGAAGAAGATGTTGTAATCTCTAAATGGAGTGATTCACATCTTCAATATAATATTGATAAAACGATACAAGCAGTTAAGAAAGATGAAGTATATGGAGGTTTTATACAACACTTTGTCAAAGAGATACCGGAAAAAGACATCGAATATATTCTGCATAGAATATGGTCTATTGGAGGAGAAAATGGATGGTATTATGGAACTCGATTATGGAAATTACGTGCTTTCTTTGATAAGTTAGTTGGGGGAGTGGGCTATAGAAAAAGAAATAATAAAACGAAGATCCAAGAGGGGGAAGCATTAGACTTTTGGAGGGTTGTAGAAGCTAGTAGATCTTTGAGACGATTAACACTTCTGGCAGAGATGAAACTTCCTGGAGAAGCCATTCTTAGACTTGGAATAACAAAAAGTGAGAACAGGTATTTTTTCGAACAAAATGCAATTTTCTATCCACATGGATTACTAGGAAGAATGTATTGGTGGATACTATACCCTATTCACATAATAATATTTAAAGGGATGGCAAAGAAACTCTGTAAAAACAAAAAAGTATATGAGTAGTATTATTTTCTCATATACTTTTAAGTTTGCCTATCAAACGGACTGAGCCTCGATAATATGCTCTAACTCAACTTCTACGAGAATATTACTTTGGAGTGCCTCTAACCTGACAATCACCTTGTGTTTGCCATTATGTCGTACCATTTCACCAATATATCCAACAAAAGGACCTTCTAACACTTCCACAGTACTCCCTAGCATTATTCGTTCGCTAGTCTGCTCTACCGACACACCAGTCTGTTCTAAAAAACATTTTAATGCATCAATATCACGTGATCTAATTTCAGCATCTTTCCCGTTATGTCGAACAAATGCAACGATATTGTTGCATTTTAATACTTCAAGACGTTCTTTTAAATCAGCTTTCACGAAAATATATCCACAAAGAACAGGGACTTCAACAATTTTCTTTCGATCACTCCACTGTCTCCACTCTTTTCTCAATGGGATATAGTTTTCTATACCCATTGAAGTCAATGCTTCCCCTACTTTCTTCTCAGAACGAGACCTAACATAGACAGCATACCACTTTTTCATTCCCAACATTCTAGATTATTTAATATTTGAGGTTAAAACAATAATCTTATGTAAATGCTGTTCAAATTATTCTTACGAATATGTAATATGTGAGTATTTCGTCTAATTTACATGAAACAATTACCCACAAAACTCCATAAATATCGGTTCAAAATAATGCTTTGCATTTACATGTATTAAAGAACGACTCAACAAATCAAATATTGTAGCCAAACAATTAATAAAAGTTGACATATTCAAATAAAAACGATTATTATCGATATAGCACAAAAATACATTCCCCTACAATCAACTATAAATCAGACTCCCTGCTTTTAATTACAGAAGGAATGACAAAAGTCTTAGGAGGTAAATCTTTTTTATCTATTAATTCTAGCAGGCGCTCAACTGCAATTTGCCCCATCTCCTCTCCTGGTTGTTTAACCGTAGAAAGTTTAGGAGTCAATACTGCACTAAATGGTTCGTCACTAAAACCATGAAGAGAAAAATCTTCAGGTACCGACATTCCTCTCTCTTGTGCCACTTGTAGAAAGCAGAGTGCTGTTGTATCATTAGAACAGTAAACTGCATCTGGCATATCTCCACGATTAAGGATATCTTCGGCTATTTTTCTTCCCGAATACAGGGTTAAATCACACTCGGTATACATCTGTTCATTCCACTCTAATCCACGATCATTTAAAGCCTCTTTAAAACCTTTAAGTCGATTTCTAAATACCAATATAGAAGTTGGACCATTTACAAAATATATTTTTTTATGTCCATTCTGAAGTAGTCTACTTGTAACTTTATATGAGGAAGCACGATCGTTTGTCACCACCCTATTCAAATTGATATCATCGGGGACACGATCAAAGAAAACCAATGGAATATTGTTCTTTATAAAAAGATCAAAATTATGTTCTCCTTTTGTCTCCAAAGAGGTCGAAATAAGCAAACCATCCACTCTTTGATTAAACATGGTAAGGACAGCCTTCTCCTCATCATCAGAAGATTCTCTACTTTGCGTGATCACGACAGAATAACCATGGTTATGTGCATGAAGCTCAATAGATGATATGATTGTAGCTAGAAAATGTCTATCGATACGAGGTACAATAACCCCTATTGTCTCGGTACGCTGTTTTCTTAAGTTAGATGCGACCACATTTAGTCGATATCCATTCTCTGCAGCAAATTGTTTCACTTTCTTACGAGTAGCCTCACTTATTCGTTTATCATTTTTCAATGCTCTCGAAACGGTGGATGCACTCACTTGAAGCGATTGGGCTATATCGTGTATAGTAATATGTCCTTTATGTCTAGCCATTAAATTAACTTTGATTATTGATCAGGTCTTGTATACAAAGTTAAGCCAAACATAAAGAACATGAAAATAAATGTTATACTAAAACAAATATACTAGTCCAATACCAACATTTACAGAAGAATTAAAAGCACTATATTCCTGCTCTCCTACCTGAACAACAGGACTTGCTGGCGTAATTTCATTAGGAACATAATTCTGCGAATAGGAAGATTGAACATTCGATCCAGACCAATCACAATTTATACGAAGCATCACATTATTCTTCAGCGGAACGTTATAAGCAACACCAAGAAGCGATGCAAAGCCTACTGTTTGATCTTTCTCTGAACTTTCAACATAGGTCATACCAGGCTTTCCTGGAACGTTAGGATTCGACATCTCATAGTCTGGAAGAAACCATATTTGTAACCCGATCATTGCATAGACATCAAAATAGGTGTCATAAATATTCCAACGATACTGTGCACCACCAAGTAGTGCTCCCGACAACCAATCATTCATATTGAAAGTAGTTTCAGAATCTTCTAAATCCAATCCCATTGGAGGATAAGACTGTGCAACAGCTCTTTCGTAAACAGATCTATTATCAATAGGATTGCTATTAAAACGAAGTTTCCCAACCCAACTGAACGAGCTATTAACTTCATAGAAGGCAGAGACATCTAAAAAAAATCCAGTCTCAGCATACCCTGATTTATCTTGGCTAATATCAGAAGAATTATAGTTACCTATAGGTATAGAACTTCCCATGGACAAACCAAAATTCCAATCACTCGATTGAGCATACGTTGAAAAAGAAGTAATCCCTAAGGCTAGAAAAAATAGAAATTTCTTTATCATAAATTTTTGATTTAATATATATTTCAAAACAACTATTATAGATAGAACTAATATACAATTATTTTTGTTGTTGAGTATTCTCCTTTCTCAACGACTTTTAACATGTATACTCCTTGTTTAAGAGTTATATGCTTTTCCACCTCTCCCGAGAGAAAAAACGATGCAACCTCTATCCCTAAGACATTAAAAATCTTAATTTGTTTTGTTGTCGCGGATAAAGATTCAATGATCGTACCACTTTCTGTTATTTTCACTCGAAAACTCTGTTCGACATCGGGTTTTTCAAAATCAACATACAGTTTAAAATTCATACTATTCCCAGTTTGTTGAACTGGTATAGAATAAGATGTGTTATTAGCAAGATCTCGGACCTCTCCATTGCCTAAATCTTCAATACAGATTTTGGCATGGTTAATTAAATCTCCTCTACACTTTATATCTAGTTTTACTTGAGATAAAGACTTCGGCATAATATTCAATTCTATCTCTTGTGATTCTAAAGGGCGTTTATCTATAACTAACTGTTTTGCTCCAACCATAGAGTAAACCTGAGGAACCCCTTTTTTATGATATATTAACTTCGTTGCATCTTCCTTTAGTGCATATCTTTGATTACATCCCTTTTGAAAAACAAATAATACATTGTCAGAAGCAGTTCCATCTACAGAAGAGATACGTAGCTCTAACATATTCTCTGGTATTGTACTTCTCTTTTTACGAGGAGTATTATGTTTCAGTGATATATCTGAAGACCAATGAATTGACCCTGCACCAACTTGTTCTACAAAAAAAGCTTCGTTAGGACCAATATCCTCACTTTTGTTGTCATCCACTAAAACGCTCCCATGACTAGAATAGATATTATATCCTGGTTTAGATGCATCAAATCGATACACATACCCCGTGGTAAAATCATTAAGATCAGAAGGTATTTGTGTGTGGTAAGCACAAGGATTACCAATCAATTGCCATTTTGTCTTTTGTAAAGAGGGTACCATATCATATTGTAGTCTAAAATCCATCTTATTTAGAGTACTTGAACTCGATATATGGAGGTCATCTTGGTTCGAAAAAATGATATACCCTTCATTCTCTTTTAAAGAGCACTTGGGATCAACATCTACCCACTCCCCATCACTAAACCTCTTAATATAGACTTCTCCAAAATTTGGTTCAAAAGAACCAATATCTTGACAACTCAATGAGGGGGTGAAGTAGTACCACTGGTTTGATTCTATGACAAGTTCGCGAGAAAAAAAGCACGATGGATCAATTTTATCCAACCCATAAAGCTTCGTCTCTTTATGCAAAGTCAATGAATTACAGTGTAACTTCTCATCTAAAGTAACAGATTTAAATTGGCTAGAGATCTCAAGATTGTGATACTCTTTAATATCGTGCCCCCAGTTTTTAACACTATTAAAATGATTCGGATCGGTTCCATTCCAAACTAAATATGAATTTTCACTGTTCTCAAAACAAAGACCCGCAGTTCCAAGGTGCCCTAAACGACAACGCTTCACGAATGAACCATCCAATATTTTCTTCTCGAATATAAAATATGGATCACTATTACTTACGGTAAATTTTTGGACTGCATCATCCCATTCCATCGGTTTTAAATCACCCATAACTGCATTATTCTTCCACTGGGCTTCCCCGAATCTTAAATAGTCCACAAGATAATTCTCATAATATACCGCAACCAAGCAACTTGACAAACCATAATCGACAGAATGTAAATCTCTTAATAGAGTGTGTTCATTTTCATCTCTGGGAGTAAAATCAATATTGGAACATTCTCTATACAGATTGCCACTTTCATCAAAGAGAAGAACCTTTATTTTATCTCTATCAAGAGAGTATGAGTGGGTATTAAAACACTCAAGCCATAAACCTTTCATACCCCCTGATTGTTTTGCAGGAAAAACAGAAAGAGATATTTCAGGAATAGAACAAAGGTATCCTTCATAGATCTTATTAGACATTTTGTAACCTCTTCTTATAGAAACGACCTCTTCTTCAATTCTTTTATATGGGAGAATAGATACAAACATCTTTCTACTATGAAAAGGTGGTAGAATCTCATAATCTCTAGTAGACGAAGATAGATCGACAGCATAATAGATTCCATTCTTATTTAAAACAGATGGATCAAAAGAGACATCATCCTTTGTACTAACGATCAAATAAACCCCATCGTAATCACTAAAATCCGTTCCCCTATTAGTCCAATGTACCTGGTACGTCCCTCTATTGGTTTTCTTTATCTTATCTACCTCAAATTCCGTTTTAGAAAAAGGAGCAACGACTTCTCTTTCAAATTGAATAATCGTTGGATCAAACGCTTCATCATATTTGAATTCAATCTTATGTTTAAAAAAACCACAGATTTCATGCTTACATTGGAAATATAATGTAGTCTGGACCCCAGCATCCTGTTTTACTACCGTAACCATTTCGCCTATATCAGACCACGAAATATTATCTAAAGAACATCTCATATGGTTATCCAATTTTACACTTATATCCCTTTCTAAATTTGACCCTTCCACCTCTACCTGTAAGACTTCTCCCCAAACTCTAAACTCATCATACTCCTGCTGAGGAGCAATCAACTCAACCCGAAATTCGGGTGTAGCCCTTGAGGTCGTAATTTGTTTAAGGTGAGAATAAGATGTCTTTTTAAAATCATTTTCAAAGACAATATCAACATGATAGATCGTCTTTGGATTTAATCCCTCGACCTCTACATGTAAGTTCTGATGTAAGCTGATTTTCAAACGCTGATCAAAAAAGACATGATGCTCCTCATCTTTTTCATATACAGTCAAATGAAAGAAATCTGTATTCCTATCTTCTGGCATATAATCAACAATCAAAGAGTTAGAAGTAACACTATGTGCAACCGTCTGTTTATCTGATGGCATCGCTGCAACAACGGTCACAAAATATTGACTAGAGGTAGACATACCAGCACCATCATCTTTTGCGACAAGAAAAAACTCATATTTTCCTGGAGCATTAAAAGAACGAGATAACTCCCATTGCCCAAGACTAGAATTAAAAGTCATTTTCATTTTACGGTTATCGTAAGTGAATACAGCTTCGACTTCGGTAACTTTGCCATCCACATCATCAACAGAACAGTACAATTCGAACAGCTCTTTATGTGTAATTTCTTTGGAGTACTCAATTTTTTGAAAATTAGGAGGAGAGTTCTTATTAAAGACAGGAGTCCCACTAGGCTTCGATGGAGGTAAAGGGGGAGTATACTGTGCATAACAGATAGTTCCTGAAAACGGACTACATATCACAAAAAGAGATAAAAACATCTTTAATAATCGAACTCTGCATTTCATTTTTTTATAAATTGCGACTCCTTTTTTAGATTAAAAAGGATCTGATTAAAATATCAACCATTATATTATGTCAATTAACTTCCAAAAATCTCCTATGTACCGATATCTTATTGTACTGTCTTTTACAGTAGCAATAGGATTTCAAGCATGGCGTACGCTCTTTAACAATTTTGCGGTCGATCAAGTTCATTTAAATAGTATCCAAGTTGGAGCAATCCAATCAATAAGAGAAATTCCTGGCTTTCTATCCCTTCTGGTAGTATATCTTCTTTTAATAATCAAAGAACACCGATTGGCATCCCTTTCTGTCTTATTAATGGGGGTAGGAGTTGTATTTACAGGAATCTTCGACTCGTTTATTGGAGTGATTGCCACTACCCTATTGATGTCTACAGGATTTCACTATTACGAAACAACCAATCAGTCTCTTACCCTTCAATATTTTCCTCCTAATGAAGCGGCATTGGTAATTGGGAAGACCAAAAGTTATGCTGCACTAGCCAACATTATTGCAGGAGCGATGATATGGATATTTTCCACAATCCCATTCATGACTTTCGAATACAACTATATGGTATTTGGTGGTTTTGTCATCCTCGTTTCGATCTGGGCTTTTACATTTGACCCAACCCAAAAACTAAAACACAAACAACACAAGAAGATCATCTTTAAAAGAAAATATTGGTTATTCTATGTTCTGAATTTCTTAAGTGGTTCAAGACGTCAGATATTTGTCGTTTTTTCTGTGTTTATGCTTGTTCAGATGTACCACTTCTCAATTAAGTGGGTTACACTACTTTTCATTATAAACAATATCATTGGATACTTTGCGAATCCGGCCATTGCTCGTTTAATCAATAAATATGGAGAGAAGCGAATGCTTCAGATTGAATATATTGCATTGATCTTAATCTTCTCTGGATATGCCATCTTTGAAAACGGATATATTATTGCAGCACTATATGTACTCGATCACCTTTTCTTTCCGTTCTCTATGGGTATTAAAACATGGTTCCAAAAAATAGCCGATCCCAAAGATATTGGTTCTTCTATGGCAGTAGGCTTTACAATCAACCATATCTCGGCCGTTATAATCCCATTTATTGGCGGAATCTTATTTAGTATCAGTTGGCGTATCCCATTTGCTTTTGGAATATTAATCGCAATTACTTCACTCTATTTTACGAAGTATATTAAAGAGGATTCTCTCAAACTAAAGTAACCATGCCATTCTTATAAACCAAGTAGATATGACACTCTAAAAAATAGACATTATGAAAAAGAAAAGCCTTTAAAAGGTAGGTCGACACCAAATGATTGGATCTACATTATTTTTGAGGCTTTTCTTTTATTTCTGAACCACTCTGTAATAGTTTCATACATAGCGTTTGGATCTAAACACACCCATCGTTTCTCCTCGTAATCGATGAACCATATAACGACAAAAACCATCATTTTAAAGACTATAAAGCATCTAAAAACAAACTTCATTGTATGAAAAGTGCCTCCAAAGAACCTAAGATAGACCGTTATTTAGATACTCTATAGAGACCCTTCAGTTACCCTTTGGTTACTATTTGAGTAACCAAAGGGTAACTGAAGGGTAACCAAAGGGTAAAGGAACTACCTTTCAAACATTGTTTAAAAGGGCAGTCTACTAGTCAAGATATAGTTCTAAAACATGTTTGGAATAGGATATCTTTCATAGAGAATCCCAACGGACAAACTCTATTCGAGTACCTAATTATATATATTTTCGAAGCAATAAGAAGACAAAAGAAGCATGGGAGTAATGGATCAAATGATAGGATTTTTATCATTAAGAGGACATTTGGTTCACAAATATCCTCTTATACTTATTGAAAGCAGTTTGTTTTGAGAAATATATTCTCTTTAAACTTCTAATAGAAGACTAGAGAATTTGCTCTGGCTCAATAGATCTTCGATTAAATAACTTGGCTGTTTTAGCACAAAATGATGACAGAGATCGTACGTCCCCACAGTAGGTCAAAATCAAACGCTTTTTTGCTCTAGTAATTCCTACATAGAGAAGTCGTGCGGCCTCTTTCTCCCCCTCATTATTTACTTCATAGAAGGTGGGATATTTTTGACTTGAGACATTGGGAATGATCACATTATCAAACTCTAAACCCTTTGCCTTATGAATCGTAGATATCAGAACATCTTCCTTTCCAAAATATAGATCTACCTCTTTACAGCTTCGATAAAATGGAATTAAATCATAGAGAGCCTCCTTGAGGTTTTTATACGATTTGTCTTTGGTTATATATGCTATATGGTTAAACCATTTCTCAAGATCAATATCTGAATCGATATACATTCCATCTCCGATTACCCCTTCAATATATTCCAATATATCCATCTCTCTCTCCATCCATATCTTACTTGCCTGATAGATATTCATCACCTCTTCTGTTATCTTTTGGACGATACGGATGTTCTCACTTTGGGCGAACCATTGATCTAAGTTTTGAGACAGAATCTCTACCCTTGGCTCTGTATGACGAATAAAGCTACAAGTAGCATGAACATCGTCCAAAGCATCATGACTATTAACCCCTTCTAAATCGAAACGTTCTATCAGATACTCTAGTCGGTAAGATTTCTCTGTAGGGTATATCTTACGAGCCATTGAAAGGGTATCAAAGCAATCATTCTGAAAATGAGGAATGTCGATCGTTCTTCTTTCGATATTGGTATTTAGTGCTTCCATATCGAATGCAATATTGTGTGCGACTAATATATCTCCTTCCTCAACAAATTCACAAAATGCCTCGAAAACGTGCTGAGGACTCTCCCCTTTCTGGTCTAATACTTGTCGGGATATTTGATGAATCTCTTGGGTCGATTCTAGCGACTTATCGGTGTCGATATATCTGTTAAACTCGCCGATGACCTCTCCATTTTTCATTCGGACAGCAGCAAGTTGTATAATATCAGCTTCGGAAGCGTCCTTCCCTGTCGTTTCGGTATCAAAGACCACTAGAGTATCGTTCTTAAGACTGATGTTATATCGAATCACATCGATCACACTTCTATCTTTTCCGATCTCATCAGGACTCATTCCACACTCTTGAAGGTCTTTAATGAATCGTCGAGACTGTTTCAAAGTCATTCCAGAAATAAATCGAGAAATCACCCTACTCCAAGATACATAGTCAATGGGGTCAATTAATATCGACATCAATGCCATGGCATCCTTAATATCTCTGCGAGAGAAAAAGTCTTTTCCTGAAATCATAAAGTAAGGAAGGGCTTTCTCTTTAAAATAACTCTCGATCTCACTAGCTTCATTGTTTGTTCTCACAAGAATTGCTGTTCGACGATCTTCTTGTTGGATTAACCAAGGAATAATTTTATTTACAATAAACTGTTGCTCAAAATTCGCATATTGACTATTGATATGTCTTATACAAGTGGCCATTGCAGGGAGCTCTTCCGTTGTGATAAAAGACTTTTGTGGCAGTACGTGAGCCGATGGGAAATTATGATCTTGATACGTATTAAACACCTTTTGAAGGTAATCAGGAGATCTAAAATTAGTTTGAAGTGTATGAATAGATGCAGAATCCTCTTTTTTCACTTTCTCTAACTCTGACAAGAAATTGTGGTGTTTGGCACCAATAAAAGAGAATATCGATTGAGATGGATCTCCAAAAAACAGTTTGGTGCTTCCTTGAGAAATATTTTCAATGATAGCATGCTGAAGAGGAGTTAGATCTTGCACCTCGTCAACCTCAACCCACGAGTAATGTGCCATTTGGTAGACCTTATCTTTCTGGTCAAGATAATGGTAGGTAAGATTTAGGATATCATCAAAATCTAATAGGTGATAGTTCTTTTTGAGTTGCTCATATCTACTGCACACCTGAGATACTTTGTGCATATTCTCCTCATTTAGCACCTTTACGATATTGTCGGAACTTCTTAATGATTCGTCTATATTCAGATTGGATTGATTGAACCAAGTATTGATTCGTATCATGTCTCCCGCTTTTACATCTTTGGTACTATAGCCACGTTTATAGACAATTCTTAAATTCAAATCGTCCATAATCTCCTGAAAGAGGTTGATTTGATCGTCCCCATCAATAATCTGCCTATGTCGTCCAACCAGCTGATTTTTAAAGAGAAAATTACTACAATAATGGTGAATATTTCCCACCATTATCTTCATATTAGGATGATATTGATTAATTCGTTCTCGCATTACGATGGCCGCACGAATCGTAAAAGTAAGGCAGATGATCTCCTGCTCATCGACCCCCTCTTTCAATAAGTTGGTAATCCACTGTGAAAGTAGTTCTGTTTTTCCAGAACCTGGTGGTGCTATAATGTAGTGTGTTCCTTTTCTTATCTCTACCACTCGCTGCTGCTCTGCGGTCAGTTTTATATGATTTTCCATTGTCTTGACACTTTCTTTTTCGTGTCATAAAGTTATGAAAAAAGGAAGCTTCTGATACAATTCTATGCATTAAAAGAGGATCTTATGTAATGCAAGCAGATAGATCTTGCTAAAATTCGAAAAAAAATCCTCCTTCTCTCTTTGTAAGATAAACAGAGAAGGAGGAACTTATTATTGATTTATATTTTAATCTTCTTTGTTTCGTAATTGCCATCTTCTAAGAGAGCCTTTACAATATATATTCCATTTTGAAGTGAAGGAAGTTTTGTTTCAAAAGTATCTTTTCTATTAAAAAAGAGCTTTTGTCCCTTGCAGTTAAAAAGAGACAACTCTCTCATCTGTTTCTTACTATAAATCATATGATCGCTACCCTCTTGAATAAAGGTTAAAGAGTTAGATTGAACCAAAGGAACGACACTATTTACAATATCCTCTTCCACTTGTACCGCACTACCCGAAGTATCGACTTTATAACATACTGGTTTGCCAGCATGATGACCAGTATTTAGTTTTAGTGTAATGAAGGTTTCATCAAAATGTTGACTCCAAAGAGTTCCATTTAAAGTTAAAGTCAAACTATCTAAATCATTTGAAACAATTGGATCGTTTACTGTAATATACAGTTGTCCATCAACGGATTCTAAAAGCAGTACCGCAGGATGATCAGAAGTAATCGTAAATTGGTCATATTCAAGTCGACTGTTTGCTGTATGAAATACCACCCCCATCGCCTCACTTAAATTACTTTTAGCTGCTTGAATCTCTTTACTATTTTGTAGAATGGTAATTGGATTATTTGCAAATGCCTGTTGTGCACTGTTTTCTCCTTGATAAACGACATAAGCATAGGTACCATCAACCACCTCTTTACCATGATTGATATAGAGATGGAAGACATTGGCTTCCTCCTGCATATCTGTTCTATTTCTATTATGATAATTCAGTTCTTTCCAATTAGTCTTACGTTTTTCCGCTTTAAGGATGATGTCCCCTGTAGTCCATTGTGGAAGTACTGCATAAGCAAATTTATCAGACTGAGCTGCACCAATAAGCTTGCCACCATCTTTACTAAAAGTATGAGTCGTCTCGCTTGACGCCTGCTTTATATTGTGGATATCTTCCCACCAAACAATATCATTATCCCATGCTGTTTGTTCGATAGTAGTCCATATATCCCCCTTTTGTGTTGTGTCTATATTTTGAATATTACTACCTAAAGCCAACATGTAGTCATGAAACATAAAATATGATTTGAACGCTCTGACTCCATAAAGAAACGGATTCGGATCTTTTGGGTCATGATTTATTCCTTCCTCTCTCATTTTAGCATCCATCACCTCCATTTGGTATCCTACCACTGCATTTTCTGCTCCATGAGTAGCTCCAGCTGAAAAGTTCAGAGCACTAGTATAACCACTCCAGTTGGTTCTAGCCACAATAGGGTCTACATTTTGACGAACGGTAGTTCCTGGTATCGAAGTAATATTCCAAGCTCCTACCGAGCGCATCTGTTCTCCACCATCCTTTAAAAATATTGTAGAACCTAGATCAGTATAAAAGTTATATTTGTCTCCTTCCGTAATTCCGGACTCTGTTCCATCCGTACGATAAGATGCTGTATTAATAAAAAGGTAACTATGATCATTCTTTTTAATCAAATCATCATTGTTATAGAACCAACGAGTTCCATTGTATACCTCCTTATTCGCTCCTTCCATCGCAAGATGTTTCTTTTGTGCTTCTTGATGAAACTGTTCTAATTCATGTAACTCCTCTTGTCCAAAATTTTGACCCCATTTAGATAATATCTTATTGATCACCTTATCTGATTTAATAATCGATGGGCTCGTTTGGTTGTAGTTCATTCCAGTACGACCTAGCCCTGTAGGGATAAAACCATGATAATAATACCAAGAGCTACCTCTGATATAACCAAGAATAGCATTCTTATTTTCTGCCGTTAGCCTCTGTTTCCAGACTGTAGGCTCAAAATATTCCAAGAGGCTTAAAGCGGCAAGGGTCCCATCGATAGGATATCCCCATACAATGCTCTGTCTTCCATGACCCCATCCCGCACCATCAGCAGTGATTCCTTCTGTCCAAAAATCAGTATCTATTGTATTTTGAGCCACGGATGATAATGATCGTTGCGCAACAGTACTAAGTACATCCATCATAGGTGTTGAACTCATCGCCGCAGCAGTGGGTAGCAAAGATCGATATGCTAAAGCATTACCACCAACCCACCATACGTGGTTTCTAAACCTTTCAATACTTACCACATGGTTATCTGTATCATCATTACGGAAAGGCTGGCTCCATGATTGATAGCTTAAATCTTTAAGGGTTTTGTTTACTTTAGCTAGAGTAGTATCTGTATTTGTTCCATTTTCCACCTCTTCCATGTCATCAAAAAAGATGAAATAGGTATTCACTGCGGAAGTTGGAATAATAAAACAACTTAGGTGAAAGCGGGAAGCAGTGATTGAACCTCTCAATAGTTCAATATTTCCATAGCGAACTATTGCTTGATAAAGTTTGGGTTTCACATCACGTATCTGTGTTTCGGATATCCTTTTTCTTTGGATTGCATCTGCAATCCTCCAAACACGAAGCATGGCATCGCTAGTGAGTGCCCCTACCTCTTTTTGAGCTGTACTATATTTATTAAGATATTTCTTATGATCCATAATATCCGTTTCAGCACTTTGAAGATCACTAAAGCTACCATCTGCCTGAATAGTACTAAGACAAGTCTCTAATGGTTTTGCTTTTTTCAGCTCATGATCTCGATAAGTATGGTTCTTAAAATAACTCCTAAAATAGGTTATCCCATCCTCCTTCGACTGTGCATTACACAAAGAGATGGAGAATAAAAACAGTAGCACGACAAGTCCTCTAATGATTTGCTTCATTTAATTTTATGTTTTATAGATATAATATCAACAATATCGAAATAAGTACACCTTCACATAGGAGGTAATTGTACAGAAAAAAGGAATTATAGTTTAATTTCCATTTTGGAACAAACTTATAAAGGCTTTTAAGGGACAGAACATGTTGTACAATATCTAAAATGATGCATCCATATTCTATACTTTAAGCGATTATTTCTTATGGATACACCTTAAAACAATACGGTCTAATGGGCAACACTGTGAGGTTCGTAGATCGGATTCAATTCTTATATGCAAAGATATGTGTTGTAAAACAATATGCTAAAACGACTTTTTTTGATGTTTATCAGCTTGGAAGTAATTAGATTATCGTATTTTCAAAAAGCTAAATAAATCAAAACGGATGAATTATGAAGAGTTACTATATCAACCACCAAAATCAGAAAGATGGTGCACATGAAGTGCATACAGCAGATTGTCCTTTCCTTCCTGGTAGTATCGATCGAAGATATATTGGAGCTTATAAGAGTGTAGATATGGCTTTAGATAGTGCTCGTGTCGAATATATGGATGTAAATTGTTGTAGTTACTGTTGCAAGAGTGAAGCAGATGCTGCGATTGCCTAAATCTTAGTTATTATTGTTCAACCGAACACTGTTAAAATTCAGAAAGTATGAAAGGAGGGTAGAAAGCCTATCAATATGAAACTATTGATAGGCTTTTTTAATATCTACAGATTGGTTATTTCTGTTTTTAAGTCATTAAGTTTTTTTCGCTGATTCCACCCTTTATAGCCTTCATCATTTTTCTGTTTCACTCCTTGAGTGCTTCTTCCATTATCGATACATTCGATCAGTTGTCCATAAAGATCTTTCACCACTTGAGCATGTTCTCTATAGACATTCGTTGTCTCTTGAGGGTCCGTTGCAATATTATATAATTGTACATCTGGAAGATTCATCTCTTTGGCTTTCTTCGGTCTAGGTGCAGACCATCCACCAGAACCTGCACATAACTCTAGTTTCCAATCGCCTTTTCGAATGGCAAAGCTTCCGTTGATAGAGTGATGTATTGTGTAGTCTCTTTGGTAATGATCCGAGTCATCCCCCATAAGAATTGGCATCATGCTATAACTATCTTCGCCCTCATTGTCTTGCATTTTAAGTTGAAGAATATCTGCCACCGTTGCCATAAAGTCTGTGGTACAACTAATTTGATCTACTTTAGTATTTGGCTTAATCATCGCAGGCCAACGAACAATAAATGGTATATGATGCCCCCCTTCAAAGATATCTGCTTTATGACCTCTGTAGTTCGCACTTGGATCATGCCCTTTTGCTTTCAGCACATCATAACGAGCCATTGGAGAACATCCATTATCAGAGGTAAAGATTATCATTGTATTATCATCAATTCCTTGCTTTTTTAACTCTGCAACCAAATCACCCACATAGTGGTCGATCATCATAACAAAATCACCATAAGGATTTAAACCACTCTTTCCTTGCCACTCTTTGGTTGGCACAATAGGAGTGTGTGGAGATGGGATAGGTAGATACAAAAAGAAAGACTCTTTCTTTGATGCTCTCTCTGCAATATATTTTTTTGCTCTATTAAAGAAGTTTGGTGTAGCCTCTTCGATCTTGAAGTCAGGAGCAATCCAACCTTTACGATAAAATCCATACCCTTTAGTCCCGTCGATCTTCTCCTTAGGTATCGCTGTCGCTTTACCATTTTCAACGTAAACATATGGAGGTATATCTAACGAGGCAGCATGTCCATATGCATAATCAAATCCTAGATCATTTGGATTGTTTGTTATTGGCTTTGTGAAGTCAATTTCATTATTTGAATTCATTCCCCAGTCCCATCCTAAATGCCATTTCCCGATATAAGCCGTATGATAACCTCTACGTTTAAATAGATCGGCAACGGTAGTTCTAGAAGAATCAATTAGTGCCTTACTCTCCCCCCAAGTAACACCATTCTTTAAGTTTGAACGCCAATTATAACGTCCTGTAATAATTCCATATCGTGTAGGAGTACATACAGCCGAAGAGGAGTGCATGTCAGTAAAGAGGGCCCCTTCTTGTGCGATCTTGTTTAAGTTTGGGGTTTTTATTTTCGATGCTGTATTGCAAGCTTCAATATCACCAAAGCCCATATCATCAGCCAAGATATAGATAACATTAGGTCTTTTAACCTCTTTTTCTTTTTGAGTAGAACATCCTGCAAACAATGCAGATATAGCAACCCACTGAGCCCAGATTTTCATAATTGGATTTTTGTGTGTTTAAATTAGTTTAGTATTGTATTAATCCTTAAAGATAGAATAAATTAGAGGAACAAATGAAATGAGATACTAAAAGGTATGTTTCAATCGACGTTAATCAGGAACCATAACCGTCCTCTTTTGCAATGTGTTTGAATTGGTTAAAAAGGTAAATATTTCAATCGATGATACCTTGGGCCAAAGAGCACTATCGTCAGCATGAATAAAAAGATGGTGTAAGCTTTGCATCTCCTCCCCTTTCTCTTTCCAATATACTTTTGCTTGGAAAGGCTTTTTTTGGATAAGTTTTAAGACAACCTCTTTATGAGCGACTAACATAACACGAAATGTATTATTCCTTTCCAAATAGGTCTCTAGTCCATAAGCATACTTCTTCTCAATACGATTTAATGCTTCGACCTTCTCTCCTTCTTCATAGAGTCTCCAATAAATATTGACCGGTTTTAGAGGATCAAGCCATCCATTCGAATCATAATTCGCTTGATAGATGACAGTATTTTTATTCTTGCTTCTCTGGATATAAAATAACATATTTTTCTCCTTTGTAGGAGTTGGATATGAAAATCCATACAAAATGAAACAAAGAATCGATAACATAATATATTTCATAATAGCCGTTGTTTTTTGTACCATTGAAGTACATTCACTAATCCATCTGATAAGGAGTATTTAGGATGATAATCCACCTCATGGTATAACATTTCTGTATCACAGCCCCAATTATTCGCGATCAACTCTTTCTGTTTATCTCGATTAAGATCAGAAGCTCTTCCTGTCAGTTTTATTTTAAATTCGATCATTTCAACCAATCCACGTAGAACAAGAGACGGGATCTTTATCTTGATCGTTTTAACTCCCAATACCTGCTTTACAATGAGCATAAAATCGTGAAGAGTATAATTAAATGAGTCCGATAAATGATAAACCTTTTGATTGTTTGCGTCAACTGTTAACATTATAATTACTACTACAAGATCCTCCACATGAATAAAAGACAGTTGTTGTTTGGGAGAGGTCATATAAGGCTCGAATCCCCAACGAATAGCTTTAAAGATCTGTAAGAAACTTTTATCACGTGGCCCATATACAGCAGTAGGTCTAATAATGGTAGTAGATATCTCTGTTTGCCCTAAAAGAAACTTCTCAGCAGCTCTTTTGCTTCTACCATATGCAGTAATAGGTTCCGGATCTTGATCCTTCGAAATAGGCTTATTGGTCACTGGATCTCCTGGGCCTACTGCTGCAAGACTACTAATAAAAACAAACTTTGTAGGTCGTTGATGCAGTATTAAAAAACTTTTGTAGAGATTCCGAGTACCGAAATCATTTACCTCATCAAAATATTGTTGCTTTGATGCGATGGTTACTCCTGCAGCATGAATTACGTAATCTATATTTTCACCTTTCTTCGATAGTTCATTCCACCTATCAGACATCTGCATCGTGTTTGATAAATCTAATGTAATAAACGTTACTTTTTCGTTATCGAGATGGCCAGTACTACTTGTACTCCGAATTCCAGCATACACCTCATGCCCATATTCTAAACATTTTTCAACCAAAGCACTACCAACAAAACCTGTAGCTCCTGTAATGAGTATTGTAGCCATAACATTCACTTTTAGTAAGCCCTTCATAAAGGATATGAGGGCTTAAATATTTTGATTATATTTTTTTGATATAACAACGTCTTCTTTTATGCTGTTCTCCATTGAAGAACTTCCACATTTGATGAATATTCGTATTGTCTTCTAATTCAATATTGGTCTCTGCTTTGGTTATTCCTAAGTCCATAGCTCCTTTAGTAATATCGTACATGATAATAGAATTTACTCCTTTCCCTTGATAATCTCTATCCACCGCAATCAGACAAAGGTCTACACAATCACTCTTCTTCATTGCACGGTACAGATGATAAATCCCTGTAGGCAATAGTTTTCCTTTCGCCTTTTGCAGCGCATCAGTTAGCGAAGGCATTGCAACTCCAGCAGCAACCATTCTATCTTTTTCGTCAACTACAATACTAATCATATCAAGGTGTACATAACTAAGATAGCACTCCGTATAATACTTTCTCTGCTCCTCATTCAATGACACATAACCATAAAGATCGCTGTAACCATTATTGATCAATGAGAAGAATTCATCAGCACGTTCTTTTAACTTCTTATGTGATTTATATTTAACACTTTTAAGTTTATGTATCTTCTTACAACGGTCTGAAAGCGACTTAATACGTGCAAGAATGTCTGCATCTGGATAGATTAGAAACTCAATCCAATCTGTACTTTTAGAAAACTTTAGCGCATTAATATGCTTCTCATAATAATCGAAGTTATAGTTTGTAGACATGGTACCGGCCCTATCATGCCCTTCAATAAGCAACCCTTGTCTATCCATATCAGTGAACCCCATAGGGCCATGAAGGGTATCCACTCCCTCTTGCTTAAGCCATCTACAAGCTTGTTTCATCAATAGTTCAGACACCTGTATATCATCTACAAAATCGAATAGACCGAAACGACCAATCTTTCTATTGGTCTTTTCTTGTTCTCGTGTATTTATAATAGCAGCAATTCGCCCTACAGGTTTTTGATCTTCCCATGCCATCCAGTACCTTACACGACAAAACTTTAGAGCCGGATTTCCTTTTCTAAGACTTTTATCTTCATCTATATGAAGAGGGAAAGCCACCTGTTTATTTTCTCTATATAAATCTGTATAGAATCTAATAAATTTCTTTATATCCCCTTTGGTTGTGATCTCTCTAATTTCTATAGACATAATTATTTGTTTAATTATATTTTATTTTAGCCAGATGAGCAGTTATCTAGACAAGTAACATCTGCCATATAGGTCATCATGGTTGTCTATCTTCCATCCACCCTGTAGCCATAGCACACAGAAATTCTTTATGTATCTATCTTTTATATTTATCAATCCATGCTTTCATAACTGTAATATCTGATTGATAAACATGCTCTTTAGAAAGCAGATTATGTTGTTCTTTTGGATCTAAATCTAAGTCATAGATTGCAATCATTTTCTCTCCATCATAACGATATAGCATATTATCGAAGATAAATTGATAAGATTCGTTGATAATATTTACAGAAAATTTCTTCTCATGAGGATCAAATAGATTATGTCCTGGAACCTCTCTCCTAATTGGGATATTAAGATATCCCATGACGGTAGGAAATATATCTATTTGCTGGGCACGCTCCTGACTAACTCCCTTTAATTTTGCACCAGGATCAAAGAAAAGAAGGGGAATGTGATACGCCTTTTCAGAAGTCGCATAATTTTTATTCCACGCTTTTATGGAATGGTCTGCTGTAATTACAAAAAGAGTATTGTTGTACCATGACATCTTACTTGCTGTCTCAAAAAACATACGTAATGCATGATCTGAATAGGAAATAGTTGGCTCGATACCATCCTTCCCTTCAGGATAAATCCCCTTATACTCTTTAGGAAGTACATAAGGGTTATGTGAAGAGAGAGTAAACACAGTAGAAAAAAAAGGTTTCGGTCCATCATCTAACTCTTTGGCCATATAATTCAAATAGGGTTCATCCCAAATTCCCCAAGTTCCATCGAAGTCTGATGGAGATGGATATTCATCCAAACCTCTGTAGTTTTGTACCCCACAGAAATTACAAAAATCACGAAATCCCATCGTTGCATTATGGGAACCATGAAAGAAATAGGTTTGGTAGCCTAATGAATCCAAACAACTTGGAAGAGATACAATTTTCTCCCTCTTTGGCTGTAATATATATGGGGTTTGCATCGCAGGAATAGCGGCAAAGATAGCAGGAAGTGCATCCATACTTTTACGTCCATTAGCAGAGGCTTTGGTATAATAATAGCTATCAAGCATCAGAGAATCTAAAAAAGGCATATATCCAGGACTTGTGGGATTCAGACGATTAGAAGCCTCTGCAGTAAAACTCTCTAATATAATTATCACTACATTCTTCTTTTTCACCTCATCTTCTATTCCTTTCGTCCTATTTCGACCATTTTCTCTTTCACAATCTCCTATTCTAATATAGTGTTGGGAATAACTCTCAATCAGACTATAAGCCGAATTCAATGAAATAGATGCAGCAATAGGGTCTTCGGTAAGCTCCACGGCATCTATAGTCTCTAATTGTGGGGCAAAGATATTTAAGTGACTTTTTATTCCGATTCCCCATAATAGTAGAAAACATAGAAGATATACCCATTTGTTCTTCTTCATTTCTATCTGCTTCGATTGATTATATCTAGAATAAGCGTAACGAAAAATAGAAATTAATGCAAATAGTAGAACGCCTAATAGTAAAAAACCATACCAATATGTTATAAGAAATTCAACTCCTAATGTGTCCATATTTGCCTGTGTCCCTAGATAATCAAAGATTGAATAGGTCATTCTTTTTAAGGTAAAAGGAAAATAAAACACATCCACAAGGTTCGCTATGATGATCAGTGTATTAGCCCCAACAAATAAACTTGTTAAAAGATATTTAAACCACCTCTTTGATAAAATATGATCAGATAAAAGCAGAAACATCGCTAAAGGTGTATTTACAAGAAATATTGTAGCTATATCATACCGCCCTCCTAATAAAAAGCAATAAATCAGCTGATTTAAAGGAATATTTTGGAACAGCGAAAAGCTATATATGAAAAATAGGATTCGACAAAGTAAAAGGATAGCAGTCATCGCTATCATTAAAAATAAAACTCTCTTTATACGCTTAATCATTCTTTACTTTAATTTAATTGTACTTAGTTTGGCTCTTTCACTATAGAAGTAGTGCATCATTATGTTATTTATTCTCCATTTCACCTTTTCATTGAGCCGGAATCTAATAAATAAAGGAAGTTGAGATAGAGGGAGATTATTTGCCATAGCTTTATCCGAAAGGTCTGTGACATGTTATTCTTTTCAACAACTTCCACAAACACAGTGGTAAATATGTTAAAGATATAGCTAGTATGTTTGATAATATTAATATTTTTAAATCAATGGATTAGCTAATAAAAAAAATATAGCTGATACTTAGAACCGTGTTTTCGAACTGTAATTTGTTATTTCAGCCCCAATATAGGGATTGTTCATGATTAAATTACCGTTATTAACTTAATTTTAATACAACAATAATTAATTTATTTTCACAATACAAATACAAAGTTCTTCGAAACCACAATAGAGTAATATATTTTTAATTGTTAAACACAGCAAGTATATGCCTCTAGAGAAATAAGCAAAAAACGGAGAAAGATTTATATGAAGTAGCAATAGACTCATCATTATGATCTCAATAAAAAGGTTGAGGCTTAGACCATTTATAATGGAAAGACGTAGTCTTAAAAAGAAAGAAGATTATGGATTACAGCAACTCTACAAAATAAACGAATAATCGATTACTATATTGTGGGATATATCATAAAGTCAATAAAAAAGACAATGAATTACTTTTCAGCCATTTCATAGGAGATAGTTTTCTGTTATTTAAATTATAAGAAACATCATTAGTTTAAAGGGGAAGATTCATAGAGCATTGAAAGACAATTGAACTTAGATATGTTGGGACATTACGTTTTCCTATTTTTTTGCAGATAGCATGACCTTCAAGGAAAGAAAAGGACTAAAAACACAGACAAAAAGAAGGCATCCAAATGAATATGGATGCCTAAATATTTTATTTCAATTGAAAAACATCAAAACGGGTGATCTTCATATGATTATTCACAGTTCTAAATCCAAAATAACCATGTTTCAAAGGAGTTGGATCGTACATCTCATAGACTAAGATACCATCCTTCTTATATCGTACCCAATGACCACGAACCTCAACCCTTACAGTACTTTTTTTATTTGGAACAATATGATATGGTTTCGTTCTATAATCATACTCTAAAGGCATTGGTCTATCGAAGTTACCGGTATATTTACGAAACCTTGATCTTGAATTATCATGCCCACCAAAACCGACATAATATAATTCTAACTCATTATAATCATAAAACTTACCAACCCTTTTAGGAGTCGGGTTGAAAAAATCTTTCTGTCTTGAATCTTGTGCCATCCAGAAACAGTTCAGATCACTTACTCTATCATGTTTCCCTCCATTAGAGATCACCACGACATCATACTCTACGGCAATATCTCCATGCAGCTCTTTTTTAAACCAAATAGTACATCCTTTCTCATCCTCTATCTCCATTTCTCCATCTTTCACAGTAACATAGTTTCCCTTATACTGTTCAATTTGCCAATGTTTGTCACTCTTTAGCATATTGGTATATAGTAGATCTTGAGTCGCTTGAGAGATCTGTTTTAAGTAAGGATAGAAACGAGAAGATTGCTTCCCTGCCCAATCTCCCATCTCAATAGGAACCTCTAAAACAAACTCTCCCTTATTAGCAGAAGGACGAGCAAACAAATTCGTTTTCATCTCTCTATTTACAGTAACAAAGACTTGACTCTGTGACTGCAATGGATCTGCAGCAACAATCTCAACTCCATTCTCTTTTTCTTGACAAATAAGAATTACTGGTTTATCAACAGAAAGAATCAATCCTGAAGGAAGAGTCAATGACCCTGCATGATAGAATACAGCCTGGGTCTGATTACGATGACTACTATACACTGCCTGTACCACATCTGTGTTTGCTACCACTTTTAATGAGGTCTCAGTAAGTTGGGCCTGCATATCCAATGGAACAATTGTCGGAAAGATGGTATAACAATATTTCCCTTGATCGGTATTGTCAATTGAAAGAGAGAAAATCGCACACCTTTCAACATCTCCTTCCTTATACACTTTATCCAACAGACTCCAATCACCACTCTTCTGTGTAGCTTCTAAAGAGACAAAAACGGGAGAATTATCTTGAGGCTCGATTAGATATCCTACACCATCCTGAATAAACCAACTATTCTCTTTCACCTCAAAAACTTTAGAAATAGACTCTCCTCTCTTTATCTTTCCTTCCACGCCATTAACTCGATAAAGAATATCGCTTCTCCATATAGCCTGATTAATGTTTGTGGAAACATTATAATCAGAGAAGCTCTTCTTTCTAATACTATTTCCTGTAAAAAGGATCTGGTCTTTTTCATAGAAATAGGCCTTATTCGCAAGTATATTCGAGAAAGCATTCTCTCTATCTTGCTGAAAAGCAGCAATGGCCTGATAACCATGAACCAAACCTCCAGCAAATTTATTGACACTCTTATTATTTCTTCCCCAATCAACCAGCGGGATATCTTTTTGAGACTTAACCTCGGCTGTTGTTCCTGGAAGATTTTGATAATTCAAAGCCACCTTCACTTTGTTATACTCATCACCACTCTTTACTACAAAGAACGAACCATCTCCAAAATGATAATTCTTCATTCCATTACCATTCCCACTCTCAGGGCCTGTTGTTCTGGCTGATCGCATCTTTAATGAAGTAAAGTATCGATCTTCGCGATATACCATTAAACTACTATCATAAAAATAGTTTGCTCTATAAGGATAGCGATCATTCTTAATCTGCTCCACTAATGCAGACAACTCTTGATTGCGATTTAGATTATCTCCCCCTATAGATTGAAGTCTTTTAATATATTGAATTAGGTGACGAGGTTGATTAGAACTTCCCTTTTTAGTAGTATGTCTTCCCAAAACATGATAATCCGAGAAATTACGATAGTAATGACTAGACAAACCATCTAAAATTGCATTTTGTATCGTACAAAGAGCCTTAGGGGTCAACTCCCATTTAGTCCCTTGGGTTCGTTTCCCATAATTTAAGACATCATGCAACCAACTTGTACCATAACCAATCCAGTAATCTTGACCTGAACCTCCATTATGTTGCCACCATGAATTATCTGATTGCAGTCCCAGCCCTTGATTATGATAGCTTGAGGTAAAATGAACTTGTTCGTATACATGTCTCATTGCAACAGTATCACGACTTAAAGCCACATAACCCAACATGCCATCTAGTCGATAACCAACATTGGCTCCTTGGTACGTATCCACATTGATACGACTACCAAAAGAACCTTCTGCAATCGTAGCCATATTTTGAACAAGAGAGGCATACTTTTCACCATCAATATCCTCCAATAATAGTCCTAATACAGAAGCCATACGAGGCTCTTCGAAAGCTCTTTTTGTCCAATTCGTTGAAATAATATGATTCTGACACCAGTAATCAACAGCAGAAATGATACGTCTTTTTTCTTTTGAAGAGACATCACTTGAATGAGAATACCAATATTGAACCATTGGTAAAAGATATCGACGAAGTGTACTAGCATCACTTTTACGATCCTCAAGGCTACCATCCTTTGCAATTAGTTTTACCGTAGAGTTAAAATCAATCTCTACTTTTGGATAAATACGTGCATCTTGAAGCACCTTATCATGAAGTGTTTTAAGGGAACTTTCCTGAGCATTTGCAGGGGAAACAAAAGCAAAAGAAGCAAATATTATCACTCCTATTGACAATTGTCTAATGACTTTTTGAATATGCACCATATCTAGACTTAGTTTATTGTTTCAGTTTTATCAATTAAATTCACTGTTATAGTTTACACTATCTTGAAACAACACATCATCGGTATTTCAAAATAACATAAATACAATAATACAAATTTGATCTTGGCTACTAAAATAATAAACTACGGTTCGAACTAGTTTTGAACGATCCAATACGATAACCGAATATTTTTATCCTATTTGATGTGACTCAATATTTGTTTTTGGTTCTTCTCCCTTCATCAATCTAATAATATTCTTCCGATGACGAATGACTACAACCATACATAAGGCAGAAGTAAATATTATTTGTTTCGGATCCTGTACTACAATCAAAGAACTCAATATCCAACTTATACTCATCGACATAGAACTCATCGAAACAAAGTGCGAAAATTTCTTAACTAAAAAATAGACTCCAATTCCAATCGCTACAGATATAGGTAGTATACATACCAATGCACCAATAGAGGTATTAACCCCTTTGCCTCCTTTAAATAGGAGAAATATAGAGAAACAGTGACCTACTACTGTAGCAAAAGCAACACGATAAACCAAAACATGATGAATATCGAAACGATACAAAATAAGCGCAACAGGCACAAGTCCTTTTAACATATCAAGAATCTGAATCCATAAAGCAAATGATTTGCTAGTAAATCGACCTACATTTGTTGAACCGATATTTCCACTTCCTTTAGTTCGTATATCAAACCCATAGACTAATTTAGTAATCCATAATCCAAAAGGGACCGAACCTATTAGATAAGCAAGGAAGACGATTAACCATTCACTATTCATAGCAATAAGATTTTAGGTATACTGTTAAATTAACAAGAACACTATTTAAATATATTGAATCGACGAGGGAAAAATTTCGGGACCTCTCCCTTATAATGGTCAAACCCGGATCTACTTTTCATGTGACGATCCAACATCGGAACACCAGAAACGCGCAACAATAAGAATGAAACAATAATAGGACCTACAAATGCGCCAAAAGAGAAAGTCGAAAAAGCCATCAATCCAAATCCCCACCAAACCACAAATTCACCAAAATAGTTTGGATGACGCGACACTCCCCACAACCCTTGTGTACACAAGCCCCTACTCTTTTTCTTAAACTGATATAGTTGATAATCTGCGATCGTTTCAAAAACAAAACCGACAACCCAAACAATCAAACCAAGAAAGAAGAAAAAGCAGGTAAAAAAAGAGAGCTCCTTTATACTGAAATAGAATATTCTGAGCGTCTTAGATATCAAAAAAACCAATATAGCTTGAAGAAAAAAAGTCTGAAAAAGGCTAATCCACCAATAACGATTTTTGCCATATTTCTCACGAAATCCCTGATACCGCTTATCTTCTTGTGGTTTCATCCTTAAAAAGAGGTAACCAGCCAATCGCAATCCCCATAAAACAACCAAGAAGGTAAAGATAAAATCCATCGCCCCACTGATTGGCAACATGAGATATGCACGTATGGCAACATAAACAAAAGCAGTCCCCCACAGTACATCCACAAAGTCAACTCTTTTTAGAACAAGACTCAAAAGCCAAAATAGAAATGCGCCAATAAGCAACTCATAAAAGATGGGTAGTTCAAAATACCTAAAGATAGCAGACTCAAAATCCATAATAGATCATTTTTTAGTGATTTAGTAGACTAAAAACGATGGATAGTTGGTGGTATATTTAATATTGATTTTGTGTATTATGATAGCACTTTATTCATACTCAACAACAATTCCTACAGCTCCCAATCCAGCATATATTCCTATAACAGGTGTAACAGAAACACTAGGTAAAAGTTCATATTCTGTTTTTTGCTGAACCATCTCTTCCAATCGATGCGAATCATAATTTGCGCCAACATGAACAACCTGACAACGTTTAATAGAGCGCTTCTTTAATTTTGAGACCAATCGTCTCAACGAATGGTCAAAACTAAAAGCGACACCACCAATCATAGCCTTACCCTCTTTATTCATAGATATTAAAGGGTATACGCTAAACAGTTTGGCCACTTTCTGAAAAGATTGAGGAACCCGTCCACTGTTGATCATCGCATTCAAAGATCTAACAGAAACCCATATTTCGGTCTTTCTTTTAACCACTTCGAATTCCTCTCGAAGAGACATTAATGTAGATTCATTTTCAATACTTTTAGCGATAGTATCGACCATCATACCATAAGCCGAAGAAAGAGTTCCACTATCCCACACGTCTATTTTTGGGTGTTCTTTTCCATTCACCTCTTTGGCTGCACGGATCGCGTTGTCATAAGTACCACTAAAGTTCTTACTTATATGTATCGAAATAACATGATCATACCGCTTTAGAAGTTTCAAATATACCCCTTCAAAAACTCCTTGACTAATTTGAGAACTTCTACAAGAAACCTCCTTTAAACCCATATCTTCATAAAGATGTCTTCCATCCATAGTAACACCATCTAAATGTTGATTATTATCGACGACCATAGGCATAGGGATTTTATAGACATGAGATGAAATATCTGTCAAATTCATATCGCAAGAAGAATCAACCACTAGAGCAATTCCCCCACTCTTTTTTTGGGTTAATAAATACTGTTGATTCAAGTCATCTACTTTTACCTTTGATATTTGCCCAATCGTCGATAGATAACGAGAGACCTCTGACGGCGAATCAGTGTGAATATGAATATGAAGACAAGAGTCGCTAGGGATACACACAAGAGAATCACCATAACACTCCAAGATATCCTTTATCTCTTCATTTTTTAACTCATTCCCTTCTAAATTCACCTCATAACAATAACGGAATAGTGGAGGAGAAGGCACCAGCTCCTCTTCTGCTAACATCTCTTTTGATGGAGAATAATGTTTAATTCGCCCTCTACGAAATGATTTAAGACATCCCTCTAAAAAACACACCATTCCCAAAGCCCCTGCATCTACCACATTGATCCGTGAAAGAACATCTAACTGATTCTTTGTATTTTCCAACGCATCCCTTAGTATCAATATTGAATTCCCTAAGGCATTCTTTATAGAAATATTTTGATTTTCAATCTTCTCGAAATACTCCGCCCATACTCGCATGATAGTAAGTATCGTTCCTTCTCGAGGTTGACTCATTGATTGATGTACGTAGAGATAAGCAGATCCTAGCAATTGGGCAAAAGACTTTAATGTGACTCCATCAAAAGAGGGAATATACTTCTGAAAACCGCGCAAATAAAGCGCAACAATAGAACCAGAACTCCCTTTCGCCTCAGATATTGCTACTTGCGATATCGACCGAACAGTCTTATAAAGATCTACAGTCCAATCAGAATACTCCAATATTGCTTTTGATGTTTGATATAAATTAGTTCCAGTATCTGCATCTTGTACTGGAAACACATTAATTCGATTAATCTCTTCCTCATAAACAGATAATTGTTTGGCACCATTCTTAAAGGCATTATAGAGGTCATAACCAGTTATTATTTGTGATTGTAAAGGTTCTTTCATAATCAAAGATTGTTGATAAACATCACATCTTAAAGAGATAAGGTGTAACTAAAGATACATTATTTTTATCATATTTCAATGATTATACATAACGAATACAATAACCCAATCCATATTTATAAAATTCATATCACCCTAATAAAATGTATTATTTTAATCTTCTTGATAGAATAATCCTCAAACCACATAAACTCCAAACATTTTATAACATAAAATTAGTTACACCATATATTATACTGTCATCACACAGAGACTGGCCCTTAATAATGTTATAATTATCGATACCAATCCTGTGTTTTTCTAATGAACTTATATCTACATCCCCCTACAAGAAAACTCAAAAAAGACAGTTCTAAGTCACACTTATAAGATATCGTAATATTCTCTTTTTACTAAAAATAAGATTGATCACTGTTTTTTCGATGAATATTTTTATATGGCACATCCCATAGAAAAAACATTATCAATGAACTAGAGCACTCTCTTCGTAAAATATTCACTAAAAAAAACGCCCATCCCCTAAAAAAGGAGATGAGAGCAAAATACAAATCAAACACTATAAAAACATCTATTGAATAAACTCATTCGTTTCTAGTAATTAAATAATAAAAGTATCATGAACAGCATGGGTACCATATATCTCTATTACATTCCTTTCAATCCACTACTCTCGACTACCAATCGATCTACCAAAGCACGAAGTGGTTCGTTTGATATAATCTTAAAATTCTGAGCCTCTATTTTTCCCAGATTACGATTAAAACCATCTTGAACAACAAACACTCCCTCTGGATAGGATTCTCCTAAATAAGCAGAAGTGATATCCAATCCATCAGTCTCCTCAATACTATCAATACCATCACCACTCTTTACACGAAAACTTCCTATATATCTATTTTCAGGAAGACGAAATACGGCATAACTATAGTTCCCTTGACTCGAAGCAATAAGAAACTTCTTATTATCATCACGCTTCCAAATCGTAATTCCCTCAATATCCATCACAATATTTTGATTTTCTTCTACACTACTCTCCTTCAACAATTTTGGACTATCACCTCGATACGGATTAATTTGAAACTGATAAATCCCCACCTCCTCTTCTCCAATATAACAGAGTCCAGTGTCGTCATCACATACCATTCCTTCTACTTGAGCAGTCATATTCAATTTACGAACAACAGTTCCGCCCACTTTATTCTTTGAATCAATCTCCACTCTCCACTGCATCACCTCTCCCGCCTTAGTGTTTACAAAGACATACAAGTCACCTCCCTCATACCCCATTGTCAAACCATAAACCTCCTCTTTCATCGTCGAATTAAAAGGCATTTGCTCTGCAAGAGAGACCTTTCCTAAGGGAGAAATCCAGAAAAAGATGATTGAATTAGTAGATCGATTTGATGCCGCAGCAAGTGACCAATTGGACCTACTGCCGTCATAAATAGTTCGGATATCCACATTATTCAACCTTCCTACATCAAAAAAACATCTCTTTTCTCCCTCTAAATTATATACAGCCAATCCAGCTTTCTTGTCAGTTCCAAGAATAAGGCTTTGGTCAGGAGAGGAAGGTGCAACCCAAATAGCAATATCATCGGCTGCATCGGCATGTTTATTTTGGGATACAGGTTGCGTCTCTGCTGAAGCAACAAGGTAATCATCAATCTGATCATCAGGAAGTACTCCTTCGCTCTTCCTTCCACACGATATCCATAGAAGGGACACCATTAATATTATTACAGGTATTAATTTCATCGTTACTCAATCTTTAAAACATTAAACGTATTCCCACAGTTCCTCTCACTCCATAATACTCTTCTTGCATTACATAATCTTTTTTCCCTTGATAATATCGCAAAGGTTGATTCAGAATATTATTTACCTGACCAAAAATATTCACGGTCTTATTTAACTTAACAGATGCATTCACATCCAAATATTGTACCTGATCATACCATTTATCATAAAAAGAGGTCGCCCCAAATTCATCGATAAATTCACTGCTATAATTATACGAACTTCTCAAAGTCAACCATCTATTTTCAAAAGCCAAAGAGAGATTTAAACTATGTTTAGGAGTTCCTGGCAAAGACAATTTTTCATTCTCTCTACCCTTGACTTGAAAATCCTGAATATCCGAAATGGTATAGGTGTAATTTACGAAAAATGAAAAATGTTTACCTAAAGCTCCAAGTAGACTCAATGGTTGTTGCATGGAGACTTCAATCCCTTTGATGGTTGCACTACCACCATTGATATCTTGACTAAAAACATCCCACTGCTGTCCATCATATAGATAATCTCGCAATTGATTCGAAACAATAAAGTCATCGATATCCTTATAAAATACTCCTATCGAAAAAGCACCATTCTCTTTTCCATAATATTCCAACATCATATCAAAATTCGATGAAAGAGTAGGTTTTAAAGTAGGATTTCCTATAGATATCTTATTGTCTTCTATATTTACATTCCGATAAGGAACCAATGAGTAGTATTTGGGGCGCGATAAAGTATTGGTCCAAGAGGCTTTATATTGTAGGGCATCAGATATTTTATATTTTAAAATTACACTAGGGAGTAGATTCCAATACCATTGATTACTCTTGTCTGTGGGAGTCAAAGAGGCTTCTCCATCACTATCCACATAATACTGAAACCCATCATAACTAATATCAGTAGCCTCCAAACGTACTCCACCAATCACCTTCAATTTATTTCCTAATTTCTGATCGTAACGAATATAGCTACTATAAACATTCTCTTTGGCAGTAAAGTTAACCGCTTCCTCTTCAAGCACCTCTGTCGACTCATAACTCGACCCATTCTGCAAATCCAAAGAGGATAGATAATCAATGTCCACAAAGTTCCCTATCGAATATTTCTCTCCTGGTTGAAAACCATCACGAGTTTGATAGCTCTGATTTGCATAAACATTACTCATAAACATCGATTCATCTAATGGCTCATAATCATAAAAACGATTATCTCTCACCTTCGATTTTAAACGTAGTCGTCCACCTATTTTCACCTTACTCCTGTATACTCCATCTAAAATTGGCAATTCAAGATCCACTTTTGCATTCTTATCTTCATCATAAGTCCATTGATTCTCTTCTGTCAACTCTTTCAGTTTCCATAAAGGACCAATTTTATTATACACCATAGATTGAGAAGAGACCAAAGGCTTCTTTGGATCAGAAAAATCACCATCGACCACAACCTCTTTTGACCGTACACTAAGGTAACGTTCATTAGGACGCGACTCCGAAGCTTTTGCATAGGATAGTCTCCAATCTAATGTAACACGACCCCAATGGTGCTCTCCAGATAACCCATAATTCATATTAATCTGATCTTCCAATCGAGCCATCTTATTGGTTCCACCCTTAGTTTGACGTCTCATCTCAGCCACATAGCTCCCATCATCTTGCAACGTGACATCTTTATAGCGAAGGCGATAACGGTTCTCCCAATCCTTTCTCTGATTATAGATTCCTGTTGCTTTAATAGTATGATTAGGATTCAGTTTTAGGTCAACCGTAGACGAATAACTCACCCTCTCTCTCTGAATATAATATTGACGAATCTGGAAATCCGATGTATACATTCCTTGATCCGAGTTCTCCCATTCCGCCTCAATATTATCAGAACCCAACTCATTATTCTGATAAGATACAGAGAGAACCACTCCAAGCTTCGATTTAAAGAAACGATTACCCCACAATAAAAAGCCATTATATGAAGGTTTCTGTGCCACAACATTCCACCCAGTTGAAAAAGTAGTACTTAAAGTCTGTCTATTAGGAGCACTTTTTGTAACTAAATTAATAGTACCACCGATGGCATCTGCATCCATATCAGGAGTGATCACCTTACTTACCTCTATAGACTCCACCATATCCGATGGAATTAAGTCTAACTGATTTGCTCGTGTCTCTGCCTCTGCAGAGGGCATTCTATCGCCATTAATAGTTACAGAGTTGTATTGAGGAGAAGTACCTCTGATATTTCCAAAACGAGCCTCCCCTTGGTCATATTGAATAGAGACTCCAGGAATACGTTTTAAAGACTCTCCTACATTTGAATCTGGAAATTTTGCAATTTGTGTAGCAGAGATAACCTGTTGGATATGATCACTACTCTTCTGTTGTGCTAATGCACGAAGCTCTCCATTATAAAAACCATTCACATTTACCACATCAAGAACCTCATTCATCGAGAGCGTAACATTTTTTTTCACCATAACCTCCTTTTGAGAAGCAAAAGAGAAAGAGATAGATTCATATCCTAGATAACGATAAACTACAATGTGAGTACCATCCCTTTTTACATTCAATCGATAATGGCCATCAAGATCAGTGATCACACCATTTTTATCTTTTTCATCATAGACAACCGCTCCCGGTAGTGGATTGCCCTTTTCATCTAAAACAACCCCATAAATAGTAGACCAATCTTTATTCTCAGGATCAGCACAGAGTGTCATAAAAGGAAATAGGAAAGTAAATAAAGTCGCAACAATTAATTTAGTCATATCTTCTTCAATTATAGATAGTAATTCTTTTAATACCCACAAAATCAAACTATTATATTACGAAACGACTACATTCATATTGCAACACTATTTCACTATAATCAAATAATACATTAATAATATTTAATTAAGGATAATAAAACAATGAAATTGTTTCTGCTCTTTCGAAGCTTTAATTCCCGTTTTAACCAATATAGCGACACGATGAGTAAAATAAAGAAGAAGTAATTTCAAAATCGCATCATCACGTTAAAAGGAAACTTTAACAAACATTATCTTTAATATTTCAGCAGAGATCACGCTACTTTAAAAAGAGGAATAAAATATAGGGGCTAGCCTTATTAAAGCCAACCCCCTATATTAAAAAAACATTGTATACGGTATTCATCAAGATGAAAGTCATCCACATAAAACGAATAAAATTCATCTTAATAACATTACCACCCAGGATTCTGCTCCAATCGCTCATTAAGATTTAATTGCTCTATAGAAATTGGAAGAAGGTAGTCCCTTAAGGAGTTAAACTGATACCCTTCAGGTATAAGTTTTTGAAGAGGATCCAAATATCCATTCGCATCCAAAGTTACATCATGTCCAACCACCAAATCAGGGTACTGATCAGCAAAAAACTTAATCCCCTTGGGTCTTTGGTTTTTGATCAGATTGGTTGCATTCCATCTCATAAGATCATTAAATCGAAATCCTTCAAAACATAACTCCACTCTGCGCTCACGTCTTATTTCATTAATCAAACCACTCACATCGGGAAAATTCCATTTCGAATCAGTCTCAGGTGTAAGCTTCATATGAGCTATTCCAACTCGATCCCTTAGTTTATTGATACTCTTATCTAAATCTGCCTGTGTCAATTCTCCCAATTCAGCTTTTGCTTCAGCAAAATTTAATAAAGCCTCCGCATAACGAAAATAGATAGTTGGAGAATCATCTGAACCTAAAACACGATACTTAAGATCCGGCACTCCTCCTTTATTGGTTCTAAAACCTGTAACACTATAATCATATTTATTGGCAGACAACAACTCTGGTTTTACAAAGAATCTATTGTTTTCAGGGTTCGCTTCATCTCGATCAATAATTTCACCTGGTGTTACGAACGTTTGAAGCATACGAGGGTCTCTTCCCGTAAAGTAGTCTGCATAAGCTGCCTCTTTTCTATAAAGAGAAGATTTTGAGTAAGGAGTACCATCTTTCATCAAATAGTCACTAATTAAAGACAAAGTAGCTCCTTTACTTGTAAATTCACCACCATCTCCACAGGTCTGTGCATTATTAATAATATGACGATGCCATAATCCCAAAGCAATGTCATATTTCTTTTGAAGAATAATCTCTGTATTATTAGATAAATTAAAACTTCTAAACATTGACTGATAATCCAAATTTGGATCATTGTCTTTACAATAAACAGAATAAACATTCGAAGCAATCAACTCATTACCAGCATCCACAGCAGCTCTAAAAAAGATCGACTCATCATTATCCACTCCAAAAGCAGTTCCTTTATGGTATCGTTCCCAGGTACCTTCATATAACCCTACTCTCGTTTTAAAAAGCAGTGCAGCCTCTTTACTAATTCTTGTTTTATCCTCAATATCACCAGAAGATAGAAGTTTAATAGCATTATTAAGATCTGTGAGTATAAATTGAACAATCTCAACTCTAGATGTTCTTGCAGCATAAAGCTCACCTGAATCTGAGTTAAGAACTGAAATAATCAATGGAACATCTCCATACTTCTGCACCAATCTGAAATAGAAAAAAGCGCGAAAGAAATATGCTTCCCCAACATATTGTTTATATGAATCAAAATCAGATTTGCATTTATTATAATTGGCAAAAAAGAAATTTAATGCTCTTATCTGTCGATACTCTCCCCAAGTAGCACCAGTAGTAGGAACAGATAACTCTCCATTGAGTCGTGGAATTGACATCTTCATACGAATCAAATCATCTGTACCTATATCTGTTTCACTCATACCTGATCCAAACTGATAACCATCACTAAAATGAGTATAAAACTGATTTACATAGGTCTTTAGGTCCTTAGTCGAACTCCAATATTGCGAATTTGATACTGTATCCTTTGGCAAAAGGTCTAAAAAGTCATTACTGCAACCTTGAAACATCCAAAGTGAAAGAAATATATATATTAATCTTCTCATAATTCTATTTTTATAATGTCATATTTAAACCAAAAGAGAAAGATTTTTGTAACGGATACACCTTTCCATTTCCTAGATAACCACCCAACTGTTCAGGATCATATAAATTTGTAAGATTCGTAAAAGTCCATAAGTTCTCCCCAGACACATAAACTCGTAACTTAGAAAGGCCAACTCTTTCAATTAAAGCAGAGGAGAATGTATATCCTACTTGAATATTTTTAATTCTCAAATAAGAAGCATCTTGAACATACTTTGTTTGGGTATGAAAATTCTTGGAACGACCATTTCCATTCGAGTATGGTCGAGGATAATATGCGTCTCTATTATTAGGAGTCCAATAGTCGAGTTGTTCTACTAAATAATTATTTTGCACTTTATTTCTTCCAAATCCCCAAAAACGTGTAGCAGAGGAAGATGGCATAAAATCACGTTTTCCTACTCCTTGCATAAATATCGATGCATCAAAACCAGCATAACTTGCATTCAAAGAAAGTCCATATTGATAACGAGGAGTGGTATTTCCGATGATTGACAGATCCCCATGATCATCTAAACTATTGTCTCCTCTATCAACCTTCTTATCTCCATTGGTATCAGCATATTTGATATCTCCAGCTTGCCAATGGTTACCACTAAGTGCAGATTGATCAACCCATTGGTTTACATCTTCATCTTGTTGAAAAAAACCAACAGACTCATACCCCCAAATGTTTCCAATATACTCGCCTGCTATTGGTCTATTCAGCACTCGTTTTTCATTAGGGTATTTTACCCATTTGGTTTTGCTATCTCCTAAAGTAAAGGTCGCACCATATTTAAACGAGCCAATACGATCATTCCAACTCAACATCAACTCATATCCCTTATACTCTTTCTCTCCTGCATTCACTAACTCTGTTCGTGAAGTACCTAGAACACTTGGAACAATTTTCTTTGGAACCAAAACATCCGTTTTATTTGTCTTAAACCAATCGAATGTTACTTGAAGACGTTGATTTAAAAAAGCTAGATCCACTCCCAAATCTAAAGTAGTATTGGTTGCCCATGTAATGCTAGAATTTGGTATCGTTGGCATCCCTGCATACAACATCTGTGAATCACCATGGATATAGTTTCCATATAAAGGACTGGGCATCAAAGATAAATACTGGTATAAGCTTGCAAAACTTTGATCTCCTAAAGAGCCCAAAGAGCCTCTTAATTTCATCGAATTAATATAAGGCTTTATATTTGACCAAAATGGTTCATGATGAATCTTATACCCCACAGACCCTGATGGGAAAAAACCATATTGAGTATCAGCATTCATAAATTTAGACGACCCATCGTAACGTCCATTAAGTTCTAAAAGATACTTCTCTTTGTAGTTATAGTTTAGTCGATAAAAATATCCTCTATTAGCCCACTCAGAAATTGCATCATCCGTAATCTTATCTCCTAGAGAGGTACTTATCGATGGCACTTTGTCAGATATCAACTCAACACCTGAGGAAGTTAAAGAACCTAATGACTTTTTCTCTTGCTCATAACCAACAAGTAGCTTGAACTTGTGTTTTTTAATTACGACATTATACGTTGAGACCACGTTTACCATCTCATAATTATTCTGTCCATATGTAGAAAAGAATTTATTCGATTGATTAAAAGAAGCATATTTTGAACCATCTGGAAGCTTTGTAAATACAGTCTTTCTATGTTCAGAATTCTTATCATAGCTATTATTTAAGGAGTACTTAAAAGTTGTTTTCCAACGTTTAACTGGTTCAATTGATCCGATCATAGAGATCCACAAATCATCATTTTGTTTCTTAATTCCACCACCTTCTTCCATAATCAGAAGACGACTAAACGGTGAAATATCTCCATTAGGATAATACAAAGGTTGTTGAGGCCATAGTCGAAGCATATTGTGCCAGTTTACCTGAGGTTTTAACCCTTCATCTCCTGTTGGACCTTCCGTTTTACTCCTAGCATACTTGGTATCTACTGCAATATTTAACCACGAAGTGATATCCACTCCAATATGAGTATTAAAGTTGTATCGCTGATACCAATCATTACCAAAATTTAGTTGACCATCTTGGTCATAAATACCCGCAGAAAAAAAGTAACTAATCTTTTCACTTCCCCCTCTTACACTCAAATCGTGTTTTTGCCTAAAGGCTTTGTCCTTAAAGAAGATAGTCCCCCAATCATTATTCGCATTCCCATTCTCATGGTCTAGCCATGCATTACTACCATTATCTCTTGTTTCAGTAGTAATCTTTCCGTCAATATAGTCCTGCATTCGTTGAATATCCTCAGTAGAGAAATGAGGAGGTAAGCCATTACTCTCTAGTGAGTAATTATACTTTTCCGCCGCTTCTACAGAACTCATCCATTGAGGCAGATTTAAAGGCGATGAAAAGGCCATATTGTTCGAATATGAGATTTGTATCTTTTGATTCTTCTTACCCTTCTTTGTCGTAATTAATACAACCCCATTAGGAGCTCTCGAACCATATATCGCTGCAGCAGCTGCGTCCTTAAGTATCGAAACACTCTCAATATCCTCTGGATTCACTTTATTCACATCCACAGGAATGCCATCAACCAATATATACGGCGCACCCAAACCACGAATGTTCCAATTCATTCCTGCTCCAGGTTCACCTCCTAAGTTGGCATTGGTCGATAATTGTAAGCCTGGAGAGGTGCCTTGAATTGCCTGAGAGACATTTGCAACCGATCGATTCTCAATTGCCTCGGCCTTAACTACCCCAACCGCTCCAGTAATATTTACCTTCTTCTGAGAAGCATAACCGACAGCGACCACCTCTCCTAAATTGACAGAAGAACTTGTCATGGTAACATTTATTGTTGTTTTTCCAGTAAATACGACTGTTTTTCTATTTAGTCCAATGTAAGCAAAGATCAATTCATCCCCACTCTTCACCCCATCTAATTTATACTTTCCTTCAAAATCAGATACTGTTCCTTTGGTCGTTTTTTTAATCATAATAGAGACTCCTGGAACAGAGCCTCCTTTTTCATCGAACACAGCTCCTTGAATAGTGTGTGTCACTTGTTCTTGTCCAGAGACGTTCGCCAATAGTTGTGTGGAGAAAAATATAATTATAAAACAAAAAAATATTTTATAAGAACTTTCACTCAAATGATAATTGTACTTCATTTAATTTAGTTTAGTTTAGTTTTGACTTATTAGTTAGATCATTATTAAAATTTCAATTTACAACTAGATAGTAGAATTAACAATCAATATAAAACTACAAGACAAGGATTTCTATTAGTATGAGATTACTCATGTTAAATTGTGTTACAAAACACGATATCTATAAAAACAAAACACGAAAAGGAAATTTGTAACTACTCAGGTTCATTTATAGTCTAGCCTCTATTCGCTAAAGAATGGAGGTTCAAAAAACATATAATGTGTAAATTATTTTTTTGCCAACTGATCTTAAGATGGTTTTGAGATAACCAATGAGCAATCATTCTCACTACACTCTTTCCTTGTTTTTTAAGTGTATCAACAATAGAGCGTAACATGGCATACCTCTGGGCTCCTTCTTCTGTTCGATAACCTGCAGATACTTTTTGTTTTATTTTGATATTTGAAGGGATAGAACCCTTTATGTATTAGTCCACAACTACAACGGTTTTCATAAAGGCGGTGCTCAATACAAAGTGGTTCAATAGCAGATGGAATGTCAAAAAACCTAACGTTTGCATAATAGTTTAGCATCATCATGATTTAATGTATTACCACACTGACACGTCGATGTAAGATAATATGACTCTAGCTTGTTGGGAAATCACTCTGTTGTAATGTCGATCCTCTATGGTTGGGTTGACCTCCGGGTTTCCTATTGGATTTCTCTCGAAGTGAGTGATTCTTCTTTACTGTATGTAAATCTCTTGAAGGTGGAAAACTACTATTACTCCTTAATTCCGCAACTTCTTCACTTTGAAGTTTAATTTTAAATAGATACGTGATATTTGCTGATTTTGTACGTACTCCTATTACCTTAAGGACTATTTGTTTATCAATTATTATAAAAAAAACAGACTTTCCCCTACCCATCTATATATTCAGGCTATTGATCGGTGGCCTGTTGCAATTTCCGTAAAATATAAAGTTTACGTTTGATGAGTAAGATGGATAAGTCTCAAATTGGATGTAGATAAATGCATAATTTGTTGCCTTCCACTCGTTGTGAATTTAGCAACGATATTGATGACCCTAAAGGTGAATTTCTTAATTCTAGACTCTTTGTCAAGACCTTCTACAACGCTACTAAATAGCGCAACGAGCCATCGGTACATAATATGGATAATCAGGGCTTGTTCATGAATTGCTGAAATGATAAAAGGTCGACTATTCATATTATATTTGGATTGCTAAAAACAGATATAAATTATGAATAACGACCTTTCAAGTGCCGAAATTAGAAGATTCTATGAGAAATTACAAGTTAAATTAGTCGATAATCGGAGTCATGTAGGACGAAAGCATGAATTGGCATTTGTGATTACGCTTTTTATTATCTCAATTCTAACAAGTTCCGATCATCTTAGCATAAATAAGATTCATCGTAATATGGTTCGTTATTATGAGAAGTTATGTATCTGTTTACATAAAGATGTTGATCATTGTATAAGTCGAGTTCAGTTGACAAGAATTCTGTCTGAGTTTGATTATGAGTCCTTTTTGACAATTTGTGATGAAGTATACTCTTCTACAGAATGGATATCTATTGATGGTAAAGAACTTCGAGGTAGTATCGATTCTAAAAGCAATAAAAAGAGAGGGTTAAGTATTGTTTACTCTATTGGTCATAACACAAATGTACAACAGTTATTAGGTTTTTATGATGGGACAAAAGAGAGTGAAAAGAACATTGTTTATGATCATATTCTTGAGTTGCCAGAGAAGGCAAAGGTAACACTAGATGCAATGCACAATTCAGAAAATCTGTTGTCTAATATTCACCAAAATAGTCGATTCTATTTGACTCAAATAAAGTCAAATCAGAAGAAATTAAAGGATGACTTAGTGCATACATCCAATCATATAAAAGTAGGTGATGTGATGACAGAAACAGACAAATCGCATGGAAGAATAGACATTAGAAGGTACGAAATATTCCCAATCAATACAGAGATGTTAGAGCCTAGATGGAGTAATAGTGGTATATGTAATATGATTAAAGTGACAAGAGAGAGTCACAATGTAAAGAGAGGTAGAAGGAGTACAGAAACACGATATTATATCACCAATTATAATGGGGAAATAGGTGAAATTGCTGGTGCTATTAGAGGTCATTGGAAAATAGAAATAATGAACCGTATTCGTGATGTTAATTTTGGAGAAGACAAATTAAAGTCATTAGATCATGGATTACAAAAATCAATATCCTCTGTTATGTTGTTTATTTGTAGTGGATTAATGAAAATAAATAGCTACAATAACTTGAATATTTTAAGAGAAGAGCTTGTGCGCAATACTGATAAAATACACGATTTCTTCGCCGCTTAAATTTCATGAACAAGCCCTGTATGGATAATAGCTCTTATTATAAGGAAAACAGTATTCTCTTCTAATGAACTATGTGGCATCTTCTTCCAATTGAAATCATTATTTTGAATATCAAACACTCTTTCACTATTCCCTCTATTATTATAGAATCGGATGGCCTCTTCATTGGAGATTACTTTATCGTTCGTGATAAGAAACATATATTTTTTTGCATCTTTGGTAAAAGCAGATAATTGTCCTTTATTAGTAATTGTTCTGTAGACCACAATACGATGTTCATGCTTTCCGAAAATATATTTAAAACTTGAAACCTCTAAATCTTGATTGTTAATTCTGCACTTTTCCCAATGATCACAATTGCCTGCAGATAACAACAATGTCTCTGAACTAGATGCTCTTATGCTGAATAATATACGTTCTTCTTGAAAATAGTCTGTTACCTCTTTGATGTAGGATCCACAATCCATTCTTGCATATTTAGGCTTGATTCCCTTTTCTGACAATGCTTCTAATACTGATTTATGTGTTGATAATTGATTCGTTTTAACATTACAGTTGCCATTTCGGCCTTCCACATATACAGGAATATTTGATATAGTTGCAACTCCAGGAAAATAGCCTTTTCTCTTCTTGTAACTATAGGTTGCATCATATTTCTCGGTGGGAATAAATTGATGATCAAAGTCGTAAATTAATGAAGTGTCTTCAGGAATAATTTGCTTAAATTTTATTGCAGAATCAATCAAAATATCATTCATCTTGGTATTCACATTGATCTTATTTTCATTGTTGCTTTTTGTCTCAATAAAGCTGCAGGGTACAGATAATTCTTTATTTGATCGCAATATAGTATCAGCAGATGGGACTGAAATACCAGGAAGGTAATTTAAACACTCCTCTCGGATATAATTTACATTCTCAATACTACTTCCTCCACAGAAAACAGTATAAGCTTGAGTTAAGATAATATCTGAATAGCTGTAATTTGCCCCTTTGCCTCTATTCCCAAAGGATTTATTTATAAATTCCTTGACACCAAAAGATTGCAAATGCTTATTAACTAAACACAAGCCTCCAAATGCAGTAAGTTGTGATTTTGACTGTACGATCATTCACCTAAATAGGTGAATTTAATTTAACTACACAAGCGATACAATCGTAACTACTCAGGTTCTTTTTGAGTATAATAATCACACAAAAGTTCCAAACACGTTGTTTTAGTGATGATTGTTAATAATAATAGGCCGTATTGTTGATTACTTTCTGTTATAATATTTTCTAATTTGTCAAGATCGATGAATCTTTGTAGTCATGAGAACAATTGATTGTTTAGAACAAGAAAATAGAGCTTTAAAGAAGCAGGTTGAGTCCTTAAAGGAAGAGCTAGACAGAGTGATGTCATGAGTTCAAGCTTTGTCACAAGAGAATACTATGCTTCATGAAAAAGTAAAGGATCTAGAAGATAAACTATCGCGTAATCATAAAAACAGTAGTAATAGTAGTTTTCCACCTTCAAGAGATTTACATACAGTAAAGAAAAATCAATCACTTCGAAATAAATCCACTAGGAAACCCGGAGGTCAACCCAAACATAAAGGATCGACATTACAACAGAGTGATTTCCCAACAAGCATAGAGTCATATTATCCTCCATCGACATGTCAGTGTGGTAATACATTAAATCAAGAAGACGCTAGCTTGTTATGCAAACGTCAGGTTTTTGACATACCACCTGTTCTTGAACAAATCTGTACTGAGCATCGTCTTTATGAAAATAGATGCAGTTGTGGTCAACTACACAAAGGTTCTATGCCCTCAAATATAAAAGCACCTGTCCAATACGGTTCTCATTTACGTTCACTAATTGTAAGCTTGTATGTTGAACATTATATCCCTTTAAACCGTATTGGTTCACTAGTGGAAGAGATAACATCATTTAAAATTGGAGATGGGACTATTACTAATATTTTAAATAAAGCCCAAGAGGTGATGACTCCTTTATATGAATCACTTCGTGAATCGATATCCAAATCCAGTGTAGTTGACTCAGACTAAACAGGTTGCAAGATCAATGGAGGCAAAGGATGGATGTGGGTATGGCAAAATCATGAGGTAACATTCATTACAGCCAATAAGTCTAGAGGGTATAAAGTTGTTGTAGAAAATTTTAAAAAAGGATTTATTAATGCGACCTTAGTCAGTGACTGCTATGCTTCGCAATTAAAAACTCCAGCCAAACATTATCAACTATGTTTAGCACATTTACAACGAGAATTAATCTACATTAAACAACAAACGAATAACAGTTGGGCAGAGGATATTTTGAATATATTCTATAAAGCCATGAAATTAAAGAGAGAATCAGCCAAGAACCAATATCCTTTAAAAGAAAAATCAATATTTAAAGAACAGCTTTTATTACTGTTGAAAAATGACGAGTATGACGATCAGCTAGATGAGATCAAGACATTACGGAGTCGATTAATTAAAAGGATTGATAGTGTGTTTACTTTCTTAGAGTATTACGAAGTTCCTTTTGACAACAATGCATCCGAAAGGTCAATACGTAATATTAAAATAAAACAAAAAGTATCTGCAGGTTATCGAACAGAAGAAGGAGCCCAAAGGTATGCCATGTTACGCTCTATTGTTGATACACTTAAAAAACAAGGAAAGAGTGTAGTGAGAATGATTGCTCATTGGTTATCTCAAAACCATCTTAAGGTCAGTTGGCAATAAAATAATTTACACATTATATATTTTCTGAACCTCCATTCTTTAGCGAATGGAGGCTAAACTATAAATGAACCTGAGTAGTTACAAATAAAAAGCCCAGATAAAATGAAAATAATCATTGTTATCTGGGCTTTTGGATGTAGTATCTTAAATGATCTATTTATCGTAAGCCTCTAAAAAATTATCAAGCTGCTTATGTAGTTCGATACGATGTGTTTCTGTGATGAAAGAGGCATCAAAACTGTTACGTGCCAATTGAATCATTTGCTCTTTGGTTAGTTGTAATGATTGCTGTAAGGAAATGTAATTCTGAGCCAAATACCCTCCAAAATAAGCCGGGTCATCAGAATTAATGGTTACACGTACTCCTCGATCCATTAACTCTTGAAGAGGATGGTCCACTAAGTCGGCCACCACTTTAAGACTTAAATTAGAGAGAGGACAAAGAGTCATTGCTAAATCTGCTTTGTGAATTGCAGCCATCAACTCAAGGTCTTCAAGGGAACGGTTGCCATGATCGATACGATCAATCTTTAGCGTGTTCATAGCATCCCAAATATATTCAGCAGGTCCTTCCTCTCCTGCATGTGCCACCACACGTAATCCAGCATTACGAACCTCTTGAAAAACATTCTTAAATTTAGAAGGTGGATTCCCTTTCTCTGAACTATCAAGCCCTATAGCTCCAAAAAATGGTAAGAATGGTTTTAGCTCTTCCCATGTTTTCAATGCATCTTCTTCAGAAAGATGACGCAAGAAACTCGGAATCAACACATAAGTAACCCCAAGCCATCTCTTTCCATCTTCTAATGCACGATGTATTCCACGAACGATTGTTTCCATGGATACTCCTCTATGGGTATGAGTTTGAGGATCAAAGAAAATCTCGACATGAATAGTACCATCTTGATGAACTCGTTTTAGATATGCCATAGTAAGGTCATAAAAATCTTTCTCATGAATCAGCACTGCCGCTCCTTCATAGTAAAGATCTAAAAAGTCCTGAAGGTTCTGAAAATTGTAGGCTTCTCGCAATGCTTCAACACTATCGTACTTTAAAGTAATGTGATTGCGTTGGGCCAACAAAAACATCAACTCAGGTTCTAGCGTACCCTCAATATGCAGATGTAATTCTGCTTTCGGTAGTTTTGTTAAAAAGTAGTTCATCATTCTTTCAATCGTAAAAAAAATATTGGATAGGAAAGCAAAAATGCACTTTTATGATCAAATAACCATGAAAAAAATGCATGAAAAATATCACTTTAATGATGATCAATATAAGTTCCAATAGTTGGATAGAGGAAAATGAAGCCAGTACTCTCCCATTTCTCTGTGATAATGTCAGGCATATCATTAATAAGTGCAATAGATTCACCTAAAACAAGTCTAAGGATGGATTTAGGAACCGTGATATTGAACTTCAAACGATGACGACGTTTTAATGCTTTAGCCATCATCTGTTGGGTTGTATTTTCAGGCATAGCTATATTGTAACAACCCCGAATATTCTTTTTCGTTATAGCCCATTCATAACAACGAACGAGATCTTCTACTGCAATTGCTGGATAGGGAAGCTCTCCATCAATCAAATTTATACCTATCCCCATTCGTGCTAATGAAGAGATTCCTTTAAAAGCTCCTTGCTTAGGGTCGAGAACTAAAGAAAGTCGAAAAATAATGGTACGCACATTTGGGTTCGGAGGATATAAAGCAAGATGTTCCCATTTTCGACATAATTGGTTAAGAAAATCACCTCCTAAAAATTCACCATGTTCACCTGAAGGACCATTAGCAGGATAGATGCCAATAGCTGAAGTGGATATAAAAGTTATTTCACGATTTTGACTCTTTGCAACTCTATTAATAGCAGCTCTTAAATTCTGTGTTGTAATCCATCTGCTATTTTCTAATACTCTCTTATATCTATTTGTCCAACGCTGTGCTATAGATGCTCCAGATAGATGAATGACAACAGAGACATCGGATAAAATCTGATCTAGTTGCTCTGGATCATTTAGAATGGTCTCTCTCTCTAAAATAACAATTGTATGACGTTCCTGAAGAAATTCAGACAACTTCGATCCAACAAAACCTCGAGCACCGCTAATAGCTATAGTATGTTGCTTCATGCTGTATTTTTTAGATTAGAACAAGAGGCATATCCATTATGTTCTATTTTTATAGTAAAAGGCCCTTTCTATTTGCTTAGTTTTTTTTACCTTCGTAATACCTCTTTATATAATTTCATTTCAACCATACTATAGAAAATATTCACTATGCCTTTAAACCTTAAAGAGAGAATTTGTTCCGTTTCTCCACGCCAGTGGATTTACACTATTGCTATATTAATTGGGGTAGGAACTCTCTCTATTATTCTTTTTATCTTTAGTATATACATGGGTATTTTTGGTCCAGTACCAAGCTATGAGGAACTGAAAGAGATCAGCAATCCTATTGCCTCAGAGATATACAGCGCAGACAACCAGCTTATAGGGCGTATCTATCTACAAAATCGAAGTAATGTTGAATTTGACGAAATATCGAAACACGCAATCGATGCATTGGTCGCAACAGAGGATTCTCGATTCTATGAGCATGATGGTATCGATGAAAAAGCGCTTCTTCGTGTATTTGTAAAAACGATTATTCTTCAACAGCATGCAGGAGGAGGAAGTACACTAAGTCAACAGATTGCCAAGAATGTTTATGGAAGAGAGAATCATTGGATTCTTTCGATGCCTATAAATAAAATCAAAGAGGCAATCACTGCTTATCGTTTAGAGAAAACATATAATAAACATGAAATTCTAACACTATACCTCAACACGGTTCCTTTTGGAGACAATACTTATGGCATAGAGACAGCAGCACAACATTTCTTTACGAAACATGCAAAAGAGCTCTCTCTAAATGAGGCTGCCGTTCTTATTGGTATGCTAAAAGCAAATACATACTATAACCCGAGACTTCATCCGGACCATGCTTATATACGTAAAAATGTGGTGTTACATCAAATGGTAAAGAATAACTATCTCTCTCAAAAAAAGTATGAAACGATTTCGGAAGAGAAAATACTTCTAAACCTAGATAATGGTCCAATTATCACTGAGCTATCTGGATATTACAAACATGAAATTAGGGTACAAACAATCAAATATCTTGCCTCTGAGATTCGTGCAGATGGAAGACCTTTTAATATCTATACTGATGGGTTAAAAATATATACCACCATTAACAGTAAGATGCAAAAAATGGCTGAAGAGTCAGTTCTTGATCATATGAGTAGGGTACAGAAGACTTTCGAAAGACATTGGAAAGGACGTAATCCTTGGGGACGTGACACAACTATTTTAGGCAAAGCACTTCGTCGTTCTGTTAGATATCGTAGTTTGAAAAAGAATAAAGTAAGCAATAAAGAGATCCAAAAGATTTTTCGTACTCCTATTCCAGTTCAGAGATTTACTTATGATGGAATCAAAGAGGTGAAAATATCTCCATTAGACTCAATTAAATACTCAATTCAGCTCCTTCACCCATCATTCATTGCTATAGATCCTCAAACATCACAAATAAAAGCATGGGTCGGTGGACCGAACTATAAATATTATCCCTACGATCACGTGAAAGCGAAAAGACAAGTAGGTTCTACGTTTAAACCATTTGTTTATGCTGCGGCATTAGAACAAGGTATCGATCCCGGAAAATATATCAGTAATGCACAAGAGACCTACGAAAAGTATAAAAACTGGACTCCAAAGAATGCTGAAAATCATTACGATGGGTACTACTCTATGGAGGGAGCACTAGCACATTCCGTAAACACTGTTGCGGTTAAGATTATGATGGAAACAGGGCCAGAAAATGTTGTGAACCTAGCTCAAAATATGGGGATTAAAGAGCCGCTTCCTAAAGTACCATCATTGGCTCTTGGAACTGCCGACTGTTCTCTGTTGGAGTTAACTTCTGCTTATACTACGTTTGCTAATGGAGGGATGCACAGTGACCCGATATTAATCTCTAAGATTGATGATTCTGAAGGCAATACAATCCGTACAGTAGACTCCGAAATACCACGTAGGGTATTAAGTTCTGAAACCGCAAATATCATGAATCATTTTCTAGAAGCAGTAGTAGATAGTGGAACAGGAAGATCGTTACGCTCTAGATACGGGCTCAGAATTGCCTTAGCTGGTAAAACAGGGACTACACAAAATGGTGCAGATGGATGGTTTATGGGTTACTGTCCGAACTTAGTTACAGGAGCATGGGTAGGTGCGAACAATCCGAAAATTCACTTCCGTACGATTAGATATGGACAAGGGGCCTATCTCGCTCTTCCAATTGTTGGGACATTTTTCAAAAAACTTACAACAAATAGTTCGACAAGACGTCACTATCAAAGAGACTTTACTCCTCCTTCAAGAGACTTTATGAGAGAAAATGAGAAAATGTCCATGTTCTCTGAAGATGGAAAGAAGAGAGAGTCGTGGCTTAAATTTGGCTTGGATCTATTCAAAATGAAAAAAGATAGTGTTGAGAAGTTAGAACAAAGACCCGAGGGTAGTGTAAAACCTCAAAAGAAGAAAAAACGTAAGAAAAAAGGATTGTGGGGAAGCATTAAAGGCCTCTTCGGGAAAAAATAATATCGGATAAAAAAAATGTGCACTTATGGATTTTAGAAGTTTGGTCTTTCTATCGGTTGCTCGCAACCTAAATTTCACAAAAGCAGCAGAGGAGCTTCACATTAGCCAGCCTGCTGTCACAAAACACATTAAACTTCTAGAAGAGTCGTTGGAGACTACCTTATTCCAACGTAAAGGGAATCGTATCGCACTAACCGATGAGGGTTTTTTGGTGCAAAAGCACTACCTCGAAATGAACGAAATAGAAGATACTCTCACCTATGAGCTGCAACAACGTAACGATCAAACAAAAGGGGTATTACGCATTGGAGGAAGCTCAACAATTGCACAATATGTAATACCTCAAATCATTGCCAAGTTTCATCAACGTTTTCCCAACGTAAAAATCAGTTTGGTTAGCAGTAATTCTTTTCATATTCTAGAGATGTTGAATAATAACCTTATAGACATTGCCTTTGTCGAAAATCACTCTACTAGATCAGACCTGAACTATAAATATTGGATGGACGATGAATTAGTTATCATTACTGGGATGAAAACCAAATTGGGAATGGAAGAGATTACTTTGGAGAAAATAAAATACTATCCTCTTATCGTTAGGGAGATTGGATCAGGAACACTTGAAGTTATAGAGCAGATTTTTAAGAAACATGATACACAAATGGAAGATCTGAATATCCGAATGCATCTTGGTAGTACTGAGGCGATGAAGTACTATCTTAGGGAATTTGAGGGTATTGGTATTGTTTCAAATCAGGCAATAAAAAATGAACTAAAATGGAAGGAATTAAAAGTACTTCCATGTGAAGAGATAAAATTCAACCGTACATTTCGTATCTCAACAAGGAAAGGGGAGTCGAGAAGATTAATAGAACATTTTATTGATTTCACTCTTAACTATAACTTCTAGTTATAACCAATAATTATTAGGTATTTGACTTGAACCTCCTAACCACATACATTTGTAGTGTTCTTAATCAACAAAACAAATATAGGAGCTATGAATGTATCCATATTAAATAGAGAGAAATCGTATGATGGCTTATATAAGAAGTTGGTAGTTGCACTACCAATACTTTTTCTCATTCCTCATTTCGAAGCAGCCTTTGCACTACTTTTAGGAATAATTGTAGGCAATATTCCTGCACTAAACAAACATGTTCCTCGAACGATCACTGCCTCCAGTCTATTAAAATATTCCGTAGTATTAATGGGTTTTGGGATGCATTTAGCTCCCATGATTCAGGTCTCACAAGAAGGATTTATATTTACAGCGATCACCATCACCACCGCATTAGTACTTGGTAAGGTTCTTGGAAAACTATTGGGAATAGACAAGCAATTGGGGTTCTTAATCTCCTGTGGCACCTCTATCTGTGGTGGAAGTGCTATTGCAGCGGCGGCCTCTGCAACCAATGCCAAGACACAAAATATCTCTATTGCATTGGGAGTAATCTTTCTATTGAACTCTATCGCACTATTGATCTTCCCTCCGATAGGTCACCTGTTGAATATGAGTCAGACACAATTTGGTTATTTTAGTGCCTTGGCAATCCACGACACTACCTCAGTAGTAGGAGCCTGCAGCACCTACGGGGACCAAGCTCTACAGATGGGAACCATGTTGAAATGTGCTAGAGCACTATGGATTGTGCCCTTGACTTTGGGTATTGTATTTATGCACAAAAACCCAAGTACCACCGAAGATGGCAAGAAGCGTAAAACAGGATGGCCTTATTTCATTCTATTCTTTATTGGTGCGATACTATTGGTAGAGCTATGCCCACAATGGCAGGGAACTTTTGATCACCTATACTGGGGAGGAAAAAAAATGATGCTTTATGCGATCTTCTTAACTGGATTAGGAATAAACAAAGGATTAATACAACATGAAGGAACCAAACCTATTTGGATGGGGGTTGGATTATGGGTCGTGTTAATCGGAGTATCCTTATATATTACACTCAATTTTGTTCAATAATCATTAATAAATAGACTATGGACCACACTCTTGTATTGCTCTGTTTAGTCATTGCTGGGGCTAGCTTGTTAAAAGGAATGACAAGTTTCGGATTTTCATTGATGGCTTTCCCTATCCTATTGAATTTCTATTCTCCTTTGATATTGGTCCCAATGCTTACGCTTTGTAATGTATTAACCAGTGCTCAGATTGTTTTGACGACAAAGGTTAAAAAGAAGAATACGGAGAAACCAAATCATTGGTTGCTTATTGCAGGAGTAGTGGGCATTGTACCTGGAGTATTACTACTACAAACGTTAGATGTTGATACACTTAAAGTTATTGTTGGAGTAATATTTGTATTGTTATCCATTCTGTTCCTATCTGGGTTTCGTTTCAAAATAAAACATCCGATAAGAGCACAGATTATCGCAGGAACAACAGCAGGTTTTTTGGGAGGAGCCCTCTCTGTTAGTGGTCCTCCTTTAGTACTTTTCCTGACCTCTATGAAGTTTACGAACCAGCAGTTTCGTCTTCATTTTGCACGTTTTAGTGTTCTTACATCAAGCGTGGCATTCATAGGTTACTTTTTGAGTGGAATGATCACAGGCGAAGTTTGGAAACTATTCTTTATCTCATTCCCAATATTGATACTAGGAACCATTCTTGGACAGAAACTTTCAACCAAAGTCTCCATTCGATTTTTCCAAGTACTTTGTATCTCTATTTCACTGTGTGCTGGAATATGGTCATTAATAACAGGGTTACAATTATAAAAATAGACCTTCTTCATATTCACACACGATCGTATTAAACATGGTCTATGCAATAAAAGGCAGTTGACTTTCGTCAGAAAGTCTCTGCCTTTTATATTTTTTTCGACATACATTCATATCAAAATACCGCTTATATAGAAAAGGAACGATCAAAACAACCCCCTATAGACATAATCATTAATTATGAACCTATCTATATACGTTAATCCAGAGTTACAATTTCGCCTACAAACACCTTTATTAAAACATTAGGATTGACATAAATTCGATGTACATTTTTACATCGATGTTCATCGTTCACTAAAGGTTTAAAGAGCCATAGAGAACACTATACTTCAAATATTTAGGAAGAATAACAACATCCTATTTAGATTCCTATATTAGACGGTTTCTTTCCAAAGATAGATTTTCAAAAAGGAACAATGGAAAAATTGAATCTTAGGATCTCAAAGTTGAATACTTAATTATTCTACTCTTAATTTTACTTAATCGTTAAATTAGGATAAAGCTATCCTTATTTAGAACCGAATTTTAATTCATATTAAGTATAAATAAATAGCTTTGTAACGTCAAATCGAACGAACTAATACATTCAACATAATAATTACAACGATTTAATATGTCTAATAAGGATTTTAAGAACAGTAGATGGAACAAAGCCATCGATGTTAGAGATTTTGTTATCCAAAACATAACCCCATATGAGGGGGACGATAGTTTCCTTGAGGGAGCTACAGATCGTACCAACCGTTTGTGGGATGTATGTCGCCAAGCTTTAAAGGAAGAGCGTCAAAATAATGGTGTACGTGCAATCGATACAACGGTAGTCTCTACGATCAGTTCATTCGCAGCTGGATATATCCAAAAAGAGGATGAGGTGATCGTAGGTCTACAAACAGATATGCTATTGAAGCGTGCAATGAAACCATACGGTGGATACAATGTGGTTGCAAAAGCAGTTTCAGAACATGGACTAAAAGTGGATCCTAAGGTTGAAGAGATCTTCACTAAATATGCAAAGACCCATAATGATGGTGTATTTGATGTCTACACAAAAGAGATTCGTAAATTTAGATCACTGGGGTTTCTGACAGGCCTTCCTGACAACTATGCACGCGGTCGTGTTATTGGAGATTATCGTCGTTTGGCTCTATATGGAGTAGATCGACTTATCCAAGGTAAAATGGAAGATATGGATAGTCTTGTTGGTCCTATGGATGACAATCGTATCCGTCTTCGTGAAGAAGTAGCTGAGCAGATTAAGGCTTTGAAAGAGATGATCGAAATGGGAAACCATTATGGACTAGAGCTTCAACGCCCTGCACAAGATGCACGTGAGGCAGTTCAATGGACCTATATGGCTTACTTGGCTGCTGTAAAAGAGCAAGATGGAGCAGCAATGTCTTTAGGAAACGTTTCTTCTTTTCTTGACATTTTCATCCAAAGAGATCTTGAAGCAGGTGTCATTACAGAGGTAGAAGCTCAAGAGATGATTGACCAATTTGTGATGAAACTTCGTATGGTGCGCCACCTTCGTATGGATGCTTATGAGCAAATCTTTGCAGGAGATCCAACTTGGGTAACAGAATCTATCGGTGGTATGTTGACTGATGGTAGAACAAAAGTAACAAAAACATCTTTTCGATTTCTTCAAACGCTTTACAACTTAGGAGCTTCTCCAGAACCAAACATTACTATTCTTTGGTCTCAAGATCTCCCAGAAGGTTTCAAGAGATTCTGTTCAAAGGTATCTATCGACACCTCGTCAATACAATATGAGAATGATGACTTAATGCGAGTAAACCGTTGTTCTGATGATTATGGTATCGCATGTTGTGTATCATTCCAAGAAATTGGAAAACAGATCCAATTCTTCGGAGCACGTACCAACTTGGCTAAAACTCTTCTTTTGGCTATCAATGGTGGACGTTGTGAAAATACAAATACCATGATGGTAGAGGGTATCAATCCTCTTAAAGGAGAGGTACTAGACTACGACGAAGTAGTAAAGAACTTTAAAGTAGCGATGCACACTGTCGCTCGTGTCTACAATGAGTCGATGAATATCATCCACTATATGCACGATAAGTATTACTACGAAAAAGGACAGATGTCATTAGTTGATACCAACCCTAAAATCAATATCGCATATGGTATTGCAGGTCTTTCGATTGTTGCCGACTCACTTTCTGCAATCAAACACACAAAAGTGACTCCTATTCGTAATGAGGATGGATTGACAGTAGACTTTAAGATTGAAGGAGAATTCCCAAAATATGGAAATGACGATGACCGAGTAGACGATATCGCTCGTAAAGTCGTAAACCACTTTAATAATGAATTGAAAGCATTAAAGGTATACAAAGACGCAGACCCTACTCTTTCAGTTCTCACTATTACTTCGAATGTAGTATATGGTAAGAAAACGGGGGCAACTCCTGACGGTCGTAAAGCAGGGGTTCCTTTTGCTCCAGGAGCAAATCCAATGCATGGAAGAGATACTCACGGTGCAATTGCATCCCTTAACTCTGTAGCAAAAATTGACTACAAGGATTCTCAAGATGGTATCTCTAATACTTTTAGTATCGTGCCTAAATCATTGGGAGCAGATAGAGAGGACCGAGTTATTAATCTTGTTGGTACATTAGATGGTTATTTCGGAAGAAAAGCACACCATCTGAATGTAAATGTACTAAATAGAGAAACCCTTCTAGATGCCATGGAGAACCCGGAAGAGTATCCACAGCTTACTATTCGTGTCTCGGGATACGCTGTAAACTTTACACGTCTTTCTAGAGAGCAACAACAAGAGGTTATCTCACGTTCTTTTCACGATAGAATGTAATATATAAGAATTGCTTTATTGAATAAAATAAGAGTGCTTCTCATGATAAATCTTTCATGAGGAGTCACTCTTTTGTGATTTAAAAGTGTTCGCACTGCGAAATATAAAATGGATATAATGAATATGGATCAGCTATCTGTACACTCTATTGAGAGCTTTGGGACTCACGATGGTCCTGGAATCAGGATGATTATCTTTACCCAAGGATGTAAATTCAAATGTCTCTACTGTCACAATCCTGACACCATCCCTATGTCAGAAGGGACATCCTATGAAATAGATGACTTGGTAAGAAGGGCAGTCAACATGAAAAGCTATTTCGGGAAAAAAGGTGGTGTAACCATTTCTGGGGGAGAACCTCTGATTCATAGTAAAGCATTAATTCCTCTTTTTAAGAAGCTTAAGGAGGAGGGAATAAACACCAATATCGACACCAATGGTAGAGTATTGAACGCTTACACCAAAGAGTTGATAGATAATTATGCCGATCTTGTAATGCTAGACATAAAACATATTAACAACGAATGGCACAAAAAAATTACCGGTGGACATGATGTAACATATCCTCTAAGATTTGCAGCACATAGAGAATCTTCGGGTAAACCGATGTGGATTCGCTATGTGTTAGTACCAGGATGGACAGATCAACCAGAATATCTTCATGAACTAGGACAGTACTTCAAAGATTATAACACCATTGAAAAAATTGAGATTCAACCATACCACCAGTTAGGTATTCACAAGTGGGAAGGTATGGGATGGGAATATCAGCTAAAAGATGTTTCTGAAAATACACCAGAGCAGTTATCGAAGGCTAAAGAGATCTTATCACGGTACTTTAAAGAGGTAAAAGTTAACTAATGTTTGATCTTAGCAAATCAAACATTTTGATTCTGAGACTTGTTCATAATTATAAACACGATGCTATTATGAACAATCTTTACTCTTTTCTTATTATTCTATTTATATCGGTAAGTTTACACGCACAAGTAATCAAAAACTACAAGGAAGTGGATGTTACCTTTCCTTCAAAAAATATAAAACTTAATGGGTCATTGATGACACCATTAGATCAATCGTCAAATACAGCAGTTCTAATCATTTCAGGTTCCGGACCCACTGATAGAAATGGAAACTCGACCTATAGTCAAACAAATAACTTATTACAAATTGCACAATTCTTAGCCCTACACAATATCGCGTCCCTCCGTTATGATAAAAGAGCAATACAAAGGAACAACTATCTTATCAGCGAAGAACAAAATTTAAGATTTGGTCAGTTTACCAAAGATGCTGAGGCTGCTATTCAATTTCTAAAGAAGAAAAAATTTAAAGAAATATTCGTTATTGGTCATAGTCAAGGTGCTTTGATAGCATCCGTTGCAGTACAAAAGGAGAAGGTAGATGGTTTGGTTACACTCTGTGGTGCAGGAAAGACAGGGGATCAAATTATCGAAGAACAGATAAATGCAATCCCACAGAAAGAGTTCACAAACCAAGCGATTCCTATTCTTAAAATACTTCGAGAAGGAAAACAAACTCAAGATGTACCGATTACTCTACGTTCACTATTCAGACCTTCTGTTCAACCTTTTCTTATCTCTTGGTTTGCAGTAGATCCGATAGAAGAGATTCATAATGTCAAATGTCCTATTCTTATCGTGGCAGGAAAACAAGACGTACAAATTCCAATCGGTGATTCAGAATTGTTATACAAAGCATCAAAAAAGAGGTCAAAATTAGTCATTCTGAATAACATGAATCATGTCCTTAAAGACGTTGGACCGGACCTTAAAAAGAACAGAGCATCTTATAATGATCCAAACAAACCTATCTCAAAAGAATTAGTGAATGAGATATTGAAATTTATCCACTCTAATAAATAATTATAAGAACCTTTATTGAAATGAGTTTGGATTCATAACCCCATTTGTATATGAATACATATGGGGTTTATTCGTTTTCAATATTTTCAAGAAACTCACACCAGAGAAATAAATCTTTACCAAACACCTATTGAATTATAGAATGAGAATAATTCAAATCATCAAACACATGATGATTATTTGAATGTTTCTAACGTATCAAATATTCCTATTTGAGGATCAAAATATGCGTCAGGTCTTAGCTTTGACATTCTGGGCATATACCATAAAGCTCCAGATTTGCACTCTCGACACAAAAACTTGCAGGAATAGCTCTTAAAATAGACTTAGACCAAGGGAGCTTTAAAACAGACTTACACTCTTTGCAGTGGAAATTAATAGGATTCTTATCAATAGTCAATGGATCCCAAGGCAAGATGCGAAAAACCTTTGTGTCATTCATTTCTATCCGTTCCTCCAAGATACCGTATAATTGAAAAAGACGAACCATTCTAAATATAGTTGTTCTATCTACATCTACAGAGAGTTCTGACAATCTATTTAAGGAACATGTTCCTTCTACAATAAGCAGGTCTAAAATCTTCTCTCTCTCAGGAGTAGCAGTAATTCCATAATGATTTAAGCGGGCAGTAGCATTCATGATGTTGGTAATTTCGACGATTATTATATTGTTTAGTAATAGTGAATACGATATTTTATCTTTGAATAAACTTTCAATCTCTTTTTTGCACCAATTTGTTGTGCAACACAAGTAATCACGCGCAAATAACGTTTATCTCTTGCCCTCTGATCAGAGTAAACTTCCACTAATGGTGTTGGGAATGGCAATGACGATTCGTAATATTGCTTATTAAAAGTAAAAGCAGGAGGTTCTGCACCATAAACATCCGAAGGCAAAGGTTGAGCAGGGTAGATCAAAAGATTATCAAATGACACAGACTCAAGTTCCAAAATTTCAATATGGGGCTTCGCATCTAATGGTATCTCTATAAGGTTGTTTCGCATAGGTAGAGCAGGGGCTCCCTCTTTTCCAAGTTTACCCATCCCTGGAATATGTAGAAAATAGAAATCCCCAACAGGAGAACTCTTTTTCATCAACTTACCACCCGTTAAATGGTAAGTAATATCCACATATTTAGCATGCATTGTTTTCTCCAACTCAGGCTGATTATACACCGATTCATCAGCAATACTCGGCTCCTCAAAGGAGATAAATGCACTTTCACCGTAGTCCTTTGTAATACCACAACAAGAAAAAAACATCATACACAGAATCATAATGCATTGTAACTTTAGGCTTTTTATCATAGGTCCCTTTTTTACTATTTAAACACAAAGATATAGAGAAACAATAGAATCAATTCTATTTCATTGGATTAATTCAACTATTGTTGCAAAAATAGCAGCGATAATATAGAAACAGATAATAACAGACAGATGTTCTAAATATAACGAGAAAACCTTCATATCAAAACATCGAATTAAAATCAAGAGATAGCTCAAATTATAAAACATGAATACTCTTTGCATAAGATTACTTCCCATCATGCCGTATAGACAAAGAAACAATCAACCCTATTAAAATGCAAAAGGAGACCTAGCATATGCTAGAGCTCCTTAAGTGATTCAAATATATATAAACTAGGACTAATCCTCCACAATAATTCGGAAACCTACTTTAGTTACCTTTTGCCATGGATAGTAGTAGTTTCTAACTTCAGGAGTAGATAGTTCAGGACGATCTCTCCAAGATCCACCTTTCACCACCTTATATTCACGAGGTTGCCCAGTCAACTCGATCTTATCGACATAAGATGAACGAGTCCACTCTGCAACGTTACCAAGCATATCATATAAGCCCCAAGCATTAGGCTGATATGATTTCACTGGAGCAGTAAGCATCTGTTTATCATTGATTCCATGAACTCGTGGAATGAAATCAAAATACTTACGTAACCAATGGTTCTTATGCATAGGTTGTGGATTCACTCCAACAACAGCCATATCTGCAAGCATATCATCAGCAAAATTCTCATATTTTGAGAAATCAGCATTGATAGAGCCGAACCAGAAACCATGGTCAGTACCACAACGTGCAGCCCACTCCCACTGCTCTTCAGTTGGAAGAACGACCTTCACTCCATTCTTTTTAGACAATGCTTCACAATAAGCATTTGCCTCATCCCAACTTACACGAATCACGGGTTGTAATGGTTTATTCGCAGGATAACCAGCGGTCGTATGATCTTTCCACTGTTGTGCAATAAATCGACTATCATGTTTTGGGAAAATCGCACGATACTCCTCATTCGAGATTTCAGACTCACTCATCCAAAAACCTTTTTTGATCTTCACTTTACGCGCCACCTCTTGATGTGAATTAAGATCTTCATCAATAGCCACATAAGTTCCTTTAGGAACATACACTAAAGTAATCTCCATCCCTGAATCCACCACGAGTGTCTTTCGTTTGTAATCAGCAACCATGTCAACAGCACGACTCTTTCCAAAAGGCCACTTACGAACTCTAGGCTCTTTCAATGGTCTCTTTTCTACTTTCTTAGGAGTTACTGTCTTAACGGGACCTTGCTCATCAAGATACTTTGTATAATCCTCAATCTCTTTCTTCCAGTCGACAGAAACATTATTATATTTCTTCATCAACTCTTGACGACGACATACTTGGTCTACCCCATTAATATCATTACTTTGGAAAGTCCCATGATAAGGAGCATTGAAATCGATCCAATTATATAGTGTATGCCACTCTTTCTCTTCTAAAGCAACCCCATGATGACCTTTCTTCAACATCTGAACAAGATCACTAGTATTTGCGTGATACTCCATAGGTTTCATCACATGGATATCAGCTTCAGGGCCTTGACGTCTAACATATGGGTGTATCGCTAAATAACTTTTACCATAACCAATCTTTTTATCAATCGAATGATCCTTAAAATTTGGTAGATCATTACTTCCGTCGTGACAACCAATACACTTTCTATCCAAAAGAGGTTGCATCTCCAACTTAAATGTAAAAGAACGAATACCTCCTTCAGGTGCTGTAATAGCAACAGGCTTTTTACGAGAAGCGATAGTAAATTTAGGTCGAGCAATTGTATTTTGATCTTCGTGACAACCCACACAAGAAACCACCTCTCCTGGCATTGCAGTCATCCAACTTCTCATCCATTGAATTGCAGCCCCATCCTCATCTAGAGGTTGCATTGAAATAGGGATATTGGCTGGCACAGTAAACATCACTGAACCATCCTTTTCAACAGGAACAGTTCCTAACAAACGTTTCATATCCCAACCACTCTGAATACCTTGAGCAGCATGGTTCGATGGAGATTTCACGAAAGCATATTCGTAAGCAAAGATACGAAGCTCTTTTACAGAACCTCTTGGCACACCTTTTAATCCTTGACCTTCATAGATATCTTGGATATAAACAGTAGCATCTTTCTTATCTAACTTCACCTTTTCAGGAATTACAGGAGGCGTCTCTCTCTTTTTAAAAGGGACGACATCACAGAACCCGACACCTTCTTTAAGAGCAATGGGAGTCATGTTATCATAAATATCAACCAAATAAAGTCCCCAAAGGGCATCCTTATCCATCTTAGCTGATACTATAAAGTACTTCTCATTCAAAGGATATGGCTTCACAAACTGAGGATATACCCCATCAACAAGACGATCCATAATTTCAGGAACTACTTTTCTATCTTTATAAGGAATCTCTTGAACTACCCCTTTTTCTTCTTGACGTCCTTTGGTTGGATCGAAGATAACCAAGCGACCAGAACGAGCAACTCCATGGTGACCAGAAACAATAGCAACAAATTTATTGGTATTTACTCCAGGAAGAGGCTGTGCATCAAACATTGAGTTTGGCCAAAATGACCCACTACCATAAAGCTCTTTTTTGTTCGTTCCATCCGGATTCATATGCATCATGATACGTGAGAAGTAATGTGTATTATCCGTATACTCCCAACGAAGATACTGAACCTTACCATTATTCATAATCACAGGATCCCAGTCATTATCTTGTCCAAAATTCAATCGACGTAGTGCTTTTGTTTTGGGATCAAATAGAGTCAAATTACCCACCTTATCACTACCATTCACACAAGGAACACCATTATATCCTAAAGTCGAACTCATAATTACCTTTCCACTTGGAAGATAGGTCCCATCAAAGAAGTCGACATCTGCCTCATCAATATCAGTAATACGTTTAACTTTATTCCCTTTTGTTTCCAATTCAAAAAGATCCCAACGCTCATGTTCAAGTTTTTCGCTCTTTTCACTCACAGAGGTAAACATTAAACGATCTGCATTCCAATGAAGCTGAATATCAGTAATAGGGAAATCCTCCTTAGGCTTATAGATCTCTTTTGATTCTAATTTACCAGTAAAATCAGAAAGTTCAACTAATTCACAGTCATAGCCCCTTTTTCTTTTAGAAGTGTGAACAGACCAGTTATTCACTGGCATACCCATATCACGAGCACTCATTCTACGAGCTGTTACAGGATTATAATGATACTGAACCGTTAACAATTTCTCATCTTTCAAAAGATCATTATTCAATAAAATTGACTTCTGCATCTCAACAATCTTCGAAGCTAAAGCTAGTGAATTTGCATCATTTTGATAGATCCCTTTCTTAGCCTTATCTAGATTATTTTGAATAAAAGACAACTTCTCTTTTGCTTTTGCAAGTTCTTGAGTATTGTCAGCATACATATCCTCGATTGCCATCTTAATTGATGAAGGTTTTATCCACACCAAATTACTTTGAGCTCTATTAGCTGCAACGACATCAGGAATAAGGAATAATAATTTATTGATTTTTTCAACATCTCCCAATTCACTAGCCTCTTCTACCTTTAAATTAAAATAAGTAGGATCATTTAGTGTCTTCACCAAAGAGGTAACAGAAGGTGTAAGAATATCAATATCATTATGTCCAAACCAATATGATACACCTATCTTATTCTTTTGAACTGCTTCCATATAGATTGGATAATTCTTTTGCAGCTCCTCAATTGCATTCATTGCATCACATGAACCAACAGTAAATTGAACAGAAGATTTTTTGTTCACGATATCAGACAGAGCCACCTTTGCCTCAAATCGCTTATATTTTCGATTCAAAGGGACCCTTACAATAGTGTTACCATTAGAAAATAATCCATGGACAACTGGTTGCTTTTTGAAAACAAAAGCTTTTGATTTTCTCCACTTCGTCCATGAAGTACTCCAGCCAAAAGAGTCTTCAAACATCTCCTCAGTAACACGAACGGTATCTCCTTTAGTGGTAATCAAGATAGGATCAATCCACAAGAAATCATCATCCCTATTTCCATCTTTTGTGTTCCATGTAGATAGTACAAGTTTATTCAAACCTCGAACATCCACAGATACATTCTCTGACATTCCTTTACGAATGACAGAAGAGGTAAATAGATTTGGATGTTTTTCTAGCTGTTTCTGATAAGCAGAACGTTTCGAAACAACGTCATGCCCCCAGTCAGAGTTGTTATTTGCCGTGACATGCTGCGCACTCCACATACAAGAGATCGCAACAGCAAGTGTTTTTAAATTCATGGTGATTTATTTACAGGTCCAAATTATTTCTATCTCATACAATCTTCGTCCCACACCGGAAATACCGATGAGACCATCCCCAAAGAGTCTGATAGTTCAATACTCCAAACAACCTCTTTTTCTGGGGTTATCTCCATTAAACTTGACACACGCTTCTTGCCTCTTTCATGACCACCCCAATTACATATTAGGGTATTGCCACTGCTCAGACGAACTGATTCTGCCACAAAGCGTAGTGGTATATTATGGATATCATCACGTTCTATTTTACGAATCACTTCGTTTGTCAATGGATTAATCTCTAATAAGTAGTGTCCATCTCCACACGAAACCATCCAGTGATCTTCAGCCATCTCTATGGCAGAGAATGGGACTCCTCCAACCTTCACCTTTTTAAGGACATCACCAGAGTCATTTAACTCCCAAACTTCTCCTCTTCCAAAAATTGGAACCAAATAGGTACCTCTCTCTGTTTTTCTTACACGACGTAACTGTCCGTGAGGATTTTTTACTCCCGTATCAAAAGTTATTTTTTTCAATAGATGACCTGCTCTATCATACTCAAAAATTTCAGCAGGAGAACCACATTGACCTAACAAAATATTACCATCGATAGTTATCGATGCAGACTGTAGTTCAGTACCGTCAGGAGCATCATAGTTCCATAAAGTTCGGTGATCCTTCCCAACGATTTTTGCTCCCCTTCGATAAGAGTACAACACATCTCCATTGGGGGTTAAAGAGACCTCATTACACTCTTGTCCACGCTCCAATTGGTGACTCCACACAATTCGCTGATCATCAAGATCATAACGAACAATCTTATTCCATCCCGAACCTGCAATCATGATCTCTCTATTCTTATTACTACAAGAGGTCATAACAAGCACCACCGAAACGACGATAAGCAACTGTTTAGTTAATTTTTTTAAGTTCATAGTTAGTTATAGTGATTTTACATATTCTGACAAATACTCAATATCTTTTTTCTTTACCTTCTTCCCTTTCAACCCATGATGATGAACAGAAAATATTTCCTCAATTGTTTTAGCTCGTCCATCAAAAAGATAAGGACCAGTACGCCAAACTTCCACAAGCGTTGGAGTATCCCATCCTTTTTCAAATTCAACCTCCCCGATACGATGCATTTTACCATCAGTAAACAAACTACCACTATGACAATAGTTACAATTAAATTTTACAAATAGCTTCTCTCCTTTTTGAGCTCTCTTACTCAGCTCCCCATTCACCAAATAAGGACTAGGCAGTGGTATCAACGACTTCAAATAAGCATCCACAGCTTTCGCTTCCGAATCACTCACCTTTGCGAACTGGATATGTTGAAACCCTGCACGAACAGCAGTCTCCGCATCAGGTCGTATTCCAGTAATCATTGCAGGAGCAGTTCGATGAGAATAAAGCATGCTTTTACAATTCTTAGGATTTCCAATACCGTCATTCAATAGATCCCAATTCATTCCATCAGTACGAGCATCACTGGGGTGACATCCATTACATGATTGCCAGCTCTCTAAACAGTAAGAAGCATCGTTAAATAACTGCTCACCATGTCGAACTATTGATGTTTTAAAATCAGGATTCATTGCATAACTCTGCAGATGCTTATCCGCTATGTTATAACAATTCAATCTATCTGAGAAGTAGGTCATAACCCACACTTTACCATCATTCAACACAACATTTCTTGGACCATTTCCATCCAAAGAGATACGCTCTCTAATACCATTAAGAAAACGAAGATCATATGACAAACTCTCTTTATCTTCTAATTTCTCAAACTTCTCTATAAATCCAACATAATCAATTACACTCATATCATGAGTTCCTGAATGGGTCACTATAATTTGATGATCATCACAATCCACCCCCCAAGTTCCAGCTGCACCATGATCAGATTCATCAAGAAGCACTGTTCCTAGAAGATCTAATGTTTGTATATCAATCACAGACATAGCACTAGTATTCATCCAACCTTGTTGCAATTGAGAAGTAGGGACCTGAAAACGCCCCAGATTATGAGTTACTAAAAGGTACTTCCCATCAGGAGTTAAAACCATATCACGTAACGCATTGCTACCATTGGTCAATTTAATTTGTTTTACCACCTTCATTTTTCCTGCATCAATCACCGACAAATCAGCTGCTACCGTATCGATATCAGCACGTTGACATGGCAAGAAGTTTGTAACAAACAAGTATTTTTCATCTTTAGAATAAACCACATGGTTCGGTTCTCGTTCCACTTCGCATGAGGCAATATGCTTAAAATTAGGAAGAGAGATTTTAGCAATTTTATTGGTGTAACGATTACAAACAATAACCTCCGTACCATTTTTATTTATCGTAGGATCACATGCCCCCATACCTACTCTGATAGAGTCTTCAACCATATCTGTTAGTAAATCGATACGATAGAGCATTCCTTTAGAATAAGAAGTCGTTACATATAACTTATTCTTATAGATAGTTATCCCGGTAGGAGTATCATTAAAATTCCATGTATGCACCTTCTCTTGTGTTGCCGTCTGATAGCACACAACAGATTTTGTGTCTTTTTGAGCCATATACACCACTTTATTGTCAGAAGACAATGTAAAGTCAACAACAGAAAAAGTATTGTTTTGATCAGAGATGTTTTGACTCTGTCCTTTAATTGTAGAAAGTAATAAAAATAAAAATAGTGTGTGTGTAATATATTTCATCGATTTATTGATTTAATTAGAATCCATCTAAATCCCATGCCCATAATGCTTTGAGATATTCAAAGCATACTGTTTGATCTCCTCTCCAACAGATTCAAAACAATCTAAACGCATTCGCGCAGAGGGAGCAGTAACCCATATAGAAGCTATCGGATACCCATATTGATTAAACACTGGTGCCCCTACGCAGTGCACACCCTCTAACTCTTCAGCTCGATCAAAAGCATACCCTTGCTCTTTCACTTGCTTCAACTCTTTTGCGAATGCTGTTTTATTTAATATCGTACGTTCATTAAACTTTTTAAAACGTATTGTTTTTAATATCTCTGCCCTCTCCTCTTCTGGCAAAAAAGCAATCATCGCTTTTCCTGGAGCGGAAGTATGTAAATCAAATTGTTTGCCTACAGTCAACATAAAAGTAAACCCATGATTTCCGACAACCTGCTCCAAAACAACGCCTTTTTTATCAATCAAAGTTCCTAAAAGTATCGTCTCATTAAAGTTATCTCTCAAAGATCTCATATAAGGTAAAGAACTCTCGACAACACTTGATTCATTCACTGTAGTGAGACCTATTCTTAGAAATTTATTAGACAGAAGAAAACGCCCATCTACACTTGACTTCAGCAAATAATCTCTCTCAACAAGTGTATTCAAAATACGAAATAACGAACTTTTAGGAATACCCAGAAACTCCTGTATTTCACTTAGCGTCATTCCATTATGCTGTACAGACAATAACTCTACAACTTCCAATGCACGTTCTAAATTAGGTACAGAATAACTATTTGAGACTCCAGACTCTTGTTTCATATTTAAACTAACGTTTTATATATGGCACCAAAGGTAACAAATAAATAGATACATGTTTATATAGAAAGTATTAATCCATTCTAAATTGTTTAAATAATTATCATCAAATATAGAATCACAACAAAGCCTAGCCCAAAGACATAATGTATAAAAAAATAGATAGTCTAGTTCAGTACAGAACAATGCAAAATATAAGGCTTCATTAAAGACAAAAAAGGCATTGAATACAGAGTTATCTCACATCTCAATGCCTTTCTAAAATATTTTCCAAGTAAAACAGTTCAATCAATCTCTTCTACTCGGAAAATAGACCTACCATACGACCTATCAAAACTCACAAAGTAGATACTTATTATACGCTGTTCCTACCTTCCAAAGAGCCACTTTAGCATCTACAAATCGTTCTCCCACCTTAAAGAAATGAGTCATTGGGGCAGGAACATTTTGCTGAACAAAAAGAACATAACGGCAACCGTCATAGATAAACTCGAAAGCTTCTGCTACACTTTTCTCGACCTCTCCTCCGGTACGAGTCGTCACACGAACAGAATGCAATATAGGTGTTCCTCTCTCGGGGTCATAAATAAGAGTCTTTAACGAGACCAATTCACTTCCTTCACACTTAGTAATATAACGAGATGCTGGCTTCTTTTTATTATACTCCTCAGAATATTCTGAGACCTCACGAGAAAGACGAACCTTCGAATCAAAACGAACATGGATGTTATGATCTGGATAGGTGGTTCTTAGCACCTCTCCTTCGACGCGCTGTTTGTTGTTCAAAAAGTTAAAATATTGATTAAATTGATGAACCTTTTTAGAGTGAAAATTATCCATTACCACCCACAGTGAAGGCTTAATATAAAGCATCGAACGCTTCATTTGAACCGGATCATCAAGACGACTGTAAGCAGTGTTATTTGCCTCTGCCCAAACACCCCAAGAGGCAATCTTCACGTGTTGGTAATCCGAAGATGGCTCCCAACTATTACTCCAACTAGAGGTATAAACTGCATTATCCAAACCATCTACCCCAATTGTATTATGAGCTTTACTAGATTTAAAATATGCTCTTTCTGGTTTGTCCAAATAGGTATATCGACCTGAATCTATTAAATAATCTCGTCCATGACCAAAAACAGTAAAATGCAATAGATCATCATGCCCATGACCACAGTATAAGTTTTTCAAGTGAAAACTTCCATAAAAAGAACTACTACTCCAACCATCTCTCATATAGAGGTCTCCTGACACCTGCTGATACACCGATGTATATTTTGGATCACTTCCTTTCCACCTCTTACTCTTCTTTAAAGTACGACGATCTAAATCAAAATAGCTTTCATAATCTATCCCACTAAAATTCATACGTTTTACTAAGACTGGGTCTTTCGTTGAAATGGCTGATTTAACCCACATATGACCAAGATCAGTATCATCACTATCCCCAAACAGAGGTTGATTACCATTAGGTTTCATCCATTGGACATTTGCCAATGCCATTTTATGAGTAATATCTCTCACTTGATTTGGCAACTCCACCTTAAATCTATCAGCCAAAAAGACCAAACCAGACAAACAGTGAAGTACCTCATTGTGATACATAGGAGATTTCTCCCACTGAACACCATCTGTCCCAATCTGCAAAAAAGCAGATCGATTTAAGCGATCAATTGCATGCTTTTGCCATTGTACTGCCTCAGGACTATCGTGAAAAAAAAGAGACAAACAAAAGAGACCATAATTCTCTAATATACCCCAATTACTAGTCTTTGAAAAATAGTTATAACTCTCATCTAGAAATGCACCATGTGCTTTCAATGATTTTTTAAAAAGAGCAACAAATTCGGGTGTCAGTGCTTTTGATCCCTGCATAAACTCATAAGTACGAATCCAATTCTCACAACGTATACCAACCTCGATACGTCGCCAAGCATTGGCTAAGCCAGACTGCTCCTCTCTACGATTCTTCTTAATCCAATCCGTACAATCTTGAACCCATTTCTCTGCATACTTCTCATCTCCAGTAAGCCAATATGCCCTACCCAAGTCGATCCAAAACTTATGACGATTCAACATATAGCACCACTCAGGATCTCCATTCGGCATGGCTAGCCAATCAATTGAACCCTTAAATTGGTGAACAGTATGAGTCTTTTCCATATCCCAATCATATCGAAAAAGATAAGTTTGATTCAACACCTCATCTGCCACTTTTAATGTTTGAGACACACCATCAGGATAACACGCTTTCACCTCATCCCTATCAGAAATAGAATGCTTTAAAAATAATACCCTATCTATCCTTTTAGGGTTCTTGGCAAATAAAGGTGCCAAAATACCACTAAAAAAACATACAGAAACAGCAAATACTATTCGACGCATTCTTCTATTTAACTCAGTCATCTTGATTATTGATTTTGTAAGTGGGATGAATATAATAAATATGAAACAAATAGAAATCCATCTGATTCTAAACATTATTTAGACTAAAAAAGAATAAAGTGTAACAAATGTGACACTAAGAATAGAAATATATTCCCCATCTTTGTTGTATCACTAAAATAAAACAAGATGAAAATCGTAAATATCAATACCCTACATCCCAAAGAGGGAAATAAACCCAATGTAGAACTCCTACTCAACACAGGAACTCTTAAAGAGATACAGATATCCTTTACCAAAGGACAGGTGATGGCAGAACATACTGCTCCTGGGGCAATCATTGTAATGGTATACAGAGGAGAAATTCTTTTTGGTATTGGAGAAGAGAAACATACCCTAAAAGAGGGAGACATGATCTCATTAGATGCTAAAGTACCACACGATTTATTAGCATTAGAGGATAGCATTGTTCGTTTAACCCTTTCTCCTAAGGATGATTTCTCTAGAGTTCAAATGCTAACAAAATAGCACCATATAGTATAAAAAAAAGGGCTATAGAAACCATGAATACAGTATACTATAGCCCTTTTACTAAATATTGAATCCTATTTATATAAAATTCTACTCCTCATTGTACCTCAATGGAATCGTTACAATATAAGAGCGATCCCCAACAAACACAGAAGTTAAAAGTGTTTTAGGAGTGCTTCCTTCTACATACACAAAAGGACGTTCCATTCTTCTTGGAATATCAGGAGCACCATGCGATTTAATATCATCTTTCTTCAACACAACCTCATATTTTGATTTCTGCCAATCCAAACCATTATCAGAAACAACCAGCCCCAAATAGGTATGGGCATGAAATATTCCATAAAACAACGATCTCTTTACATCATACCAAAGCGACATATCTTCCGTATCTTGATTATCGATCACGGGGTTCTTTTGCATTACAAAAGGACCTGCAGGAGACTCTGACACTGCAATGGCTTGATTTCTAACAAAATTCTTATCATTTGGCTTATCCCCTTTTACAATAAGATAATATTTCCCATCAGCTCCTCGTGATATTGCAGGATTCACCGTAAGTGTAGAAATCGGACCAGACGGCTCTATTAATGGCTTATCTTGACGAACCCATGGTTCACTCAGGCTTGTAGCAACCGCCACACCAGTTCTTTGATTCACACGCAACGTATTTCGAAGCGCACAAGTACTAGTACTCTTTCCATTCGTTGCTCTTAACATCTTCATATTATAATCAACATTCGGAGCATTGGTTGAAATATAATAGAGATAATATTTCCCCTCAAAATACTTTATCTTTGGGTTATGAACTGTCACCGCATCCCAATACCCTTTTCCTCTCCCATTCAATACAGTCTCTTGGTAGACCCACGGTCCAGATGGAGAGTCTGATACTGCATGAGCCACCTCCGATTCAACAAGCCATCCATAAAAATTATTTGGCCATCTAGAATAAAAAAGATGATAACGATTGTCCTCTCCTTTTATAATCGATCCACCCCAATTAAAATAACCCTTCGTGACCAATAGGTTCTTTTTCTTAATCTTACCGATACAAACATTTAGATTTAAGTCATCAGAGGGCAATTGTTTTGCCTGGGTAACACCGACAGAAAAGATAAAAACGATCAAAAAAGAGATGATCCAATTAAAGTGTCTCATTTTAGTTTAGATTTAGTATAAGCACCAAAATACTCATTTTTAAATCAAAAACCACAAATATGAGACCAAACATAAAGATTTATAAAGAAAACAGAATGAGAGAAAAACTCAAAGATAAGGCACAAAAAAAGTGGTTCGGGACGAATCGAACCACTTTTTATATGTTGTTTAAAATCTTTAAAGACTATTCAGGAATTGGTTTAACAATCCTTTATGAGCAAATAAATTACTCAGAAATCACTTCAAAAGAAAAATCTACTACTACCTCACGGTGAAGTTTGATTTTTGCAGTATGAGATCCAATTCCTTTAATTGAATCCTCTTTGATAGTGATTTGCTTACGTTCGATATCGAACCCTTGAGCTTTAAGAGCCTCAGCAATTTGGATGTTGTTTACCGAACCAAAAATCTTACCTGTAGATGAAGTCTTCGCTCCAATAGTTACTTTAAGATCTGCTAGTTTCGCTGCAACTTGTGATGCCTCTTCTTTCAATTTAGCTTCTTTGTGAGCACGCTGACGTTGGTTTTCTGCCAACACCTTCTTTGCCGACTCGGTAGCCAAAATTGCTATACCTTGAGGAATCAAGAAATTACGAGCATACCCATCTTTTACAGTTACGATGTCATCTTTGCCACCCAAACGAGCAACATCTTGTTTCAAAATAATTTCCATCTTTTCTCCTTTGTTTTGATTATTTCAACAAATCAGTTACATAAGGCAACAAAGCGATTTGACGCGCACGTTTGATAGCCTGAGACACCTTACGTTGGTACTTCAACGATGTTCCTGTAATACGACGAGGAAGAATTTTACCTTGCTCGTTCAAAAACTTCTTAAGAAACTCTGGATCTTTGTAATCTACATACTTGATACCATTCTTCTTGAAGCGACAGTATTTTTTCTTTTTGATCTCAACTGTTGGAGGAGTCAAATATCTAATTTCGCTACTATTCTGTGCCATGATTAGTTCTCCTTTTCTGCTTTAAATTTGTTACGACGTTTCTCACTGTACTGTGCTGCATACTTCTCTAGTTTCACTGTCATGAAACGTAGAACGCGCTCGTCACGTTTGAATTCTGTTTCAAATTTTGCAAGGAAACTTGGGTCTGCCTTGAACTCAAAAAGATGATAAAATCCTGTAGACTTCTTCTGAATTGGGTAAGCCAATTTCTTAAGTCCCCAGTTCTCTTCGTGAATCATCTCGCCGCCGTTATCGACAACAAGTGCACGAAATTTATCTACCGCTTCCTTTATCTGACCTTCAGATAAAACGGGAGTAGCAATGAAAACGGTTTCGTACTGGTTAAACATGATATAATAAACTTTAAATGAATATTAAAAACTGCCCACCTTCGTGAACAGCGCCGCAAATATAACACCTTTAACCCTACTCACAAACAATGAATCAAAATTTTTATCAAAAAAACTTCCTTTTACCAAAAAAAAGCCCCTAAATTTGCCGCAGGTTTTCTTTCAATAAGAAAAACCTCTGGCATATTCCACAGAACATATGTTTCGATGCATCAAAAAATCACACCAGCATTGAAATCTATTACGTTTTATTTAAATTGATGAACTCAACTCAAGAGAATTTCAAAAGAATTACTACTCTCGCCATTCCTCTTATTTTTTCTCAAGTCGGTCAAGTTGTTGTTACCCTTGCCGACAATGCAATGATAGGACACGTTGGAAAAGAGTATCTAGCCGCATCCTCTTTCGCAAACAGTATTTTTATTGTGATTATGATGCTCGGCATGGGAATTACATTCGGACTTACCCCACTTGTGGGAAAAGCATTCGGTCAAAAAGACTACCCCAAGATCCAAGCACTATTCCACAATTCAATCTTTCTGAACACCGTCTGTTCCATTTTTTTAATTCTTATAGGGTGGTTTGTAGGAAACCTTATGCCATTTATGGGACAGACAGATCGTGTTGTAGAGCTCGCACAACCCTACTACTTTATCATCCTAATCTCGCTTCTTCCAATGAACTATTTCTTTACCTTCAAACAGTTGGCAGAGGGATTAGAAAACACAAAAATAGCAATGGTTATAACTGTTGCAGGTAACTTAATGAATATTGTCGGAAACTATATCCTTATATATGGTAAATTTGGGGCACCACAAATGATGCTTAATGGAGCAGGACTATCCACTCTCATCTCGAGAATAGCTATGATGATTGCATTTGTTTTGGTATTCCGAAAAAATAGCCTTTTTGAGGGCTACACACTTCGATTTAAGCTTAAAGAGGTGAAAAGATCCATACAAGGGAAGCTATTTAGTATCGGTAGTGCCATAGGACTACAGATGCTTGTAGAAGGACTTATATTCAGCTTGGCATCTATTATGATGGGATGGATTGGTGAACTACAACTTGCAGCACATCAAATTGCAATGAGCCTATCCTATTTCACCTTTATGATCTCCAATGGTATTGCACAAGCGACAACCATTAGAATAAGTACTTTAAATGGAAGAAAAGAGTATGTCAAGCTACAATCAGCTGTTCGCGTTTCTGTAGTGATTACGCTTATCTATTCCACAATTGCATGTATGGTATTCTTCTTAATACCAGATACACTCGTCTCGATATTCACCTCCGAAGATAGTGTTATCACTGCTGCTGCAACCCTATTAGGTATGGCCGCAATATATCAAATATTTGATGGAATGCAGGTGCTAGGACTAGGAGTCCTAAGAGGATTTGCCGACGTAAAAGTACCAATGATATATGCTGCCACCTCTTATCTTTTAATTGGATTGCCACTAGCTTATGCAGCTGCATTTATTTTCAAACTAGACGCCATTGGCATTTGGTCAGGAATCATAGCAGGATTGGCATTTGCTGCTATATTATTTTGGGCTAGAGTAACACATCGATTAAAAAATCTACACACAAAAAACATTTAGTATTTACAACAACATCTACTACAAATTCACCTTACATATTTATGTTGTAAAATAAACACTTCTTCTCTTTAATCTTCCATTTACTATTGTAGTTTTGCCATGGAAATTAAAGATTAGAAGTTGTGTGGTATATACCCACAACATGCTGATAACATAATCTAATAATTACATTAAATCATGACCGAAAACACCTTCTCGAGACGAATGACTCTACTCGCAATGCAAGCTGCATTAAGAGGAGGGAAGGAGATACATAAGATATATCGTAGAAACGACCTGGAGGTTGACTACAAAGAAGATCATTCCCCCGTCACCATCGCCGATAAAAAGGCTAGTGAGGTTATTTGCGACATTCTCTCACTAACCAACATCCCAGTCCTCAGTGAAGAGGAACAATTTCCTTCTTATCAAGAACGTAAAGATTGGGACTATCTATGGATCATCGACCCTTTAGATGGCACCAAAGAGTTTATCAAACGAAACAACGACTTTACTGTGAACATAGCCCTTGTTCATCGTGGTCGTCCAGTTTTAGGTATTATCTATATTCCCATAGCAGACATCCTCTACTACGGAAATATCGACGAAGGGGCCTATATGTGTAAAAATGCACACAAGATGGACCCTGAAGAGATTCTACAGAAAGCAATTTCAATACCAACAACAACACTTAGAGATAAGTATACTGTCGTGGGTAGTAAATCGCACATGAATGAGGATACACGCAAATTCTTTGATCAAGTGATCCAAGAAAGGGGAGAAGAAAACACCCAAATCATTCACTGTGGAAGCTCTATTAAAATGTGTATGGTAGCAGAAGGTAAAGCAGACATATACCCTCGCTGCAGCAACATTATGGAGTGGGATATTGCAGCTGGGCATGCCATCTGTGAAGCAGCTGGATGTATCGTGACTAAGTTTGATGGTTCTCCCTTAGAGTACAACAAAAAAGAGTTTAAACAACCGTGGTTTGTTGTCAAAAGAGAGGTGTAAACATAAGATATAAAGCGATCGATACATTTTGTCTTATTCCGAGACTTTTGTATCATTGTCTTTTTACTATCTTTGTGAATATAAAAAAACAGGGTATATAAAGAATGTTTGAAAGTCTTAACGAAAAATTAGAGAAATCTTTCAAGATCCTCAAGGGGCAAGGAAAGATTACCGAGATCAATATTGCAGAAACCTTAAAAGAGGTACGTCGATCACTACTTGATGCCGATGTTAACTTTAAAATTGCAAAAGATTTTACCAACAGGGTAAAAGAGAAAGCCCTTGGACAAGAAGTCCTTACTGCTGTGAAACCAGGTCAATTGATGGTGAAGATTGTTCACGATGAATTAGCTCAATTAATGGGTGGTGAAGCAGAAAATATTAACCTTCAAGGCGAACCAGCAATTATCTTAATGGCAGGTCTTCAAGGTTCGGGTAAAACTACTTTCTCTGGAAAACTAGCAAATAGATTAAAGCAAAAAGAGAAGAAAAATCCTCTTTTGGTAGCGTGTGATATCTATCGTCCTGCTGCGATCGACCAGTTAAAAGTGGTTGGTGAGCAGATTAATGTTCCTGTATACGCTGAACCTGAAAATAAAAATGCAGTTAAAATTGCGGAAGCAGCTATAAAACATGCAAAAGCGAATGGACATGATGTTGTGATTGTCGATACTGCAGGTCGTTTGGCTATCGACCAAGACATGATGGACGAAATTGCTGCTGTAAAAAAAGCAATTAACCCATCAGAGATCCTTTTCGTAGTCGATTCAATGACTGGGCAAGATGCGGTAAATACAGCCAAAGCATTTAACGATCTATTAAACTTCGACGGGGTTATCCTGACAAAGCTAGATGGTGATACTCGTGGTGGTGCTGCTCTTTCTATTCGTGAAGTTGTTCAAAAGCCTATTAAATTTGTAGGTACTGGAGAGAAAATGGAAGCCTTGGATGTATTCCACCCTTCTCGTATGGCAGACCGTATCTTAGGTATGGGAGATATCGTATCTCTTGTAGAGAAAGCCCAAGAACAGTTTGATGAGGAAGAAGCAAAGAGACTTCAAAAGAAGTTGGCTAAAGATCAATTTAGCTTCAACGACTTCTTAAAGCAGATCCAGCAGATCAAGAAGATGGGTAACATCAAAGACTTGGCTTCTATGATTCCAGGAGTAGGTAAAGCATTGAAAGATGTAGATATCGACGACGATGCATTCAAAGGTATCGAAGCAATAATTTACTCAATGACTCCTGCTGAACGTGAGGATCCTACACTTCTAAGTGGCTCACGTCGCCGCCGTATTGCTGATGGTTCAGGTACTTCAATACAAGAAGTAAACAGACTAATCAAGCAGTTTGGTGAAACTAGAAAGATGATGAAAATGATCTCTGGTGGAGGAAACATGAGAGGAATGATGGGTAAAATGAAAGGAATGAAGAGACGCTAGTCCTTAATCCTTATTACCTTTAAAAATATACAAAAGGCGTGTAATAATACACGCCTTTTCTTTTTCTTACCAAAGAGATGCCCTCAACACATGATATTGTATCCACTCCTAGCCCCTTTACTACAACCCTATCATGAAACTTCGATAAAATAGGTCATTGAACTTATCGAAATATAACAACCTAAAATCAATATAATCCTTCAACCTCTCAAAAGGCGCAATCTTAAACATAGATAGTAGACCCTAAACTTATCGAAGGGCATTGCGAATGCAGGAAGTCTCGAACAATCGCAAAGCGGGAGCTTCACTGCTCCCAGAAGTTGCAACAACATTCCTTGACGTCAACATCGATGCAACAACACATTGATGCAACAACACATTGATGCAACAACACATTGATGCAACAACACATTGATGCAACAACACATTGATGCAACAACACATTGATGCAACAACACATTGATGCAACAACACATTGATGCAACAACACATTGATGCAACAACACATTGATGCAACAACACATTGATGCAACAACACATTGATGCAACAACACATTGATGCAACAACACATTGATGCAACAACACATTGATGCAACAACACATTGATGCAACAACACATTGATGCAACAACACATTGATGCAACAACACATTGATGCAACAACACATTGATGCAACAACACATTGATGCAACAACACATTGATGCAACAACACATTGATGCAACAACACATTGATGCAACAACACATTGATGCAACAACACCTGGGAGATAGGAAGCTCCTGCTTCCGTTGGCTGCAACAGCACAAAATACCTTATAACCAACAACATCCACACACAGCAAGCAAAATATCACCCTATCAGAATCATGCTAATTCGTCGTGGTAGCTGCAAACCCATGTGTTTGCCCTAGTTCCAACAATATCATTACAACCCATACAAATACCACAACAAATTACCACCAAATCAGAACGTCCACAGACAATGAAACATCATGGCAAACACATGGGTTTGCAGCTACTATACAATAAATTGACACATCAACCCACAATATAAAAAACGATGATGATCAAAACATATGATGACAATCGCATATAACTATTGATTGTATTTCACATGTTCGACACATACTAGTATATGAAAATTCTACATGATCATATTTACGAAAATATTGTGATTGTATCCCTTTGACAAGCTATGGACACCTTGTCTATATTGCACGAAAAGAGAGTATATCGGCTCTAGCATCTATTAAAAACATTCAAAACACCAAACCTTTTATCTATTCAAAACTTCCCCTGTCTCATAATCTCTATTATACAATTCCTTATTCACATGAATCTGTTTTCCAAAAGAAAGTCGATATGAGAGATTGATCATCCACATCATCTGGTTATCCTTTATTAAAGTATAGTCGTGATATTTCACTAGATTCTTATCCACACTATCAGTCCATCGCTGCCAACCATCCTCAAAGATATAATGTAGAGAGCTACTCACAGAAAAGTCCTTGTACTTATATTCAAGTCTCACAAACGAATAGTTTCCTGCTTTGAATATATTTTCATCATTCAAACGATTGGCTGTTTTCGTATACTTTAGCATCGCAGTAAAACGATCGGTAAAATAAAAGGAAGAACATACACTATACCCAAAATCTCCATATCCCACACTATTCCCATTCATATAGTGATTGCGAGCATAGTTATAATCCAGTGCAAGCTCTACTTGTAATTTCTTTTTGAAAAAATAGGAAGAGGTACTAATGCTTGCATTGTACATATCGTAACGCTTCTCATTCGAAAGACTCTCCATAAGAATATCATCCACCTGCTTATAGGTCGTCAGAATTGGGTCGTTTGCAAAAGTATAACTCAATGAAGAGACAATGGTGTGATTCGACTGATGAAAGTAATTAGACAACTTCATATTCTGACGACAAAAAGGCGTGAGATCTGCATTCCCTTTTTTGGTATAATGGGTGTCGATATAGTAGATACTTTCATTCAGCTGATTTAAAGATGGATTGGATGTAATCGTTCCATACGATAAACTCAAAGTATTGTTTTTAGTTATCGGGCTTTTAATTCTAATATTCGGAATCAAAGTATTAAAATGATAGCTGTTATTCGTATTTTGATTCTCAAAACTACTCGAAGAGTAACCCATAGACAACTGTGTTTTTATCCATTTTGAACTATACAACAACTCCCCATACCCATACACCTTAGAAGTAAGCAACTTGTTTTCCGTCTTTCCAAAGCGATTATTAATATCTTGATCTGTCATCCCAAGCTTATAATGTCCACCAACATGAACAGCCACTTTATTGAATTGCCTTTGATATACCAATTCACTCAATAGTGACTTTCGTGCACTATTACTCTCCAAATAATCATAAAGAGTCGTCGTATTCTCTGCATCCAACGCCTTCTCATTAAGATCATAATCGGAGTTATTATCAAAAATATTCCCGACCACATTGAAAAGCAACTCTTGGTTTTTCGAAAAAGACTTCTGATAATAGAGATCCACCTTACCACTTCGCATCCTCATATTAGAGTTTTTCGTTCCAGTACCAGACTCTAAAGCAGAATTCATATTGCCCCTCACACCCCTCTCTAAAGAATATAATGACTCACTAAAACGATCTACGTAGCTGCCCTGAAAATCGAGGCTAAACGTATGTTTATCCTTCTTTATATTGCTCAGCCCAACAAATAGCGTATGATAATCATATCCAAAAGGACTCTCCTCCCCCTTTTCAGACTTCAAATATCTTTGATCGTTTGTAGGATATTCTAAGGTACTATTATCAATACGCTCCTTATAATTTCGCCTTTGATACTGATATCTTGTTTTTAACTGTGTCTGTTTTTTGTTGTACTTCGCAGAAACAATATAGTCTGATGTAGCGTGGGTTGTATTATCTCGAACATTTCCATATAGCTCCCCTCCGATAATGGCACTTTTGGTAATCACATTTACCACCTGCGAAATATTAGAATTAGCATACCTTGATGGAGGCATATCGAAATGCTCCACCTTTTGAATATCCTGTGGAGACAAGGTCAGAAGATCATCCTCCGTGGCATTTACTCCATTGATAAGGATCTTCACCTTCCCACCATCATTCGCCTCCAACTTTCGATTCAGTTCATTGAGACGGATGGTTGGTACCACCCTCATCAGTTCGAAGCCTGAGTTCGCACGTTTTATATCGGCTTCGTCTATTTGATAGACCACCCGATCTGCCTTTTGAACGAGAGAACTTCCTCGCACAGTCACCTCACCAATATTTTGCACCGAATTTTTTAAAACAATATGCAGAGGTTCATCCGTGTTCCCATTAAAAGTAGATTGGTAGTTCTCATATCCAATAGCAGAAACAATAAGGGATCCTTTTTTAAGATCCTTTGTTTCTAATATAAATTGCCCCTTTAGATCTGTTACGGTGCCATTTATAAAATGAGTAGAATCCAACTCCGACATCAAACGGATATTTACAAATGGAATCGCGTCCCCTTTGACATCACAAACAACGCCCGTTAGAGATTGTGCAGAAAGGCTCATGCAACTGAAAAGCAGAAGAAAATAGGTAATAGATAGTCTCATAGTTTAGGTTTAAATGGATCATTTCGTGATCTAGCTATAAAAGCTTCTCATCTTTTATGAAGCATAACGATTCACAAACATTTATCAAATATATAAAATTTATCATAAGACACCCGATAAAACCCTAGGCAGCAAAATATTAATAAAAAGTGTACAAGAAAAGATGTAAAAGAAAATTTATAAGAAACAGAGAGCAAAAAACAGGAAGTGTAACTATATTTTCACTAGCCCCTTATTTCTCACTCTCAGCTCTTAGTATATATTATATTTCAGGAAGCTTCACCCCCAATTTATAGATACCTCTATATGTGGATACAGGATTATTTCTTAAATCTATCTCCTTCATATTCTCCAATCCATCCTCTTGATCAGGGTAGATAATCAAACAATCAATAAGCCGATTATCATCGATATTCAACTCATGATACACCGAATTCAATCGAGCATAACCACTCACCTGTCGCGCATCCTCACTAGAGATACCCCCATCTTTATAATATGGTTTATACTTAGCATCTATCACCATCTTATGCGCTTCAGAATTCAACAAAAAATCTAACGCTAATCCATGTGTTTGAAACTGAAAAACAACCTTCACTCCAAATACTTTGCGAAGTTGATGCAGTACATGCAATTCAAAAACCTTACTCATATCAATCCAAAAAGGTGGAATCCTAATACAAGCACTCCAATTTTCTGCTTGCTGTATATTGTATCCAAAACGACGCAATATAAAGTGTGCCAAACTCAGGCCTCTCTCATACTCCTTATAAAATTTATTTCGCGTAGGATGTTTCATATCATGCAACGACACCTCATCCGAAACAGACATCAAAGCAGGGGTAATATAGTGAATGGTAGCTTGTAGTTGACTATACGATGCCACATTCATATAGTTCGAAAGGTAACGCTGTGCAAAAACAAAAGCCTTTTTCAACAGACGATTCTCCACACCATTCACTCCAAACTCTTCATAACTACAAGAGGTATATAGCGGTCTATTTCTCAAAATATTCCTTTTGATAGTCTCCCCTACCAACACCTTCCCTTTGATACGGCCATTTAAATTATGCGACACCCGATAGTAAGACTTCTTCAAACCCTTGCGCACGATCTCTCTCAATATCGACAAAAACTCAGCCACCATCAAAGGAGTAAGTAGGTCTTGTTTTTGAGTTATCTTGATCGGTGTTTCATCCCATTTAATATGAAAAAGTTCCTCCACCTCTTTATAAGCATCTGGAAACTCCATGGCATTAAAAACAATACCCAAGAAGTTGATCTCTCTCCCAAGACGATTAATTTTAGGATGAATCTGGATCGCACAATCATGCTTCTTCGAGACCCAGTCCACCCCAATAAAATAGGAGGTTTCCAACGCCCAATCATCGTCCTGTTTGGTAATCTTATAACAAGAGGCAGAAACATCTTTTCCCCTATGCCGTTTAGGAAACAATACTTCATACACAGGCTTCTCTAGCCCTTCCGCCTCCGCTTGTGATAACACTCTTTTTTTCGTAGTATATACATTCGATTCATGCTCTGTGCATGAGATAATATTATTCTCCATCCACATGCAATGCCTCTATTAGTTCCAAAGCAGTAGAGAGCAACACCCCATCCTTTACATATTCACGAAGAATTGGTTTAATCTCATACTCTAAACTCGAAGAGATTTCCTTAGACATAAAATAGCTATGCCCCAACTGAATCTCTTTATAATCGAAATCGGGAGACAGGTGTACTGAATTCTTCAAGCCCCCATTCTCTTCCATCACAAATAATTTGCTCACTTCATAGAACAGTTCTCTAGCAACTTCTTGAGAAATGATCTCCGAATTAGGTAACATATCAATAAACGCAAATCGTCTTCGGATTGCATAATCGATGTGCCCCACACTTCGATCCGCAGTATTCATTGTACCAATAATATAGAGGTTTTCAGGAAGCACCAATTTATGGTCCCCATCCAATGCATACATACTCTCTACAGCCTCTCCTCGATACTCTAAAGCATATATCAACTCTCCCAACACCGAAGGCAGATTTGCTCTATTGATCTCATCCACAATCAACACATAAGGCTTCACCTCCATCTTTGGTGTTGTAGAGACACTTTGGCGAGATAGTTGCTCTTGATACCTTTCACGAAAAACAACAGAGAGCTTATGAAAATAAGATGCATGTTCTATTCCAGTTCTCGAGATTCCTTCCACCTTACGCACCTCTTGTCGCGTGTAGGCATGATTCATTTCAATCTTAACCAAGTCATCTATTCTCATTCTTAGGGCATTCGGCCAATTCTCCCCTTTATAGTAAAAAGAGTTTTTCTCCACACGTACAATACCCACAGCATTTGAAATCATCATGGGACCATTTGCATCAATCTCCTCTTGAACCTTATCCGCAAAATCCATCAACAGCTCCAATACATACTGCTCTCTGCCTACCTGATCCAAGGGCAATTGAGACTGTGTCAAATTCGTATTCGCACGCTTGGCAAAAGAAGCCAGTATCTTATCTTTCGTCTCATATGCAATAACCCCATCGTGAGAGGTTGCCTCTATTCCTCGAACGAAATCCTCATAACTATAAGAGGGATGAAACTGCGTCAATTGAAATTGTTCAGAATCCTCCAACCTTCTTTTCTGTTCCTTCCTATCCAACGACACCTCTCCAAAAATAAGCTTTTCTGCCATATCCTTGGCTGAATATGTTTTTCCTGTTCCCGGAGGTCCTTGTAAAATAACTTGTTTCTTAAAAGTAAGGGTATCTATCAATTGTTTCATTTGCTCGCTCATTTCTATTTTTTTATACCATTCATCTACAAATTTCCACGATTGGCTCTGTTGGTTCACCAAACGCTGAAGGGTCCCTTGTGGTTGCGGAAACTTTTCATCCCCCTGAAACAGCTCCAAAACCTCCACTTTTCTAAAAATATTTTGTCGAAACTGTTGTCTCAAATTTTCATCTTCAAAAAGATCTGACACAACACGACAGAGCCCTATAATCGTATTTCCTTCGTGTACGCAAACGACATCCCCAATCTGTATGGCAGTCTTGAAGTTTTCACATTGAAAATTTTCCCACTCGGTGGTCCCTATCACAGGATTCGGAAGCATCAACATCTCAATCGAATCAATCGAATCCCCTTCTCTACCATTAGGTAGATGCATTTGCATATGCCAATATTGCATTTTATTGTTGTTTTATTGTTGTCCATAAAGAACACTCCTACATCAGACCTTGAACGAAAACATAGTAACCATCCCCCAAGACCTCATACAAAGAGAGATATCGTCTATAAATTAGGAGTATTTAGTAATCATTTTATATCTTAACATAGAGAACAACCATGAAAGGTCGCAAACAGTAATTGGCTTAAAAAGGAAGTCGTAACTTTAATACAGATCACATTAAAACGCCAAATCAATCAAAACGTACTCCATATAAAACCACTGTTGTTATGTTAATATTTACAATATATTAAAATTATACACTTTTAACAATATGGTCAACATAACGACAACAATACAATTAGAATAACGACGCATTAATATTGCAAGTATTGCACGAAGTTTCGTGCAATCACGAAGCAGGAGCTTCGAGGCTCCCAGAAGTTGCAACAACAATCCTTGACGTCAACACATTTGTTGCAACAACAATCTTTCGCTTCAACACATCGAAACATCAACTCCTGGGAGATAGGAAGCTCCTGCTTCCGTTGGTTGCAACAACACAATACACATAATAAATATTGCAACACAAATACCTTATAACCAATAACATCCACGCACACAACAAGCAAAATATCACCCTATCAAAACCATGCTAATTCGTCGTAGTAGCTGCAAACCCATGTGTTTGCCCTCATTGGGACAATACCGTTGCTACAATATCATTGCAAACCACATAAATATCACCTTCGAAATTACCACCAAATTAGAAGGATTACGAATATTGAAACAACATGGTTGACACATCATGGCAAACACATGGGTTTGCAGCTACCATACATCAAATGGACACAACTACATATGACACGTCATTATAAGAGGGGGGGGTATTGCTTTTACGAAAATTTGATGAAGTAAAGTTACCACTTACAGCTTTACTTTATGATTGGGGTAAAATAACGAAGAATATAAGATGCAAAGGATGTGCTACTCAAAGGACTGAGAATAAGATTACGAATAAACATCGCTTTGTTAAAACCCAGAAGGTCAATAAAACCCAACTTACACAACAGCATCAAAATAAAGCTTTTAAGGCACTTAGAAACACAAAAGCAAGGATTATACCCCAATGACTATTAAAACCACTCAGTCAATCTAAAAGGCAGATTTAATCCAACATTTACAAAACACCTGTTTGCTTTTTTGCTACAATACGATAAATACTATGGATATAAGAAATATTGCAAGTATCGTGCAATCACAATGCCCTTCGACAAGCTCAGGGACCACCTTCGACAAATTCTGAGAAATCATATCGATACACGATTGCTGAGCTTGTCGAAGCACAGAAAATCAAATGATCGTATTCTTTATAAGGTTTGTAACACAAAAAGTGGCCCCACAAGGGGAAACCCTACGAAACAACACATTGTAACATAAACAACTGACAATCATTACACCCACATCCAAATAACAAAACCATCACCACATCAAAACCATACAAATCAAACACAAAAACAGATACGATAAATATTGCACGAAGTCTCGTGCAATCACGAAGCAGGAGCTTCGCGGCTCCCAGAAGTTGCAACAACAATCCTTGACGTCAACACATTTGTTGCAACAACAATCCTTGACGTCAACACATTTGATGCAACAACAATCCTTGATGTCAACACATTTGATGCAACAACAATCCTTGACATCAACACATTTGATGCAACAACAATCCTTGACATCAACACATTTGATGCAACAACAATCTTTCGCTTCAACACATCGAAACATCAACTCCTGGGAGATAGGAAGCTCCTGCTTCCGTTGGTTGCAACAACACAATTAATACATCTGACACATAGAGTATTACTCAAAGTATTATGTAATATCAATGCCCTTCGACAAGTGGTCCCTGAGCTTGTCGAAGGGCTCAGGAACTACCTGTCGAAGCATTATCCGACTCTCGCTGGAACATACTCTCTGACAGACTGAGTACTTCTTCTCGAAGAGTGTTCAGTCGTCTTAATCCTACTCTCGCTGGAACATACTCTCTGACTTATATTAAGAATCCACCTGAATCTGTTCAACTGTCTTAATCCTACTCTCGCTGGAACATACTCTCTGACTAATAATTGAGACTATATCGGGCTTCAAAAGTGAGTCTTAATCCTACTCTCGCTGGAACATACTCTCTGACAAATCTAATAGTGTTAAATACAAAAGAGGTTTGTCTTAATCCTACTCTCGCTGGAACATACTCTCTGACAAACAAGATGCGCAACAACAGACGCAAACGATCAAGTCTTAATCCTACTCTCGCTGGAACATACTCTCTGACTTATTGATACGGTCGATTGGCTAGATCAAATTGTGTCTTAATCCTACTCTCGCTGGAACATACTCTCTGACGAGACATCAATGCAAGATCTGGTATTCCAAGACACGTCTTAATCCTACTCTCGCTGGAACATACTCTCTGACAGCTTCTGAAAAGAGCTCACGAGTTATTCAAGAAAGGTCTTAATCCTACTCTCGCTGGAACATACTCTCTGACTTTGTAGAAAGAATTACATCTTCAGATGATGATGTGTCTTAATCCTACTCTCGCTGGAACATACTCTCTGACAGGATGGTCGGAATCCGTAAGGACGATAACCTAGAAGTCTTAATCCTACTCTCGCTGGAACATACTCTCTGACCAATATGACTCATTGTATATGAAAATGTTAAACCAGTCTTAATCCTACTCTCGCTGGAACATACTCTCTGACTATTGGGATGCGATGTCAGAAAGCAAAAAGGGTCGTCTTAATCCTACTCTCGCTGGAACATACTCTCTGACACAGATATTGAGCCAATGGCTCGTCTATGCAGAGTCTTAATCCTACTCTCGCTGGAACATACTCTCTGACAGACATTATCGATTCACCTGAAAAAATAACTCTGTCTTAATCCTACTCTCGCTGGAACATACTCTCTGACCAGAACTAAAAGCTGAAGCTGTCAAAATAGACGGTCTTAATCCTACTCTCGCTGGAACATACTCTCTGACAAAGATTGTATTTTTAAAGGATGAAAATCCTGAGTCTTAATCCTACTCTCGCTGGAACATACTCTCTGACCTCTACTACTGAAAGCTAAGGAAGATATCAACGATGTCTTAATCCTACTCTCGCTGGAACATACTCTCTGACGGTTATTGCTTTCACAGCAAGTGTAATAGCCACAGTCTTAATCCTACTCTCGCTGGAACATACTCTCTGACCAGGGCAAGAAGGACCCTAGCAAAATGTATTACAAGTCTTAATCCTACTCTCGCTGGAACATACTCTCTGACAGGTTATAAAGCTATTCTCAAAATGACCCACACGTCTGTCTTAATCCTACTCTCGCTGGAACATACTCTCTGACAGATAGAAAATTAAAATGCTGACTATCAAGACTATTTTTTAGCAAAGGCATCAAAAACGGCCATTTCTTTACATATTTTAACACTCTTCTTAGAGCGAACAAAAGTAATAAATAAATCAACATTAAAAAGATGTTATATAGCAATATATTATGGTTTAATAGACAGCCATTATGAACACTCTATCATAAATTCAAATATATACAAATTTGTGAATATATAAAGCAATCTATCATAAAATTCAATTTAATATGATTTGGTTTCCTTTAGCTTACCCATATGTACTAAAAATTTGACCTATCAAAGCCCTACTTTGGTTACCCTTCAGATACCCTTCCGTTACCCTTTGGTTACTCTAGGAGTAAACAAAGGGTAACGAAACTATGCATAAAACGTAAAGGAAGGAGGGTTTTGGTAAGAAAGCGTCAGTGGTAGAAAAATAGGCAGGGAGCAATAGAGAAAAGAGGGTTTCTGAGGAAGCCTATAAGAGAGATGACATGGGGTGATATTTTTTTTATTTAAATCGAAACACTGGAGATTCTCATTTTCAAGAGGTTTAAATACGGAAGCCATTATATGGGAAAGAGGAAGTGAAAAAATGGTACATTTTTATTTGCAAGTAATCAAAATGGTATTACTTTTGTTCCCGGGTGAGTGCTACACGACATGCTCCTACTGAAACTCCCCAGGGTCGGAAGGCAGCAAGGATAGGTGGTTGTAGCAGTGCGATGTAGTTAGCTCGCCCACATGCCGAATTAGCTCAGTTGGCCAGAGCACGTGATTTGTAATCTCGGGGTCATCAGTTCGAATCTGATATTCGGCTCTCTTCACAAAAAAGGTTGTCTATACGTTAGACAACCTTTTTTTTGCTCTATATTATTTATTCTTTTTATTCGGATAATCGCCATATTGTGATAGGGTAATTCGTTTCACTTGTTGTTGCCCGAACAAACTCTAGGTTTATACATCTTTCTTGAATAGCAGAAACTGTTTTATGATAATCTTCATCCCCTTGATGAACCAAGACAATCCAACCAGAAGGATTCAAACGATCTGTCAACTGTTCCATGAGCGCTTCATAGGACACTTGCATATCGTAGTTTGAAACGACAATCAAATGGTAGTCATTGAAAAAAGGTTTCATATTCATAAAATCGATCTGAAAGAAAGCTCCATTTTTCGAATAATCAGGATCAAAATAATCTTCCAGAACCACTTCCTTAATCTGATCGTCGCAGAAAACAATTCGTCCATGCGTTTGCATGGCCACACCACATCCAATAAGTCGTGCAGTTCGGTCTGCTGCTTGTACATTGGTAAAGTGACGCATCAATTCGAAAGAAGATTTCCCTGTAGAACAACCTACATCTAACACTTTTTGTGCTTGGGGATCCTTGAATAGAGATGCTGCCAAATCAGCCAGATCTCGTTCCATATTTCTTGATGTATCAAACCACTCTAACGCTATTTTATCTATTACATCTCGGTCATAGATCATCTGCTGGCTATCGTTCTCTGTTTCGACTGTCCCCACGACATAACGAAATCCTGCATGCTGATAGAAGTGTCGACGGAAAGCATAACGTGCGTATCTAGTCGCTTCGTTTCCTGTAGAGATCCACGACCCCCCTTTAAATAGATTATGTTTTTGATCAAATGTAGGCACTGAAAAATCATCATATATTGGATGTACTTTAAAACCCTCATATCCATCTATTGGTGTTCGTGTCCATTGCCATACATTTCCGATGACATCATAGAAGTCAGAGAATTCAAAATGATTTATAGGGCAAGGAGATTGATACATATCCAAACCTATATTGGCAAAATCTCCCCCCATATCCATCACATCAGGAATGTTGCATTGTAGATAGAGTTTTTCCCACTCGGCTTCTGATGGGAGACGGTAATCAACTCCCTCTTTGGCACGTTTCCAACGACAGAAAGCTTCAGCTTCCAAGCAGTTGACCTCAACAGGCCAGTCCCATGGCATTTCGATCTCTTCAAAAAGAAGTCGTAGTCGCCATTTATTACTTTTCAAGGACCAAAAGCGAGGGCTAGTACAACGTGTATATAACACCCAATTCCACCCCTCTTCACTCCAATATTCTGCACTACTATATCCTCTATCCAGAACAAAAGCAAGGTATTCTGCATTAGAACACAGGTATTTGGATGCCTTAAAGTCCGACACCACCTCCTGTTTTGTTCCATATTCATTATCCCAACCATAAGTTGGATAGTCTGATGGTTTTCCTAAAGTCACCTCTCCTCCATTGACATCGAGCATACTATTCACCGGAGGGAAGCCACTAGTAGGAGCATTTCGCCAATAAGATATTGGAGAGAGATAGTCTAATGAGAGTTGTCGGATTAGGACCGAAGAGGTTTCAATATGAATACGAAGATGCTCTATTCCCATCAATATGATCCACATTTGGCTGTCCCATGTGATAGGAAGGGTGAAATTCATCGTTTGAATCTTTTCACGAACCAAGTCAAACACCTGCTTGCGATACTGTTTCACCTCCCCTATTGGAGGCCAATCGTAATGCTTAGAGTCTAGATCGTCCCAAGACATTTCGTCCACCCCTACAGCAAAGATCGATTCGAAGTTACGATTGAGTCTCTCTTCAATAATGCCTGCAGCAAAGAGTTTGTTGATAAAAAAACAGGCAGTATGCCCATAATAGAAGATCAAAGGATGTCGCAAAGGATCGGCCCTTTTGTAGAAACCAAGAGAGTCTGTAATACACGAGTACAGAGTCTCCTCAGAGATAATTGCTTGGTCTAAATAGGATAGTATATCTTCTCTTTTTTTTGTTATATCGCCCCCATCAAGAGTCACTGTTTTAAGAGCTCCTTGGGTGAGTAGGGATTTCATCATGACAAGTAAATTATGTTTGCTCCCTAATAGGACAACCGAAGCCTATTTTTGTTTCTTTTTTTGAAAAATTTTGTCTCTTTTTTTAATAAAATTATTTTGAAAAAGCATAAAAATAGCGTCATCTTTTCCAATCGAATCATAGAATCCGTATCCAGAAGTAGGGAGAACAACCATTTTTTGCAGTCTATCATGGGGTATCGAAACTTACATAAACTCCAATTAAAAAGCAATAGCCAACGATTGGAGAGAAGGATATTGTTTTTTTTTATATTTTTATAAAAATAGGGCAATAGTAATCGTTTGGATCATCGGATGTACCTAAACGATATATTTATTATCTGAAAGAATTTATGACTATAGAAATTCAAACCACAGTATAGAACGAATGAAAAAAATTTCCCTTGACCAAGAACAATTAAGCTTGGCAAAGTTTAATAGTAGTGGTCCTTTTGCGATTAAAGGAATTGCAGGCAGTGGAAAGACTACTGTCGGGCTAAAGAGACTTCAATATTTAAGAACAAAAGCCACTTCTGAAGATAAAATATTGGTAGTGACATACCATAAAGTTCTCACAGATTATCTCAAATACTTAGGCGATGAGGGAGAAGATATATTCGAAGAGGAGGTCCTTGATAATCAAGAACTATTCCAACATAAAAAAGAGGAGGACAAAAAGCCTTGTGGGGTGGATATCATCAATATAGATAAGTTAGTACATCAATATTACAGTAAATATAGAGACCTCAAAAAGAACCATAAGCACTATAAAAGCTTACCAAGATTCACCTCTCCCTATCGCGATCTCCACGAAACATTTATGCAAAGTTTGGAGATACTAAAAGATCGATATCCTGACAGCAAAGTGTTAAAAAGAGATTATAACTTTCTCAAAAAAGAGATCGATTTCATCAATAATTGTAGGATTGTTTCAGAGAAGAGTTACCAGATATTTAGTCGTGTAGGGAGAAACAGAAACGAAGAACAGAAATATACGATTCCGAAGAAGTCTCAAGCAAGAAGAGAGTTGTTCGAATTACGAAGAGAGTATAACAACAATTTGATCATTCAGGGCAAAATGGATTTTCCTGTGATGCGTCTATTGGCCATTCGTTATATCTCGGAAAATCCTCCAATGTGTTACCAGCACATCATTATCGATGAGTGTCAAGATTTAGATCGTTCACGAATGGACTTTTTAAAATTCTTCCTAAAAGATAATAATACAACGACAGCAACTTTTCTCTACGACAATGCCCAAAGCATCTATGAGGGATCGTGGCTCGGAAACGGGCATGCTTTTAGCAGCCTTGGGATCAACATATTGGGCAATAGAAGTAGGATACTAAAATATAATTACCGCACTACTTACGAGATACAGTCTGCTGCACAAAGCTTGATTAAGCACAACAATTACAAACAAGAGATTGAACCTGTAATGATCAATAAGGGAGGAGTAAAGCCATTCCTTGCCGAGTGTAAGACGCAAGCGGATCATGACAAATATATCATAGACACCATCAAAAATCAGGAGCGCAATCTAGACTTAAAAGATATTATTGTTGCATGTAGAACAAACCAAGAGGCGGAGCGTTTGACTCTTGTCATTTCAGATAGTGGTATTGATTGCACCCATTTCCGAAGTAGTCAAAACAACTTTAAGAACAATACGGTTCGTGTGATGACCATTAACTGTACCAAAGGGTTAGAGAGTGAGATGGTGATTCTTGCCAACCTCAACAAAGATGTAATTCCTGTCAATTCCAAAGATCCGATACAAGCACTTCAAGACCTTCGCATTCTCTATGTTGGGATGACTAGAGCTTCAAATATTCTTCATCTGGTATCGTACGAAGAGAGCTCGCCATTCATCCAAAATATGCCTCTTGACTCTTTCAAATTAGTCGACCTAGAGCAGTATCAAGAGTTTGTCCTTCTAGAGAAGGATATGAAGCAAGAAGTGCGCTCGTTGATTTCACAATTAATGGATGAGTTGGCACTGTTTGAGCAGATCCGAAACGAGTATAGACCCGAAAGTAACTTTCAAGAGTGCTTTGAGAATCTCATGACAGGGGTCATTAATATTGAAAGAATAACGGATAAAGCAGAAGAGATCCATGTTAAGTTGGATCAGAACAGTTCTCTTAAAAATCTTATCAGCTCCTTTATCGAGACCTGTTTGTTAAAGAAACATCTTGCAAGAGAAGAGATGATGAAGTTCTCACGTTGCCCATTTAAAATGGAATCTCGTAAAAAGAACTTGGAAAAGAGGTATCCATATTTTAGCGAAGAGAGTATCCAATCCTTGGCTTCCATTGGACATCTCACCCAACAAAACCAAAAAGAGTCTATAGACTATAGCTCTTTTATTAGCGGCTTCTCTAAAATACTGGAGATAGAGCTTCACAATATTTTTGAAGAAAGAAGCTACTTCGACAACGCCAATTTTGAGGGGACCAAACAGTTTGGTTCAGGAACCTATAAACTATACGATATTCTAAAATATATCTACCATCATGTTTCGGGAACATTAAACGATATTAACGAAAGTTTGGAGTATATAAATTTCCGTAAACAACGAAATAAAGCGACCCATGCACATTGTGTTCGTTTGGAAGAATATGAGGTCATCGAAAAAGAGATGCTGAGACCCAATGGAATTATTGATATGTTGCACGATCAATTAGAAAAGGAATAGGTATGAAGATTGAAGTCAAAGGAAACGAATTTTATATTGGAATAAATTGGGGAGCCATCAAGGAGTTAGGATGGTTTAAATCGACCTATGCTATTCCTGTTGATCTAGATATACTCTGCTTTGAAGTGAATAACAAACGCCAATTAGAGGTGATCACAAATCTTGAGAAAAAAGAGACCACTTGGGCTGAACTTAGTCAAGACGACATGAGCGGGGATATGAATGGAGACGACAAACTCGACAATGAATGGATCACCTTCTACACAAAACGTATACATGAAGGAAGTAGATTCTATGTTGGAGTAATTAACTATACAGAACAGAGCTTGATTAAAGTGTCTCATTTCGATTATCGCATATATAATGGGGCACCCAATAAAGATGACGAGATATTCTATAAAAAAGATATACTGAAAGAGGTTGCATTAGATCATGATTCTGAATCGATCATTCTCGGGTACCTTACAAAAGAGAGCGGAAAAGTATACTATATTCCAATAGAATCTCCTTCACAATGTAAGATGAAAGAAAATATGTTCGAAGAGATAAAAGAAAAATTATTTTATTAAATAGTGGTCATAGAAAGCCATATTTTATTATAGCCAACAAAATGGACGTATCGCTATTTGTGAAACGCACAACTATTTCATAAAAACAGAAGAGCCATATCAGTCTATTTCATTAGACCAATACGGCTCTCTTTTATGGTACTTCTTAAAGATTAATATTTAATACGGTAGAACAACGCATAGAGCGAAGGGATAAATACCAAAGTAATCATCGTACCAAATAGGAGTCCTATCATTAAAGAGATTGCCATTGGTTCCCAAATCAATCCACCCCCAAGATATAGTGGAATTAAACCGAGGGAAGTGGTAAAAGTGGTTAGTAGAATTGGACGTAACCTCTGCACCCCTGCATCGATCACAGCCTGTTTTCTACTTTTCCCATTCTCCGACATCTCTATCTCAATCCGGTCGATCAACACAATCGCATTGTTGATGACAATACCAGCAAGAGAGATCATCCCCAAGAAGGCCATAAAACCAAAATAAGATCGGAACACTATTAGACCAAAAACGACACCGATCACTCCTAATGGGATCGTAGAGACAACGAGAATCATCTTCTTATAAGAGTTAAACTGAATCACTAAAAGAAGAAGGATTAAGAATGCTGTCAAAGGAAGGTATTTGAAAACGGCAGCCATGTTTTCTGCAGTATTTTCACTATCTCCACCAAGCTCATAACGATACCCTTCAGGCCAACTCTTCTTCTCTTTTTCAAGCCATGGCACCATGGTCTTCATGATGGATGCAGCATTTCCGTCGCTGTTCAGTTCACTAGACACATTGATACTACGCACCAAGTCAAGGCGAAGATACTTGTTGTATTGCCACAAAGGAACAATCTGAGCCACTTGTGAAAGAGGAATTGATTTTCCTGACGTTTGAGAGTAGACATTGATATTTTTAAGTTTCTCGAAATCGATCTTTTGACTTCCTTCATGACGCAATAGAATAGGTATCGATTTATCATCTTCACGATAGTCTCCTGTTTTGAAACCATCTAAGACAGTTCGCAACGAAGTGGCAATATCTTGGTTTGTAATTTGTGCCATTCGAGCTTTATTCTGATCGATATCAATAACCAACTTTTTAGATTTTGGTCCCCAGTCATCCTTCACATTCTTGGTTCCATTGACTTGAGTAAGCTTTAACTTGATAGACTCTGATAGCTCCGCTAAGATATCTGGATTATCTCCTTGTACCTTAATTTCAATAGGGGTACCTCCACCTCCTCCTTTAAGGAAACCTACGCGAATATCTGCATTAGGGAAATGTATAAAACCAAAAGCATCCAGTTTATTGATCATCTTTTGATTTACTTCGAAAGAGGTGGTATTAACCAACATATGTGCATACGATGAGTTTGCTTCATCTTGCGAATAACCTAAATCGTATGAAAAAGGACCTTGACCAATAAATGAGGAGAAGTCTACGACACCCTCTTTACGATCCTCAGAAACCAACAAGGAGTCGTTCATATATTGCTCAATAAGACTGACGACTTCAGAAGTTCTCTCCACCTTCGTTCCTAAAGGAAGATTGATGTCGATAGTAATCATATTACGATCACTATCAGGAAAGAAGGTAAATGGGATAAAACGGAATGCCCATATCGACACAAAGAACAATAAGATCACTACGGTAACAACCAACCCTTTTCGGGGTAGTAGCTTCACAATATATTGTTTGTAGAAATCGGTAATACGATCAAATATTCGATCCACAAAAGGTCTTTTCTGTGACTCCTCCTCTTTTGATGCCTTTTTCACCTTAAGGAATAGTGCACAAAACATTGCAGTGATGGTCATCGCAATTAACCATGAGGACAATAAAGCAATCGTAATTACTACAAAGATTGGCCCCATAATATCTCCCATCACCGAATCGGCTAAGAAGAAAGAGAGGAATGCAACAGAGGTCGTCAGAGTGGAGATAAACAGCGGTATTGCCAACTCTTTACATGAAGCAATAGCAGCATCTTTGGCACTTTCCCCCTGATCCATTCGAACCATAATGGACTCGGAAACAACAATGGCATTGTCTACCATCATCCCCAGTGCCATAATCAAGGCAGCCAAAGTAACCTGGTTCAAACCGACTCCCATCAATCCCATGATTAACAACGTCATAATCGTCACGATTGGAATCAAACTAGCAACCACCACCCCTGTACGGAAGCCTAAAAACAGCAACATCACCAAAAGCACAATTACGATAGACTGAATCAGGTTTGAGATGAAGTTTTTAATACTTTTATCTACATAAGTATCCATAGAGGCAAGGCGCTTCACTTCTAGTCCATATGGCAGATGCTCATTCCATTTATTAACAACACGATCGACCTCCTCACCCAATTGAATAATATTGGCTCCTTCTTTAAGAGATACTGAGAGCGATAGAGCCTTCTTCCCATCTACACGGACCAATGAACTGGCAGGCTCTACATACCCTGCAGAAACTTCTGCAATATCTTTGAGCATTACTACTTGACCTTTGCTTCCAACAGGAATCAATAGGTTGCGAATGTCGTCCACAGAATTGAAGTTACCAGTAGGCTCAAGAATAATTCGCTCTTGGTTCATTTCAACCATCCCTCCTGAATTAAGAATATTGGTGTTGGATATCATGCTTTGAAGCTTCGAAGAGGTAAGTCCATACTCTTGTAGTTTTGCTTCGTCATATGACACAAAGATACGTTCATCTTGGGTTCCTCCCAGCTCCACACGCGCAGCATCATCTAGTTTTATCAGTTTGTCTTTAAGGGCATCAGCACAATCCTTCATCTCCTTATAACTAAAACCGTCACTAATGACTCCAACCATAATACCATAAACCACTCCGACATCATCATCTTTTAGTCGTGGTTGAACATTGTCAGGTAAATCATCAATCTCATCTAATTTTCTGCGCACTTTATCCCACACAGCTTGAAGCTTTTCAGGGGTAACTTTATCATATAGTTTTATTGTTACCACAGAGAGACCTGTGCGTGAAGTACTAGATATCTCCTTCATTTCAGGAATCTCTTGTACTTTTTTCTCCACCTTGTCGGTTACCAACTGCTCTACCCTTTCAGGACTTGCACCAGGAAACTGGGATACAATCGTTGCCACACGAACAGTATAAGGAGGCATACTATCTCTTGGCAAACTTTTATATATCTGCAATCCCATCACTATAATCACCAAAAGCATGGTAAAAGTGATACGATTTTTTTCAATTGCATACTTTGTTAAACTCATACTAGCAATAATAAATTGATCATTGAAAACATCCTTTATTTTTTCTCACTAGGAAGCAGTACTTGCTGTCCATTTAATAGAGTCTGAAGACCAGCTACAGCGACGAAATCACCCGAAGATAGACCACGCTTCATAACAAAACCTTGCGCAGTCATTGCACCAATCTCCACATATACTTTCTTCACCAAAGCCGTATTATTCTCTTTAGGAACAATCTTAAAGACAAAATGACCTTTTCCATCTTGACCAACGGCTTCGATAGGAACAAATAGAGACCTGAATTGATTAGAAGGAGCAACTGAGAAACGCACTTTTGCTGCCATTCCGGATTTAATCATCTTTGTTTCTCCAGAGATTTCCACTCGTATCGGATAAGTAGAACTCTCTGCATCCATCGAAGGAGAGATCTCTTTTATATTACCTTTAAAAGTTCGTCCTTTTAAAACAGATATTTCAATTTGAACAGGATCCCCAACTTTCACAAAATTGATCATGTTGTCAGGCAGCCCGAGACTTACCTCCATCTGAGAGCCTGCATTAAGAACTGCAATCACTTGTCCAGCACTGACATTCTCGTTTAACTCTACTGCCTTACGAGTGATAACCCCATCAGTAGGAGCAAAAATAACTCCATAAGACACCTGCTTTTTCTGAATTTCAACAGATCGAAGAGAGGACTCATAGTTTGCATTGTTGTTGGCATAAGATGTCTTCGCATTCTCATAATCACTTAAAGAAGCACTCCCTTTTTCGTATAGGGTACGTGTACGATCTAGAGTAGAAGAAGCGGTATTTAAAGCGGTCTTAGAACTACTTAGCGCTGCGATCGATTGTTCTAAAGCAAGTTGCGCTTCGGTATTATCAATACGCGCTAACATCTGCCCTTTTTTCACCTTCTGCCCATTATTAATATTTAATGTAGTCAAGATACCACTAGTCCGAAAACTTAGATTTATCTCTTGATCGGAGCGAGCATGTCCTGGAAAAGAAGCCTCTTTATTGATTCCAAACATATTCACTTCAGCAACTTTTACTGGTCGTAAACGAACAATTTTCTCCTGTTTCTTCTCCGCACAACCCTGGATTCCAATCCATAAGAAACCCAGAATAAAAAGTGTCAGGGTGTTATATTTAAGATTACTTCTTTTCATATTATTGCATTATTTTTGATTTCAGATTCATTAGGTACTCCATATTCTCCGCTTCGGTATGAAGAGGGAAAAAGTAGTTTATATATCGTTGAAGATTTAAAGAGACACCAAGAAATTCAGTCACTGCATTCGCCTCATCTTGCTTTGCCTTGATATATGCTTTTTGCGCATCAATTAAAGAGGTAATAGAAGTAGCTCCTGATGCATAAGATATCTGCATTAGATTTAAACTCTCAAAAGCAGACTCAGAAGATATCCGAGACAGACGAATATTAGATGCTTTTGCTACGATATCCCCTAGTAAGGTGTTCACATCTTTTGAAATAACCGACTGAATATTCTGTTGCTCAAAGGATATTTGCTGATATTGATGTGCAGCTTTTCTTTTCTGAATATTTCTTTGATTTCGATCATACAGAGGAATAGACATGTTCAGACCTATCGAATAGTAGTTAGAAGGAATCACGGTACTCTGTTGGTCAATGGTATAATTATAGCTACCCTGCAATGCAATCGTAGGCATATACTTACTTCTATTATACATCTTCATCGTTCTATCTGCACTCAATAAATTGTATCCAAGTGCCTCCAATTCGGGAGAAGACTCTATCGCGATATTTGTAACAATTTGCACCACTTGGACACGTTGTTTCGGATCATCAATGATATCGAATAGTGGTTTGAAGTATTTCTTTTTACTCAACACATCATTAGACTCTATACTCTTCACATCTATCTTCTCTTGAATCGAATTACCAACAATCTGATTTAAGTTGTAAGCGTTTTGTTTCAAGGCAAAATAGGAGTTTACTAACAACTGGGTGGCATTGGCTAACTCACTTTTCCATCGCAAAACATCCGCCTTTCCAGTCTCTCCGGCCTCATAGTTATTCTTAGAGATCGCATAGTTCTTTCGTGTCAAGGAAAGATTCTCATCCGCAATTTGATAATTTGTCTTTGCTACAAGCATCTGATAATAGGCCCCACCCCCTTCACTCATCATATTAAGCACTTGGGTAGAATATTGCGCCTCAGTCGCTTTCTGCTGATATTTCTGGATTTTGATATTGGAGCTCGCTTCTTGAGAATATATCACCTGTTCCACAGAAGCTTTCACCGAGGAGTTGATCGATTTATTGCTTTGGCCCATAACTTCAGCAATTGCTGGGTCAAGATTCATCGCGTTTGCCGATGCGGTCGCCTTTGGCAGGTAGCTACTTTTGGCATATTTCGTATTCTCCTCAGCAATCTTGATATTCTGTTTTTCAGACTGAAGTTTAAAATTCTGATCTACGACCTGCTCTAATACACGCTTCAAATCATAAGTTTCAGCAGCATTAAAATCTAAAACATTACCTGAGATATTCAATCCAAAAAGTTGGCTATACTTAGGATTAAAATCAATCTGATAAGAGGTTTTAATATTAAAATTGATATTATCATCTTGAATTACCTTGGTTGGTAGCTCCTTAGCAGGAGTTCCATTCATTATGGATTCAATATTCAATGCAATACGACGAATAACCTTTTTGTGATCTCCCTCTACTCCTTTAGAGAAAAGCACCCCTAAACGTGCAGCTTCAGGTATTACAGAAGAGAATGTGGGAATCTTCATTTGATTTAAACCATCAATAATCTTTTGGAGAGAATCTAGTTCATACTCCTCTCCCGTTAAAAGATAAGCAGCATCATGTTGCGAAAGTTTCTTACCAAGCTCTTTCTTGTTCGCTTCAAGTGGCACTATCTCATATTTAATGTTGGTTCCCTTAAGAATCGTATCAAGATAATCATTGAGAGGAAATATATTCAATATCATTGGATTCACCAATATTGCCACATTATGATATGATACATAACCTTGAAATGTAATTAAGTCCTTTTTTATAGAGAAAGGAGTGATTACATAAGATATATTTTTCTTACGTTCGCCACTCCACAAACTATTACTTAGTTCCTCAATAATCTTTCCGACGACAAGAGTTGATTTAGTAGGTGCCCCAAGACTTTCAACAATGAAATTCGAAACAGCTCCTTGCGAAATAATAATATCTACAGAAGAATCCTCTTGTAAACGAAGATAATTTTCTTTTGCTTTCTCTCCATCGAAATCGTTCTCGTATACTCTCATTGGTTGATCTAGAACAAGTAGTTCTTTTCCAATAATTCGATGAACTTCTTCTTCCACCTCTTTACAGAAAGTCCGACTTTCTACATTATTTTCATCCACCAAAAAACCAATAGAACATCGTTTCTGTGCGCATACAGTATAACTGAGGGACAAAAAACAGATGATCAGTAAAACTGGTTTTACTATAAAAAAAATTCTTCTCATATAAAATATATTTCTTTTAGGAACAATAGGCAAAATAGATTGTTCGGTTATCTGCCCATTAAATCAAGATTTATTACAAACAAACAAATGTTTTATTATTTTGTATAAAACATTCACTGAAAATCGCGTTCTCTTCAATCAAGGAAACAGATGCAATAAAAAAAGGAATAACGATATGTAATATAACCTATTACACATATTTGTATGCATTCGTTTGACTTAAAGTAGAATTGAAAAACACATAACACCATATAGGAGTATTTTTAGCATAAGAATCTATCCCATTCAATGGACAACCTCCATGAACACTAAAATACCAACAGACACTAGACCCATTGATTTACAGCACAGTTAGTCCTATTTTTCAATCAAGAAACTTTGATTATTTTATCAATTTCATCTTTTTTTACATATCTTTAAGAATAAATAAAACACACAATTATGACTAAAAAACGTATTCTCTTCTTAGATGTACTAAGAGGAATAGCTATTTGTGCAGTACTTCTGCTGCATCATCTCGAACATTTCGATGTTTATCATTTCCCCAAAACGTACCCATCTTGGTTGGTAACTCTCGATAAAGGAGTTTGGCAAAGCCTCTTCTTTATTTTTGCGGGAAAAGCATACTCAATATTTGCGATGCTATTTGGAGTCACCTTCTATATTCAGATGAACGGAGCCAAAGAGAGAGGAACAAAGTGCTGGGATCTTGTTTTTTTTAGACGCATGATAATACTCTTTCTTGTAGGAATGATTAACTCTATATTCTTTCAAGGAGATATTCTATCGATATATTCCGTACTTGGAATACTCTTGATCCCCCTATCCCATATACGAAATACTAAAATATTATGGTCTATCGCCTTTATCCTTATGCTACACCCTCTTGCCGTGTATCAATTAACAGATGGTTTACTTCACCCTACGCAAACATTAGAAAATCCTGCATCGTGGCACTATTTTGGGGAGATGAACAAATATATCACGGAAGGGAGCTTTATTGCAACAGCAAAAGGAAACCTTGTCAATGGTAGAACTGCCGTATTATTATGGAGTTATGAGAATGGAAGATATTTCACCATCACCGCACTTTTTATCACCGGATGGCTTTTGGCTAAAAAGGATCGCTTCTCCCATAATGAAAAGAATCATATTTTTTGGAGAAATTGTGGATTCACAGCACTCGGACTTTCAGTCATTATACACACACTATTCTATCTAGCCAAAGCACATATTAAAGTGATACCTATTTCTCGTCCTCTCATGGAGATTCTTTCGTGTTGGAAAAATATCTCTTTTATGTTTGTCTTGGTAGCACTATTCTATTGGGGGTACAATCAAGTAAAACTAAAAAACATAATGAACTTCTTTGCCCCATTGGGAGCAATGAGTATGAGTAATTATGTATTCCAGTCTCTAACGGGAGGACTTATATATTATGGTTATGGATTGGGACTATACAAGTATACGGGAGCCACATTTAGCTCTCTTATTGGTGTGGTAATTATTATCACGGCACAATACCTCTCTAGATGGTGGCAATCAAGCCACAAAAGAGGTCCTTTAGAAACAGTCTGGCATAAGCTCACTTGGCTAGGTAAAAGATAACCTAATGCTCTCCCCCTCGATAACTGTCTTATAAAAACATTATCGAGGTTTTTTATGTCAAATATATATAGAACAAACCATCATAGTTCTAGTAAATATTAATAGCAGAATGTCAAACAATGGAGTTTGTTTATAAAAGATATATTCCATTCATTTTAATCTGCAAATCCCCATCACCCCTTCCATAGAATTAATCTCTTTCTTAAAAACACACCACACAATCTCCTATTTCCCCCTTCTTAAAACTGCAAAATAGAGAGAATATCCTTTAAAAAGGATCATAAGACCAAGATCACAACATACTAAAGTAACATTTTGCATTTAAAGCTTATCAGGGACACAAAGAAGAAGTAAGAATCATATTACCCAAATATCATTTTATCAGAAAATAAATACAGTCATTTAGTAAACAATCAACATACAGACAAACACAACCAACCATACATAATGCATTTCAAAACAATATCACCCTTAAAACAACAGGGTATTACTCCATAAAACATATTTTTATAAACCAACAACCCCAACAATAAACACATCTGTTAAATAAATATTAAATACTACAATCTTTTAAACAAAACACAAACTTTCCTAATAAAACATGATACTTTTTAGCCTATATTGACATTATGATCGTTTAAAGAAGCAAAAACAACCATTTTGTAAATATATTACTATGAAAAAAATTGAGGCAATTATTCGAAAATCAAAATTCGATGAAGTAAAAGAAGCCCTCCACCTTGTCGGTATAGAGTTCTTCTCTTTTTGGGAGGTAAGAGGAATCGGAAAAACGATAGAAGAGAGATCGTATAGAGGGATTGTTTATGACACCAGTACTATCGAAAGAGTAAAACTATCCATTATCGTAAGAGATAAAAATGTAGAAAAAACCATCGATGCATTGATACAGACAGCACAAACAGGAGAAATTGGGGATGGTAAAATATTTATCGTCGATGTTATCGATGCCATTCGAATACGAAATGGAGAAAGAGGAAACAGTTCTCTCTACCTAAAAGGAGAAGAAGACTAATCTCTCTTTAAAATCAAATCACACAAACGAACGAAAAAATTACTCCATTATGATACTTTTAAATACCCCCTTATTTAACTCTCTTGACACCCTATGGGTATTAATATGTGGCTGTTTGGTAATGTTTATGCAAGCAGGATTTTCGCTTGTCGAAGTAGGGTTCACCCGTCCCAAAAACTCTGTCAATATACTAATGAAAAACCTTATGGACTTTAGTTTTGGATCACTAGCCTATTGGCTTATTGGCTTTGGGCTGATGTTTGGTTCCTCTATAGGCGGATTCATCGGCAATATAAGTGACGATAGTCAATCCATTTTTGGGACCCTCTCTCCCATGACCTTTATCTTTTTTCAAACTGTTTTCTGTGCCACCTCCGCTACGATTGTCTCTGGAGCGATAGCAGAAAGAGCCAAATTTACAACCTACCTGCTCCTTAGCCTTTCGATCGGAATCATCATTTATCCTATAGCAGGACATTGGATTTGGGGTGGAGGATGGTTATCAAACCTTGGATTTCATGATTTTGCTGGATCCACAGTAGTACACTCTGTCGGTGCATGGATCGGTCTATTGGCAGCAAAAATGGTAGGACCTAGAATAGGGAAATACAATGGTAAAGCAAAAGCAATTCCCGGCCACAACCTAACACTAGGGACTTTAGGAGTCTTTATACTTTGGTTTGGCTGGTTTGGATTTAACCCAGGCTCTCAACTAGCTATCGATGGTGCAGAGAATGTAGAGAAGGTCTCCCTTATATTTATCACAACAAACTTAGCGGGGGCAGCTGGAGCCGTTGCTTCTATGCTTGTATCGTGGAGAAGATACAAATTTCCATCTCTCTCAATGACCCTAAATGGAGCATTGGGTGGATTGGTCGCGATTACTGCAGGATGCGATGTGGTCACTCCCACTATGGCTATCGTAATAGGGGCAACCGCAGGGATAATTCTACCTTTTGCAGTGGAATATATCGATCAAAAGCTTAAAATAGATGACCCAGTAGGTGCTGTTTCTGTTCATGGTGTATGTGGAATCTTCGGTACCCTCATGGTTGGAATCTTTGATACTCAAAATGGTCTATTATACACAGGTTCTTTTGCCCATCTAGGAATTCAAACAGTTGGGGTAATTTCTGTTGCTGCATGGGCACTAGGGACAGGATATATCGTTCTATCTATACTCAAGAAATTATTTGGACTTAGAGTTACCAAAAGAGAAGAAGAAGAAGGGCTAGATATCTACGAGCATGGAGAATCTGCCTACAATTAAAATCAAATATAAAAATCTATCAATAACCTAACATCATCATCTATATAAAAGATAGTTCCCCTACTTTTATGGGAATATATCGAACCTTTTTTGAAAGAGAGGTATACTTCGATACTATCATCAATGGATAAGATCTGGGTATCTCTCTAATAAAAACAAGCGGACTACATATAGTATGTAGACCGCTTGCAACTATACCAACTAGCAACGAAATTTATGTAACTAGCAATTGATTCAACGAATCATCCTGTAATCAATTTTCATCTATATTTTTACTATTTCCCTTCTAAACCATTAATGATAAATTCAGCACAGCCAATGTTGTTACTTCTATTACTATTTTCAAAAATTATACGAAGATAACGAGCATCCACAAGATCCTCAACTTCAACAGACTTATGACGTATCTGACTGTTATTAGGAAATAGTAGTGCCCCAAAAGTTTCCCAGGTTATATTGTCTTCACTAGTCTTGATCGTTACATCTGCCATATCACTATAACCCGATCTTTGCCATAGATCAATCATAAACAGCTTATTAACCTTTTGCATATCGATATCAATGACATAAGGCATATCATAAAATGGGTCCCAACTAGAGTGATAAAATGAATTGAAATCATTATCAAACATCTTATTGGCTTCATAACCTCCTGCGACACTATTTACTGATAAAATGGTCCAGCTACTACGATCAATTGTCTTATATGGAAATTTCGCAGTCACACTTTGAGGAGCTTGAAAAACATCTATAGAGGTAGGTTCTGGCTTGAATTTAGTGACATATGTGAACTCTCCTCCTTGAACAAAATCTCCCAACAGTGTCTCATTCTCTCCTTTTGGCACTGAATGATTGACCACCTCTCCATCTTTATTGGTATAAGTCATCTCAACGCCTTCTGACCCCTCCATCACTCTCCAATGAATATGAACAGTATCATTCTCAATAGTGATCGACTGGACTTTCTGATTTTGAAGTTCGGTGACATACTTTTCCCCATATACTTTGATCGATTTGATAGTTTTAAGAGACTTTAAACCTGAACCATCAGAATTAAAGAGTTCAAATATATATCTACCTTCCTGAAGCTCAATGATTGTTTCACAAGTATCCTCTTCCGTTTTAACTAACTCATTTTCTAACTGAATTGATTCTTTTCCATTATTCCATGAGATATTACAGTACTTCGCTTTAGGATCGGAGTTTAACAACCAAGTAATCTTTACCCGATTTTTTCCTGTAAATACTTTTACAGAATCGTTTTTACCGATATAAATATTCTCTCCATCTGCGAGATATTTTTCATGAAGATAATTTTGATCTTCGCAACTATATATAGTAACTAAGGCAACTATTATTAGGATTATTTTTTTCATAGGAAACTTAATTTTGTTGTTCAACGACTTGTCCCCAGAAGGTTAACTCACCCCATTGAGCATATACTCCACCACTCCAGTTTTCAGACATGACAATACGAATATATCGTACAGAAGGAGCATCTAAAGGAAACTCAAAATCCTCACCTCTGTTAATATATTCTCTGTCCTCATTCGTAACAGGACCATCCCCTGAAGGCTTAATAGATTCACAGTCAAGCAGCTTTGTCCATGAGTCGAATGAACCATCAGGATTTGGAGAGGTAGCCCCCCACACTTCCCATTTTTTAGGCTGATTATGCCTGTAGTAAATATTTTGTAACTACTCGTAACTACTCAGCTTCATTTATAGTTTAGCCTCCATTCGCTAAAGAATGGAGGTTCAGAAAATATATAATGTGTAAATTATTTTATTGCCAACTGACCTTAAGATGGTTTTGAGATAACCAATGAGCAATCATTCTCACTACACTCTTTCCTTGTTTTTTAAGTGTATCAACAATAGAGCGTAACATGGCATACCTTTGGGCTCCTTCTTCTGTTCGATAACCTGCAGATACTTTTTGTTTTATTTTAATATTACGTATTGACCTTTCGGATGCATTGTTGTCAAAAGGAACTTCGTAATACTCTAAGAAAGTAAACACACTATCAATCCTTTTAATTAATCGACTCCGTAATGTCTTGATCTCATCTAGCTGATCGTCATACTCGTCATTTTTCAACAGCAATAAAAGCTGTTCTTTAAATATTGATTTGTCTTTTAAAGGATATTGGTTCTCGGCTGATTCTCTCTTTAATTTCATGGCTTTATAGAATGAGTCCCCCACGAGAACCCCTTTTATGGAATTATAGGATTATGCGTATTTTGGGACTTTTTAGTCTACAAAACTGAATCTGAATCTTAGTAACAATAACACTTTCTAATAAAGTCATTTTCGCAATAAAAAGATCACACAATTTACATTTAAGCATGTTTATGACCATCGAAATGTTTAGTTCGGAATAGTATTTTACTATTCGAACAAAATTCACCCATAATGATCTAGCTACTGCCCACATTTGATGTTTTATCAATCCTCTATAGACAGTGTTTTTTCCATTACAATGAAAACCTAATTGAAAAATACTCGCTTCTACATTATTCCTTATTTGAAGCTTTTCTATTGGGGTTTCTTTTATTCTTTGCCTTAAAAGACTTTTCTCAACCTCAGTCAATTTAAAATAGCGAAACTTGCCTTCTTCTAAATATATTTTATATCTATCTAACTCATCTTTTCCTTTGTATTTTGTATAATCAACATACCGTTGATGCTTATTATCAAACACTTTTAGAACTTGTGCCTCTAAACTAAACCGAAATCGTCCTTCTTTACCTTGTATGGCATGTAGATATAGGTGTTGGTTGTTTTCTGCACAATATTCTTGATTTTCCTCACTATTATAAGCCCCATCTGCATGAATGTTTATTACATTATATCCCAATACTTCTTGTGTCCTCTCTATTGATCCCTTAAAATGAGCAGTGTCCGAATGAGATACTTTTTCTACTTGTATAGAAGTAATGATATTAGGAAGTCCATTGTCTCCAACTACTTCTGTCAAATTAGCTGAATACCCTTTGCATTTATCACCTGCTTTATTTCTATAATCACAGTCCGTATCAAACGGAGTTTGCATGTTCTTTGCAGATAAATCTTCTCCTTTTATTGGAGTGGTAACTCCCTGATCATCTTTGAAAAACTGCTCTTTAAATAGACGTAATAGATTATCGTAATAACTATTGGCAGGTCCAGTATATTCATTAAGAATATTTGAAATGAGTATCCCAAGATCCACGATCTTTTGTTTAATTGAATCTGTTGAATTGCGATAAACAACCTTATCTCCATCTGTTGAGACCACATCTGAAATATGAGGTTTAAGATCATCAGAGAAATTAAAATTATTGCAACCTTTTGTCAGAAACAAGGACAATGTCTCATGTATTAGACTATATCGAGAAAGCCATTTTATGTTGCTATTCAGCAGTTTGCTATCCATTCTTATAGTATCACTCTTAATGCCAAGTATTTCTATATGAGAAGAAGTGATTTGTGTAAAAACATCTTCAAATAAATCAGATTCATTCTTCTCATTATATTCTTTTACTTGTTGTCTAAACTTATAATAAGTAGATTGTGCAGGAATAGAATCAGAAGCATGTAAAAGTCCTAACGCTGATCGGTAAAGTAGATTGAATTGACAGTTTTCAAACAACATTTCATCACTTATACCAGCACCTTCTTTCAAAATCATCATACCAACAAGAATACGAATAGGATAGTTGGGACATCCATTATCTTGACAATAGATCGGCGCAAAAATATCCTCACTTATCTGATAAACAACGAGCTTTCTAAATTGATTGTGCCAATGATTGTCATCATGATAGATATTTGATGCACGAGATGGTAATCCTTCAATTATTGAGGGACTATCAAACATATCTAGTTGTTTGTTGGCAGGACTACGTTTAAACATTTTGGATTATTATTGTTCTTAATACCATAAATATAACACTTTAATTAACAATATATTATATTAGGCGTAAGGTTTTCGGAGTGGACTCATAGAATATATTCAAAATATCCTCTGCCCAACTGTTATTCGTTTGTTGTTTAATATAGATTAATTCTCGTTGTAAATGTGCTAAACATAGTTGATAATGTTTGGCTGGAGTTTTTAATTGCGAAGCATAACAGTCACTGACTAAGGTCGCATTAATAAATCCTTTTTTAAAATTTTCTACGACAACTTTATACCCTCTAGACTTATTGGCTGTAATGAATGTTATCTCATGATTTTGCCATACCCACATCCATCCTTTGCCTCCATTGATCTTGCAACCTGTTTCGTCTGAGCCAACTACACTGGATTTGGATATCGATTCACGAAGTGATTCATATAAAGGAGTCATCACCTCTTGGGCTTTATTTAAAATATTAGTAATAGTCCCATCTCCAATTTTAAATGATGTTATCTCTTCCACTAGTGAACCAATACGGTTTAAAAGGATATAATGTTCAACATACAAGCTTACAATTAGTGAACGTAAATGAGAACCGTATTGGACAGGTGCTTTTATATTCGAGGGCATAGAACCTTTGTGTAGTTGACCACAACTGCATCTATTTTCATAAAGACGATGCTCCGTGCAGATTTGTTCAAGAACAGGTGGTATGTCAAAAACCTGACGTTTGCATAACAAGCTAGCGTCTTCTTGATTTAATGTATTACCACACTGACACGTCGATGGAGGATAATATGACTCTATGCTTGTTGGGAAATCACTCTGTTGTAATGTCGATCCTTTATGTTTGGGTTGACCTCCGGGTTTCCTAGTGGATTTATTTCGAAGTGATTGATTTTTCTTTACTGTATGTAAATCTCTTGAAGGTGGAAAACTACTATTACTACTGTTTTTATGATTATGCGATAGTTTGTCTTCTAGATCCTTTACTTTTTCATGAAGCATAGTATTCTCTTGTGACAAAGCTTGAACTCGTGACATCACTCTGTCTAGCTCTTTCAGTAATGTCTCAACCTGCTTCTTTAAAGCTTGATTCTCTCGTTCTAAACGATCTATTGTTCTCATGATTACAAAGATTCATTGATCTTGACAAATTAGAAAATAATATAACAGAAAGTAATCAACAATACGGCCTATTATTATTAACAATCATCACTAAAACAACGTGTTTGGAACTTTTGTGTGATTATTATACTCAAAAAGAACCTGAGTAGTTACCAACATTATCAATCAAAATTAATGGGTTCGCTTTGCCTGTTCCAAAGTAGTCACTCCTCGAACAAAAAATTCTGCATTATCTTGACCCGGCTCCCCACTTCTTTGGTAAGAGATCACTCCAGACATACGTCCCGCAAACGCAGTAGTAAGGTTACTCGAAGGGACCTTTAACTCTTTGGTTGAGACTGTCTCAATAGAGGAAATCACACTCTCTTTTTTCTGCTTACCAAATGCTACAATAGTAACATCTTCTAGTTCATTCTTTACAAGTTCTAGACTTATTTCAATGGTAGTTTTGTTTCCCACTTTTATAGTCTTTGACTCGTAACCTATAAAAGAAAATATCAGTTCATCGTTATTAGAAACTTTAATTTCGTAATCTCCATCAAGCCCAGTAACAACACCACTGGTCGTTCCTTTTATAATAATGTTTGCGCCAGGAAGAGAAGCTCCTTTCTCATCACGGACAACTCCTTTAATCCAACGCTTTTCAGATTTCTGACCGAACCCTTGATCGTTTTTTGCATTAACAATTGTTGCCATCGTGTTAAAGTGACACAACAATAGTGTTAAAACTATGGTCAATAGTTTTTTATTCATACATTTGTTTCGATTAATTAGTTATATAATACCGAAAATGGTATTGTGTAATTCTTTTGGGGAATAGTTGGCGCTATTCCTCATTTTTTAAATAAAGTTGGTTTGTTTAGTTTCAGCCTCCCTTCCTTTTTTGATTAGTCTTACTCAAATATATCTACTTAAAATTTTAATTTCAACTACACAAAGCACTTAATATTGTGTTACATAGCACTAAAATCTACATTTTTGTATCTATAACCAATAAAAAATATCTATTGTTAACAATGTGATATTTATGCTTGAAAATTGGACGTTATAAAAGGGATTATTTTTTTGAAATAAACATCAAACTCTACTAAATAATTGACAAAAAGGACCTACTAACAGAGGTGATAACAAAGACTCCCAAATCTCATATTTACAAAACATAAATAAATATAAGACAGAAAATACAAATGTTCTTTAAGTGCCATTATTATAATTGATTTACAATGAGTTGCCATTCTAAATAACAACGAACAAAACATATATGATTCTTCCATGAATTGCGTATATGAACAAAAAGACTGGTAAACATATTCTATAGTTATTTCTTATATAAAACGCTATAGACTATGAATACCAGTAGTATATATCATTGTTTAGGATTACAAGACCAGCAATTATTATCCACATCCTATGTTGGAGATACCATCCAACTTAAAGTTAAAACAAAAAAAGACAAACTACGTTGTAGTCGCTGTAAAAGAATGCATGTTATTTGTTGTGGAGTTGTTGAACGTAGTTTCAAGGGGCCAATGATAGGCAAAAAGAAGTGCGTTATTATCATAGATGTTCAACGCCTTTATTGCAAGAAATGCAAGATCGTACGTCAGGAACATTTAAGGTTTGCAAAAGAGCAGAAGTCCTATATTCGATCTTTAGAGAAGATGGTTTTACTTCTCTCTTCTCATATGACGATTCAATCAATCAGTCGACTTTTAGACCTTAACTGGAATATTGTAAAAGATATCATTAAGTCTCACTTAAAATCAAAATATCATTCTCCTGGGCTAAAGGGGGTGAAACATATTGCTATCGATGAATTCGCAGTGAGGAAGGGACATGTATACATGACTTGTGTATATGACTTAGATAAAGGAGTCGTTTTGCATGTAGGAAAAGGTAAAGGTTCCGAATCATTGGTTCCATTTTGGAAACGAATAAAGATCAATAAAGTCCAAATAGAGTCTGTTGCTATTGATATGTCAGCTGCCTATATCCTTTCAGTAAAGACCAATGCACCTAAAGCTACTATGGTATTTGACCATTTCCATATAATAAAGAAACTAAATGAGACTATAAGTAAAATTAGAAGAGATCTTTACAACAAAGAGAAGGATAAGGTTATCAAGAAAAGTTTAAAAGGAAGTCGTTGGCTATTGTTAAAAAACCCAGAGAATCTCAACCTTCAGAAAGGGGAAGACTCAAGACTTGAAAAAGTATTAGAAACGAATACCACCTTGTTTTACGCATATTATTTGAAAGAAGAATTGAGAGAATTATGGAATCAAGATAATATTAGAGACGCTTCAAAATTACTTAAACAATGGATAGAAGAGGCAAATGAGACTGAAATACCACGTCTTAAGAAAATGGTTGAACTATTGACCAAGCACAAAACAGGAATTTTAAATTGGTATAAGTGCAATATCTCCACGGGGCCTTTAGAAGGAATAAATAACAAGATTAAAACCTTAAAAAGACAAGCATATGGCTATCGTGACTTAGATTTTTTTATGTTAAAAATAAAAGCAATGCATCAAGATATATACGCAAAATATGGATGAACCATTTTTTTTAGGTTAAGAATAAAAGCAATGCAACAAGATATATACGCAAAATATGGATGAACCATCAAAATCAATAGTAAACTGAGAGAAGAATCGTTGAATACGTCTTAAATTAGAATCATAGCTAGCATTACTATTAAATCCCTGTGTAAGATTCACAAACGAAACAGATTGAAGCTTTATCAGAGAATGGATAAGCATACAAAAGCATTTAACTCGAGACAAATGCCAATTAGTATTTTCTTTTATTAACTCGTCTAAATCACTATATTTACGGTCAACTTTGGTATTCAGGTACATTATAAAAGACGTGATAAATCCTTTACAAGATACTGAACAACAGCAACTTATACAACAAACCTTGTACTAACCCACTAATTACCAGATAGTTATTTCTTGTCATATACTATAGTACAAAATATTACCTATACATTTTATCGTCTACACATGAAACTAAAAATACATTGGGAAGATTGAGATATTCTATTTCACCAGAATGGCATGAAGTATCGTACAATCGCGAAACCCTTCGACAAGCTCAGGAACCACTTGTCGAAGTACAGAAACCAAAACATAAGAAGCTAGTTACAATAACATCTCTCACAGTGATAGTATCCTGTTACTACATCAACAAATGGATCCATCAACCACGTCCTATCATTATTCGTTCTCAAACAAAAAATGGGCAAACATACAAATCCGCAACGACCATAAGAACCATAAAGAATTCCATAGTCATTGCAAACCTGTAGGCTTGCCCATCATCAAAAATATCAATAGATTGTGTCCATTAGAACACAATCTACGTCCAAATATTAATGGCTAAACCATGAAGAAGGGACGTCAGTAATCTCTTTGTCTCCTACCTTCACTTTTAATCCAAGATTATTTCCACCAGAACCTTCAAAATATCGAACACTGATAGGATAAGATCCCGCTTTCAATGCAATAACATCCTTTTTCCACTGCATTCCATGTCCCCCATCATTATCAATAAACACTTTATTGTCTAGAGATAGAATAGATCCATCATCCGATCCGATACCGAAGAAATACACATTATCCTCTGGCACGGTGATAACTCCAGTAAAAATCATTCCAAAATGATCCTCTGGAGCTTGTTTAATAATCTCTACCTTATCCGAAGTATAACGTTTTCCATCTGTTTTCTTCAAAGCCTTACAAGAAGAGACCTTTTTTTGGATTAAATAAACCTCTAACCCCTTTTTTGCCCCTTTAGTCGCAGTTGGGTTAATATAGTCAATCACCTCTACTGGAACAGAAACCACTGCACTCTTTTGATCCTCAGAGATAATATTACAACACTTCACTACTCCTGCTTTTGTTAAAGTGATTGGGCCTTCATATTTCAAAGATTGCTTTGTTGGCTCCGATCCATCAAGAGTATAATATAACGTACCATCGATAGATGTGTTTTCAAACGAAAGTTTTCCTTCCGTAACAAATCTCACTTTAGAAATAGATGCTTTAGGAGCCAATATTTTATCAAATAAATTCACATCCAACAGTTTCAATCGTTTTTTATGATCTACCATAATCTTTTTGAAACGCTCAAACGACTTCTTCGATGGATCTAACCATGCTACTTCTGATAAGGCACATGCTCTAGGATAAACCATATACTCCACATGCTTACTATTTGGCATATACTCAGTCCAAACATTTCCTTGTACCCCAATGATATGCTTCTTCTCCGATGCGGTCAATGAAGATGGGAAAGGATTATAGCTATACACTTTATTTAATGGGAGGAAACCTCCAATTGCAAGAGGCTCTTCGCTTGGATTATTTTGATAGTGATCCAAATAACAGTGGGAACCCGGTGTCATCACCACGTCATGTCCCTCTTTAGCAGCCTGGATACCACCTTTTTCACCTCTCCATGACATCACAGTAGCGTTTGGTGCCAATCCACCTTCAAGAATCTCATCCCATCCAATGATCTGGCGACCATTCTTGTTTAAAAACTTCTCAATACGGTGAATAAAATAACTCTGTAGCTCATGCTCGTCTTTACAATGCTCTTGTTTCATGCGTTTTTGACACTTAGGACACTCTTTCCAACGCTCTTTTGGACATTCGTCACCTCCAATATGGATATATTTTGAAGGAAAGATAGCCATCACTTCAGTCAAGACATCCTCCAAGAACTCAAAAGTCTTCTCATTTCCTGCACAGTACACCTCATTCATCACACCCCAACGAGTAGAGACTTCATAAGGACCTCCAGTACAACCAAGGTGAGGATATGCGGTAAGTGCTGCTTGAGAGTGACCAGGCAACTCAATCTCAGGAATTACGGTTACAAAACGTTTTGCTGCATAAGCAACAACCTCTTTTGCCTCTTCTTGGGTATAGAATCCACCATATTTTTTATCATCCGTTTTTTTACCATGTCCTAGATGACCAACAATTGTTCCCTTACGGAAAGCTGCTTTCTTTTCCAGTTCAGGATATTTCTTAATTTCAATACGCCACCCTTGATCTTCTGTTAGGTGCCAATGAAAAATGTTCATTTTATGATACGCCAATAGATCAATATATTTCTTTATAAAAGATACAGGGAAGAAGTGACGTCCTACATCTAACATCAAACCACGATATTTCAACATTGGTTCGTCTTGAATCTGAACACAAGGAACAGTCCAATCCATATTTGCCACCACCATAGAAGACTCGATTTGTACTGGCAATAACTGTCTTAACGATTGAAATCCATAATAAAGACCTACTGCGGTATTGGATGAGATTATAATTTCGTCCGAAGTAATACTCATTTGATAACTACCCTTTTTCCCTGTTAAAGTTGCATCCTCTACAAAACGAATGGCATTATCTGTTTTGCCTGCATCTTTAGCCACTTGTAGTTCAAACCCTGTAGCTTTGGTGATAAAACGAGAAAATTCAGAAGCCACAAATGAAGCATCTTCACTCCCTTTGTAAGAAATCTTAGAGTCAGAATCTAAATGGAATTGCCCCTGCTCAGGAGTCAAATTAGCCGGATAAGGGACAATATTATATTCATTCTTCTTAGTACTTTGGCTACAAGAAGAAAGAAGCGCACCTACAATGAAAGTGCATAAAAAGAGAAGTCTCGTTTTCATTTTAACGTGTGTTTAGTAATAATTGGTAAAATTCATTATTTAAAGAACCCTTTAACTTATCGACATAAATATACAAAACTATCTCCACATCAATCACCTAAACAAACAACATTTGTCTAAATTATTTTAAATTAAGAGTATATAGAGAATGACTACAGACATCCCAAACTCTCTAAATCAGGCAACACAACAAGCAACAAAAAAAACACGTTCATTACAAAATATCGTCATAGAAATAAATGGATATTTATATCTACGACGATAGAATCTTTAAATAAAGCCACACTTAAGTATGCCATCCTTAAATTTCTTTAATCCTCCTCTTCCAAACTAAAAAGCGCTTCTACTGGCTTCTCAAAAAATCTAGCCAGTTTCAATGCAAGGACCGTAGAAGGAACGTATTTATTCAGCTCAATAGAGTTGATCGCTTGTCTTGTCACTCCAATTTGATTGGCCAACTCTTGCTGGGTTACATCTTTTATTGCTCTCTCTATTTTTAACCTATTTTTCATCCTGAAGTGATTTTTTATTTTTGTATAAAATATAATAGAAACGAGATATATGAATAATCAAGGTCGTAAACATATTAAAAATCATCACATAAAAGAAACTAAATTCATACACAAATAGCATCGACAAAATCAACACCAAATAGTTCATATAAGTTCCCCATACCAACGACTCCAAACGATTTCTACTGATAAACTCATCTTCATTCTTCTCTTTGGAGAAGGAGATCATAAGCAAACCAATGATAGACAAAATTCCAAATATCTCATCCGCAATATTATTCTCTAAGATGCCTATTCCTCCTTTTGAAAAAATATCATTTTTAATACCAAAGACATGCACATTAAGAATATCTATCTCTAAAACATCAAAAAGACCAAGCAAACCAATCACTACAGAAGGGATAAATAACAACCAACCTATCTTTTTAAAACGATGGGAAAATAAATAATTTGTTTTCATATCAGTACAATTTTATAATTAGTACTTCGAAAGTAATGACTATTTTCCATTAAGACAAGTATTATTGTCAAAATGCAATTAATACTTTACATTTTGACAACAATACCATACCCTACTTAAAGTCAAAAAAGACACACAATTCATGCAACTCTGAAGCATTTAATAAAGCGTAAAAACAAAAGATTCCCTAAAAATAGAGCCAATATCTCTCCTCCTCTATAGAGGGGGTCAGTCATTGAAATTTGAGCCTTTTAGTGAAAAAGAAATATAGAGATCACAACAGAAAGAAGTTATCTTATATTAAACAATACAGGAAAAGCACGAATATTTATATCTTTGATAAAACGAACAAACTAATACAATCCAAAAATAGCTTATGAAATACAAGATATTTTTAGCACTGTTATTATTCACAGCTTGTCAAAAGAAACCGAGTCGAAATTATAAGTTACCACAAGTTTACGACACCCCATAAATCTATGTAGAGAGCACCAACCCTTATACTCTTAGAATTCACGACAAAATGATTAAAATTCCATCTGGAGTTTCTCAATGGAAACTAAAAAAGTAAATTTTTAAGAAGTGGGCAAAACTCCCACTTCGTCCTAACAACAGAAATAGTACACTACTAATTAAATAAACACCAAAAGAGAATGAAAAAAACAATTTTAACAAGCACATTGCTATTGATGGCAATCGCTGTTTTCGCACAGTGGAAAGACAAAGAATATTATGTAGAGAAAGATCCCAAAGTACAACAAAAATTAGAAGATTGGAAAGACCTTAAACTAGGTTTTATGGTGCATTGGGGAGCATACTCCGTAGAGGGACTATGCGAATCTTGGCCTATCGTCTCTGAAGATGTAGAGTGGCTTACACCACACAAGGATATTCAGGCCTTTCGCAAACACTACTTCAACCTCGCAACCAAATTCAATCCTACGGAATTCAAACCAAGTGACTGGGCTGATCTTGCAGAAGATATGGGAGCAAAATATTTTATTTTCACCACCAAACACCACGATGGATTCACCATGTGGGACACCAAACAAACCGATTTTAAAATCACCAATCCAAAATATCCATATGCCAAATCAAAGCATGCAGACATCACAGGAGAACTATTTAATGCGATGCGTAAAAAGCATATGATGATTGGGGCATATCTTTCAAAACCAGACTGGCATCACCCTAAATATTGGACTCCCTCTTTTGATGCAGCCACAAGAAATGTGAACTATAAAATATCAAGACACCCTGAATGGTGGAAAGATTACACCGATTTCTTTTATAAGCAAGTAGAAGAGTTGATGACTCAATATGGAGATGTCGACATTCTATGGCTTGATGGCGCATGGGCTACAAAAACCAACAGAGGACAGGATATGAAGATGGATGAAGTGGGCGAGATGTGTCGCAAACACCAACCAGGAATCCTTGTGGTCGATCGTTGGATTGGGGGTAGATGGGAGAACTATCGTACTCCAGAGCAACATATTCCATCGGAGTCAGACAACACTCCATGGGAGTCAAACATGACCGTAAACTGTTGTTTCTCTTATCGTTTTGTCGACAGTCCTGAAACAAGAGTCAAGAGCAGTAGAGAACTTACCCACAAACTAGTAGACGTGGTATCTAAAGGAGGAAACTTCCTTATCAACCTAGGAGCCTCTCCTCAAGGATGGTTCAACCAAAAAGAGATCGAGTCAGTACAAGGTTTGGGACAATGGTTAAAATTAAATGGAAAGGCAATCTATGAAACTCGTGCTATTGCACCATTTGGAGAAGCAAACGTACGCTACACAAAAGCCAAAGACAACAGCAAGGTCTATGCGATAGTCCTTCTTTCAGAGGGAGAGCAGATGAAAAAGGCAATGCTTCCTGGCTGTCTAGTGGCCAAAGGCGCTACAGTAAGAGATATCGCTACAGGCAAAAGAGTACGATTCTCTCAACAAGGAAATGCCACACTCATCGACATGCCTAAGAAAAAAGGAGTGGGACACTATGCTGTAGCATTCGAGATCTCAAAAGTAGAGAGAATGGCAGGTAAAAAATATGGCATGTCTCAAGATGCAATAGATGCAGTAAATAGAAATAAATAACCTTTTGATTCCTAATAGAAATCTAGTTTCTAGCCATACCATAATCTACAAACATAGATTCCTTTCATCACATCGAGATCAACAGTAAAATCAAAAAGGAGAGGCTTCAATAGTCTCTCCTTTTTGATTCTAAAAAAATCTTATTTGTAATATTCCATAAAATAAGAACCTACCATATTTAATTAAATATTTATGAAACGAAAATGTCTTTACCTTAGCCCATTTCAACCGTTTTATGCTTCTTATAGTTTTCTGCCTGATGGAAGATATCATGGGTTAGTCTAAGAGGGTGACATTACTACGCCACAGTATTTGTGCAACATTGCGTTGCACTATATCAACATCTTACCACGCTTCAGCAAATTTTCGTATATATTTTAGGTTACATGGAGTATCAGAACCACGCAAATACGACGACACAAAATATGGTAAAAACATGACTGTCATATCAGGGCAAACACATGGGTTTGCAGCTACCATACAACATATTGTTGCTACAAAATAGAACGATATCAAATATGGTAATTAAAGGAGCATCAATAATCGATGCATCAACACCTGGGAGATAGGAAGCTCCTGCTTCCGTGTGTTGTTTCAATCTTTTTAAAATTATTGACTCAAGGAGTATTGCACGAAGTCTCGTGCAATCTCGAAGCGAGAGCTTCGAGGATCCCAGGAGCTGTCGCTACAAATCGCTATAACAATTTTACACGACATCCACCATGTAGGGGCATCTCCAAAGTACCTTTTGGCAAAACTCTATATAAACAATGAAAGAAACAGATAAAGCAATAGATGTAGCAACCTTAATTATAAGCGCAAATGAAAAAGTGCCCAAAATTACTGGAAATCAAACAAAAGAAGATATAAAAGCATCAATTTACGTAAATTAACTTTAATTATATTATACAATACAAAAAGTATTTTGCTATTTTACAAATAAATTATTTCTTTTTTGCAAAATTTAAAATTGAATATGAAAATGTCCTTAAAATTACTTGTTTCATCTATAGTCTCTTTTATACTTTTAATTATATCTTTTTACGTATTAAGTCAAAGTAATAATTTTAGTTCAGGATTAGTAGCTGTAATTGAACAACTATCAACTCTTTTAACATATATGACGCTCCTTTTGTTTTCAGGTTTCTTTTATAGAAAATACATTGTAAAAGATTAGATGTACTAATGGACATAACATATTCAGAAGACCCAAAGTACTTTAGTCTTTTCTTCAGGCGTAAATTCTAGATTTAGATGCAACACTTATTTTAAAGGCAAATGAAAAGGTTTCTACAATAAATCCTAACCTGCGTAGTAAAGTTTGATAGAATATTTTAAAAAAAACTTATATTTAATAATTATGAAAGAAAATGATAAAAAAAATAAAATTGTATTTCTTACTGGTATTATTACTGCAATTACAACGTTTACTCTCTTGAATATTTTTCTTGATGGAAAGATAATTGAGATACCTAAAGATACACTTGAAGGCAGAATCATTACTATTGTAGGGTACGGAACAATTATGTTTACGACTTCCCTTCTTGCATTTGTGACACTAGTGATATTGAAAAAGAAATCAAGACTATTTAAGTGAGAATCTTTAGTATTATAGATCCCGAATGTAGCAGGCAATTAAACCTATTATCTATCTGTGTTGTTTCTACTTTTTTATTTGTTTATACCTTTTGTTTTAAATTGCAAAATAGGTTGCTCACCTAAAACACCCAAACGAAAATAGCCCACAAGTAAAAACTTGTAGGCTATATATATACAGTATCCCTCTTTTATTATGGGGATACGAAACCATGACCATCACAAAACTATCTTTGCCACCACATTTTATCTCCTAACATGGCGTTTGCATTATACGAATTAGGATTCAGGTTTTTTTCAACGAGAGGATATGCTAGACGATTAATGAAAGTCTCTCCATTTAACGTCGCCGATGGGTCAGGTGCTGGGATCGGAATAAAATTAGGGAATCCAGTTCTACGGAACTCTGTCCATCCTTCGAATCCATCAGGAAAGAGAGCCAACCACTTTTGTGTCGTGATCTTCTCTTGATCAATAGTACCACTTACCGAAGCGATATAGTTCGCTATCTCTTTTTCCGTAGGAACAGGTCCTTGATAAACTTTATGAGACTCTTGGCTCCATTGCAACATACTTGCACGGATACCCTCTTCATAAAGTGATTTCGAATCACCTGAGACACCCAAGTTCATTACAGCCTCTGCTTTCAAGAAACAAACTTCTGCATAGGAAAAGATAAACATCGGAAGTTCTTTACCCGCATCTAGTGGCATGTATTTCTTTTTATCGGCATCATATGTATATTTAGAAGCGATAGGACCTACATTGGAATAGCTACCCAAGTCTCCTGTTGGAACGTCTTTTACAGCCAATCCATTTTGAACTCCTTTAAAGTTTGAAACATCATAAGGATCTTCATTATTACGAACAGCCACTGGTGCCCAATACATCTTCAATCGAGGGTCAACCACTCCTAGTTTGTCACCATTCATATAGATCTCCATGGTCTTACTCATACGGAACTCATTCCAATATGCAATCTCATGAATCGGGTTTGTTGCCTCTCTGTTATTTGGATCACTAGGCAGCACCGCAGCATCGTCATTGCTAGTCATCACTCCAGAAGCGATTGCTTTGGTTGCAGTCTCCCTCGCCAAATCAGGCTCCACATTAGAGATATGTATCGCCATACGAAGAAGCAAAGAGTTTGCAAAACGTTTCCATTTTGCTGTCGATCCTTGATAGATCACATCTGCACTACCAAATCCACCTGCTTCCATGTTTGGATCTAGTTTACTTATCGCATCCTCTAACTCTACAATCAAATTGTGGTAGATAGACTCTTGCGAATCATATTTTGGTTTAGAAATTCCAATACTTGCTTCACTATAAGGAATAGCCCCCCAAGTATCAGTCCATCTTTGAAACATAAAGGCACGATAAATACGAGCCATCTGCACACGATTTACATTCTCATTAGGATCCGCAATAATTTGATTTAGAACTCTAAAATGTTCACTATAAAATTCATTCCAAACGCCTTCGATCCAACCATTATTCATTGTATAACGGTCACTAGGAAAGTAGTTTGTTGTGTTTGCCCAATATTGGGCATATTGATTTACATAGAGACTCTGCATCAACTGGTAAATTCCCCAATTAGAAAATCCGCCTCGCTTCTCTACTGTTGTAAAAAGATATTTAGAATCTAAATCAGTAACCTGAGTCGGATTGTTATTCAATTGATCAAAATCAGATGTACAACCAGACAAAGCGACTAAAGCTAAAAGAACTTTTAATATATTATTTTTAAACATCCTTCGTATGATTAAAAGTTAAACCCAACATTAAAACCTAAACTTCTTGTATAAGGCTGACTAAATGCCTCAATACCTTGTACAGAATCAAAATTACTTGAAGAGCTATTAGGTACCCATCCATCGGTATTTTTATATACATACCAAAGGTTTGATCCATATACACCGACCACCACATTCTTTAAACTAAATTGGTCATTACCAATATCTCCAATTCGATAGCTTAACGAAAGGTTACTTAAAGAGATGTAAGAAGCATCATAAAGGAATGGCTCAACTGCTCCATTCTCTCCACCTACCGCTTGCCAATATTCTTGTGCAGTCACAGAAGTGGTATTCTTCTCTCCTGTCGTAGCATTCACACCTTCTACAACCATTCCACCTTCGCGATAATCTGTTGTGAAAGATCCATTACCGTTTCCTGCCAATACAGAATTTGTCCAAGAGTAAACCTCTCCTCCAAAACTCATATTAAACATGAAATCCAAGGTCCATTTTTTATATCTAAAAGAGTTACCCCATCCTAATAGAACATCAGGCTGATTATTTCCTAAATTCACATAGTCAGTGGTTAGCAAAGGGAGTCCATGATCATCCACCAATACATTGCCATCGCCATCTCTTTGATATCCGCGTCCATAGATATCACCATAACCACCACCAGCAGTAATTCGAATGTTGGCAGGAATAATATTGGAATTGGCCATCACAGAATAGTAATTTAAATCTTCATTCAATGAAACCACATAATTGGTATTTTTACTTGCATTCAAACTTGAAGTCCAATTAAATCCATTCTCGTTTCTGAAGACCTCAGCGGAGATAGAAAGCTCATGACCATAGTTCTGAATCTCTCCAGCATTCACCACACGTTGTTTGTATCCAGAAGAGGGAACATCATCGATGACTAAGATCTGATCTTTGGTACTATTCTTATAATAAGTATAATCCAATGACAGTCTACCATCAAATAATTTAAATTCCGCACCAATCTCATACGAAGTAGTCTGCTCTGGTTTTAAATCATCTGCAGGCTTCACAGGGTCCACACGACCAAATTGATTGCCATCTACTCCAGGCTGTAAAGTATAGGTAGAATTGGTTAGATATGCAGGAGCATCGTTACCCACTTTCGCAACGGACCCACGTAATTTACCATAAGTTAACCACTCTGGAAGAGAAACATCCATACGAGTAAGCATATCAGACCAAACCCATCCTAAAGATGCAGAAGGGTAAAAATAAGATCTATTATTCGATGGTAGCGTCGAAGACCAGTCATTTCTAGCTGTAATATCTAAATAGATAAAATGTCCATAAGAGAGTTGTCCAAAAGCATACAACGAGTTAATACGTTTTTCATCATGACTCCATTTGGTTTCAGGATTCGGTGTATTCGTTACAGAAAACCACCCTGGTACAGTTAAAGAATTGGCTGTCACATCTGTACGATCATAATAGTGATAATACATATTTCCTCCTGCAGATAGCGATGCAGACCAATCCTCATTAAAGTCCTTCTGGGCAGTAATCAAGAAGTCATTATTCATATCAAAAGATCTTGAACTTCCTTCGCTATAACGTCCAGACTGAAATGTTGGGTTTGCATATTTCGATTCCGAAGTGTTACGACTATAATAGTCGACTCCTGTACGAACAAACATAGACAACCAATCATTCGCTTTATATGAAAACTTTGCCATACCTAAAGTACGAGTTTTCTCTGCGGTAGACATCAAATTCTCTGTCAACCAATATGGATTCAAAAAGATGGTATTCTCATTAAAATAGTGATATGAGTGGTCTGGCGTTACATACCCCTGCATCATGCTATTTGGCAAAGAAGATGGTGTATAAATCAACCCTTTTACTGGGTTGGCAGCAGAACTACCAAAATCAGTCTTATTTTGATCGTTATTATACATCATATTGATCTTGGTATCCAAATCAAATTTGTCACTCAGATCAAATGTCGTACGCAAACTAACATTATATTTATCCAAAGTTACATTTGGCGTGATACTATTCATGTCGGTATAGGTCATTCCCAAAGTGCTTTGCACCTTCTCTGTACCACCAGAAATATTCACACTATTAACAAATTCATGACCCGTTTCATAAAAGTCACCATAACGACTTTTACTTTGATTTGCAGAGTACTTGGATCCATCAGGAAGCACTAGCTCTTGTCCAATATTCTTTGATCCCCAAGATGTATAAGCGTTGCTATTATTTCCTGCTCCAGTATAGAACACCCCATTGTTCCCTTGGACATAATCATATTGTAAACGGTCTTCATTTTCTTTTGCAATGGTATTAAAAGTAAATTTACCATTGTAACTCACCTTTACTTGTCCTGACTTACCCTTCTTGGTGGTGATTAAAATCACCCCATTGGCAGCTCTCGATCCATAAAGTGCAGCAGCAGTTGGACCTTTCAACACAGACATACTCTCGATATTATCTGGATTAATATCAGCTGCAGTATTTCCATAGTCTTTACCTCCCCAAAGGTCATCACCACCCAAACTTCTATTGTCTAATGGCACCCCATCAACAACATACAGCGGCTGATTGTTTCCAGCAATAGAAGAACTTCCACGAATCGTAACTCGGACTGATCCTCCTTCACCTGAAGCAGAGTTATTCACCTGAACCCCTGAGACTTTTCCTGAAAGAGAACTCATCGGATTGGAGTCTCCTTTATTGAGGTCATCCCCTCCTAAATCTTGAACAGAATATCCCAATGATTTCTTCTCCTTCCTAATTCCTAAGGCGGTCACAACAACCTCGTCAACCTTCTGAATATCGCTCTTTAATACAATTTGATAAGACTTTGATCCATCAACAACAACCTCTCGTGTTACCATTCCCACATAAGAGATCTGAAGTATATCCCCTTTTGATACTTTAATTTGGAAGTGTCCATCAAAATCTGTTATAGTCCCCATTGTGGTTCCTTTTACAACCACTGAAGCTCCAGGAATTGAAACTTGATCTTCTCCGACAACCTGTCCTTCTGCAATAATTTTAGTTTGAGCAAAAACAGAAAGAGAGAATCCCAAACACAGCCACACCAATATTCCTTTTGCAAGAAAACCGATCCTACTGAACAAGCATTTTTTTTGAGTGTTCATACAAAGTGTGTTTTAAAATTTTTACGATTTAACTTTTCATTTAGATATGCATACTAGATTACCAACAAATGTGCGCACCATTTGCGTAATGGTAAATGTATAAGTTAAGTGAATATTAAATAGAGAAGAGAATCTATTAAGAAACATGCTTTAAAATTTGCTTTTATACAATGAACTATCACACATATCACTAACCCATATTACTAAACATAAAACAAGCCTAATTTAGAAATACAGTTCACTAGAAACACTACATAATACTCTCTATAATAATACATTAGAATTCATTGTTAAAAAATATTTATTCTATAAACCAATCACCCATAAAGCTATAAAACCCACCCATAAAGCGTTAAAATATCGTAATTCAAGCAGGCTTTATAAGTTAACTAAATGTTAACAAGAATCGATTTAAGTCATAAATTGAAGAGGACAAGACTATTATTGATAAAGTAACTTAGGATTATAATTGACACTCTAAAAATAAAAGCTATTCATATTCCATAAGCTCTAGTATCCATCAGTCCATTCAGAGTTTAATCCTTTTAAACAGAATCTAAGCAACCTCAATTATTCAGAAAGGCCATCATTTCTATTTTCACACATTAACTTTATTTCACTTTTGACTATCTTTATCATCCTAACAAAATTCAATCATATTGGAATGAGATATCTTAAAATAATTATCTGGACTTCTATTTTATTATCAAGCATTAAAACTTTTGGACAGGTAAAAATAAAAGGAGTGGTTACTGACTCCATTCAAGCGATTCCCTATTGCACTGTGATACTGAAAGATACACTTCAAAAAAATGGTTGCTGGAGCGGTTACCAACTACGAAGGAGAATTTGAATTAAAAACAGACATAGGCTCATATATATTAGAGATTACCTCTATTGGCTATAAAAAATATCAACATTCTTTTCATATAGAGCAAAATCTATACTTAGGAACTATTTTGTTAAAAGAAGATATCCATTCGCTCTCGGAAGTGACCATCAAAAAAAGACGAAAAGTACTAGAAACAAAAGTAGATAGAATGATCTATAAGGTACTAAAAGAACCGATGAATGAAGGCAAAGATGGATTGGAAATATTAAACAACGTTCCTGGAGTATTGGCAAACCAAGAGGGCTTGAGTGTGGTCACCAAATCCAACTATAAGCTCTATATAAACAACAGGGAGCTGAAGCTGACCAAAGCAGAAATACTTATCTATCTTCAGGGTTTAAATGCCTCCGAAATCGATCGCATTGAGGTGATCACCTCGCCTCCTGCGAAATATGGGTCAGAGGGCGATTTTTGTGTCATAAAAGTGATAACAAAAAAAGAGAATAACCATATAAATGTTCATGCAAGAGGTAGTGTATCCTATGCCAATGAACCATACTATAAAGGAGGGGCAGCAATCACACTACAAGCAGGACGATGGACTTTATCATCAAATGCAGGCTTCCAACGAGGAACCAAAGAACCAACACAACGTTATCAAATTTACTATCCAAACTACCTTTGGGACGAATTGTCTGAAGATATCCAAAAGTCCTCTCAATATAGCCTCTATAACGAAGTGACCTATCAATGTAACGACAAAATTGAATTAGGAGTCACATATGCCATAACTTCTAGTGACCCAACCTTCAAATCTAAAAACAGTTCAAACATAAAGGGGTTGGACAACAAGACAGACTCAATCATTATAGTCCGAAACAATTTCGAGAAAGAGAGGGACTCAAAAGTGCTAGGGGCATATGCAGACATCCAATTAGACACCCTTGGAAAAGCGATTCATCTATGTTTTGACTACCTTGACTACGATATTACCAACCAAAGCAAATATGTCAGTGAAACAATCATATTTCCATTTTCTCCATATTCTTTTAAAAGACTTCGCAATAGTAGTTTTCTTTACGCAACCATCAAAAATGGACAAGTAGATGTTTCATTGCCTTTTTCATGGCTGGATCTGGAGCTTGGATCAAAATATTCGGTGATAAGCAATAAAAATGGCGTGGAATATGATAGCAACAAATTAAATGAGAATAATAGTTATGATTATGATGAGCAAAACTTTGCACTATATGGTTCGTTCTCTAAGAAAATAACGAGCCGATTGGATATAAAAGCGGGAATAAGATCCGAGACGACTCACTACAAACAACAAAATGAGACTCTGAAGAAAAGCAATGAAAAAAGTGTAACGAAGCTCTTCCCCTCTCTCTATATTAAATACCGCTCTCCCAAAGGAAATGCGCTATTTGCAAACTATCAGCGTCGAGTCGATCGTCCCTCTTTTAGATTGCTAGACCCATATCGTTTCTATACAACTCCTTATAATTACTCTGAAGGAAATCCATTTCTTGAAAACTATTTTACCTCCATATACACGGGGGGTATTGCAATGCAACACATGAATTTATCGATGAGTTACTATCATATCACCAACAAATATGACGAAGTAACTTTTGTAAATGACCAAACAGCGGTACAGGTGGTTAGACCAGAAAACTTCTATGATATGGATAGATTTCAACTCTACTTAAATATGAATTATGGAATCAAAAAATGGTACAAAGGTAGTCTAGACATGCTCGGTCTATACTCGCAAACCAAATCAAAAATCCCTAAGGTCGTTCCTTCGCTTTCGTCCTACACGGGGATCTTTGTCAGCAACAATACCATTATGATTCCCCATACTGGTATCGTATTTGATATCTCCTACCTATACTCCTCTCCTAGCCTTGCAGGCAGTTACGAGGTTTCCTCCTATAGTCAATGTGATGTAGGGGCAAGCATCATGATGTTTCATAAAAGTTTAAGATTTCAAGTAGACTATAGCGACCTATTTGACTCCACAGACAAAACTTTCACACAATACGTTCATGGAATAAAACAGGTAAATTGGGACCATATGGATATACAACGTATTCGATTTGCACTATCCTACTCTTTGAATAATAAATTCAAGAAAAAACACAGAGAGGATATTAGTATAGATCAGAAAAATAGACTCTGATAAAAGGGGTCGGTACGTCTTAAAAGAAACAGGAAATCGCAGAGATAAAAAACAATATAGAATGACTAATTTTACTTCCTCTCTTTAAAGAGAGCTGTGGTGAATTTGCCAAACAAAAAACTACATAAAATAAGATCAAAAACCTTTCCCAAAGAGAATTTATATTTTTTTCAACTAGCCACTTCATCCCTAGTTCGGTTACCCTTCCTTTACCCTTCCTTTACCCTTTGGTTACTCTAAGGGTAAAGGAAGGGTATCTGAAAGGTATCCAAAGGTAGAATCAAACTCGACAAAAAAAAGAGCAAAAAAAGGGGTTAAAATGAAGTTATTAAAGCAGTGTTGAGATAAATTAGGGGCAACAAAATGAAGGATAGAATGGAAAATACGACAAAGGAAAAAGAGCTAAGGGTATAAACCAAAACACCCAGCCTGTTTTTAAGAAACAGGACTGGGTGCAAACAGAATCTATATTTAACTAAAATCTTATTCTTGTATTGGTTTTCATCACTCCTTCAATAGGTCAGGATGAAACTGATATAAACGATACGCGCCTCTTTGCTTAGGCTTCAGGTGAATCTGCGAGGTGGTGAAATAGACAAACCCATTTTCATCAATAGCAAAAGAGTCAGCCCACTTAATATGATCATCTTTCCATACGGACTGAATCGTTCCATCAGGAGATCTTCGGTTTATCGTATTTTGCTCAAGTCCACCAAGCCACAAATAACCTTTTTTATCAAAAGCCATTCCATCTGTCGCAGGAATCGTTCCCACTCTGATAACAGCAGTAGCCATTTTTTGTTCATCAAGATTGAAGTTTGTTAACATTTTGGTAGAAATTTTATAGAGTGAATGGCCTGATAAAGCAGCATAAAAAAGATATTCTCTATCTGGCGTCAGAGCCAAACCATCCACATCTACTTTTCCGTTCCATGTAGCACCTTTACAGACCAAATGATCTACTTCAAATTTTGTTGAAGGGTCCTTTTCAAGCCATCTTTTCGATGCTCCTGTCTCTAAATTCAGCACCACAATAGCTCCAGATCCAGAGTCGGTTATAAAAGCATAGCCAGAATGGTTGTCGATACGCACATCGTTGAAATAGGAGTTTGTATGATAATTACCTCTAGGGAATTTATAACTACGAACCAATTGGTTGGTCATTAAATTGAAACGATAAAGTATCGGTCCATCAAGTAACACCCCTTTAAACATCGGATTGCGAGTATCTAAGATCCATAATTGGTCTTTGTCGTCAACAAATACAGATTGAACAGAAACAAATTTAGAACTATTGGGAGCATTCCATACTTCATCTGGAAAAGGCATCGCATCACCACGGACAATTTCAGCCACACTCATCGGGATAGATTCAGACCATTTAGGGTAGTTTACAAATACTCTGCCGTTGCTAGATACTGCGACACCAGTCCATTGAGAAGTGCTTTTAGCTAATAACTTCATCGGTTTTTCATGCATAGAATCGTTGCATGAATTAGCACAAAAGATTAAGGTCGCCACAACGATGATGTAGCGAAATGATAATTTGGAGTAATATTCCATTAGAGATATTTTGATTATACACTGAGATGGCAACGAAACAGAAGCGAGAACAATCCATAAATCAAAGAACACATCCAAAGCGTATATTACAACAGAATACTGTTTCGATACGTGTTTTTCCATTCATTTGATCAGCCTTTTCACTTCCATCCCACCATCCTTTGTTAGATATAACACACTTCTCCCCATGACGGTTCAAAACTAATCATAATAAATAAAGTGGCTAATAATAAAAAGAAGGTATCAATCCCCTTTTTTTATTTTCTTAAAACTGAGATGAACAACTCTATTTCAGAATATTAGAAGATACAACCTGTAATAAATAGGAATTTTTCTGTCTTAGAATGGAACATTTTTCACCCAATATTGTTTAGGAGTTAGTTAGAATAAGACAAACAGATCTCTTTTTTTTACACAGAGATGTATTAGAATTAAAATATTATGAAGAGTATAAAAACCCTTATCCTTTTGGTGATGGTAGTATTTGGTGTAAACACCATAACTCCAAAACAGGCAGTAGCTCATTGTGAAATTCCTTGTGGTATTTATGATGATGCATTAAGAATTAAGATAATTAAAGAGCATATTCAAACAATTAAAAAGAGTATGCACGAAATTGGTCACCTTTCAACGAACAGCAAAACAGACCTACAACAGATCGTTCGTTGGACAAACAACAAAGAAGATCACGCCAAAAAGATTCAGGATATCATGACCCAATATTTTCTCTATCAAAGAGTAAAGATTGGAACAGATACTGCTTCAAAAAAGAGACAACAAGAGCTACTTCTTTCTCTTCACGAAGTGTGTGTGTATGCCATGAAGTGCAAGCAAACACTTGATAGCAAGATGGTAGATAAGTTGCAAGCAGCAACACTCAAATTCGAAAAGCTTTACTTTAATAAATAGTTATTCATTTTGTATTTCTAATTTTACGAGAAAAGAAGAGGCGTCCTAGTTATGGGATTAGCCTCTTTTTTTATTTTTATCTTTGATAAAAATAGATTCTACAAGTGCCACTAATTCAACAATAGAAGACTATGAAAGCTTACAATAGGATAAAAAAAAACGGTCTCTTAAGGATAAGAAACCGTTTTATAGGGGATAGAATGAAATGGGTTAAAGCTTCTCAAAAGAGACTGTTTCTTCTAGTGCAAACTCTTGTTTTAGTTTCTCTATCTGAATTGAAAATGCCCCTTTTTCAGCAATACGTTGTCCATTCTCTAAGACAAAACTGATATCTTTAACAGATAGTTCGAACACCACCTTTTTGGATTCATTTGGTTTTAGTTCAATCTTTTGGAAAGCACGAAGACGTTTTACGTCAGGTGTAATCGAAGCGTAGTGATCCGAGGTATAGAGCTGAACCACCTCTTTCCCGGTACGCTCTCCAACGTTTTTCACTGCCACTTCCACTCGAATCTTCTCTCCTGCATGGAGAGTCGCAGAGGATATCTTCAAATCTGTATATTTAAATTTCGTATAACTCAATCCAAAACCAAAAGGATACTGAGGATAGAATCCCCCAGAATAGTCATACATTCCTTCAGGAGTCTTACTCTCTTCAGAGTGCTTATGATTATACACTGTCAAAGAGTTGCCATACATTGGGTAGGTATAGGGTAATTTCCCAGAAGGGTTCACCTCTCCTGTCAAAATATCCATCAATGCATTCGCAGTATAGATACCAGAAATATAGGTTTGTACAATAGCATTCATCTTTGGTTCGATATTTCGTATGATACGAGGACGTCCTTCACTTAGCACTAGTATTACTGGTTTGCCACTCTTTGCAGCTTCTAAAGCCAATGCTTGTTGATTTTCGGAAAGCATCAACGAATGAAGATCGCCAGGTTTCTCTGTATAGGAGTTTTCTCCAAGACAAAGAAGGATGTAATCGGCAGCTTTTGCCCTACGAATCACCTGGTTCATATTAATTACTGTCTCCGAATCATAACGTCCAGAAGTATAAGTAACAGTAGGAAGATAATCCACATTATTCTTTCCGAAAGTACGTTTGGCTGCGGCTAAAATAGTTTGATCCATATCTCCGAAACGATCTGCCTTATCCCCTTGCCATGAGTAGGACCAACCTCCTAATAGTGGACGTAATGTATTGGCATTCGGGCCAGTGATAAATACCTTTGCCTCCTTAGAGAGAGGGAGAATCTCTTTCTGATTTTTCAGTAGTGTGATGGCCTCTGCTGCTCCTTGATAAGCAACTTCATGAGAATCAATAGCATTAAATTCGGGATACTCTTTTGACCTCGTCACAGGGTTATCAAAAAGATCTAAACGATATTTCATCAAAAGATTACGACGCACTGCGTCATCCAATCTTTCCATCGACACCCTCTTCTCTTTTACTAGCTCCGTAAGCAGGGTACAATATCTTTTATAATCGTAAGGAATCATAGAGAGGTCGACACCAGCATTTATTGCCATACAGATAGCCTCTTTATGATCTTTTGCCACACGATCACGCTGATATAAATTCTCGATATCAGCCCAATCGGTTACGACCAAACCATCGAATCGTAACTCCTTTTTTAATAGATGTGTTAGAATTTCCTTATTGGCATGAACAGGAATGCCATTAATAATCCCAGAGTTTATCATCACCGATAAAGCACCTTTTTCGATCGCATTTTTAAAAGGAACAAGGAAAGTATCATGAAGGGTAGAGATAGAGATATCTTTTGGCGTTCTATCTTTTCCGGAGTTGGAAGCATAGCAAAAGAAATGTTTTAGGCATGCAGCCACATGCAGTGAGTCTATATGATTGGCATCGTCCCCTTGATAACCTAATACTGCAGCTTCCCCCATTTTGGTGACCAAATATGGGTCTTCTCCATATGTCTCCCAAATACGAGCCCAACGAGGATCATTTCCTAGATCTAACACAGGAGAGAAGGTCCAAGGAATACCACTTGCTCTAACTTGATATGCAGTGAGTCTGTTGGCTTCATAAGTTAGGCCTGGCTCCCATGTTGCTGCTTGAGAGATCTCTTGAGGGAAAAGAATAGCAGCCTCCGTATAGGTAGCTCCGTGGATAGCATCAACTCCATACAAAATAGGGACTTGACTCTTCGTATCATGCATTGCAACCTCTTGCAACGAAGCGATTATCTCACTCCACTTCTCACGTGGCAATGCCTTCCCATTTGCAGTGTTCAGAATAGAGCCCACATGGTAATCCACCAATGCCTCTTTTACTCGTTGTGAATCTAACGTTATAGGTTCGTAACTAGAGTAGATGTTGTCTCCTTTGGTTAATACATCTAGCGTAATCTGAGCAGTCTGTCCGACTTTTTCTTCGATAGACATTTGTTGAATCTTCTCCTCAATCATCGGAATCCTTGGTACTACCTCTTTAGGCTCTGTTTTGGTACAAGCACTAAAGAAATAAGATAAAAGGATTAAAATGTGGATCCTTGTTGTCGTCACTTTCATGATTTATTATTTAAATATACAAGAATAAAATATTCATTATTTCATATGGTGTCCCTAAAATCATCTCCCTTGAAAACAAAAGCTTAGGAGAGACTCAATAAGATAGAATAAAGCCAAAATCACAGCCTCCATAATTACCGTTGATATATTAAAGCAAACTCAGGAACAGGGGCTTCTGTTTGATATCCGCTCAATAATAATCCTTTTCGTTTTAAAAATAGCCTTAAACCAACGACATTAAATAGACACACTATTCAAGAACACAGACACCACTCTACATACATCCCAAAATAATTGAATTACAATAAGTTACAAAAACAAAATCAAACATATTAAATCTATAATATTGCTTCTCATTAAACAACATAGAACTCCTTGACTAGTTCTAAAAGTTTTGTACAAAAAGATTTAGATCCACCTCTTTTTCTAGCTTCATCTTCTTTCTCAAACGATATCTTGCAGTCTCCACACTCTTGTCTGAGATATTCAACAGAGAGGCAATATCATGCGTGCTCATATTCATTCGAATGAAAGAGATTAATCGTATATCGTAAGAGGTAAGATCGGGAAAATGCACACGTACATGATTAATAAAGTCTTGATGTATTTCGGAAAATAGAGAAAAATAAAAATAGTTCTTCTTCTCATTATTCACCTCATCATCGATTCTACGAATCCAACGTTGTGCTTCGCTATTACGCATGCGTGCTAATCCATCCTTAATCTTGTTTAAGAATTGATTCTTATTGGAAACGACCTCCATATATTGGAGTAGCTGGTTGTTTTTTGTCTTTAACTCTTCTGCTGCTCTCTTCTCCGCTTCTTGTTGGTGAAACAGCTCCAATTTGTTGCGTGTCCTAGTAGCAACCACTTTCCATATGATAAAAAGTAGTAACGACAGTGTTAGAAGTATAGGAATGAGCACCCAGAGAGTTTCATACCAATGTTTCTCTACTTCAAAAGAGAAAGCAAAAGAAGAGCTCATAGCTCCATTGACAACAGATTTAACCACAAAGCGATAACTACCTCCTTGAAGGTTGGTAAAAGTTTGGGAATGACTCTCAGAACTACGAACTTCATACTTTTCCTGAAAAGGGGTAAGCATCGTGCTATACTCCACCACATCGAACCACCGCTTACTCATCCCATAAGATATGGTGATGGTCTTGGTGTTCTTTGGAAATATTATTTTGTCATAATCAAATGGAGGATACCATACCACAGTCGACTCATCTGAGGTCTTATAAGAGATAGTAATGATTTGAGGCTTATTATCAGATACCACCATATTTTTATAATCTAACAGATAGACCATAACCCCTCTTTCGGTGGTAAAATATGCTTTACGTCCTCTTATAACAATGCGTTCGTCTCCAACAATCAGTTTGTTCTCCATATGACTTAGGAGCTTATTATTACGATAATAAGTTCCATCTGGTAGAAGTTTCAACACCACGATCTGCCCCTCTTGTACATAGATAATATCCTCAAAATCATCTGATATCGCCAGTTCTGTCAAACGTATACCATCAATCTGCTTCACTCCATGTTGTTTAGAAGGAACAAAAAGTCCATGGACATAATCGAAGAGTTTATGTCCATTGTAGAAAAATAGCCCCTCTTCAGTATGAAAGAAAGTCTTGATGTCTGGATACTTCTTTACCTGTATGGTGCCATCCTTGTTCAGCTTACAAGAGTTCAAACTACTATATTTCGAGTCGACCCATACCAACTGATGATCACTGTCGTAATATAACTTTGGATTTCCATGAATTGGAAGACGTTCAATAACCTGAAGTTTCTCATGAGAGATCTTTACATGATATACACCTGTATATCCTGTAAGAAGATAATGATCAGAACGAGACAAAGGAGCCATATCCATGATCCCATCTTCGGAAAAGAGGGCCTTTAATCCCTGCTTTTTACTATAAGTAAAGAGTCCGTTATTATGACAAAGAAAAGTGTGATTGTTAAAATCACATACTCGCCATGACTGCCCATCACTGCCTTCTACAAAACTCTTTTTGTCGTCAGACAATACAAAAAGCCCCTTATTAGAAGCAACAAACATCGTTCTATCTTGTAACAAGATATCGTATGCCGCTCCTTGATTAAACACCTCTCTGATAGGACTCTCCAATACCATGTTCGAGATTCCGTAATCAAGTCCCAGCCATAGGGTCCCATGAGAGTCTTTCGCCATAGAGAGAATGGTGTCATCGAGAAGTCCATCTTTATTAGAGATGTGTCTTATGATTTTGCCATGCTGTGTATCATAAACAAAGAGTCCATGAGATATGGAGCCTAATGCAATCGTACTGTTGTCTAATGAGATGGCAGAAAAGAAAGATTTGTTCTGCATCTGCTTGGGAAATACGACCTTATCCATTCGTTGCTTATTAAGAGTATATATAGATCCATCAAAGAATAGAATATAGATCTTATCATGGTGAATAAAAAGTTCACGTACCTCCGTATGGTTGGGAATATGATATTTAGGAATAAATGCATTCTTCGAAACCACACCAAGATCGCCCTTCTTGGATGTTGCCCACACCTTATCTCTAAAAAAAGCGATACTACTATATCCATTAGGAGTGTCGACATAAGATAGATGACGACTCTGTTTATCATAGATAGCAATACGACTATCTGATTGAAAGTAGACCAAATTAGGGGTACTTAGGACATTCCATATAGCTCCTTGTGAATTGCCCGAAAGCTCAGTATAAACCAAGTCTTTGGCGTCCTTTTTACTAAAATAGCCAAACTGTTTTAGTCCTCCACACCAGATAGTATCCTGATCAATAGCAAGACATCTTATCTCGTCATCCTTCGATGTTTTATTCAAATGCCATTGACCATATATATTTCGAAGAAGACCATTACTATTGCCAAAGAAAACAGTCCCCTGGTTATCGACAGTGGTTGCCCAATTCTGACGTCCTGCTCTATATTGGTCTTTTGAGAAGGATTTCACAACAGGCAGATACTCAAAACTCCATGAAGTAGAAATCGGACCTACAAACAGGAGAAAAAAAAGAAGAATGCGTCTATCAATATTCATAGATGTGTTTCATTGGTTTTCCTACAATATTATTAAATATATGGGATATGATAAAAAAAAGAGACGTAAAGAATTAATAATAATGAAGTAAAAAATCAAAAAGAGAGGAAGTGTTCACCCAATGTCATTAAGTTAAGTAATGTGTTGATTATCAATGGCTTGGCTTGTTATTATGATAAATATTTCGTATATTGTATTCATAATCAACAACATAGACATGGTAAAAAAAACACCTGAGTTCATATTGAAAAAGATAATGCAATATATATATTCGAATGAATTACAGAATCAATATAGAATGAACGACAAAGATTTTACAAGAAATAGAAAATTAAAATTCCCGAAAATACTTCTCTTTTTAATGAATAGAATTACCAAGACACTATCTATTGAAATTGATAATATCATTGGTGTATTTAACAAAGACAAAAAACTTAAAACAGATGATCATTTTACCAAGAGTGCATTTGTTCAAAGCAGAAAAAAGATTGATTACAAGGTGTTTGATGTTTTATCAAAGAAACTTACTGATGAATTTTATACTGATAATACTTATAAGAAATGGCATAAGTTTAGAGTCCTTGCAGTAGATGGATCGCTTCTAACTCTACCCAATACCAAAGAGTTAATGGAAGTCTTTGGATCTAATCAACCACATACAAAAGAACCTATTATTCAGGGAAGAGTTTCTTTATTATATGATGTATTAAATGGATTTGTTATTGATTCAACACTTCAGCCACTTTCTAGAACAGAACGAGATTTAGCGATTGATCATATAAAGCATGCAACTCCTGGTGATCTTATTTTATATGACAGAGGCTATCCTTCTTTTGATATGATGTATCAACATAAGAAAAGGGATATTGACTTTCTTTTTCGAGTTCAAACGAACTTTAATAAAGAAACAAAAGAGTTTTTGAATAGTACGGATAAAACAAAGTTGATTGAATTATCTCCAAGTATAACATGTTTAAAAGAAAAAGGTTACACTGGTGATGAAACTATCATTGTACGCATGAATAAAGTTGTGTTGCCAAATGGCACTGTTGAAATTCTTATAAGTTCTCTTCTTGATAAAGATGAGTATAGAAATAACATATTTAAAGACCTGTATTTCAAGAGATGGAATGTGGAGATTTTTTATAATGAATTGAAGAATAAACTGAAGGTTGGAAACTTTTCAGGGAACTCAGAACAAGTGATATTACAAGATTTTTATTCCACCATTTTTGTTAGCAATATCCAAACCTTATTAATCGAAGAGATTAATGATGAATTAAAAGAACAGAAAGGGACTAAAAAATACAATTACAAAGTAAACAATAATGTATCCTATGGAATCTTGAAGAATAGAATCATTGAGATATTCTTTACAGAACAAGAAATGTCCAAAACGATATTTCAGATTAAAGAACTATTAAAAAAACACACAATTCCTATACGACCGAATAGAAAAAATGAGCGAGACACTAGAAAGTTTGATAACAGAAAACGTCCAAAAACACTTACGAATCAAAGAGATGCAATATAATTAAAGCTTAACTTAATGACATTGAGTGTTCACCTCCTCTCCCTATACTCAAGCAAAGAACCTATCTAAAAAATGATGGTCTGCATCGCATGTGCAGGAATAGTAACAATACTCTCTTTACCACCAATCTGTATCTTGTAACGTATTGGGTCTTCTTCTTTGTTCATCACCACCAACACAATCTCTCCATCACTATTTTTAAATGATGTAGCTTGTAGCGTGCTTCGGCTTACGGAACAACTCACTCTTCTTGTTCCTTTAGAGATAAACTTTGAGAAATGTCCAATATAATAGTAGGTAGGGGTAAAAATAAGGCTATCTTTTTCCGTCATCGCATGTACTGGTGCGAAACATAGATTATGCACATGGTTAGGACCTCCAAATTCGTTTAACAAAATATTCCAATCCGTCCAAATGGTCGTTCCATGATTAAAGTCCTGTATCATCGACTCACCATATCGCTCAGCATTAGACCATCTACGAATATGATCGAACTCAAATCCTTCGTTACATCCTTCAGTAAACACTAAGTGAATGTCTTTGTATGCCTCTTTAAGAGCTCTCTCATTCTGGAACATAGGTTTACCTCCTGCCCATATCTCGTACCAATGAAACCCAACACCCCAAACATATTTTCTAGCTTCTGGATCAGAAAGAATGGTGTTTCCACGCTGAAAAAGAAGGTCACGATTGTGATCCCACACAATCAACTTCTTGTCTTTATAGCCCGCCTCGTGTAGGGTTGGTCCTAAATGATTTTTTATAAAATCACGCTCCTGCGATGCAGTATAGATACATGACTCCCATCTCTGAATAGCCATCGGCTCATTTTGTACTGTCAATCCCCAAATTGGAATTCCTTCTGCTTCGTAGGATTCGATAAACTTCACAAAATAGTCCACCCACATCTGTGCATATTCAGGCTTCAAAGAACCTCCATGCAACATATCATTATTTGTCTTCATAAATGCAGGTGGCGACCAAGGGCTAGCATACACTATTGGAGTATCTTCACATCTTGAAATAGCCTCTTTAATCATCGGGATACGATATCTTCTGTCGTGATCGATGGAAAAAGACTGCAATGTAGTATCCCCATCAGCCAAATAGGTAAAGCTAGAAGAACTAAAATCACTACTATGAATAGGGGTTCTGATGATCGTATAGTTCAACCCTCCTTCTCCATAATAAGCGTCCATCAGCTGTTTCTGTGTCTCTTTCGATAGCTGATCATAGACCTCTGCTGAGGCATCGGTGATAGCACCACCGATACCACGTATTTCTTGATACTCGAGAGAAGGATCTACAAAAACAGTCACCTCATTTTCATAAGGTTGTTTTTTATCATAAAAAGAGATATTGTCAATTTTATTCATCTCTCCATTTCCCCCTTTGGAGGTTTCAAATACACTTGCTGTGCTCTTCTCTACCACACGTTGCTCCTTCTTTGTTTTTCCACAAGAGCTCAAAAGAAAAGATGCAATAAGGGTTATCCCAATTAAGACTCCTCGATTAATCATATCCAATAGTTAAAAAGTTATACCCAAATTTATATGGCATTTCATAATTATTACTGTCATCTAAAAGGCTAAACCTTTACACCTAAAACAAGGGTTACTATCTAAGCATGACACATCACACTAAACAACTCAAAATAAATTACAACCACACTGTTTTCACCAATTCTCTCCTTAAAAAAAGAGTGTTATTGAGTGGTACAAATGGTTTATGAGCTCTCATAACATAAAGACAATTCCTATTAATTTGAAGAGAGTTAGAAAAACAAAAGAGATGTCATGAGAAAAATATACAGAGAGACAATACCCCAGTGTATAATAAAATAATAGGAGGTTTAGCATACTTATAGAACTAAAAGTAGAAGGGTATAGATATGCTAAAAAATACCCATTTAACGGGAATAAAAAATCGAAATATAAAATATTATAATTAAAGAATCTGTTACATTTACTGTACAAGAACTCCAAGAATACTCTTACTCACGCGAGGGTATTGAAAATTGAACTAAACTTAAATACTATGATTACTTTTTCGATTTCAATCGTACTTCTTGTATTAGGCTATTTTATCTATGGCCGATACATGGAGAGGGTCTTTGAGATAGACCCAGACAAAAAAACACCAGCCATAGAGAAAGAAGATGGTGTCGATTTTGTTCCAATGCATCCAGCTAAAATATTTTTAATTCAGTTTCTGAATATTGCAGGACTAGGGCCTATATTTGGTGCAATCGCAGGAGCACTATGGGGGTCTGTCGCCTTCCTATGGATTGTTTTTGGATGTATCTTTGCTGGAGCAGTACACGACTTCTTGTCTGGGATGATGTCTGTAAGACATGGAGGGGAAAGCCTGTCTGAGATTGTCGGCATATACCTAGGGAACGGAATTAAAGTATTCATGAGAATCTTTTCTGTCGTCTTACTTATTTTAGTTGGAGTGGTCTTTGTCAAAGGTCCTGCAACCATTCTTCATGACCTTACAGCCATGAATGTATCCTATCTTATCGCAATAATTTTTGGATACTACCTCTTAGCTACTTTGGTGCCGGTAGACAAACTTATTGGAAAAGTATATCCTCTTTTTGGACTTTGTCTTCTTATTATGGCAGTAGGAATTGGTTGGAATCTTTTCACGATGGATTACCATATACCAGAGCTGACAACCGATATGTTTCGTAATATCCATTACCAACATAAACCAATCTTTCCAATGTTGTTTATCACCATCGCTTGTGGTGCCATATCGGGATTTCATGCAACCCAATCGCCTATGATGGCGCGTTGTATGACCAACGAGAAACTAGGACGTAAGATATTCTATGGAACGATGATCACAGAAGGAATTGTGGCTCTTATATGGGCTGCAGCAGCAATGTCTTTCTTTGGAGGGATTAAGGAGCTAGGAGAACAGATGTCTCTACCAAATCACAATGCAGCTTGGGTTGTAAAAGAGGTGTGTAATACCATGCTCGGCAAAGTGGGTGGCATATTGGCCATATTAGGGGTTGTAGCCGCTCCTATCACATCAGGCGACACAGCCTTTCGATCGGCTCGTCTAACTGTAGCAGATGCCTGTCACTACTCTCAAAAGAGTATCTCAAAAAGACTGATAATTACCATCCCTATCTTTGCTATTGGCTTTCTTTTGACACAGATCGATTTTGCCATTATTTGGAGATATTTCGGATGGGCAAATCAAACACTAGCAACCATCACCCTGTGGGCTGCAACCGTATATCTATTGCAACGTAAAAGAAACTATTGGACTTCTCTTATACCTGCAATCTTTATGACAAATGTGATTGTAACCTATATATTTGTAGCACAAGAGGGACTTGGACTTCCTATGACGTTATCTACCATTATTGGAGCCATCACTTCGCTTATTTTCACCATTTTGTTTTTTCAATACAAAAAGAAAATAGCAAAGACGGATAGACATTTTGATCGCTAAACAAGAACATCTACGTATATTCTTTGTTTTATCATAAGTCAACACACCTAAAAACAGAACCTATGCAAAAAACGTTAATTATATATGGAGATAATAAGAATGAAGGCTATCTACACGAATTAACCAATTCAATAAGTAAAAACTTAGTAGACCACACTCATTCAGTCGATATCATTCGTCTTAATGAAGAGCCATTCTATCCAATAAGGTTGGAGTTTGAAGAGAAAATTTCTAAAATGGGCATAGAGCCCCCTTTAGATGTCCATAACTATTTAGATAGAATTGAGAACGCGCAAGAGGTGATCTTCATCTTCCCTTTGTGGTGGAGTGGTTATCCTGCCATTCTAAAAGGATTTATTGATAGAATCTTTATCCCTAAGAACTATGATGAAGAGACGCTTTTGTACAACCAAAGCAAACGGATTTACCTAATTACACAAGTAGATCCGAACGACATCTCTCCTCTAACAAAGGAGGATAAATCGAAAATCGCTTGGTGTATCAATGACTCATTATGGGGTAAGATGGGGTATACAATCTCTCCTGTAATATGGGTAGAAGATAACTCCAAATTAAGTTATAGGGACGAAGAAGATAGGAAGTCTAGAATCTTTTCTAAACTATTAGCTAAAAAAAATGACACTTTGTTGGGAAAGGATTAGAGACTTATCACACAGAGGTCCAATAAAAAGAGGGATGTTTACACATCCCTCTCTCTTTATAATAATAGATTATCAAAACATCTAGTGTTTACCACTTTGTGTTTCTCATATCTTTAGAATCTGCAAATTCTAGGTGCATATTGAAAGCAGAACCCAATGTTTGTGGAGTATGAACCGTCTTCTCGTTCAACTTAAGATAGTCTATCAACATCTCTTTGTACGCTGGATTCACACAATTCTCGATAATAGTCTCTGCTCTTTGGCGTGGACTCTTACCTCTTAAATCTGCAATTCCTTGCTCTGTAATAATCACCTTCACTGAGTGCTCTGAGTGATCTTGGTGAGATACCATAGGAACAATAGTACTAATTGCACCACCTTTAGCTACAGAAGGACAAGTGAAGATAGACAAGAAACTGTTACGAGTAAAGTCTCCTGAACCTCCAACACCATTCATCATCGTAGTACCTAGTACGTGAGTACTGTTCACGTTACCGAAGATATCTGCTTCTAATGCTGTGTTGATAGTGATCAAACCAAGCTGACGAACAACCTCAGGATTATTTGAGATCTCTTGAGGACGAAGAACAAGCTTATCCTTGAAGAAGTCATAATCACGATAAATACCATCAAGCTCATCTGGAGTTACAGTCAAAGAACATCCACTAGCAAAAGTGATGTCTCCTTTGCGAATCAATCCGATCACTGAATCTTGGATCACCTCAGTATACATTCTGAAAGGAGGAATGTCTGGATTAGAACCAAGAGCTCCTAATACAGCATTTGCAATGTTTCCTACACCTGATTGGATAGGTAAAAATCCTTTAGGGATAGTTCCTTTTTTCAATTCACCAGCCAAGAATTTTGCTACGTTCTCACCAATTTTAGTAGTCACCTCATCCGCTGGAGCAAAAGCACCTACTTCATCTTTACGGTTTGTCTCAACAATACCGATAATTTTTGATGGATCTACTTTTACCACTGGAGAACCTACACGAGTCTCTGGGTTCTCTACAGGAATCTCTTTACGGTAAGGAGGGTCTAACGGCTCATAGATATCATGAAGACCACGGATCTTAGATGGGTGATTGCTATTTTTCTCAATAATCACCTTCTTAGCTAAACGAATTGCTGTAGGAGCAATACCTACACCTGAAGTAAGAACGATCTCACCATCTTCGTTGATATCAGCAACTTCAATGATTGCAACATCGATATCTCCGAAGAAACCATAACGCATCTCTTGTGCAACAACAGACAAGTGAAGATCAAAGTACTCTGCTGAACCATTGTTCAACGCTTTACGTAGATCTTTGTTTGACTGATAAGGAGTACGGAATTTAACTGCATTAGCACGAGCTAAAGCGCCATCAAGAGAGTCTCCTGTTGATGCTCCAGTAATGATACCAATTTTAAATGGTTCTCCTTTTGCATGAAACTCTTCTGCACGATTTGCGATTGCAGTAGGAATTTCTTTTGGTGATCCAGCTGGAGTAAATCCACTGAATGCAACAGTATCATCATGGTTAATGTATGATGCTGCCTCTTCTGGTGTTAATATTTTGTATGACATAAGAGCAATATTGCAATGTTTTTTTTTCGAGTCACAAATATAAGGAGGTAGAATGTAAAAAAAGATATATTTTTAAAAAATATAGTTCCTTTATTCACTTCAGTAACAAAAAAATGATCATTATACACCATGCGAACACAACACATCCCAACACACAAAATACTAATACACAACATATAACACAATATTTTATCTTCGAAACAGTTCTATTAGAATAAGAGTCAGGTATAATAATTTAGATACTTTCTTAGTCTCATTCTACATTTAACCCCATAAAACTGCATCTCTTTCAACAAAAAATGAAGATCAAAATATCCATTACAGGAACGAATCAATAAGCGCGACTTCATTGTTTGTTTTTACAGAATCATCCTATCTTTGCAACTCATACAACCATTACGTTTTTATCGATATGTCTGCCAATACATCCTCTTTTTACGAATTACACGACACAACCATTGAGCCAAACCTTCCTTTTACATATCCTTTCTACTATTCACCACATGTAGAGATAAAGAAGATAGCAGCCCTCTTGCAAGAGGCACTCATGAACTATCAAAATATAGAAGAGTTTGCCATTGCAGTAAATCAAAAGATGTTTGGAGTCTTAATAGTAAAAGACTCGAAAGGTCGTACTGGCTATTTGATTGCCATCTCAGGAATCAATCCCAATATCGAAAAATATATTCGTATTGTACCATCTATAGTCTCACTCGAACAGAAAGATGGATTCTTTAAAAAAGAAGAAGCCTTTATTACAAGAGTAAATCAATTGATTAAGGATATAGACAACAGCCGTGTATATCTAAAAAAGAAGCGTTTGTTAAAGACGATGAAGGAACAGAACGAACGTTTTATTATAGATGCCCAAAAGAGAAAAACGGAGGAAAAAACAAAAAGAGCCAAACAGAGGGAAGATTCCTATAAACTTTCTTTGGAGAACCAAAAGTCTATAGAGGCCGAACTACAAAGACAGAGTCAGCAGATGAAACGCTGGTATAAAGATCAAAAGAGAGAGAGAGGAAATTCCGAAAAAGAGTTGATCCGAGAATTAGAACAGTATACCAATCTCCTTGAAGCGCTTAAAAAGATAAGAAAACAGAGCTCTCGACAACTACAAAATAAGATCTTTCAGAAATATCAACTTCTTAATGGTGAGGGAGTATCGAAATGTATGATGGAGGTTTTTTATGAATATAACGAAGAGTTGCCTCCAGCAGGAGCAGGAGATTGTGCTGCTCCTAAGTTGTTACAATACGCTTTTCAACACAACCTTATTCCTTTAGCCATGGGAGAGTTTTGGTGGGATCCAAATCATCAAGATGAACTGAGAAAACATCAACAATTCTATCCTGCTTGTAAAAGCAAATGCTATCCCATTCTTTCGTATATGACCCAAGGGCTAAGAGTCGAAAAAAATCAAGTAGAGACCATTGCAAAACAAAGCTATCAGCTAGAGACCATGTACGAAGACGACTATATCCTGATAGTAAACAAACCTTCCGGACTACTCTCGGTTCCAGGCAAGGAGATAGAAAACTCTGTATACTCTATAATACACAAACGTAATCCTGAATTTACAGGACCTCTTCTTGTTCATCGATTAGATATGTCTACCTCCGGTCTATTGATTATGGCCAAAGATATGGAGACCTACAAAAGAGTCCAAAAACTCTTTCTTCAAAAGAAGATACAAAAACGATATATAGCTCTTATCAAAGGTGAGTTGAAACAAGAGAAGGGAGAGATACACTTGCCACTTCGCGTTGATCTAGATAATAGACCTCTGCAAATGGTCTGTCAACAATACGGAAAAGAGGCACATACGAAATGGGAGAAGATATCTTATAACAAGGGACAGACAAAGATAGCCCTCTACCCTATCACTGGAAGAACCCACCAACTGCGTGTTCACTGTGCACATAAATTAGGATTAAATGCTCCTATTGTAGGAGACGATCTTTATGGGGAGGTAAGTAAACAACGACTTTGCCTTCATGCAGAGAAGATTATTTTTCAACATCCTTATAGTGCAGAGGTAATGCAAATAACCTCATCACTCCCCTTCTGAATATTAATAAACGATTCATCATAAATAATATTGTTGATTAACATTCAAATTATTTTGTCGAATAAGTTAAAATACATATATTTACAAAAAATAAGCTATTATAAGTATTCATTATTCACTAAAAACAATCGCCTATCGATTCGATTCTACCTTTATAACCAACTCAAACTATATTGATGAATCAAAACAATCTAATCTCAGATCAGTGCTTAGTAAAGAAGTACTTAGAAGGCGACAATTATGCATTAGACGTTCTTATTACACGTCACAAGAATCGCATTTTTACCTACATTGTGATGGTAGTGAAATCACAGTCTTTGGCAGAAGATATTCTCCAAGATACTTTTATCAAAGTTATACATTCTTTAAAAAATGGGAAATATAAAGACAACGGGAAATTTATTTCTTGGGTCATAAGAATTGCACATAATCTTATCATTGATCACTTCAGAAAAGAGAAGCATCTTAATGTCGTATCCAATGATAATTGTGAAGTAGATCTTTTTAATAATACCCAGTTTTCAGACACAAATATCGAAACTCAAATTATCAACGATCGTGTAATACACGAAGTGGGAGAAATCATGAACCTTCTTCCTGAAGATCAAAAAGAGATCATTCGTCTTAGACACTATTACGGACTAAGCTTTAAGGAGATTGCTGAGCAGACAAATGTAAGCATCAATACTGCCTTAGGAAGAATGAGATATGCCTTGATAAATATGAGAAAGATCGTTGACGAGAAAAATCTTGAACTCTCTCTCTCTTAATCAAACAGCGATCCCATCATTGCAAAAATTTAAATCATTTATTGCCTTTTACTCTGATTCTATATAATTTAGAGTATAGATATATATCTATTCGTGAAAAAGCAAACGGGTGAGATACCTATGATTTTAAAAGCATAATTATTCATTACAAATTATTTAACCACAAAAAAAGAGAATAAAAGACAGAAAACAGGAAAAACCCCTATATATCAATCGACAACACAGTTATAATACTCTATCACGATTGGAAATTCATCCATAAAGGAGGGATAATCATCCACTAATAGATCGATACTTATTTTATTATAAAAAGGGTCAAAAAAAACAATTCATCCAAAAAACACAACAAATAATTACAAATCGTAGATTTATAGCTAAAAAAGTAGTTTATTTGCGACAGTTTATAATTTAAGTAATTTTAATTGTGGGTTTTACAAGAAAAGACGTGAGAGAGCCTTCGTTGCTACAGGCACTCATACCAATTGTATTTTTATTGACACTTTTAGCAATAAATGTGAATATTTTTGATGATACGATAGCTGGATCGAATCAAATTGCACTACTTTTAACGGGAGGAATTGCAGGATTAATTGCCATCTTTAATGGACAGAAATGGGAATACATCCAACACAATATATTGAAAACCCTTCATTCTGCAATGCCATCGATGTTAATCCTTTTCCTAATTGGATCTCTTGCGGGAACTTGGATGATTAGTGGTGTGGTACCAGCCATGATCTATTATGGTTTAGATGTTATCAATCCTAAGTTTTTTCTTATATCGTCAGTTGTCGTATCTGCAATTGTATCAATCGCCACAGGTAGTTCGTGGTCTACAATTGCAACCATTGGAGTGGCACTCTTAGGGATAGGTCAAGCACTTGGGTTTTCAGATGCTGTAACTGCAGGAGCCATCATCAGTGGAGCCTATTTCGGTGATAAGATGTCTCCACTATCCGACACAACGAACCTTGCGCCAGCAATGGCAGGGACTGACCTATTTACCCATATCCGCTATATGGTTTATACCACAGTCCCATCGATTGTGATCACTCTTATCATCTTCTTAATATTGGGTTTCACCATTGATGTACATGGAACAGCAGATGTTACTTCAGTAAAAAGTGCTATTGAGTCGACATTTACAATCACACCTGTGCTTTTTCTTGTTCCAATATGTCTTTTGGCAATTATTGTATTGAAAATGCCTGCACTTCCAGCACTTCTTATTGGAACACTATTAGGAGGGATTGCTGCAATTATCTATCAACCACATATTATAAATGGGATCTCAGGCGTATCCAATGACTATCTTCTGTCTTCCTATAAAGGGGTCATGCAAGCGATGCTCGGGGATGTTTCTATCAAGACAGATAATCCCATGGTGAGCGACCTTCTAAACACTTCGGGAATGGGAGGAATGTTATCCACCGTATGGCTAATTATATCAGCAATGGTATTTGCTGGTGTGATGGAAGGGGGGAAATTTCTTCAGCGTATTACACAATCTATTATACGTTTCGCTAATAGTACCACATCACTAGTAGCTTCCACTGTGGGGACAGGAATATTCTTTAACTTTACTGCATCAGACCAATATTTGGCTATTGTTGTGGCAGGTAGAATGTTCAACAAAACGTATAAAGACAAGAAGATTGCTCCAGAAGTATTAAGTAGAGCATTAGAAGATTCAGGTACTGTTACCTCAGTACTTATTCCTTGGAACACATGCGGAGCGGCACAAGCCAAAGTACTTGGAGTGGCTACATTAACATATCTACCCTACTGTTTCTTTAATATCATTAGCCCACTAATGTCGATATTTGTCGCAATGATTGGATATAAAATCCGGTATATTAAAGACAATGACAACAAAGAGCTAGAGTCTGAGTTAGACTAAAAAGTTTAAAAAAAGGATAAGGTTTCAATGAAAACTTATCCTTTTCTTCGTACAATCTATCTTCCACATATCGCGATGATATCCCGAAAATAAAGATCTGACGAAGCTCTTTTAACATGAGTAAAAATATTATAAGGAACATAAAGTAAGGTCCTTATTGATACTTCAAGAGGTAACTCAAAACGACCATTAATACTTTTACCTCGATATAGAACCTCAACAGCATGATATGAGTTATAGACTAACATCCTCAGCCTCTCACATCCACTAAAAGAGTCTGTAGAGATCTTTTTTAGAAGAAATGGAAGTTCTACCACCTCCAAATGAATACAATCTGAGAAAGCCTGATCTCCAATTTCCGCCACATAATTAGGGATGATCAAACACGAACTTAGTAGCGTACAGCCCTTAAATGCTCTCTCTCCAATTACTCTTAAATACCTTGGCCAATGAGTGATCTTTAAAATATCTGTACGATTCATAAAACAAGTTGGGATAATCTCTACAACATCCATAGAATTTACTTGATCAGGAAGATAAATTTCTAAAGGTTTATTGTGATGATTCTTCACTCCCACTATTGCAACGCCTCTTGAATAAATATCGAACTGAAGCGTATAATCGATACAATCAATTTGCAAATCACATGTCTCATTATTTAATAAACATGTCTCATCACTTAATAAAGAAGAAGTAACCGTTGGTGTAACCATATTCAGAAAATCAAATGTTTATAATAGGCTTTTATTTTAAAAACAAATGACAATCAATAATGTTAGAGATAACAACTAATTCATACTCTTTTTACATAAATACAACATTTCTGAGAAAAACTATTAAAAAAACACATCTAGCACTAATATTATGAGTACTAATAAGGTTTAATAAGACAAAGAAAATCCTATTAATTTGATATTTATTAAATACTAATATCAACAAAATAACATATTACCCCTATAAATAACCGAAAAATGATACGAATGGGGTTTTTTTAGTTAAATTTGATCAACAGAGAAATATTTATGCCATTTTGGTGTAACAATTTATTGTAAAACACGTCATATAGATAGTGAGACAAAATAACTATTGATTGTTTTACATAGATTTTCATATTTGATTTTTGTAAGGTGACCCTGCAAGGTCACCTTATTTTGTTTAGTAAGCAATACTAACAACTGTTTAATTTACCTCTTATAGACTATTGTCTTTAGCAAAAAGAAGCATTTACATAGAATATTTTACATAGATTACCGATTCACACCTATTTTAAGCAACCCATTTAAGTCACTTAGCAAATACTATCATTGGGCATTCGAATGGATCACAGAAGAGATTATAGAGACAACCAGACGACAGCACTGTTAAAACAATAACGTGTTGAGTCAAATTACCATGCTACTCACTGAAACAATAACGAACAGAACATTTAAAATCTTCATATTCTCATCCAAAACTCTTGTTCTGGACATTAATCAAATATAACAATACCAATAGCCACAATTAATGACATTCATTGGTAACAAAGCGATACTTAAATGTTATAAAACAGAATCTGAGAGGTTTACAAACATAAACTATCCAAAATCATTGACTTAAAAACCGTCTCATTTCCCATCCTAAAAGATATCATGAAGGTCTTCGTTTTGCTGATAAAATCCTGTTGTCTTAATATATTGACACAACGCCTAAGAAAATCGAATTTACCACATCGTGACTTAAAAAGACTTTGTTAATTAGAATGGTGATAAGATATTGATACATATAAAATTGACATATTTCCCCCTTGAATTAATCACATTGGGCCTATATCTACACCCTGATCATAATAATTACCAAAACAATGCATATAGGATGCCCATTATGAAGGTGATCAAAATAACACCAAGGGAGAAACCAAAATTCAAAAAGAAATCCTCGAAAATAATTCTATAAATGCATACAGCCGCTCTATTTCAAAAAGCACACATAAAGAAATATTCTTACACTAAGAAATAGACACCAATAAATTAATATTTAACACGAAGTTATTTAGTGATGCTATGAATACAATAATTATTACGACTATAGTTATCCACCCATTAATGATGCTTATACCCATCATTGAAAATAACCCTTATAATAAATATTCATACTCAAATTATGTAGATACACACCTAAAGTGTGCCTAAGTTGGTATTGAAATCCAAACCAAACATCTAGAGGAAAACCATCCAAATAGGGAGATCTTTTCACTAGACATAAAAAAAGCCTAGCAGTGCTAGACTTTTTTTAAACTGACAAGTAAGTTTCGGTACTACTTATTTTAACTCAAGTTTTTCCACATTTTTCAAATAATCCTTACCTCTTAGCTCTAAGAATGTCTTTTTCATCTCGGCTAACTTCTCTGGATTACTCTTTGCAAGATTGTTTTGTTCTCCGATATCCTCTTTTACATTAAAAAGTTGATACTCGTTATCATTTCCAACCTCGATATTCACAAATTTGTTCACTGCTTCTCCTTTATATGGAGGGATAAGAATCCAATCTCCTTTGCGTAGAAGTGTACGGCTTGTTGCTTCAGTGATCAGTGTTTCACGTCCATTTTCTGTTTTACCTAAGAAAGCATTCAAGATGTTTTCGCTATCAGGTCCTTCAATCTTACTTCCAACTAATTTTGCGAAAGAGGTCATTAGATCGACTTGACAAACAATTGCATCGGATACTGTAGGTTGGATATGTCCTTTCCAGTATGTGATAAAAGGAACACGTGCACCTGCTTCATATAGGCTATATTTCCCGCCTCTTAATGGTCCCCATGGTTTGTGATCTCCTAGCTTCTCTACAGCATCATCATAGTAACCATCATTCAAAACAGGACCATTATCACTTGTTACAACAATTATAGTATTTTCAAGAATGCCCTCTTTTTCTAGTGTCTTCACAAACTCACCAATTGCCCAGTCCGCTTCTAGAACCACATCCCCACGAGGTCCTAATCCTGATTTTCCAACAAACTTAGGGTTTGGTACACGAGGAACATGAGGTTGCTCTAGTGCATAATAAAGAAAGAATGGCTTATCTTTATGATTTTTTACATAATCTTGTGCTCTTTTCAAGAAAACATTGGTCATCGTCTCATCATTCCAACGAGCAGCTTTACCACCCTTCATAAATCCGATACGAGGGACACCATTCACAATAGTACCATTGTGTCCATGATGCCACTTCATCGTCATCATCTCTGGATTACTAAGGCCAGTAGGCTCGCCATCATAATTCTTTGCATAACTAACATAAATAGGATCTTTCGGGTCTAATCCCTCAACAACCCCATCTTTAAGATAAACGGTCGGAACACGATCGGCAGTTGCAGCCATATAAAATGCATCATCAAAACCTACTTCATTTGGCCCAGGACTAACACGCTTATTCCAATCAACCACTCCAGTACCTAGACCTAAATGCCATTTCCCTACAAGTGCAGTTTGGTAACCCGCCTTACGGAACATCTTTGGCATGGTCATCATCGCTGGATCAATCAACAAAGGAGCTGTTCCTGGAAGAATCTTTGCGTCTTTATTTCTCCAAGGATAACGTCCTGTCAATAGGCCATAGCGGCTAGGAGTACAAGTTGCAGAGGTCGCATAACCATCTGTAAAAAGAGCCCCATTATTTGCCAATTTATCAATATTTGGTGTTTTAAGAGTAGTACCACCATAAGCACTCACATCTCCATAACCAAGGTCATCGAGACATATTACTACGACATTCGGTTTTGTCTCCGATTTCTTACTACTCTCCTTCTTTGTTTGACATGAGCCAAATGATAATATTGCTGCAGAAGAAACAGCAATCTTGCCAATTGTGTTTTTCATCATTATCTTAATATTTCGTTTTATAGATCCCGTACATTGTATCTGAATATTTGCAGAACGAAATGAGTAAATCATCTCATACAACGGACACCGAAATATAGGAATTTATCTACTCGTACAGATACCAACATCATCCACAAAGAGGGATGTAATTATCCAAAAAGCCAGATTATAAATACCAAAAACAACGAACACTCAAACAAACTCCACCACAAACACCTATCCAATAATCAGTTATGTCTTAATAAACATAAAAGTATCTTTTCCCTATTTGAATAAAACAATATTAAATCCATACATGTTAATAAAGACAGAAATAACACTAGAAAAGATAAAATTCATGAAGGATACAATCAAACAGTTACAAGAAGGGATCAAGAATACTATTATTGGCCAAGAAGAGTTGGTAGAATCCCTTATCATAGGACTCATAGCTGAAGGAAACATTCTTCTAGAAGGTCTTCCTGGATTAGCAAAAACTAGAGCTGTAAAAGCACTTAGTAAAGTAATGGAGATTCAAATGAATCGTGTGCAATTCACTCCAGACCTTCTTCCATCAGATATAACTGGAACAGAAATCTACAATCCGGAGAGTGAAACAACGTTTGATTTTAAACAAGGTCCTATCTTTTGTAATCTTGTTTTGGCCGATGAGATCAACAGAGCTCCAGCAAAAGTTCAATCAGCACTACTAGAGGCCATGGAGGAACATCAAGTGACTGTTGCTGGTAAAACCTATCTCATGGATCCACTATTTATGGTGATTGCGACTCAAAACCCAGTGGAACAAGAGGGTACTTATCCACTTCCTGAGGCACAACTAGACCGATTTATGATGAAAATCAATCTCGACTACCTTACTCCCGAACAAGAAGAGCTTATGCTTAAGATGGTAAGAGGCGAAGAGGTCACAGAGAAAAAAGAGATCTCTAAAATAGACAAACAATTTGTCTTCGATGCAAGAAAACAGGTTAGTAATATTCACGTCTCTGAAGAGGTCAATCAATATATTATCCGACTTATTGATGCCAGTAGACACCCAGAGAAATATAGCGACTCTCTCGGGAAATACATCACATTTGGGGCCAGTCCTAGGGGAACAATTGCATTAGACAAAACCGCAAGATGTTACGCTTATATGCAAGACAGAGACTATGTAACTATCGACGATATACGATTGGTTGCTCATAGAGTACTGAGACATCGTATCGCACTTACCTATCAAACGAATGTAGATAAGTTACAAGCGGATGATATTGTCACAGAATTATTAAATGCAGTTCCTATCTCATAATCTATGAAAGAGACTCCAGAAATAACCCTAGAATCATTAATGCGACTCGAAACAGTGGCAGTAGGACCTGAGTTCTTTAAACAGAGACGGGTCTCTGGCTTGCTATCAGGGAAACACCGCTCCTCATTAAAAGGGAGAGGACTCGATTTTTCTGAAGTAAGAAAATATATATTAGGTGACGATATAAGAAATATAGACTGGAAGGTCACAGCAAGAACACGTGTAACCCACACCAAAGTATTTAGCGAAGAGAAAGAACGCCCTCAACTATCTATCATCGATTTAAGCAAGAATACACTCTTTGGAAGTAAACACCTGCTGAAGAGCCATATTGTCCTGAAGATTGCAGCAATCCATGGATTCAGAGCTCTTAAAATTGGAGATAGATATGGGGCAATACTATTTGACGACCAAAATATTCAGATACTAAAGCCATCACGTAGTAGAGGACATTTTCAAGCGATAATGGACTATGGAGTCAAGAGCTGTAACAATGCAACGACCCATCCTATCCAAAACAAACAACAAGTGGATATGGAACAAGCCCTGAGCAATGTAATGAAGGTAGCACATCACGATTATATCATCAATGTCATCACCGATGCTACACTACTGAGTCAAGAAAGCCTCAACCATTTGGTAATGATATCTCGAAGCAACAGTGTAATTCTATCTCACATCGAAGATCCTTTAGATTACGAGCTTCCTTTAGAGAAAATACCATTCTCTGATGCACACTATCAAATCGATTGGAAGGTAAATACAGAGGACCAGCAATCCTATAAAGAGCAATATATTACACTCAAAAAAGATATCGAAGATAAATGTGAAGCATACAATATTCCATTTCTCTGTTTTCAAACAGACAAAGAACTGAAACTACAACTAAAGGAGATATTAAATGAAAGATACAATCAATAACTTCGATCAACTGTTGGCTCCTGATGCGGTCGAATTCTCATTTGATACTACTGGATGGAAAGTTCTTGCTGGAGTCGCAGTCGTATTGATTATCCTAATTATTATAGGCTCAATACGAAGAGTTCAAAAAAACAGATATCGCAAAGAAGCACTCCTTCTCATGAGGGAGGTTCATGGAGATACTGTAGAACAATTAAGAGAGATCAACAGGATTCTTCGGCGCACAGCCTACACAGCAAGTAGAGATCCTCAAGTAAAACAGATATCGGGGAAACAGTGGTGCAAGTATCTGCTCTCTCATACGCCGCCCTATCCTCTAGAAACCGATTTTATAGAGCCTGCGTTAAAAGCAATTTATCAACCAGACAATAACATTAATGAGCATCTTCTTACAAAATATCATCAATATGCAATATTTTGGATTCGAAAACATGAATTTTGAATGGACACATCCCTGGGCATTGTTATTCATCCTTTTAGTACCAGTGGTTTTCATTCTGCTTCCCCCTTATCGTCTAAGGTCGAAAGCAATAGTACATCCAGCATTTCAACGAATGACGGAAGTATCTCATATTAAACCGAGCAAAAAGGCATGGATTACAAAGAAAAACATTCTTCAATGGCTACTTAGCTTCTTGACCTATGTGCTTATTGTACTGGCAGCGGCTGGGCCAAAATTTGTTGGTAAACCTGAAAAGAAGATCAAAACAGCGCGTAGTTTTTTGATTACTGCCGACCTCTCTTTCAGTATGAACAACAAAGATTGGATTCTCGACAACCAAAGAATAACAAGATGGCATGCGGTTCAGAAGATTATGAGTCAATTTATTGATGGTCGTAAGAGTGACCGTGTGGGATTGATTCTTTTTGCATCTCACCCCTATCTGCAAGCACCTCTAACCTCCGACCTTAATTCGGTACAATGGCTACTGAATGACGCAGAGGTGGGAATGGCTGGACAGATGACCAATATCGGGGATGCGATATCCTATGGAATGAAGGTATTTAAAAACGATACTATCAAACAGAAAGTGATGCTACTGCTCACCGATGGCGTCGACAGTGGAATCGGAACCAACCCTCTAGATGCCTCTACTCTGGCCAAGGACGACAGCATTAAAATATACACATTGGGAATTGGAGATCCTAAAGGCAAAGACAAGATCGATGAGAAAATGCTAACCTATATATCAGAATCTACTGACGCTAAATATTTTAGAGCGATGGATAGCAAGGAGCTCAAAAAAGCATACCAAACGCTAAATGATCTGGAGCCGATTAAATATGAAAGTACAGAGATAAGACCAGAAGTGTTACTATACTTCTACCCTCTTGGTGTCTCTTTATTGTGTGCATTCATCTTAATTCTCTATTTGGCGATATTATCAAGATTTAAAGCTTCGAAAAATGAATAATACAGATTTAATAAAATATCTAGATCAGTTCCACTTTCTAAGGCCAGTGCTTTTGTGGTTCTTCATTCCGCTTTTTCTCTCTCTGGTATACTATGTGATTATTAGAAATAGAGATGCCAAGTGGCAGAAGTTGTTGCGTCCTGAATATCGTCTATTCTTGATCACAAATACAAAAAGCAAAAAGATTACATGGCCATCCATCATTTTCTTTACAATATTCACATTGGCAATATTAGGTATTGCTGGGCCAACCTTTAAAAAGAAAAAATTACCAAAGGTCACTAATAAATCGGAGGTGATGATTGCACTAGATTTGTCTCAAAGCATGATGACAACCGATGTGCCACCAAACAGGCTAGAAAGATCGAAACTTAAAATACGCGACCTATTCAAACAAGAGCTAGGAACCAAAATTGGACTTCTCGCCTTTGCTGGAACGGCACATACCATCTTCCCTCCAAGTCAAGATAGTGAAATTATGGTGCCATACATGACGACCATTAAACCGCGTATTATGCCAGTAGCAGGACTGAACTATTCGTTTATGATAGAGCGTATCGACACACTATTTAAAACCATAGAGGCCCCATCGACACTCCTACTTTTAACCGATGAGATCAACCCATCGCAGGCTGCCATACTACAAAACTTTGTCAATACAACCAAGAACTATATCGTCGTATGGCAAGTAAGTACCCAACAAGGGGGAGTGGTTCCGTCACCCCAAAATATCAAAAGAGGACTACGTTATAAGGGCAAAACGATTGAATCACGACCAGATGCCTCCGTGTTCTCGTCTCTTCAATCAAACGAAAGAATATGGGTAGTACCGATTACATTAGATGATACAGACACACAGTATATTGCCAACATCATTCAGCAACATAGGGTGATACAAAGCGACTCTAAAAACCAATCCGATGATTGGAAAGATGTAGGACCATGGTTCTTAATCCCTTGTCTCCTTCTTGGACTGCTTTGGTTCCGCAAAGGATGGGTGATAGGATGGTGTTTTCTCCTACTCCCTTGGTTAACCTCTTGTGACACCAATGGACCAAGTGCAAAATGGTGGTATACCGACGACTATCGTGCATACAAAGCCTTTGAGGCGAAAGACTATGAGAAAGCCTCACAACTCTATAGCGATGTATCTCACAAAGCCTATGCATACTATAAAAAGGGCGACCTAGATAATGCGGCCATCTATTATGCCATGGACACCACTGCACAGGCAAAATATAACTTAGGAATGATATATGCTCAAAAAGGGGAATACCTCTTGGCACAAAAATCAATACAGCTAGCCATAGAAAAAGATCCTAATCTAAAACAAGCAGACAAACAGTTAGACATCATACAAAAGATCATCGACACCAAACCAAAGCTACTAAAAGAGCAAAAAGAGGATCAGAAAAGAAGTGTCCAACAGTTCAAAAAGATAGAGGAGCTCTCTGAGAAAGAGAAAAAACTATCCGACAACGACTATAATGCCAAACGCGACACCACTGATAACAGTCATGATAAAGTGTACGGCGACAAGCACAAATACAAAGAGGTCGATTGGCCACAAGAGAAGAAAAAGAAGGATCAAATAAAGAACCAAGTACAAGCATCTTCTCTAATCATGGAAAAGACCAATAGCGACCCAAGCGAATTTCTTCGTAAGAAGTTTATTCTACAAAAGAAAAAATATTACCCTCAAGTAAAGACAGGAGGTGAGATATGGTAAAGAAACTATTCATAATCCTTGTTTGCATTGCATACACTACTGTAGTGATCGCACAAAAGCCTTTTGCGAAAGCTTCCATCGACAGATCGTTGGTGTATACACAGCAGCCTATTAAATTAACCATCAAAGTCTATTCGCCTCGATGGTTTACCCAAGGCCTAGAGCTTCAAAGTTTGAAAATAAAGGACGCTTTTATTGTCCCTTTCACCCAAACAATTGCAAGCAAAGAGGTCTTGAACAGACACTCATACTCTGTCCTCTCCTTTTTCTATCTGGTATATCCTTACAAAACAGGAAAGAACGTAATACCTGCTGTTCCTGTAACCGCTTATATCCCGATGGGAAATGCGTACAAAGAGACCAAAGTAGTGTTGAACACCCCTACCATTCACTTTACAACCAAAACACAGCCCTCTGAGGACAGCAAATTGGTTAGTACAAGAGTCTATATAAGCGATCGTTGGAGCAAACCATTCTCGTCCCTAAAAACAGGAGATGTATTAGAGAGAGAGATTACCACCACTGCTTATGGCACCATTCCGAACTTCATCCCTTCCATAGAGATGAAGCCAGTGGACTTTGCCCGAATATATAATACGAGCAATACCACCCAACAGAATATCAACAAAGAGAGTGGAATTGTTATAAGCAAAAGAGTACAGAAGTTCTCCTATCTATTTACAGAAGATGGGAAATACACCATGCCCGGAGCAGAAATCAAATACTTCAACCCATATCTAGGAGTCTATAAAGAGAGAAAGAGTACACAATCACCTATCACCATCCAACCCAATGACCAACTAGGCATTGTAGCATCCATGGCAGATAGCCTTGCGCAACAACAGGCAACGATGAAGGTACAAGAGCCAAAAATACCTCTCAAAAGACGCATTATTCAAGCCATCGTTCACTATAAATGGTATATTCTAGGAGTGGTCGTATTACTCTTTGCATTCAAATATATTATCAGAGCAATACGAAAAATAGTTCAATATATCCAAGAGAGAAGAAGAAAGTACCTTATCTCAGAAAAAAGAGCATTTAAACTCCTGCTGAAAGAAAACGATTCTAACTATAAAAGATATTTAATGCAACTATACTATTGGATGTATCGCCTGCCAAAAAAGGAAGTATCCATTATACTCTTGGCAAAAAAACAGAAAAATAGTACCATAGAAGAGATGCACCAACAACTATTTGCTGCAAAATATGGGGGAAAGAAAACAACCATAAAGCACCATTTCCAATATGCATTAAAAAAACTACGGAAATCGATATTCTATAAGAAGAAAATAGAATACGGAAGGTTGGAAGATTGGTAAATATTATCTGACAAGTCTATTATATCGCCCCTACGCAAGGATGCTCTTGTCTAGGGGCATTTTTTCATCCCTACCCCATCAATTCCAAATATCTCTACCACGCAATCCATATCCTCCACAAATTTATACATCAACCCCACGTAGGGGCATTCCCTCGTGGATACCTTTATCACCATATCAATAATCGTGTATCAACAATCGATGCTGCAACACCTGGGAGATAGGAAGCTCCTGCTCAATGTCATTAAGTTAAGTAATGTGTTGATTATCAATGGCTTGGCTTGTTATTATGATAAATATTTCGTATATTGTATTCATAATCAACAACATAGACATGGTAAAAAAAACACCTGAGTTCATATTGAAAAAGATAATGCAATATATATATTCGAATGAATTACAGAATCAATATAGAATGAACGACAAAGATTTTACAAGAAATAGAAAATTAAAATTCCCGAAAATACTTCTCTTTTTAATGAATAGAATTACCAAGACACTATCTATTGAAATTGATAATATCATTGGTGTATTTAACAAAGACAAAAAACTTAAAACAGATGATCATTTTACCAAGAGTGCATTTGTTCAAAGCAGAAAAAAGATTGATTACAAGGTGTTTGATGTTTTATCAAAGAAACTTACTGATGAATTTTATACTGATAATACTTATAAGAAATGGCATAAGTTTAGAGTCCTTGCAGTAGATGGATCGCTTCTAACTCTACCCAATACCAAAGAGTTAATGGAAGTCTTTGGATCTAATCAACCACATACAAAAGAACCTATTATTCAGGGAAGAGTTTCTTTATTATATGATGTATTAAATGGATTTGTTATTGATTCAACACTTCAGCCACTTTCTAGAACAGAACGAGATTTAGCGATTGATCATATAAAGCATGCAACTCCTGGTGATCTTATTTTATATGACAGAGGCTATCCTTCTTTTGATATGATGTATCAACATAAGAAAAGGGATATTGACTTTCTTTTTCGAGTTCAAACGAACTTTAATAAAGAAACAAAAGAGTTTTTGAATAGTACGGATAAAACAAAGTTGATTGAATTATCTCCAAGTATAACATGTTTAAAAGAAAAAGGTTACACTGGTGATGAAACTATCATTGTACGCATGAATAAAGTTGTGTTGCCAAATGGCACTGTTGAAATTCTTATAAGTTCTCTTCTTGATAAAGATGAGTATAGAAATAACATATTTAAAGACCTGTATTTCAAGAGATGGAATGTGGAGATTTTTTATAATGAATTGAAGAATAAACTGAAGGTTGGAAACTTTTCAGGGAACTCAGAACAAGTGATATTACAAGATTTTTATTCCACCATTTTTGTTAGCAATATCCAAACCTTATTAATCGAAGAGATTAATGATGAATTAAAAGAACAGAAAGGGACTAAAAAATACAATTACAAAGTAAACAATAATGTATCCTATGGAATCTTGAAGAATAGAATCATTGAGATATTCTTTACAGAACAAGAAATGTCCAAAACGATATTTCAGATTAAAGAACTATTAAAAAAACACACAATTCCTATACGACCGAATAGAAAAAATGAGCGAGACACTAGAAAATTTGATAACAGAAAACGTCCAAAAACACTTACGAATCAAAGAGATGCAATATAATTAAAGCTTAACTTAATGACATTGAGCTCCTGCTTCCGTTGTTGCTTCAATTCGATGAAGAATAGATACTGTCATGTAGAATATTGCACGAGTTCTCGTGCAATCACGAAGCAGGTGCTTCGTGGCTCCCAGATGTTGTCACAACACATTACCAACACCACAACATGGTTGCAATATCATGGCAAACACATGGGTTTGTAGCTACCAAATTACAAATGGTCACAACAAATGGTGTGTCAATAATCGATGCGTAAACTCCTGGGAGTTAAGAAGCTCCTGCTATCCATCTGTTGTAACAAAACAATATACATGAAAAATAGATATTTAATATTATGCCCAAATGGGGGAATAATAGGGGATTGAAGGCTACTTTGTCCATGGTTTGTCCATGGTTTGTCCATGGTTTGTTCATGGTTTGTCCATCGATTCTCCATCGATTCGGTGGTTGAAGCATGAATATGATTTGGTTAAAACATGAACAATGTAATGATCAAACAGGTATAAAACATCTTTCAAAATATCTCAAAATATCATGCTATCCTTACCTAAATGCAATAAAAACCAAAAACAAACATCACTTCAGCATCACCCCAATGCCATAAAAACCATAACAAGTGATCATGTAAGCCTCTCGATAATTCCATAGAAGCCTCAACTAAACGGCTTTCTATTCTCATCATAACAACCTATAAACGACAACATTACATCACGCAACTGATATCAAAACACGCAACATTATGGCAACTATTTTCTTCACTCGATCCTCTAACATAGGTTCAAGTCTAGTATAATATTCCCCAATATAAATTACTGATTTTGCTTTGGTTCTTTTACGAATAACGCAGCAACAAGTAGGATAATAGATATTGCTAGACATAGATATGCTGCCCAACTATAGCTTCCTAGATGACTTTTGGAGAGACTGAAGATAAATGGCGATATGGAGCTAAAGACCACCATGACTAACATATTGAATCCACTAATCTGACCAAGGTATTTGTTACCAAAATATTTAGGATGAAATACGGCTGCAGAGGCAGTAAAGAAGCCCGAGAATATTGCAAAACCAACCACCAACACATAGTAGTAGATCCCCTCTCCTTTCATCATAAAGCCAAATGAGGCAATGACAATACCCAACATACAAAAAGCAAGGATATAGCTAGACCGAACAAAATCGCTTAACACATTGGCTAGCAATGCAAAAAAAACAGATAGAACGGTGACATAAATAAAAAACTGAACCATAGCCTCTTTACTCCACATAAACTCCTCTGCAATAGAGGTTATATGAAAAGTAAAACCTCCTATAAAGAAGTTACAGAAAGCAGTCACAAGACATATGATCCAAAACGGATAGGTTCGAATGGCAAGAGAGAGAGGGCTTCCCTTCTCTTGTTTGTCGTGGCTGTCAGCCTCCCCACTCTTTTTCCCATCTGGGTACAATCCATATTCGGCTGGAGCATCCGCATAGAAGAAAAAAACAAGCACAAAGATTACAAGAAGAGAGAGTGCTAGAATACGATAGGACGAGATCCAACCATAGTGATAGAGAAGGATCAGCAACAGAGAGGGCGCAATAGAGAAGCCAACGCTAACCATCGTTCCGCTGACTGCATTGGCAATACCTCGTTTCTTATCAAACCATTTCATGATCATCGCACGGGAGACCAGTGCCATGGTGCCCTGTCCCATAATACGAATCGAAAAGAAGATCATCACCAGATAGACCCATAACAGTACACCTCCTCCAATAAGCTGTGAAACTTCCGTGGTATAGGATAGTAAGAGTTGCATCATCGCAAGGGTAAAAGTGGCAGTAAGCATCACCTTACGAACCCCAATACGGTCGTATATCTTTCCTATGATAGGCAAACATAGTGCACTAAGCAATGTCCCAATTAGATAGAAGGCACTCAACTGATCTCTAGACACATCGGTAGCATCTAATAGGGAGTCTGTAAATGCAGACACCCCAAAAGGTTGTCCAGGAATACTACCAAGCATTCCTAAAGCACCGACAATCATCACAATCCATCCATAATAGAATGGGTAACGATCCACCTTTATTGGAAAAACATGTTTGCTCATTTTATTTTTTTTGCAAAAGAAATATTTCTGCGTAAAGCTCCAAAATATGCAACCTTTAAAATCATTCACACCCAACAATCTGAGCCAATCAAAACAGTAAGGTAGTCTATCGTAAATAAAAAAGGGAGTGTTTTCACACCCCCCTCTTAAAAATGTTATATGGAGTTTTTAGAAAAACACCTGTTTATAGACCACATTTCCATCCTGCACTACCGCCTTATAGTATTTCCCAGAATAACTATAGTAAGAATCCCCATCTTTCTTCACTACAGTAGCCCCTTCAGGAATCTCTTTTAGAATCTCTCCTGATGGATTTGGAACTACCACATAGTGTACAGAATCTCCGACAGGCTCTGGTCGATAGTAAGTTCCGTGACAGACATAGAAAGTAACCCCACCTTGATTGATCGACTTTGTTCCTTCAGGAAGTTCCGTAACCATCACCCCAATAGGAGCTTTCACTACTTTGTACTTCTTCTTTTTTATTTTCAGATAGTAAGTACCCGCATAGTAAAAGTATGTACTTCCTTGATAGTCGAAAGTCGTACAATTTTCAGGTAGAGAGGATACAACAGCCCCAACTGGCGCCTCTGTAACCTTATATTTAGAATCAGACTTCACGTAATATACCCCTTCTGTATAGTAATAAGGGAATCCATTCACATAAACAGTCATATATCCAGGAGGCAACATAGGCACATAAAATCCTACAGGATGCCAGTATGGTCCCCAGAATGCAGGTCCTCTATAAACAGGAGGACGTACCACCACCACATGTCTTGGCGGGGTATGTACAATAACAGTTCTACGAGGTGGTGTGACCATCACTCTGTTATAACTTGGTCGAACTACTGTAGTTCGTCTAACTCTTTGTGCAAACATTGGCAATGACACAAAGAGAGCCAATAATAAAAGAACATTTTTCACGACAACGTTTATCTTTAAAATTTAAATACTAAACCAATTCGAACACCCAAAGGCAAAGACTAAAACTTCAACTCTTGCCCCAATGTGAAGTTTAAAACATAGCCAGCAGGAATACGCATGTCTCCATTATGAGACAATAGTTGCAAACCTCCCATGACAGCAGCACCACGACCAGCTCCTTTACCACCATTAAAGGCAGCTCCAATAGCGGCACCAGCTCCTGCTTTACGGATAGTCTCCTTCCCAGCTCCTTCTGTATTAATCTTTAAGCCCATCGAAACAATAGGATGATACTTTTTCTCATACTGCACAAAATTCAGTTTCAATACCATTTCGGCAGATCCAGCCAAACGTCCACCTTTTTTAGCAGACACAATCTCGCCCTGCACTTTACTATTTTGTGGAAGCACCGAACCATCTTTGGCAATAATATCCATAGATACTACCCCCGAGAACTTATCACCAGGTTTGCTTGATGATGCAATCAAGTTGGAGGTTAATTTAATAGGGATTACCGTACCAGATTCTAGCACAAGTGTTGGCGTCTCACTTACAACAGGTGCAGGCGCTGGAGTGCTTTGAGCATCTTGAGCCATTACTGTCTCTACTAATGAGATAGAAAAGAAGATGGCCACAAGCATTAAAATACGAGTTAAATTACGGTACATAGTTGTTTATATTATTTGTTTATAACTTTAAAAACTTGATTTGTGAATCATTCAAAAATCAAACCATATCATGAAATTTCATCTGTTTTAATCAATGATTAACACAGATTCACATTTCGTTAACAAATAGACGACCCCATCTGTGCCACAACCCCACACTCATAGATTATGTTGATAATGGGTTCGATAAAATCGATCAATGAATCGTCCATACTTACAGAATAATTAACACGAACTATTTGATAATTGTTTAAGTTTGTGACGATAAAGAAGAACAAATCAAAGAGGCAGGAGATCTCATTAAAAAATAATAAGATGGATAAAAAAGAGAGATTCCAGAAGGTAATAGAGTGGTTTCAAACAAATATGCCCATTGCAGAGACAGAGTTAGACTACAGAACGCCATTCGAACTTTTGGTAGCAGTGATTTTATCGGCACAATGCACCGACAAGAGAGTGAATATGGTAACGCCTGCTCTTTTTGAACGTTTTCCAACAGTGGAGAAGATGGCAGAGGCAGAGGTTCCTGAGATTTTCGAATATATCCGTTCCATCTCTTTCCCCAATAACAAAGCCAAATATCTAGTGGGCATGGCACAGATGCTACAAAACGAATATGAATCACAAGTTCCGAATACCGTGACAGAATTGGTTAAACTACCAGGAGTGGGACGTAAAACAGCCAATGTGATCGTTTCTGTGATCTTCGATAAACCAGCCATGGCTGTAGACACCCATGTCTTTAGAGTATCAGAGCGCATTGGACTATCTTATCGATCGAAAACGCCACTAGAAACAGAGAAGCAGTTAATTAAATATATCCCCGAAGAACTACTACCTATAGCACACCATTGGCTGATACTTCATGGTCGATATACATGCGTTGCAAGAAAGCCGAAATGCGAACATTGTGGGCTTCAATTATGGTGTAAAAAATATGCTCGAGAACATAAAAAAGAATGTTAATTTTTAATGACTCAAAATAAATTATCTTACTTTTCACTACATCTATCATAAAAATTACATATCTTTAAAGCACGAACTCAATAAAACTTCCCTCTTTAGAGACCAAATTCAACTAGGTTTTTAAGGCAATTCCTTAACATGAATATTTGGCAATTACTCTCTTTAAACAGGTCGATTTTTCTACATCTAGAGTCGACTCAAATTCTTAGTCTATAGACTTTTACACACAATGCTGTTTTTTTATAAAAATCCCACACTTTTAGTCAAATTCATTTGTTTTATATCATCATAGTGCTATATTTACAAAAGTATTTCAAACATATTGTCAATACACATATTTGTATAAGCAATGGGAATACATAAACTGTACTCAATAGTAGTCAGGCAGGTTTTTGCTATCGAACAGAGCAAAACTTATTTGGGGTGATTTAGTACAGTTTCATTAAGTTGAAATATACAAAGGATTACAAATATTTGATAGATCAACTTGTTAATAGATAGTTTATAAAATACAGCTATGTTACAGAACAAAGACCTTATCCAGTACCTGAACCTTAAGCTTACAGAGCTTGGGCAGCCAGGATTTAAGTTTGATTCAGATACTTCTGAAAACCAAAGTGCTATTTTACAACTTACAGAGGAGTTAATGTTAAGTTTCAAAGAGAAATATCGTCGTATGGATGATAGAATATCTGCAGCGGACAAACGTATCGAAAACTTCCTTAATGACTACCTAAAAGATTTAGATGTCGAGGTAAAATTACCTACACAGACTCTCGTGTTGGATCGTCCAGGATTGGCAAGAGTTCTAAGTCTTCCTCCAAACAAAGATATTTTTAAGAACCAATATGTCACCACCACACGTGTGGAGCAAGGATTGGTAAACAACCCAAGGAACGACAAACGTACTACCAAAGGGACTTTTCATATTGTAGCTGATGGACTTCCAGTACCATTGGACAAAAAAGAGGTTCCAAGAAATACTTTTGCAAAGCTATTTCAATTGGCAATGCAACCAGACCAAGAGCTAAAGACCCTTCCATTTACTTCGGCACAAGAGGAGAAATCGGAGGTTTTCACCTCATTCTTAATTCGCCCTGTAGTTTGTCCTAAGGTTGCAAACTTTATTGAAGAGAAGCGAATGGAGATTCGTTTTTATGCACCAGGAGCACTCGTAAGTAATATCGACTTTGTAGAGACCATCTTTGGAAATGCAGGCGATCCTTATTTGGCTGAAAATGATGCAGCATTAGATCCAGACCATTGGACTGGACATACAGGATGTATCGTTTTGGCTCCACACCTATCAAATTACACCAAAAAAGAACTTGGCCTTCCTCATTATGATGATGCAACAGAACGTCAACGTAAAGACGAAATGTGTTGGAAAGAGGAGACAGAAAAATATAACGATGGTTCGCCATTCAAATTAACATGTCGTGACGACAGAGGGGTTACAGTCACCTTGATTGCCGACAACTATTATGGATACTCAAAGAAAGAGGTAAAAACTCAAATTGGGTACTCTGCCAATCTTTACGGTTTGGTTGAAGAGGAGCATGCTGGAGGTGCTATCGCTTTCCAACGTATGAATTTAGGAGACTTCTTCTCAGGAGTTCAATATATGCGTATGTTGAAAAAGAGTTATAGCTTCGAGGATGTAAAACAGACATTAGGTAATGTCATGGAGGTGTATCCTGAAAATTACGGGGTAGACAAACGCTATCCGAATGTTTTCTATATCCAAGAGGATGCAAACATGGATATATATCAGGGAAAAGTGACATGGAATCATCACGGACAACCCTTTCATCTTTCATTGCAACCAGGATATATCTTCATTCACCCATCAGGACATAAAATCCATATGGAGAAGCACCCTTCGGCTCCTTCATGGAGATTGATAAGTACTTTTGCTGAAGGGACATTCTGTCATAAGCCAGCAACAGTATCTGGTGGAGGTAAGAGTGAGATCTCTAAATCTCTAATGAATGCGATCATCTACGGTTCTCTTTTCGTGGACGACTTCGAGAAAGATTTCGATTTGATTGATCAAGTGATCAACTACGACTACTCTAAGCGTTGGAAAGAGCGTAAAGATAAGACCAAGCGTGGTTCTCGTTCACTTTTAAGTCCTGAGCGTTCTATTGGATCTGTTATTAAGCTTTTAACTCCTAGTGAATATCATATAGAGGAGTACAACGAATTTCTTAAAACAATACCAGACCGTGTAAAATCGATCGTACTGTTTATCAAGCGTCTTTATAGAGAGAAAGGAGACCAGCAAGGATGGAAAGAATTATTCTCTGTGGATACAGTGAATGGAAAGCAGGGGCATGAGTTGAATTTCAACAACCGTAAAGTAATCGCATCGTACCTACGTTTGGGATTCGATCTAGATAACTCTTGGTATCTACATAAACTGAGAACAGACTTTATGGCTGCTCAGAAAGTTCAGATGGAAGATGATATCTCTGCTTCAGTTGTAGTTCCTACTTCACAAATCAATATGTCGAAAAAGGTGGATAACCCATCGGTTAAATTTACAACGAACTGTGAGAATTTCTTCTTTCAACGTCCTGATGAGGCAATCGTAAGAGGATATGATAAAGAGGCGGAGGCTGATTTGACTAGTCCAAACACCTTTATCTCAAACTACGAACCAATGGATCGTGAGCAGGCTAAAGCACTCGTTTCGGATGCTATTGGATTCGATCAATATACGCAGCCTGTGAAGGATTTGATTCAAAAAGTAGCCAATGGCGAAGGAGCCAACTACTTTATTGCACCTTCTCACCCTCGTATTATTGGTGATGGTAAACCAACGAAAAACCCTCGTTACCTTCAAAAGAGAACAGATAAAGATCCTTTTGAAAACTATATCACGGATATAGGGATGAGAGTTTCACGTAATATTGGTACAGACCGTCCAGTGTATCGCCCAGTGAATGCAGTACTTTCAGGACGTCGTAACAATCCTCAGGATAAAGCTGCAGGAATACGTCCTTTGAGTGTGTATAACCCACTACACTACCAAGAGCTACCTGAGCTACTAATGGATTTTATCTGTAGTTTGACTGGTAAATCTCCATCAACAACAGGAGCTGGTACAGAGGGTGCTTTGACAAAAGGGCCTTTCAATATGCTTTCTGCGACAAGTGATATCAATAACTCGTTGTTGTCATTTATCTTGACAAACTATCAAGGCTATTCGACTGCAGCAGGATGGGTAGGATCAGAGAATCGTTTCGATCATGATATCTCTCTATTGGTACCAGAGTTATGGTGTCGTATGACTGCTGAAGATGCGGATGCAAACCAATTGATTGAGAATGGTTCGCTAGAGAAGCTTGAGGACTTTGAGTTTGAAGGCAAAGTAATAAAAGCATCTCGTTTGGGTTATCGTGTCACACAAGATTTCCTATTCCGTTATATGGGTCGTGTTTTTGATGAACCAGGAGCTGTCTTTACAGAAAAAATGTTAAAACCAGAATTGCAAGACATGGAAGCTTTTGTTGATGGTGTAAACAACATTGTAGAGGCACAAGAGAAAGTGGCATTAAACTACTTCGCTGACAACAGTGTAGAGGGTGCAATACCACCAGTAAAAGTACTTCTTCATATGATGGCTTATGGACATTACGAAGGAAAAGATCTTAGCGATCAAGAGTTGAGAAACATGTTCGACAGAGAAGTAGTATTGAACTCTGATTGGTACAAAGCTCGCCTCGTACGCAAACAAGAGATCGATACGCATTACTACGAAAAAGAGATTACTTATTTGAATGACTTTATCTCTAAATCATATAATGAGGAGTACACTGAAAAATTGGCTTTAAAAGAGAAGCTAGAAGCTTTAAAAACGCAACTTGTATTTGTTAAATCGGATGCGTATCTAGATAAAATTTATGGAACAATTGGTGCAGATATTCTTTACAAAGGATAAGTCCCAACCATATTAAAATAGAAAAAAGCGTTGACTACATTCGTTGTATGTCAACGCTTTCTTTTTTATAAAAACCATCAACTATAAAAATAGATCTCCTTAAAATAAGATTTCTGTATCTCGGGAACGAAACGAACTCCAATCCCCCCATTAAAACTCAATATATTAGATTATTATCACACACATTATCAGATTCACCACCCCTAAATAAATAACAAAACAAAACGATTTTTTAAGGCAAAAGAGGATGCTCTAAACAACAATTATTTTATTTTTACAACATATTATAACTTTTATATCATGAAGCAAATCCTCTTTACAATGATGCTCCTATTTGCTTATCCATGTCTGGCAACACAACAAGATTGGATAGCACAAGCAGAAAAAGGGAATCCACAAGCACAATATCGCATTGGAAAGTCGTATCTTGTCGGAGATACCATAAAAAAAGACATATCCAAAGCCCTCTTTTGGATAGAGAAAGCGGTAGCACAACAGGAACCTCGAGCAGAATATCTACTAGGTCTGTGCTACTATAAAGGAGAGGGAAAGGAGAAAAATGATTCGTTGGCATACCAAAATTTTAAGCGTTCAGCGCTACAGGGATACCCTTTGGCACAATACTCTTTAGCTCTTCGATATCTTCGAGGAGAAGGAACGAGTAAAAACCAATCAAGAGCTTTTCATTGGTTTCGTAAAGCCTCCGAAGGTGGAGTAATGCAGGCACGATACTCTATGGGAGTTCGACTACAAAAGGGAGAAGGGGTGGACAAACATCCCGAGTTAGCATTAAGCCTATATCGGGAGCTGGCATTACAAACACCTCACGACCCATTCTTCGACTATTTTCTTGGGTATAGCTTATATTATGGTACATGTGGGAGACAGGATCGAAACGAAGGTAGTAGACACATTCAAAGAGCAGCAATCAATGGATGTATAGAAGCACAAAGTTTGTTAACACAAATACGCCAGAAAAGAGAAAATGTTCCCGTAAAGTTTTGAAGATAAGTATTAAAACATTTCTATTATGATCGAGACAATTCTGTTAATCTGTATTCTAATTCTTCTTTCGTATCTAATCCTTTCTAGAAAGAGAGGCCAGCCTACGAATCAAGCCACTGAAAATATTGAATTAGAAATTCTCAAAAATGAAAATAGAGAACTGAAGACAGAACAGAAAAGCCAAACCCAACAAAGAGATGAGCTTATTCGTCACCAGTCCATGAATGAACTCTCTCAGAAAGAGATCATAGAGTTAAAAGATGAAAACCAAAGGCTTAAAGAGATGATTCTTCAGAAGGAGGAAAGAATCACCGAGAACAAAGTAAGCATCTCGAAATGGCAGTCTTCTCATGAGCAACTTAAGATAGAGAATGCCTATATAAAGTCGAAGGAGATAGATCTTACACAACAATTGAAAGCTCGCGAAGAGACGCTTAACGAGAAATATATCACGATTTCTAACCTAGAGTTGGAGAACAAAAATATGCATCAGAAAGTAGTACAAGAACGAGAAAGTATTGTAGAGACAAAACAGCAACTACAGAAAGAGTTTGAACTACTTGCAAATAGGATACTAGAGAACAACACCCAACGCTTTGCTAATAATAACAAAGCATCGATGGATGCCATATTAAAGCCTCTTCAAGAGAATATTGCCCTCTTTAAGGGCAAAGTAGAAGAGGTATACGATAAAGAGTCGAAACAACGCTTTAGCCTCGAACAAGAGGTAAAGAAGTTAATGGAACTGAACCATCGAATCAGTGCCGATGCCCAAAGCCTTACTCATGCACTTAAGGGAGAGAGCAAAGTACAAGGAAACTGGGGAGAGATGATACTAGAGTCGATCTTAGAGAAATCGGGACTACGTAAAGGGGAAGAGTACTTTATGGAACATGTCCTTAGAGATCAAGAGGGGAAGAGGTTGCGTAATGAGCATGGGAATACAATGCGTCCTGATGCAGTGATTGTATATCCCGACAACAGACAGGTGATTGTGGATGCCAAAGTATCCCTCAATGCCTATATTCGCTACTGCGAAACGACAGACCCTGAGCAACAAGAGTTGGAACTAAAGAGTCACGTGGATGCCATCAAGAAGCATGTGGTGACTTTAAGCAATAAGTCATATGATGACTATCCAGAGGCACTAGACTTCACCATGATGTTTATACCAAACGAACCTGCCTATATGGCAGCAATGAAGCATGAGCCTCAACTATGGCAATATGCATATGAGAAGAGAATTTTGATCCTCTCTCCTACAAACCTTATCACGGCACTGAAACTGGTGTCAGATCTATGGAAGAGAGAGCACCAAAACCTTAATGCATTAGAGATTGCAGAGAGAGGAGGCAAACTATACGATAAATTTGTTGGATTTATAGAAAACCTACAGAAGGTAGACAAAAACCTATCACAAGCACAAGGAAGTTTTCAAGAGGCTTTCAAACAGCTTCATACAGGAAAAGATAACCTAGTTCGACAGACACAGAGGTTAAAAGATCTAGGAGTAAAGAGTAAGAAACGTATCCCTGAACAATATCTTTCGGAATCGGATACTCCAGAAATAGAGTAAAGAAAAGAGGGGATCAGCTCCCCTCCAAAATGTTTTATTGTTATAGAGAAACTCATAAAAGAGAAGATAACGAAGCCTAATAATGATCCTCCAAAACGATCTATTATTATTGGTGTGCCTGAGATAGAGTGAAAAAAAAGAGCAAAGCATGGAGACTTCTTATGCTATGCTCTTATTTTATAAAAACCTACACGGTATAGAATGGGTTGGCTTGTGCTGTGGGTGTAATCACAAGATCATTGATACATACATGCTTTGGTGTGTTGGTCACATAGACTATCGCATCTGCAATATCTTCTGCTAGAAGAGGGGCAAATTGCTGATATACCTTATCTGCTCGCGCTGCATCCCCTTTAAAACGAACCAATGAAAACTCTGTCTCCACCATTCCTGGCGCAATATTAGTTACTTTGATATTGTCTTGAATCATATCGACACGCATCGCTTTACTTAGTGCATCAACTGCATGCTTCGTCGCACAATATACATTTCCAAAACGATAGACATCTTTTCCTGCAATCGAAGAGACATTGATGATGTGTCCCTCTTGTACTTCTACCATTTTGGGAGCGATAGCCCTCGTCATATATAGCAACCCTTTTATATTGGTGTCAATCATTCGTTCCCAGTCGTCCACAACCCCTTCATGAAGAAGTTCTAATCCAACAGCCAATCCAGCATTATTAATCAATACATCAACGGTACCGACAGTATGAAATATCTCTTTCACAGCGACATCTACCTCCTCCTTTTTGGTAATATCGAAACAGAAAGCATACGCATCCACCCCTTTAGAACTAAGATTCTCAACCATAGTATTTAATCGATCTTGACGTCTTCCAGTAAGTACCAAGCGGTGGCCTTCCACTCCAAACTTAGAAGCACAGGCTTCTCCTATCCCAGCAGTTGCACCTGTGATTAATATTGTCTTCATTATTATAGTTTTATATTTTTTAAAAAAAGGCACTTCATAAGAAGCCTGCCATGAGTTATTTAAAGGTATAAAAAAGAAGAGTGAAAGCAGCCCTTTTGTTTGGGAAAAACCTATAGATAAGAGACAATCAACTAGAGAATAACAATGTGATAAAATAAAAAAGAAGAGATAAAAGACAGAGACAAAGTGTGGTGAGAAGAAAGAGACTTCGTACATGATAGGTATCGTCTTTAGAATATTTTCCCTCTGAATATGAAGAAATACCAAATATACCCATCTCCAAAAAGTAAAGTAGTATCGATAGAAAAGATGAACTGTAATAATTGAGTATGAATACTCCAATCTCTACATAGAGTCCTTAATACTATTTATACGGATAGTGCAGGTAATCAACCACCTTTGTCATCTCTCCATCAAAATCAAAGAAAGTACAGTTATCCCAAGAAGAACTAGTTCCCCAAAAGTCTTTCATATGAGAAGAGATCCAAGCAGGTTCCCAAATAATAACACCCGAAGCCCCTGCGTCCATCATCATTTGGGTTAAATCGATCATATACTGTTTTTGACCGTCCAAAGTGAAAGGGTATCCTTCAAGAGGCTCTTGACTACCAAAGCTATTAGGATAGTTATCGGCATCGGCAATAGTAAATGGATAGGAGGTCTCTAAAAGCATCACCTCTTTTCCAATCGAGTTTTTAAAATCTCTAATATGGTCTTCCAACTGGGCAAATGCAATCTGTTTGTGCCATATATAATAGTAAGAGAAGCCTGCCACATCATAGTCAGTCACTCCTCCTTTACCGCTAATATTATCGAACCACCAAGAGAGATTCTTCGGATCAGCAACATGAAGTACCACTTTACTATCTCCACCAAATTCTCTATTAATATGACGCACTGCACGAATCCCTTCATTGATCACCTGCCCTTGGTTGTCCCAGTGATCATCATAGACAGAGAGTTTCGGGAAGTTGGCTTTGGTATCAGTAGATAGTATCCCTCCATTTATCTCATTTCCTATCTGAACAAACTCAGGAAGGTGGTTCTGAAGTGCCATCTTCTTCAAAAGAGAGTAGGTATAGTTATAGACAGAATCCTTCAGAACTGTTATGTTATCAATATTCTCCCATGCCTTTGGGGGAGATTGATGAGAAGGGTCCGCCCAAGTATCTGAATAGTGGATATCTAAAAGGACTGCAGCCCCTTCCCTCTTTGCAAGAGAGATCGACTTCATCACATCCTCTAAGCCACTATACAGTGGAGTCGAGTCGCCATATATAGACTTCACCCAATCAGGATTATGCCACAGACGAAGACGAACCAAATTGGCCCCTTTTTTCACCAAAAAATGATAAGGAGTCGAGACTTCACCGTTCTCTTTATATACTCCTCCATGATCCATGACTTGATTCACATAGCTCAGGTCTACCCCATGGTAAAAGGAATTATCCGAAGGAAGAGGCTTATCTGGTGTCACAACCTCTTCTTTCGTGGAGCAAGAAGCGAAACATCCCCCAACAGAGAGTAACGCAAACCATACGAACACATGATAAAGTCTCATAAAACGATGTTTTAACCATTACTATTTGACCCCTATAAAGAAAGCTATTATTTAAAACAGAGGTTATTATTTTCAGTATAAAAAAGGACAACACAATCTTAAATATAACGAGACTACACTCTCCAATAAAGAACTTTTATGTATCTAAGATCAAAGCACACATAAAGACTACAAGTTATAACTATCAAAACGAAATGATGTTCAATCAATCGTCAGCAAACACCTTGACTGTTTTAGAGCGACTAGAGGTAATGATTACCTGTCCCACATTCAAGCCCTTGCTCTTCTTTACATTCTTTGCTTCGGTATATACTACATTAACTTTTCCCTTACCTTTAGAATTCTTGGCAGCCAGTTTCGCCGCTTTCTTGATCACCTCTTTGTTGGGAATTTCGCTCTCCACACGAATCACTACATGCGATCCAGGGACCCCAGAAGCATGCATCCATATATCGTTCGGATTTGCAATCTTTACGGTAAGGATATCATTCATGGCAGCGTTGCGCCCCACTAAAATGGTAAAACCGTCAATCTCCTCCACCTTGGCTACTTTTGCAATGTCGATCTCTTCTTTTCTCATACGTTATAATTATATCCTAATGCCACAAAACTATACATTTCCCATTAGAGAAGCAATCACCCTGCAACAGTGAAATAAATAGGCACTTTCGATACGACAGAATAAGGATACGCGCTTTATATAAATAAAAAGCCCAACAACCAAAGAATCGGTTATTGGACTTTTACACGTCACAAATTTACGATAAAAGATTGGATTTCGTTATTAAAGTGTTGGGTAATGTTTACACAGGATCACGACACCCATTCTTTTCGTTTCATTATAGACTAATACATCCTATTATTGCTGATTTTCCTCTGTAGGCGTTTCAACCACAGGCTCTTTCTCTTGATAAGAGCATTTAGAGATATAATTTCTACTAGTATCCGAGAACCAAAACCAATGCTCGTCACAAAAAAGTCTTCCTAGGTCACGGTTGCTATATCCTTCCACCTTAAACTCCTCGATATTACCAGAAGCATCTACTAACTGATAGAATTTATCATTCTTTGCAGAAATCACAATATCCCCATCCACGAGACAGATACCCCAAGGCTCCACATCCAAATCAATTCTTTTATCAATCACGATCTTTTCTCCTTGATGGTATACTTTGTCTTCAAAAGAGTAAAGACACTTATTCACCACATCGGTAAAAAAGATACGCCCTTTATAGCTTGCAAACTGAACAATATAATTGTTTTGTGGTAGTGTCGCAGAAAAAGCAACCCATGCCAGTTCGCCAGGAGCCACATCTTCTAATGAACCGACGTTAAACACACTAATCTTCTCTCTATCTCTTACAAAAAGCTGGTCATTATGAAGAAATAAGCCATTCCCTGCAATCAGTCCTTTATTGGTAAAATTCCATTTACCAGTTCCGATGGTCGTAACATATTGATATCCGGTCTTAGAAAACACATCTATTTTAGAGGTGTTTTGAAGAAGAAAGATATACTTCTCATTCATAGCCATATCAGAGACAAGCGATTTAATCGTATCCCTACTATCCTTTGTCTCCCACGAATAGAAGTGATGCAACACCTCTCCAGTCTTTATATTTTGAACATCTACTCCATAACTACTCTTTGATCTATTGCCAATAAGCATTAGATCCCCATCAACGAAATAACTTGCCAAATCGTAGGACTCCGGTTGGCTAAGCATCTTGTAAGTCTCTTCTAGTTTATAATCCATAGACTTTTCAGCATGGTACGTAGCAAAATTATAAGGAGATTCATCCGATGTAGAACATCCCCATAATGTTAAGAATGTCAATAAGTATAATATCTTTTTCATTAGATCTTCATATTTTTAAGTTGGTATGCATCTGTCTCTTCCTGAATAGGCTCTTTCTCTAAAAAAGGATCGGTATCTACAGCAAAAGGATCTCCAATAAAAGGAAGGTCTCCTTTGTTATGCATCTCTAGATACACCTGTTTTACTATATTAACCAAACTCCCTTTACTATTGCCATAAGTCATATTACTACTATGTCCAAATCCAATAGTATGCGAGAATTCATGAGCATATACCTCTAAAGGCCAATTATTTCCAAGAGTACAGTACTTCTGAATATATTCACTTCGAACACCAAAAGCAGAACCACCACCAAGGCCACCTATACCACTACCAGTGACCACACCTAGGTTTAATTTAGGTTTATTAATCATAGATAGATATACCGCATCCCTATCAATAGGATCCCCATTATTATTATGCAAGATCCCTTCGTAGTTCTTAAAGGCATCTTCAAAAGTCTTAGAACTATATAGATACCCCATATTAGCAAACATGGTCGTATAATAACGAGCATCTCTGGGGCTCAATACCCCCCAGTTGCCACTTCCATATCTAGAAAATTTCACATGAGTACTCTGTTTGATTCTAGAAATCTTTTCAAAGAGAGGATCTGGACAAATAATTCGGAAAGTTACATGCTCAGGATCCATCTTTTTCATTGCATCCATATAAAGCTCTGTTCCCTGAATCGTAGTAAAAGTGGTAGGACTTTCGATTCCTGCAATCTTACCCACTTGACAATATTGTCCAGGAACTAGATCAAAATGAGCAATCATAAACTCTTGTTCGACAGTATCTATTTTACAATATACAGCAACATCCTTAAAATCATAAGGCAGTGCATTGAATAGACGAAACTGTGTGGTATCTAACAATGCATAATTCAGAGGCGCATCAATATTATATCCCCTAGCACTATCACTATATAGTACACTATCGGGTTCATAATCCGTAAACATCTTCTCCCCATGATCAAGTATATAAGTATTACTATACCATATACTATTCTCTTCACTATGGTTGGAATCATTGGAACAGCTGATACACAGCAACAATCCAACCACGACATAGATTAACTTTTGCATTCGTTGATTTTTATAATTAAGGTTTATCTATTCGAATATAATGTATATTGGCAAATATTGACAACATACAACCTTACATCACTCAACTAGATAATGAATTATAAACTAGACAACAACACAAAGAAGGTAGTTATTAACCGATACAACAGAGCAATCATGAACATCTCATTATGAAATAGATAGATTATGATAAATATTATAATATTTACATATACTTCTATCTGAACAGTGAGTTAAGAGATAAGAGATGCACAAATATTAGTTTTATTTTATTTGCTTATGTTAACAATATTTATCTATAACAAGGAGATTAAAGATCCATAACAATAAGGAGGGAATTCTTTGATTGAAAAGAACCATCACAGAAAATATCACTATCATCATCCATTTATATATAAAAAATGAAAGAGTATAGAATTGATCCAAGCAGTAAAAAAAAGAAGTTATAAATACTAAAAAAATGAAGACATTAGAGTGGAAGGATAATTTTAATCAAAAGGAATAGCATATTATTTGTAATAAATTATTGCAGATAGATACAAACTAAATATAGAACATAATAAACACTACTATATTTATGAAAATCATTGATCTATCGAAGCCTATCCAATATAATAAGAAAGACCCTTGGTTTATGCGTGTAAAAATAAAGCACAAGTCCCATAAATCTGCCAAATGGCTTATTAGAGTATTGGGCTTACCATTTAGACTCTTTCCAAAGGATTTTATAGGTTGGGCAGATGATTGTATTCAAAAGATGGGGGTACATGCGACAACCCATATAGATGCACCTTGGCATTACTCACCTACATGCAATGGCTCAAAAGCGAAAACGGCAGACGAAATTCCATTAGAATGGTGTTATGGGGATGGAGTAGTAATTGATATGGCCCATAAACTCGATAATGAAGAGATCTCATTAGAGGAGGTTAAAGCATTTGTAGATCATAACCAACTAAAAATCACTACAGGTACCATTGTTCTTTTTCGAACTGGCCGCGACCAATATATTGGGACATCTGACTACCACACAAAAGGAGCAGGAGTCAGTGCAGAGGCAACAGAGTGGCTCATCGACCAAGGGGTGAAAGTGATGGGTATCGATGCATGGGGATGGGACATGCCACTTCCATTCCTTATACAGAAGGCAAAAAAGGAGAACAACCCAGACATTTTTTGGAAAGCACATCTTGTTGGACAATACAAAGAGTACTGTCATATGGAGCAATTGGTCAACTTAGGATCACTACCACTTTCAGGATTTAAAATTTCTGCCTTCCCTTTAAAGATTGTCGGTGCATCTGCTGCACCATCGAGAGTAGTCGCTATAATAGAGTAGTTATTCAAAATAATAATTGACCGCCCAATCACGAAGCTTACAGTAATAGAAAACATCAAGATGCCTAAGATTTGACAGTTCAGGGGATATAGATATTTTGTTATTGTTCATGATTTGTGGCGGTCAATCTTCATCAATAATGTATAATTGCAAAATCGTTCAGTACCTGACAATTGCATTTGTGGCGGTCAATCTTCATCAATCTCTTTCCGAAATCCCCCGAATCTGTATTAAAGGAAGAATAAAATAGTCTTCAAAGATGAAGTAAATATTCTCAAGAAAACTTGAGGATGCATCCCAAGCAATCCTGTTCGATATAATTCACCATCATCTAGAGAAATAGTAATCCCCAAAGTTCTCTCTGTCTGTTCTGAATAAAAATACAATCGCAAAACGATCATTCTACGATTCTTTTACTCAAAATGATTCCTCAATTTCCACGAATACATACAGCTTCTTATCTACCTAATATACTGAATAACAAAATATTTTTCATATTTTAATGTTCATATTATTAAGCATTTTGGAAATTTCATTACAAACACAACATGAATCAATTATGAGAACAAAACGATATTTGCACATATTACTTTTCACCCTTTCATGGATTATAAATTTCACAGTAAGTGCACAAAATAAAGTTCGATCACCTCAAATTAAATACATAAAAGAGGCCGAAGATTTTTTCTATAAAGATCTAGATGAATCGGAGAAATATTATCTTCTAGCGGAGAAAGAGGCGGAAAAGCAGAAGGATAAAAGAATCGCTCTATTAGCAAAGACTGGTCTCGCTAAAATAATGAATCGTAAGGGAAACCTTGAAAAAGCAGACTCTTTATTTCAGATTCTTCTTTCCCAAAAAAAATATCTTCCGATAGAAAACCAAAAAAGTATGGATTGGGAATATGCCTATATGCTTTTTCGTTCAAACAAACTTGAAGAAGCAATGGAAAAATTCTCGATATTGAATGAATATTACGAGAAGAATAACAATGACGATCTCTTAGTCAAGACCTACAATATTCAGGCAAAAATATATATAAAGCAAAACGATTATGAGCAGGCGATGAAACTACTACTCCACTCTAGAGATGTGGCAGAAAAGAAGGATTACAAAGATGAACTTTCTCTTATATACAATAGTATTGCACGTCTCTTCTATCGTCGGGGAGAATTTCACAAAGCCATTGATAACTTTAAGAAAGGAGCTAATATTCAACAGGAGCTCAATACTCTACATCTTTTATGTTCAAGTTATCAAAATATTGGTACGGTCTACCTACAACTCAAAGAGATAGACAAAGGAATCGACTACATAAATCGTTCCATCCCAATATTTCAACAAATCGGAGATAAAAAAGGGTATATGAGTGCCATGAACAATTTGGCAGTGATCTACAATTTGAACGCGGAATATGATAAGGCGATTAAAATACACCAAAGTATTATTGAAGAGGCAAAACTTTTAAATAACTTTAGAGAACAAGCGAATGCCCAGCTCAATATATCTCAAATATACTTTGACAAAAAGCAATATAAACAAGCAAAGAAACTCTGTCTAAAAGCGATAAAGGATGCAGAAAACTTTGGTCTCACCGACATGACACTCTTCTATAAAATCATGATCAAATGTTGTGATAAACTCAAACAATACAAAGAGGAAATTGACTGGCAAAAACGATATCATGATGCCAAAATAACGCTGTTAAATCAAGAGAATTTTAACAAAGCACTCGACCTAGAGAAGAAATATGAAACAAAGAAAAAAGAGCTAAAGATTAAAGAGATCACCTTAGAAAACAAGAATAAAGCGCTTATAATACAGAAAAATAGAATCCTGTTTTATGCTACGACATTGATACTATTAATTTTTATAATACTAGGTTCTTTGGTATTGAGAGAGAATCGTAAGAAATTAAAGTCATACGCAATCATCATTGAGAAAAGCAAAAAAGTATTTGCACAAAATCAGATAGAGCGTGATGCACAATTTGAAAAGAGAAGGGTGGTATCAGAAATTCCAGACAATGTCATAAAGCCTATTCTAGAGAGACTAAAGATTCAAATTAACCATAAAAAGATCTACACAGATCCTGAATTATCCTTAAATACATTGGCACACATACTTGACACCAACAGTCGATATCTCTCATTGGTAATTCATGAAACATTCCAATCCAATTACACCACTTTCATCAATGAACTTCGTGTAGAAGAGGCACAAAAACTCCTTTGCAAAAACCCAGAGTTAACGATCGAAGCAATTGGGGAGATGTCTGGATTTAATAGCAAATCCACTTTTAACATGGCTTTCAAGAAGATTACTGGAATGACTCCTTCTTCTTATCAAAAAAACCATCTGTTAATGGACATGGCTATTTAACGAAGTAACAAGATAGGGACATAGAGCATTACAACGTATGGGCACCTCTTATCGGTGCCCATTTTATATGATAAGGTCAGGTGATCGAAAGATGTTGGCTTGACGATTCAAAACTTCTTCCCCGATTCATAAGAAGGGATAACCCCTCCGAAGAGAGAATTGGATGTTCACCAGAGCAATACCAAGAAGACTCACACACCCACCCATTGTCCATTCTCAGAACCCATCAAAACATATATAAGTTGATTTAAATACAGACCTAATTAAACTATTTAAGTACCAAATCGTTTTAAGATTAGAGTCTTCGGACTTACACAACATTTCATGTAGGGATCATCCTCTTAAAGTAAACAACTTCTACGACTATTGAACTTTTTAGATCATATCCCTCACGTGAACCATGATGGAATAACTAAAAACAACTTAGATCGTATGGAATCATTTTATATTACGTTGGTCGTCATCTTATTTGCATTGGCAATAACCGACCTTATCGTTGGAGTGAGCAATGATGCAGTGAACTTTCTAAATTCCGCTTTTGGCTCGAAAGCAGCACCCAAGTGGGTGATCTTTGGCGTAGCTAGTATAGGGATTCTTGCTGGAGCCACCTTCTCAAGCGGTATGATGGAGGTTGCTCGAAAAGGGATTATGAATCCAAGTATGTTTATGTTTAACGAGATCATGATCATCTTTGTCACCGTCATGTTAACGGATATCATACTACTAGACGTATTTAATTCATTAGGACTACCGACCTCCACGACCGTCTCAGTAGTATTCGAACTTCTTGGTTCTTCTGTTGCTGTCGCCCTAGTAAAGATATCTCGCATGGGAGCATCTGTGAGCGAGCTTTACCAATATATCAATACAGACAAAGCACTTGCCATCATCTTTGGTATTCTCTTCTCTGTCATCATTGCTTTCACTATAGGAGCATTAGTACAGTGGCTTACGAGACTTATATTCACATTTAAGTTCGAAGAGAAGATCAAATACTATGGCTCTATATTTGGAGGGCTATGCCTCTCATTTATTGTCTATTTTATCTTGATCAAAGGAGCCAAAGGAGCCTCTTGGATCACTGCAGAACATTTGACTTACATTAAGACTCACACTCCGTTAATTATTGGCGTATGCTTTATCGTTTGTAGTTTAATATTCCAGATTATTGTACTTCTGTTTAAACGGGTCAACATTCTTCAAATAGTAGTTTTATCAGGAACTTTTGCCCTAGCTATGGCATTTGCAGGAAACGATTTGGTGAACTTTATTGGAGTTCCTTTGGCAGGATACGAATCATTCAAATTATGGGTCGATTCAGGAGTCGCACCAGAGGCATTGAACATGTCATCCCTAGCGAAGCCTGTAGGGACTGAGACCTACATGTTGGTAATTGCAGGGGTTATTATGATTGTTACATTGATCACTTCGAAAAAAGCAAAGAGAGTCATCGCAACCTCACTCAACCTATCAAACCAAAGTGAAGGAGATGAACAATTTGAGTCGTCAGCTGCTTCAAGAGCCATTGTTAGATCTTCTATATCTATCTCTAAAAATCTAGGTTCTATTGTTTCACAGGGAGTAAAGAGTTGGGTTCATAGGCGATTTACCAAAACACAACCAACCGACAACGACGTTGCCTTTGATATGATACGAGCCTCGGTGAATCTAGTAGTTGCCAGTATTCTTATCTCTATCGGAACCTCATACAAACTCCCACTATCAACCACCTACGTAACCTTTATGGTAGCAATGGGCACCTCTCTATCAGACAAAGCGTGGGATAGAGAGACTGCAGTATATCGTGTATCAGGAGTCTTTACAGTAATCGGAGGTTGGTTTTTAACGGCAGTAGTAGCCTTCTCTATCGCCGCGATATTTGCAGCATTAATCTCTGTCGTAGGATCATGGTTAATCTTTGTACTTTTGATTATTGCCCTCTATCTATTGTCTCGTTCAAGTCGTAAGAAAATGCATATTGAGCAGGAAGAAGAAGAGTTATTCGAGACCGTCATAGAGACAACCAAAGTACTTCAAAAGAGTAATAAACGTGTATCCAATACGATATTGACTGTTGCAACAAGTTATAGCAATTTATTAAGAAGTTTTCTGAAAGAAGATCGAAAGAATATGTCCTATGAGTTAGAGAATATCGAACATATCAATAAAAAGAGTAAGAAGTGGAAGAACAATGTCAACAACATTGTCTTACGACTTCAATCCGATTCGGTTGAAACAGGGCACTACTATGTTCAGATAGTAGACTATATGCGAGAATTAACCCACTCTCTAAATTATACCACCACCCCACTATACGAACATGTGATCAATAATCACCGTCCATTTATTGAGGCACAATCACAAGAGATAGAAAAGCTATCGGACCAGATGAATCTTTTCTTCGACAGAACCCTACAAATCGTACGGGCTGAATCTTTCGATCAGATAGAGGAGCTAATTATTGATAGGGATCAAATTGTAGAAAATATGTTAGAACTCGAAAGAATGCAAATTAGACGAATCAAGGCCAAAGAGGTAAACACTAGAAATTCGGTTCTTTATTTTAATATTCTCTCTGAATCGAAGAATATACTATTCCATACTGTCAATGTGATCAAAGCATACAGAGACTTAGTGAAGAACTCTCGAGAAGCAATATAGTTAGAATAGGAAAAGAAGTAAGCACACTTAGGGCTAGCATACTAATTTTAAAAGGTACTAGCCCTTTTTTATTATATAAAAAACAGACATCGCTCTTCTGTCGCGAACACATTATTGTTTTAAATCGCATCTTCTCAATAAAAGCACCACTCCTTCATCTATTTTAACGATTAAGAGTATCCTATTGATTCCATTTTTATCTAGTATACACCTATTAATTAAAGGCATGATGACAGGGGAGTAAGCTACCCTTTGGTTAGAGTTTGGTTAGAGTTTGGTTACACTCAGAGTAACTGAAGGGTAACCAAACCCTAACCAAAGGGTAACGGAACCTAGGAGGAGACCCTTTTGAGATAAAAATAAAAACAGAGAAAACACCAACCTATTACGAGTCTTCCCCTCTTCCATAAGATTTAAACAGCACATTAATCATTGGCTGAAACAACATGTTTCAAAGGAATTGCTTTAATCAACGAATTACCATTATATTGTTACTTCAGAAACATGGAAGTGGATCAAAACAAATCAATCACTTCAATATATTCCATTCGTATGGAACTTCTTAAGGGAGACTTAGAAGCAGGTCATTTATTATACAAAAAAATACATATCGTCAACAAAATCCATCTCACACATTAAAACATTCTGTGTTCAATCACACACAGAAGAGATAAACCATATATACAAAACCATAGGGGGGAGGATCCTCACACAACCACTTAAACCTCAACATATTGAAACACCTGTCTAGGCATAAAGAGATGCTAGTCCTCGTTTGATACAACAAAATGACATACTAGACCTTTGGTCCTTACAACAATATATAATAGTCAACCACATCGAAACAAGAGGCGCCTTCCTCCATTTGATGCTACCAGAATGATATATCCAACATCTATGAAACGAATTCTCGCGCAATCACGATGTCCTTCGGAAAGTTCATCCCCCTCTACAATATAGGTTGCTACATTTCGACAACCTCAATAACCGTTTCCCGAAGTACAGAAATCGGATTGAAGCAGCACTCCCTATGAGTGGAAAACATATGCAAACACAAATAAATGAATGCCCTTTTGTGTTAGATATATTTATTTAAGATAAAGGATACACTCCCAAACAGAACTATTTGATTAAGGTATAAACAAGTTCTATTGTTATACGTTTTTGTCGTAAAATTATGGTGAATTATATAAATTTGTTTCTAGATTTGACGTACATTTGTAAGAAGTCTAAGAAGACTATTAAATAGCATTATACAAAGTTAATAATTATATATATGTCATTTGTTGATAAATTTTTAACCAAACTATTTGGGAACAAATCTGATCGAGACATTCAAGAGATCATGCCTATTATCGAGCAGGTAAAGGCAGAGTACGATCGTATTCAAAAACTATCGAATGATGGTCTAAGAGAAGAGACAAACGGTCTGAAGGCTAAGATCCAAGAATACATCAAGCCTGAAGAAGAGAAAGTTGCGACTTTAAAGATCAAAGTAGAGGACCCATCCACAGAATTGGAGGCCAAAGAGGGTATCTACAAAGAGATTGATCAAATTGAAGATACAATCAATACTAAAATTGAAGAGGTTCTAAAGCAGATACTTCCAACAGCATTTGCTGTAATCAAAGATACAGCACGTCGTTTCACAGAGAACGAAACGATCGAAGTGTCCACATCGAAATTAGACCAAGAGTTAGCTGCCACATATAATCATGTAAACATAGAAGGGGATAAAACAATCTTCGACAACCAATGGGATGCTGGAGGAAACATGACTCTCTGGAACATGATACACTATGATGTACAGCTGATTGGTGGTATAGTGCTTCACTCTGGTAAGATTGCAGAGATGGCGACAGGAGAAGGTAAAACTTTGGTGGCAACACTTCCTGTTTTCCTAAATGCTCTTGCAGGAAAAGGAGTACACGTGGTAACAGTGAATAACTATCTAGCAAAGCGTGATGCAGAGTGGATGGGACCTCTTTATCAATTCCACGGTCTTACAGTGGATTGTATCGACAACCATCAACCAAACTCAGAGGAGCGTCGCAAAGCATATCGTTCAGATATCACCTTCGGTACGAACAACGAATTTGGTTTCGATTACCTTCGTGACAACATGGCAACAAGCCCGGAGGACCTAGTGCAGCGTAAGCATCACTATGCAATCGTCGATGAGGTCGATTCGGTACTTATTGATGATGCTCGTACTCCATTAATCATCTCTGGTCCTATTCCAAGAGGTGAAGACCATCAGTTTGATGAGTTGAAACCATCAGTAGAGAAGTTGGTAGACGCACAGCGTAAGTTGGTAACCCAACTAATATCGGAAGCTAAAAAGAAACTTCACTCTGACGACAATAAAGTAAAAGAAGAGGGAGCCCTATTGTTGCTTCGTGCACACAAAGGATTGCCAAAAAATAAAGCCCTTATTAAATATTTAAGTGAAGAGGGAATCAAGATCCAGATGATCAAGAGTGAGAACTTCTATATGCAGGACAACAACAAGAACATGCATATTGTAACAGATCCTCTCTATTTTATCATCGAAGAGAAGATGAACTCTATTGAGCTTACCGATAAGGGGCATGAACTGTTGGCTCAAGGTGTAGAGGATCCATCATTCTTTATCCTTCCTGATGTAGGTTCGGAGGTTGCAGAAATCGAGAACGATGAATCGATGGATGAGCAAAAGAAAGTTCGTGTGAAGGATGAACTTCTTCAGAACTATGCGATTAAATCAGAGCGTGTTCACACCATCAACCAGTTATTGAAAGCATACGGTATGTTTGAAAAAGATGCTGAGTATGTGGTGATGGACAATAAAGTAAAGATTGTCGATGAGCAGACAGGTCGTATCATGGAGGGGCGTCGTTATTCCGATGGTCTACATCAAGCGATTGAGGCGAAAGAGAATGTAAAAATTGAAGCTGCTACACAAACTTTTGCAACAGTTACGCTACAGAACTACTTCCGTATGTACCACAAATTAAGTGGTATGACTGGTACTGCAGAGACTGAAGCAGGAGAGTTTTGGGATATTTACGAATTGGATGTGGTGGTGATTCCTACCAATCGTCCTATTGCTCGTAACGATCAAGATGACAAGATCTATAAGACCAAGAAAGAGAAATATTCAGCAGTGATTGCGGAGATCGAAGCACTAAACAAACAGGGACGTCCAGTTCTTGTAGGTACTACTTCGGTAGATATATCAGAACTTCTTTCTCGTACATTGAAGATGCGTGGTATCAAACACAATGTACTGAATGCGAAGTTACACCAACGTGAAGCGGACATCGTAGCAGAGGCAGGTCAAGTAGGAGCAGTAACTATTGCTACCAACATGGCTGGTCGTGGTACTGACATTAAGCTGATAAAAGAGATCAAAGATAATGGTGGTTTGGCTATTATCGGTACAGAGCGACATGAGTCACGTCGTGTAGACCGTCAGTTACGTGGTCGTGCAGGACGTCAAGGAGACCCAGGATCGTCACAATTCTTTGTCTCTTTGGAAGATGATTTGATGCGTCTATTCGCACCAGAGCGTGTTACGAAGATTATGGATCGTCTGAACTTCGAAGAGGGAGAGGTGATTCAGAGTGGTATGATTACCAAAGCAATCGAGAGAGCACAAAGGAAAGTAGAAGAGAATAACTTCGGAGTTCGTAAGAACCTATTGGAGTATGATGATGTGATGAATTCACAACGTGAGGTGATCTACAAAAAACGTCGTCACGCTCTTTATGGAGAGCGTATCGATACCGACATTATGAATATGATGTACGACGCGGTAGACTCTCTTGTAGAGGAGTTCCATCCTCAAGGAACAGAAGGTTTCGAAGGATTTAAGATGGAGTTAATCCGCTTTATGTCGGTAGAGTATCCTTTTGATAAGGATCATTTTGCTCAGGGCGAAGCAAACCAATTAACCCAAGAGCTATATAAGATTGTTATTGAGCGTTATGAGCGTCAATTGAATACAATTTGTGATCAGGCAATGCCAGTGATAAAGAATGTATTTGAGGAGCAAGGCGATCAGTTTCATAACATTGTGGTGCCTATTACAGATGGCCGTCTAATGTACCAAATCACATGTAATCTAGAGAAAGCATATCGCACTGAGTGTCGCGAATTGGCATTGGCTTACCAGAAGCAAGTAATCCTAGCTACCATTGACGACAACTGGAAAGAGCAGTTAAGAGAGTTGGATGATCTTCGCCAATCGGTACGTAATGCACAGTATGAGCAGAAAGATCCTCTATTGATCTACAAATTCGAGTCGTTCAATCTGTTTAAGACCATGATTGAGAAGTTGAATAAAAGTGTGGTTTCTACTTTGATGAAGGGACAGATTCCTCTTACTTCACCTCAACAGATCGAGGAAGCAGAAGAGCCAAAGAAAGAGAAGCCACGATACCAAGAGCAACGCACTAATTTAGATGCACCAAACCACGATACAAGAGAAAAGGAAAAAGTACAACCTCGTCGTGTAGAGAAGAAGGTGGGTCGTAATGAGCCTTGTCCTTGTGGAAGTGGAAAGAAATATAAGCAGTGTCACGGGAAACACTAGAATGATCTTATCTTTATGATATAGATAAACACTATAAAAGGGAAAGGAGTTCATCGAAGCTCCTTCCCTATTTTTATATCAAAAACTTTAAATTTATCTTCTATGCTTCTTTCAATTACTTGGAATGTATCCCCAGATATCTTTACCCTCAAACCTTATTCTGCCAATTGGCACTATCTATTTTTTATTGTTTTAGGTATCCAACTCGGCAAAGGTATTTATCAATATGTAAAGAGTTCGAAATTCGATACCAATAGCATTCTTATGATAGCAGGAGTCGCAATCTTAGGAATGGTATTGTGGGAGAAATACCCAAGTCACTTCATGACACCAAAACTAAAGATACGATGGTATGGGTTGGCATTTGCCATAGGTTTTATGCTAGGGTATAAGATCATGGAACGTATGTTTAAATCGGAAAAGATACCACAAGAGTGGCTCGACAAGCTTTTTATCTATGTATTTGTCGCAACCATTGTTGGAGCACGACTAGGGCATGTCTTTTTCTATGATTGGGACTATTACTCTGCACATCCTTCGGAAATATTGAAGACATGGCACGGAGGATTGGCTAGTCATGGAGGAACCATCGGAATTATTATTGCGATCTACTTCTATTCGAAACGAGTGACTAAGAAGTCGATGTTATGGACATTAGATCGTTTGGCTGTACCAGTAGCGTTGGTCGCTATGATGATCCGATTAGGTAATTTAATGAACTCTGAGATATATGGAGTGGCAACCGATATGCCATGGGGAATGATCTTCGCGAGAAACGGAGAGACCGTTGCTAAACACCCAACTCAACTCTATGAGGCTCTATCCTATCTTGTTACATTTGTAGTATTAAGCTATTTCTATTGGAAAACAAATAAGAAAGATAAAGAAGGTTTTCTTTTGGGAATTTTCTTTATTGGGGTTTTTCTATCAAGGTTCTTGATCGAATTTATCAAAGAAGATCAAGAGGCTTTCGAAGCAACCATGACTTTAAATATGGGACAGCTTCTGAGTATTCCTTTTGTTTTAGCAGGAATATATCTCATCTACAGAGCCACAAAGAAATAGTATCAAACTTAAATAATATAGAGGTGTTTTCTGTTGAGAACACCTTTTTTTATCTCTCTATGAAAAGAATTACGCACATTGCCCTACTCTATATCTTGACGACTTTCTCTTCGTATGCACAGCATCGTATTGAGATTACTCCATTAGACACCTGCTATGCAACGCATACAAAGATAACAGGAACAAAACTATGGCTTCCTATTGCGGGAGTTGTAGCCGCAGGATTTGCTTTAGATCAGACCCTCTCCATAAAGGAAACAGACATCGCTATGGGAAATCACGGCCTCTCCTATATGGGAGAGGCAAAAGTATTGGCGCCTGTTGCAGTTGCGATGACGTTAACAGGCTGGGCTCTGAAGAATCAGAAGCTGACATTGACAAGCAACCAATCGTTAGAAGCGATGGTAGGTGCTGCTGCCATCACCTCCTTGCTAAAAGTCGCATGTGGTAGAGCACGTCCATATACAGAAGAAGGACCTAACAGCTACTACCCTTTCTCGCACAAAGGTGATAACTATCGATCGATGCCTTCGGGACATGCCACCATGGCATTCGCATTCTTTACTCCACTAGCAGAAAACTACTCCCGCTGGTTCTATTTGGCTCCTATTGCAGTGGCTGCACAAAGGGTATGGACCAAACAGCATTGGCCATCCGATGTAATTGTAGCCTCAGCCATAGGTTGGGGAGTTGGATATCTCCTAGCCCATAAAAAAAGTCATCGAATTGGATTCTCACCCAATGGAATCTGCATCTATATATAGAAAAGAATATTCAGAAGGATAAAAAAGAGATAATTATAAAAAAAAGCTATTTAACATGATTATTATTCTTTAGTGCAAATAGGATGCACAGCAAGCATATATCTTTGTTCTATCATTTAACTCAAGAGCACAATATATAGGACTCTTAAGTGAATAATAAGATCTAAACATAAGATAGATCGATTAAATGTAGATCAAACATAAAATATTTGCAATGAGAATTACGACAGGACATTATTCCACCTATAGAACTACTATCTCAGGAGAAGAGTATTTTGTAAACATCAGTGCGAGCTATCCCTTTACAGTCTACTTAGGAAGCTACTCCTTCTCTCTTACGATCTCCTCTATTGCTCGTCAAAAGCCTAGAAATGTACAACTAAAAATAGGAAGGCGAGAGATGCATGCACTTGTGGATAAACGTTCGATGTCCAAAGAATCAACACGTCAAATGGACATGTATGCATTAAATAAGGTAAAGAAAGACATTGCAGCGGGAAAGATAATCCTGAGATAATCATTTGTAAAACGATAGCTTGATCATATAAATAACTTACTGATACGATGTGGAATCTTGGGAGGACAAGAGATTATGGTCATTGCCATTACGTTATACATCTATCTTATCTATAAGATAAGTAAATATGGAGAACAGTTTCGGGTAAATATCGTAATTTCTGTCATTCTTTTCCTTGTTCTCACCCCCTTTGTTTATATCATATTGTTGTACCTCTATGGTAAATACGATGAGTCTAAAGGCAACAAAGTAAAGTAATATTGATCCAACAATTAAATAAAACAACAACCTCAAATGGAACACTAGGTGTAACTATAATTCATTGTATATATCCCCCGAGATCAAAACACTATGATATAAAATAAATACACCATATCCCCCAAGAATAGCAAGCCTCTAACGAAAAACAGGTATTCTGTTTGTTAGAGGTCTATTCTCTAGGAGAATCATCAATATACTTCAGATAAAATATTCAAAGAATGAAGAAAAAGAGTGATCTATTTATCACTTCTATATCTATAGAATCAATAATATGCAATAATATTAGAAATCTGATGTTATATAAATTAGAAATGTGAAATGAATAGGCTCATAAATCATACTGTTTTACGAAATATTCTATCGTGAGCACAAAGCCTTCATATAGAATACCGGACAACTAGCTTTAAACCTTTAAATGGTTCGAAGGGGCTCTATTTGGCCTTTTCTGTTTTCGCAATGCAATAATTTTAAAAACAACAACCCCTTTATTTAATACTTCTTTTCTTCTAGAGATACTAGAATTGCAGGAGTATTGAAACATGTGCCTATGATCTAAATCAAGGACTGTAATCCTTAATGAGACTATGGTACATGAAGGAGAAATAAAAACACTTGAGATGACAAATAAAACTAAACACTTCTCCACCTATAAAACCACTATTGGAGAGGAAGAGTACTTCGTAAATGTAAGAGTAACTTACCCACTACTACTTTGGAGATATTCATTTAGATTCACGATCTCTTCTATTGTACGTCAGAAATCGAAACATGCAGAACTTAAGATAGGAAAACGAGAGATTCATTCCATCTTAGATAAAGAAGGCTCTCATAAAGAGAATATTCGTAAAATGGACATGTATGCTCTAGATAAGATCAAAGAGAAGATTGCTGCTGAAAAATTAATACTCAGGTAAACATCCAATGAGTGGAACTTACGAAACGACAGAAAAGATCCATGAAATAGAGATGATATCTGATGAATCCCTTTAATCATTATACAATTGATAGGAATTAAGACATAAGCTATAAAGTCAGATTTGACTGGCTTATTCTGATCCGTATTTTAAATAATCACAACAGCACTTACACTACACCCTTAAAAGAGTTGTTGTACACCCAATTTAAAACCGGAATCACGACTATAGTTACACCTAAAGACATAACCTCAACACAACAAAAGAGCGACCTCTAACGAAAAACAGGTATCCTGTTTGTTAGAGGTCTATTATTTATATGTTGTATCGATTCGAATAAGGCGAGACCCTACAGTTGTAAAGAAAATAGGTAGGTAATAATAAGAATCGCGGCAAAAATCACGATGCCCAAATAACCTAGCAACAGTTTAGAGCTTGTCTTCATATTTTCAATTGGTTTTCATGATTATAAACTTGGTATCTACTCTCAATCTCATCAAAGGAGATATCACAACGTTGCATCTGTAAAAAAAGTTTCTCTAACTCCTTTAAAAAGAAATCCTCTCCAAGCTTAGAGAGGATTTTAGCCTTTGCATCTTCCGCTACAAAATAGCCAATCCCCCTTTTGTTATAGACCATTCCTCGATCCATTAGTTCAGAAAAGGCATTTGCTACAGTATTCGGATTTACTTCCAACTCTACAGCAAATTGTCGAACAGAGGGGATTCGACCATGTGCCTCCCACACATTGTCTAGTATGTTATTTTCGATGATATCACAGATCTGTAGATATATCGATTTGCTTGAATCAAATTTCACATCAAAGAGCCTCCCTCTCCTTTATTAAATACCATATAGGGATATATAAAAAACTATTCATCACGAACAAGCATACCAAGAGGGCTATTTTTAAATTGTATAGCAACGCTTCAGATACAACCTCAACGTGAAATATCTTTTGTACATAATATGAAAAATCATAATCTAAAGAACCAACTAAATATAAAATGAAGAACAAAAGCATGGTGAATCGAATAAAAAACATCTTAAGTAGGGCACGCTTCTTAAATAGAAGTACTGCAAGCAATGTCTTCACATGAATTGCAAAAGAGACCATGAGTACAGCTAAAGGATACAATCCATAGTAATGAAAATAGTGATCATCCAACTGCATCACAATTTCATGGCTTGGATCAATTCCACAAAGAGAATAGGCATGTAGCACAAGGTAAAAAACCAGTGGATTTATGATAAAAATCCATATAAATACTCTCCCACAAAGATGAATCCACCTTTCTGTAGTGCTAACAGGCAATGCTAGAAGTCCTGTGGGGTTTTTATCATCACTGAGAAATCGGCATGATTCTCTAGTTATCTTTATCGAAAGGGATACAGAACCAATTAAAAAAAAACAAAACAGTAAACCAAAATCAAAGGTCCCCTCTTGAAGTATGGACATCGGATAAATTGCAAGATAGCAAAAAGGAATATATATAAAGGTGGTTATATAATTTCTTCTATTTAAGCTCCATTCTAACTTGAATAGATTAAGAATTCTACGAAAATCTATCGATTCATTCATAATTCAATACATTAAAACTAACAACAAATTTTTCTTGGAGAAAACAGTAATATTGCCACTCGAAAATGAGATATAAAAGTACATTTTTCTCATCTGTTTAATAAAGAGACAGAAAATGTTGGCAGATTTCCTCCATCAGGTTTACACTCCGATCATCTTATAGCATAGGCATTGCGAAAAACAATATCGAAGTGATGAGCACAATAGCTAGGTATATAGTGAGTAATTTTGAACTAGTCTTTTTCATAATTGATTTCTCTATTATTATAAATGAGTCCCCCACGAGAACCCCTTTTATGGAATTATAGGATTATGCGTATTTTGGGACTTTTTAGTCTACAAAACTGAATCTTAGTAACAATAACACTTTCTAATAAAGTCATTTTCGCAATAAAAAGATCACACAATTTACATTTAAGCATGTTTATGACCATCGAAATGTTTAGTTCGGAATAGTATTTTACTATTCGAACAAAATTCACCCATAATGATCTAGCTACTGCCCACATTTGATGTTTTATCAATCCTCTATAGACAGTGTTTTTCCCATTACAATGAAAACCTAATTGAAAAATACTCGCTTCTACATTATTCCTTATTTGAAGCTTTTCTATTGGGGTTTCTTTTATTCTTTGCCTTAAAAGACTTTTCTCAACCTCAGTCAATTTAAAATAGCGAAACTTGCCTTCTTCTAAATATATTTTATATCTATCTAACTCATCTTTTCCTTTGTATTTTGTATAATCAACATACCGTTGATGCTTATTATCAAACACTTTTAGAACTTGTGCCTCTAAACTAAACCGAAATCGTCCTTCTTTACCTTGTATGGCATGTAGATATAGGTGTTGGTTGTTTTCTGCACAATATTCTTGATTTTCCTCACTATTATAAGCCCCATCTGCATGAATGTTTATTACATTATATCCCAATACTTCTTGTGTCCTCTCTATTGATCCCTTAAAATGAGCAGTGTCCGAATGAGATACTTTTTCTACTTGTATAGAAGTAATGATATTAGGAAGTCCATTGTCTCCAACTACTTCTGTCAAATTAGCTGAATACCCTTTGCATTTATCACCTGCTTTATTTCTATAATCACAGTCCGTATCAAACGGAGTTTGCATGTTCTTTGCAGATAAATCTTCTCCTTTTATTGGAGTGGTAACTCCCTGATCATCTTTGAAAAACTGCTCTTTAAATAGACGTAATAGATTATCGTAATAACTATTGGCAGGTCCAGTATATTCATTAATAATATTTGAAATGAGTATCCCAAGATCCACGATCTTTTGTTTAATTGAATCTGTTGAATTGCGATAAACAACCTTATCTCCATCTGTTGAGACCACATCTGAAATATGAGGTTTAAGATCATCAGAGAAATTAAAATTATTGCAACCTTTTGTCAGAAACAAGGATAATGTCTCATGTATTAGACTATATAGAGAAAGCCATTTTATGTTGCTATTCAGCAGTTTGCTATCCATTCTTATAGTATCACTCTTAATGCCAAGTATTTCTATATGAGAAGAAGTGATTTGTGTAAAAACATCTTCAAATAAATCAGATTCATTCTTCTCATTATATTCTTTTACAGGGCTTGTTCATGAATTATTTATATGAGAAAAGGTCGACTATTCATATTATATTTGGATTTGTAAAAACAGATATAAATTATGAATAACGACCTTTCAAGTGCCGAAATTAGAAGATTTTATGAGAAATTACAAGTCAAATTGGTAGATAATAGGAGTCATGTAGGACTTAAGCACGAATTGGCTTTTGTTATCACTCTTTTTATTATCTCGATTCTGACAAGTTATGGTCATCTAAGTATGAATAAAATTCATCGCAATATGGTTCGTCATTACGAGAAACTATGTATCTGTTTGCATAAAGATATCGACAGTTGTATAAGTCGAGTTCAGTTAACAAGAATCCTATCTGAATTTGATTATGATTCCTTTTTGACAATTTGTGATGAAGTATACTCTTCTACAGAATGGATATCTATTGATGGGAAGGAACTTCGAGGAAGTATAGATTCTAAAAACAATAAAAAGAGAGGGTTAAGTATTATTTATTCTATTGGTCATAACACAAATATACAGCAGTTATTAGGCTTTTATGATGGTACAAAAGAGAGTGAAAAGAACATTGTTTATGATCATATTCTTGAGTTGCCAGAGAAGGCAAAGGTAACACTAGATGCAATGCATAATTCAGAAAATCTGTTGTCTAATATTCACCAAAATAGTCGATTCTATTTAACTCAAATAAAGTCCAATCAGCAGAAATTAAAGGATGACTTAGTACATACATCCAATCATATAAAAGTAGATGATGTGATGACAGAAATAGACAAGTCGCATGGAAGAATAGACTCTAGGAGGTACGAAATATACCCAATAAATACAGAAATGTTAGATCCTAGATGGTGTAATAGTGGCATATGTAATATGATTAAAGTGACAAGAGAGAGTTATAATGTAAAGAGAGATAAAAGGAGTACAGAAACACGATATTATATCACAAATTATAATGGGAAAATTGATGAAATTGCTGGAGCTATTAGAGGTCATTGGAAAATAGAAATAATGAATCGTATTCGTGATGTTAATTTTGGAGAAGACAAATTAAAGTCTTTAGATCATGGATTGCAAAAATCGATATCCTCTATTATGTTATTTATATGCAGTAAGTTAATGGAAATAAATAGTTACAACAACTTAAATATTTTAAGAGAAGAACTTGTGCACAATACTGATAAAATACACGATGTCTTCGCTGCTTAAATTTCATGAACAAGCCCTGATTATCTGATGATTTTAAAAACATAACTGAACTTTTTGTATAATGACTGACCAAGTAAACATCACTAGAATCATACAGCTATGTAAAGTAGACTGGGCATTAAAGAAGAAGACATATTTGTTGATGGCTCTTTTCCTATTTATTCTCTATTTCTTGCCCTTATTAATAGAACTGCCTCGCCTTAGATCTATACATTTCACACAACTGTTTAAAAATAGATACATAGTCTTTTCTGTTACCTCGATCTTTTTAGGAGGTTATCTTTCACCTGACTCCCCATTATTTGTAACCCATAAAAGGAATACTCTTGGGAATTTGATGATCCCTGTAACCGTTACGGAACGTCTAATCTACTCTTTTATACGTTTTTTTGTTTGGGTTATAGTGGTGAATCCCATACTGTTTTATTCTTCAGTAACTATCCAAGATTTCGTTCTTCCTATAGGGCGTTTTATGGAACAGCTTAACCAAAATCCTTTTTATGGTTTTTATATTCCTGTAGTATTTGCACTCTCTTTCGCTTTTTATGTAAAACTGTCTATTGGGGTACTCTTTTTTAAGAAGGATAGTAAAGTGAAAACGATTATTGTGAGGGTATTCCTATTTATGGTGTTCTTGCTTGTAGGGTTTGCATTTAGTAAATCACAAGGGCAGCTTTGGGGTGGCTTTATTAATGATACTACAAGATATTATTTTAAAAATGTATTTCATATTACCAGAGATACCGTACAAGACTATGCTACCTTACGTAGCTTTATCTTAGGCTATGTCCTTCTTGTTAATGGGTTTCTTTACTTTGCTGTATGGTACCTGATAAAAGAGAGAGATGCTCGTTAACCAAAAAGGTTCATCTGATACAGTAGAAATAAATAGTATCAATTTATGAGTCCACTCCGAAAACCTTACGCCTAATATAACATATTGTTAATTAAAGTGTTATATTTATGGTATTAAGAACAATAATAATCCAAAATGTTTAAACGTAGTCCTGCCAACAAACAACTAGATATGTTTGATAGTCCCTCAATAATTGAAGGATTACCATCTCGTGCATCAAATATCTATCATGATGACAATCATTGGCACAATCAATTTAGAAAGCTCGTTGTTTATCAGATAAGTGAGGATATTTTTGCGCCGATCTATTGTCAAGATAATGGATGTCCCAACTATCCTATTCGTATTCTTGTTGGTATGATGATTTTGAAAGAAGGTGCTGGTATAAGTGATGAAATGTTGTTTGAAAACTGTCAATTCAATCTACTTTACCGATCAGCGTTAGGACTTTTACATGCTTCTGATTCTATTCCTGCACAATCTACTTATTATAAGTTTAGACAACAAGTAAAAGAATACAGGGCTTGTTCATAAATTGGTGAAATAAGAAGCAATATATTGGATACAAATAGTATTGCACGAGATCTCGTTCAATCACGAAGTAAGAGCATCGAGGTTCCCAGGGGTTGTCACAACATATTACGAAAACATATTTCAAAAAATATCAAGGCATCGTTTATGGATTCATTTACATGTAAGAATCGCATATAAATATTGGGCAAATAGTAGTAGGAAAACAGAGATGCGGGGAATACTAAAGAATAACCCCTCTCCAAGCCTATCAAAAGGCGTGGAAGAGAATCAATAGCAAATCAATGTGAGACTTTTATCTGGTATTTGGTAAGCAATCCTATGGCAGACTGATAAGAGAAGCGAGCACCTTTTACTCTATTCTGTTCAGGATCGAGAGCTAACTGTTCGGCAGAACGAAAATCAGCGTTCATTAGATTACAACGATCGAAGAACGTTCCTCCAAGATCCACACGATCGAAAGCTACTTTTTGCATATTACAAGATTCAAATATTGCCTCTCGGACCTTTGCATTTCGAAAAGAGCAGTTACGCAGATCCATCTCTATAAATTGAGATTGATCTAGACGACAATGATCAAAATGAAACGCCAAAAGAAAAGGATTGGCATGGTTAAAAGCGACTCCTTGTAGAAGACACTCTCGAAATGTTACGTTACGAAAAGCGCTACCAGAGAGGTTCACAAGGGAGAGATCGCACCCTATAAATTCACAATCTTCAAACTCATAGCCATTCAATATCAGACTATTCATATGAACACTTTCGAAACGACATTCGAGATATTGTGTGGGAGCAGTTTCTATGTGCGTACAGACGCAATCTTCTATCGTATTCATGATGTTTTTTCGTTATTGTTTAATATTTAAGATGGAATACTCTCCGCGGGAAAGAGCAAGAGTTTTGTGAACGACTAAAATGAGTTAATAATAATTGGCAAAGATATCATAAATAATAAAACGCAGAAAGGGGGCAGCATATTGCTTCCCCCTCTCTTGTTAAGTAATATTATTCAGGCTTAAAGCTCCTCACCTACCACACCAATTAGTGCCATACGAGAACCAATACGCTCTGGAGGAAGAGTTCCAACAAAAACATAACGATCATCATTCTTTAGATAATTCTTATGTACCATCTCTTTCTCCATCCATTCTAAGAACTCCGAAGTAACGGTTGGCATCTTAGGCAAGAAGAAAGTACGTACCCCCCACATTAGAGATAGAGAGTTCACCATCTTGCGATTTGGAGTAAAGACATAGATATTTGCATCTGGACGATGGCGTGCAATATGTGCAGCAGCAAAACCTGTTTCACTAATTACTACGATTGCTTTTGCTTGAATGTCTTTGGCAAGTGTCACTGCATTCTGAATGATATGACGGCTATAATAGCAGTTGTCGTTAATGGTAACATCAAACTGTCCATCGTAAGGGAAAGCGTTGCTTACCTCAACAGAGCGGATCACTTGGCTCATCACCTGTACTGATTCTACAGGATATTGTCCAGCAGCCGACTCCTCACTAAGCATCACTGCATCTACACCATCCATCACAGCAGAAGCGATATCGTTTACTTCAGCACGTGTAGGCATTGGATTCTTCACCATACTCTCAAGCATCTGTGTTGCCACGATTACGGGCTTAGCAAGACGCTTACATTTTTGAATGATCTCTTTCTGTACGATAGGCACTTCAGAGAAGCTTGTTTCAATACCAAGGTCTCCACGAGCAATCATAATAGCATCAGTCGCATCGATGATCTTGTCGATACGACGAAGCGCTTCAGGTCGCTCAATTTTAGCAATAATTTTAGCATCACAACCAGCTTCATCTAAGATGCTACGTAGCTGTTCGATATCGGCAGCAGAACGTACAAATGAGATTGCCACCCAATTTACGTCATTCTGAATACCAAACTGAAGATCCTCTAAATCTTTGGTTGTCAAACAACCTTCAGAGATTGAGGTATCTGGAAGATTGATTCCTTTACGACTTTTAAGAAGTCCACCGATAATCACTTCGGTAACCACCTCGTCTCCATGAATCTCTTTCACCTCTAGGCGGATACGACCATCATCAATCAGGATATTCTCTCCCACTTTCACATCATTTGTGAAACCTTGATAAACAGTAGACACCTTTTCAGAAGTACCAAGACACTCTTTTGTAGTGATGACAAGAGATTCTCCAGGGACAATCTCTACCCCATTGTTCTCCACTTGACCAATACGGATCTTAGGTCCTTGAAGGTCTTGAAGAATAGAAAGATTATAGTGAAAATTTTTATTAATCTCTTTAATATTGGCAATCACCTTCGCATGGTCTTCATGGGTACCATGAGAGAAGTTTAAACGAAATACATTGACTCCAGACGCAGCCAACTGTAACAACATCTCTTTGCTACAACTAGAAGGGCCAACAGTAGCCACCACTTTGGTTCTTTTTGATAAAAAATCCATTATACCTCTTTAATTAATAAAATATGCAATTGACTAACTGATAAATTTAAAAAAATATGTGACAAATATGACTTTTGATAACAAGTTTAAAGATTTATTAGCCTATAGATGTAGAACTAAAAGAGACATAAGTCACCTATTAAACACTATAACCCAATGATCTAAAGAATGTTCTATAACACAAAAGATTTTTTCTATATGAAGGATTCAAATGATGAAATCGAAGGGTACATAACATTCAGATAACAAATGAGTCATCTTTGAAACAATAAAAAAGTAAAAGACAGTAAAGCCTATAATATTTGCTACATTCTATTGCACCAAACGGTATACTAAAAGAGATAATTTAAGGAGGTATTTTTAACTGAATAAAATGATAATCAATATAAAATCCCATGTCTCACTGGAACATAGGATTTTTATATTATACTAAGAGTACTCTTATCTTTTCGAGAAGAGTGCGAAAATACTAAATATCTCTAGACGACCTAAGAGCATATTTCCACTTAATAGATACTTACCTAAATCGGGAATAGAGCTAAAGTTTCCAAGCGAACTAACATTTCCGAAACCAGGACCCACATTCCCCATACAAGTTGCAGAAGCACTAAAAGAGGTAAACAGATCGATATCCATTGCTGTAAGCGCCAATGTGGTTGCAAAGATAACGACTAGATAAATTACAATAAAAGTAATCGCTCCTGAAATGGTCTCTTCCGAAAGAGTCATCTTTCCAATCTTAGAGGTTGCAACGGCTCTAGGATGTTGAATTTTCTTTAATTGATTTAGCATCCCCTTCCACAAGATCATCACCCTATTTACTTTAATACCTCCTGAGGTAGACCCAGCACAAGCACATTGTAGGGTAAAGAAAATTAGAATAACCTGTGTAAATGGAGGCCAAGAAGCAGTATCACAAGTAGCGAATCCAGTAGTGGTTCCAACCGATATCAACTGAAAAGAGGCATATCTAGCAGCTGTTAAAAAATTGGGGTAATATCCATCGGCAACGAGTTTTGCAGAGACTAAAATGGTAGCAACAGCCATACCTCCTAAATAATAGCGAACAATTGGAGAGGTAAAGATATTGGAACGCTTTCCTAAAGCAGTCATATATAACAGGCCAAAATGGATACCTGAGATCAACATAAAAAAGTTAATCACCATCTCTATCGAGGCACTATCAAAAGCTGCAACACTCATATTCTTAGTGGAGAAACCTCCAGTAGCAATCGTAGCAAAGGAGTGGTTCACAGCATCAAACCAGCCCATACCGCACCAATTCAATAGGACGACTTCGGCAAGCGTAAGCACTAGGTACACAACCAATATCACACGAATGGATTTCTTTGTAGTATAGCGTAGATCTTCTTTTGCCAAAGGGGAAACCTCATTACTATAAAGTACTAGTTTGGCTTGTCCTGATTGAGGCAGAATAGCCAAGACGAAGATGATAATTCCAATACCTCCAAGCCAGTGAGTCGACGATCTCCAAAAAAGGATTCCTTTAGGAAGAGTCTGTATCTCATTTAAGATCGTAGAACCTGTAGTAGTAAAGCCAGACACACTCTCGAAGACGGCATTGGCTAAGGTAAACTCTCCTCCATATAGGATATAAGGAACAATCCCAATCACACAGGATATCATCCACCCTAAAACGACAATAGCGAGTCCTTCATGGTTATTGATATCTTCGATCTTCGGGATAAAGATATAGGGAACCAATCCAAATAAGATAGCAAGAATACTACTAAAAAGCAGAGCCATCTGCGCTCCATCAGCATATCCTAAAGAGATCAGAAAAGAGATAAAAAGAAAAACACCATTCAGTAAACAGACCAAGCCAAGTTGGCGTATAACAACATAACCTCTCATAACTGTACTATTGATTCTTATTGGTTAGTTTCTTAATCACCTCAGCCAACTTACGCAATTCATCATTTGTTTGGATATTCACATCAAAAGGCCGACCATATCTCAGGTTATCATTGGCTCTATCATTAATACGTATAATTGGTTCCACAAAGAAATGGTTCACTAGATACGAGAATACAGAGATAAAGAGAAGTAAAGCAACCACAACCACGACTCCAGGAACAATAGCACGCTTAGCACGTTCTTTTAGACCAGTAGAAGTTTTAAAAAGCGCATTTTGATTATACTTTTGAATCTTAATCACCTCGTGTGTCATCTTTGTTAAAAGAGGATATGGGTTCTGATAGTACCACTCCAAAGTAGCAATTTTACGATTAAAAAGAGTGGAGTCCTTCATCATATTTAGATCATCGATAAAGATTGCAAGATTTTCAACACTCTGTCTTTCCACTTTACTAATAGTATCTTTTTTGACAATATTTAAAGCTTCTAAGAAAGAGTCACCACCCTGTTCAAAGTCCTCATATCCAACACTCCATTGTCCTTGCAAGATTAACAAGATACCTTCATTTTGCTTTTCAAGACTCGTTAGCATCTGGTTAGAAGCTTTAATTTTCGTGTTATTTTGGCTCAAAATCCTGTTAATGGATACACCAATCTTTGAAAATTCAATTCCTGAAATTGCCCCAGCGGCAACCATTAAAAGTGCCATGATAATAAAACCAGAAAAGATTTTTAAACGTATCTTCATCGTTTCTTTCTAAAAAAAATAAAATAGACTACAATTATTGTACAGCTACAATAACAAAATGTTCATTGCAACGACACATCATAAAAAAACTTGTAGCACAAATGTAGAAAGAAATATAAGTATATCTTTGTAAAAAAAACAGAATCTAAGTTATAAGTTAAGATTCTTATAATATTGGGGGAAAATAAAGACGCTATTTTGCGTATCAATACTATCCCCACCCCAATAAATGGAAGAGTTTTTAACTATTAATAAAATTTAATTACTTTTTTACATGATGAATATCTTTGTTTACATCCTGTCGACACTACGACTTATATTGTTGGTCATCGTATCTTTTATAGTTGTGTTTTCAGGTCTTCTTGTATGGTATATAAGTGGGAAAAACAGAAAAATTGGACAGAGTGTTAGTTATATTTGGGCTAATGCATCGCTATGGCTATTAAACATTAAAATCAGGTACTATGGGGATAGACCAAAAAGTGCAGGAATTGTGATGGCAAACCATCAGGGGTATTTAGACATCTTTGTACTATTGGCACAAGGACGTTACTCTATTATTGCCAAGCAAGAGATTGGAAAATGGCCTATTGTGAAGAGTGCTGCAAAAATGATCAATATGATTTTGGTTAATCGAGGAAATGCATCCTCCATGATAAAGGTGATGCGTACACTAAAAGAAGAGCTTGAAGGAGGAAATAGTATTATTCTTTTCCCTGAAGGGAAAACCAATGCAGGAAATAAAACTGCTCCATTCAAGAGAGGTTCTTTTAAAGTAGCAACTGAGTTGGAGGCACCTGTGACACCGGTTTCTATCATCTATCATAACCCGAAAGATTCGTGGACAGGAAGTGCCACTTTTATTCCTCACTTTCTAAAGCAAATGGGTAAATGGAGAACAGAAATGACTATTGTTTTTGCTCCATCTATCCAGTCAGGTTCTCTTCCGGAGTTGATGAAAGAGACCAAAGAGGTTATTGACAAGATGTTAGAGGAACACAATCCTTCTAATTCCAAATAGATTTCGATAAGAGATTGTTTTAATCAACACCCTTTCCAGAAATCAAGTTACAGTTCAAAAGGTAATTAAGGGGGTAATAGACCTATTTATACCATCACTACTTTAGAACTTACACTCTTTTCTGGACCTTGTCAAACAGTCCTAAAATGAGGAGACACTCTTTTATTGCTCCTTGTTTGCCCCCTGTTTGACAGTTCCTTTGTCCATACATCACTCATGGCTGCCTCATGGTTTGTCCATCAAATCGATGGAGAATCGATGAACAAACCATGAACAAACCATGAACAAACCATGAACAAAGTACGAATGAATCCCTTATGAAAGCACTTTTAAAGTGACCTAAACGATTTATTCAGGTCCCCACACAAGGAGTCTCTATAAAGTTGAAATTCAGCGACACACTTCACATGATTCAACCACTTTCATATAGAGGATATCTTTGATTGACAAATCAATGATTTGTGTTACAATTTGCTAACGATAGTATGGATACAATAAAGACAAATTTGTACAAGTAACTTGTTTCGGTGGCATGTTTTTTTTGTTACAATTTACAGCATTCTAATTGCGAACACACAAATGTCTCATTCTTCTAGAGTTAGTTCTGTTGAATCCGCATGGTTTTTCCTCAATGAGTTATTTCATAAGTTTACCTTTGCAATCTAGTGAATCGAAAAGAGTTCCTATTAGGTTCTATCCAATTTCTAGTTTATGTTCCTCTTGGGGTTTATAGATTCATTTCAAGAGGCAAAGTGAGGATTTGTATACATAAAAAAAATTCTTCATCCCCTACCATTAGATCGTAAAGGGGATGAAGAATTTCTTTTTTCTATCGACACATCTAATAGAATCAACCTGTTGCTCTTATTAGAGAATACTATAAGTTTTTCTTTTCGATCGCATAAAAAGCTTCCCGTGCAGCATATCTGCCTATTTCGATAAGATCACGTGATTTATTAAACTCAAAAGTACCACAAAGATCACGTGGAATTTTAATCAATACATCTGGTGGATAATCCTTCAATATATATCCAGACAGTTGTTCCTGCATCATATCAAACATATGATTTAAAGTGGAAAAATAGGAGAGTGTTTCGGATTTCTTCTGTTTGTCATCGTCATTAGACTTTCCAAAGATATACGAATACTTATTGAAAAGAGTAAATACCTTATCAAAGACAGGGCCTTCAAGATGAAAAGGGGCTGTTTTCTCCTCTGTTTCTTGGATCATATTACGCATTATATTGTCTTTCTCTGTGGTGACAAATGCATTTAAGTCGACAGCCACATGAAGATGATGATCCTCTTTTATTATACGATTAACAGGAATTGGATTGCACACTCCTCCATCAAAAAGAGTAGAGTCTTCATGTAGTACAGGAGTCAAGAAGCCGGGTATTGCTACAGATGCTCTCATTGCTGTTAACAGATCACCTTTATCGAAAATAATCTCTCTTCGGTTGATCATATCGCTAGCAATTGCAACGAATGAAATTGGAAGAGACTCAATATCAATATCCTGAACCCAATCTTCTAAATGTCCAAACACTTTTTTCCCTTGGATTAATCCAGCTTGTCCAGAGAAGTCTAGATCCATTAACTGAAACACATCCATCCGATCTAGGTCACAAATCCACTCTGTATAGTCGTCTAATTTACCAGCAGCATACAAACCGCCAACCACAGCACCAATAGACGCACCAGCAATAGAGCTTATAGTATAACCACGCTCAAGGATCTCTTGAATTACCCCAATTTGGGTTATTCCCCTTGCGCCACCGCTAGAGAGAGTTAAAGCAACTTGTTTATCCATCTAAAACAATATTTAATAAAAACTAAAAAAAGAGATACTTATACAAAAAGTATCTCTTTTTAAAAATAGTAATTTTATTCTTATTGAAAGACTATTATTTCTCAGAATCTTTCAGGTATACTTCTAATAATTTGGTAGAGCCCTTAGGAGTAAGAGTAAAGTTCTCTAAAGAAGCAGGGACAAGAATAGACTCGCCTAAACCAATCTCAAGAGTTCCCTCTTCCCATGTAATAGTATATGCTCCTTCTAGACACATATAGATTACAAAAGAATCAAGCTTATTGAAGTTTTTCTCGATCTTTTGGTCGAAATTCATCACGTTGGTAGTGAAGTATTCACAAGAAACAACCTCAGTAGAAGCATTGTTCTCTGCGTTATACTCTGTTCTATAATTATCTTCTTTTGTAAAGTCGATCGCATCCACAGCAAGCTCTGTATGCAGTTCACGACCATTGCCTTGCGCATCTTTACGATTGAAGTCATAGATACGGTAAGTTACGTCAGAAGTTTGCTGAATCTCTGCAACCAAAAGACCTCGACCAATAGCATGCACACGCCCCGCAGGCATAAAGAACACATCTCCAGCCGTTACAGTCTCCGTGTTTAGCATATCCATCACAGTATTCTCTTCCACAGCAGACACATACTCCTCTTTGGTCACCTCTTTGGCAAAACCAGAGATAAGAGTACTGTCTTTATCTGCCTGAACAACATACCACATTTCAGTTTTACCGAAGGCATTGTGTCTCTCTTTAGATAATTCATCATCTGGATGCACTTGAATAGATAGGTCATCATTCGCATCGATAAATTTAATCAAAAGAGGAAATTCTGTACCGAACTTTTCGTAGACTTTATCTCCTACCAATTCGCCCATATAGATCTCAATCAACTCTTGAAGATTGTTTCCGGCAAGGAAACCATTTGCTACGGTAGATATATCTCCCTCGACACCAGAGATTTCCCAAGACTCTCCAGCATTAGGAAGTGGTGCAATCTTTTTACCTAAAATTGACTCTAATTTGTCTCCTCCCCAAATCTTATCTTTAAGAATAGGGGTAAATTTGATAGGATACAATCCTTTATTGCTGTCCATTTATCCAGTTTTAATTAAAATTCAAAATCTACACATGCACGTCCAACAGCATATTTCTTCACGACCTTCACAACCTCAAGATGAAGAGGATGAACTTGATAAATATCTACATCCGCCAACGTGTTAAAATGTGTTATTAAAGCCAAATCAAAAGAGTCACTATTCAAAGTATGATGAAGTTGGACTTCAATGTGTTTCAACTGTTCTATTTTGCCATCTAAGCCCATCAAAGACTCTTTGATCTCGAGTAATGCATCTTGCTTATCCTTAGGAGTATCAAAGTCTTGGACTTTGAATAATACAGTATGATTGATCATGATCTATTCGTTTATAACATTAGACAATACATCCAAACAAAAGTAGTAAGAAATCTTTGTTTCGACTTTTTATTCAGCGAATATAATACGTAAAAAAAGCTAACAAAAGAAATATCTAATGATATTGTGATATCAGACAGGTTAAAATAGAGAATAAATTTAATTTATAATGACTATATTTACAGATTATATATGGAATAGAATATGAGTAGTATACTTAAGTCAATATTGTTTATTGCCATTGGCCTTATTGTTACATCGTGTCAAACAGTATGTAAGATTCCGATACAGTTGATGGAGGATTCGAAGGGCATGATTCCGATCGAAGATAATGTTATTTTAGTAATCAATAGAGGAAATAACTATCTTTCAAGGGATCTAGACTCTCTTGCGCTCCAAGGCTTTTTTATTCAGAATCACTTAGAAACCGACACCGTTATCAATTGTCCTATGCTTACGGATATTGCGACACAGAGCATGGCTGACCAGTTATATAAGCAGAACAAAGATGTCCTTTTAGATTTGAATAGTTTTCGATATGATACATTAACCAATGATCCCTCGAAGATCATCAAACCGGAACTCTCTAAGACAGACATGTTATTTCTACAGGCAAAATATCATGCCTCAAAAGCATTGGTTTTAGAGGGGATCATCACCCAACTTAAAGGAGATATCTATAACGATCAATATCAAGGGGGATATCGCAACTACGAAGTACAGGGTAAATATGTAGCTGTTTGGAAATACTATGATCTAGAGAAAAAGGAGATGTTGATCAGTGTAAACAAAGAGTCGAGTCTCTATTGGGAATCTCAAGGGAGTGGTTTAAGTAAGGTTCTAGAGAAAGTTCCTCCATACTATGAGATGGTAAAGAATATCGCATATGTGAGTAGTGAGGATGTGGTAAAGAAATTTATACCTCAATGGAACAATAGTACACGAAACCTCTTTGCTATAAATAAAATATACGAAGAGAGTCATATCTTTCCTAAAGCAAAGAAATTTCAATGGGAAGAGGTAAAAGAGTACTACCTAAAGTGTTTAGATAACCCTAAATTCATCAAGAAAAAAGCGGTTATTCTATACAATCTCGCAGTTTGTAATGAGATGTTAGGAGAAGTAAAAGAGGCCATGAAGCAGATCAATAAAGCACTCGCTATTAAATACTCCTATCCTGCAGATCAATATCGCAAGATGTTAGAGAAGATCATAACACAAAAAGAGGGACTAAAAAACTAAGTATATTTCATGGTTTCTATCTATTTTTACTAATTTGCAAATAAAAATATCATGGCAAAGAAGATTGATGTACAAGAAGAGATGGTGAACGAAATCATTGAGCACGTAGCACAAGTAATGGAGAATACGGTAGGATACCAAGAGGTTGCTCCACTAATTGATGCTATTATCAAGATCACAGAAGAGAAGCGAGATGAGCAGTTAATTTTTAACACCATCGCCACTCACTTGTCATTAAAGAAAGACGATATTCGTGTAGAACAAGTCTACACCATAATTTCATTAAATCCATTAACGCAGACATACCATCCATTCCAAAATGACAAATTGGAAGCTTTAAAGAGAGAGATGGAGTCGTAATGGGATAACACTATTTTTTAGTTTCGATTAAAAGTAAGATTGCTGTCACAGGGCTCGTAAAGAATCAATGTGGTAGTAATCTTTTTTTTTATAACCTTTCTATATGAAGATACTTCACACATCCGATTGGCATATTGGTCATAAGCTACACCAACAAGAACGTACGGAAGAACACCTCCACTTTTTTCAATGGTTGATGCAAGTGATCGAATCAGAACGGGTAGACCTTCTTGTTATTTCAGGGGACATATTTGATGTAGGCTATCCATCCAATGCCATGTTGCAACAATACTACGACTTTATCCTACAACTTAAAGAGAGCCACTGTAAGCGCATCATTATCACAGGTGGTAATCACGATCAGATAAGCACATTAAATGCTCCTAAAGAGCTCCTTCGACAGTTTAAGATAGATGTTGTTGGAGGGATGCCTAACTCTTTAGATCAAGAAATTTTTTATATAGATAATGGAGAGAAAGAGATTGCAATCATTGCGACACCATTTCTTCGAGATCGAGATATCAGACAGTCGCTTCCAGGAGAGTCATTCGAAGATAAAATGAAAGCGACAGAAGCAGGAATAGTCGCACACTATCGCCAAGCTGTAGATCATGTTCTTCAAGAAAAAGAGAGCAGTCCATTCATCTTAGCCATGGGACACCTGTTGGTTACTGGAGCCTCGACATCGGAAAGTGAAAGAGAGATTCATATCGGCACACTACAAGGCATAGATGCCAACCTTTTTCCTGAAGAGATCGACTATTTTGCCTTAGGACATATCCACCGACCACAGAAGATTAAGAGTCACAGTGAAGTTCGTTATAGTGGATCTCCTATCCCTCTCTCATTTTCAGAACATAGAGACACCAAGCAGGTAGTTCTGATAGATATCGACAAAGACAATAAGATGTCGGTAACCACCAAGGACGTCCCGAAACTACGTAAATGGGGAAGAGTGAAAGGAACCCTAGAGGAGGTGAAAGAGACACTCTCCCAACATACCAAAGAGACTTCGCGTAAAGATTGGTTTGAAGTACAAATAGTGGAACCGCAATACCACCCCGATATAATTGTAGCTTATGAGCAGTGGCTAGAAACAGAAAGAGAAAACGAACAATATAAGGTTATCAAAGAGAGTCTTCGTTTTGAGTCGAACCATTCGAAACGTAAAGAGGCACAACAGTATGCACGTGATCTAAGTGAGATGAGTGTAGAAGAGGTATTCGATTCTCTCCTGATGGATCATCATATCGAAGAGAGAGAGCCTTTGATGCAGACTTTAAAAGAATTAATATCTAATAACCCTACCCTACTCGATTAGATCATGCGTATTATCAATATAACCATCGAGAATATTCACTCGTTAAAAGGAAAACACTCCATAGACTTTGATCAAAAGCCACTATCAGACACTGGCATTTTTGCAATCATAGGCCCCACAGGATCAGGTAAGAGCACCATCCTCGACGCCATCTGTTTGGCACTATACAACCAAACACCAAGAACAGGAAGATTATCCAAAAGTGCTATAGATCTTTTTGGATCTATCATGACCAAGAATGCCAAAAATGCACTAGCAGAGGTAACATATCAAGTGAAGGGAACCACCTATCGTTCGAAATGGATGATCTCTCATACTAGAACTGGTAACTTGAGAGATTATGAGATGGAGCTATCGGAGATTCAAGAGAATGGTTCGGTGATTATATCTGAAAAGAGAAGTACGGTACCTTCAGAAAACAGTCGTATCATTGGACTAAGCTTTGACCAGTTTAATCGATCGATGATGCTATCGCAGGGAGCTTTTACGAAGTTTATCGAAGCAGGTCCAAACGAACGAGGGGAGCTGTTAGAGAAGATAACAGGGACGGAAGTGTTTCGTAAAATTGGTATCGAGACTTTCGATAGACATAAAGCAGAGAGCCTAAATTTAGAGAAGAAGAGACAAGAACTAGAGAAACTAAATATTCTATCTCCTGAAGAGCTTAAGGTTTATACTGAAGAGAAAAAGAGCCATGAAGGGTTGCTAGAGAAAAAAAGAGAGGTGCTCAAAGGATATCAAGATCAACAAAACTTGCATCGACAAAAAGAGGATGCGCTGACTCTACAAAAGGGACTACAAGAGAAGACTCTCAAACTAAACGACCAAGTGGCAGCATTCGAAGAGAGTCGCCAAATGATTACAGCACATAATAGAGTGCAACCTCATATTATTGAAATCCACCAGCTTCATCAAGATAAAGACCATATAGATAAATTATCTAAAGAGAGTGCAAACCAGCAGAAAGAGGAGAATGAGAAAAAAGAGTTACTTCAAGGAGTATCCAAACATCTAGAGGAAGCAACGATTTGCTATAAGGAGACGGTAGAGAATGAGAAGAAGATGACTCCAATATGGACTAAAGTAACAGAGTTTGATCAAGATATTAAAGTAGCAAAGGAATCCTTGATTACACTGCATACACAACAAAAAAGTCAGGAAGAGGGATATAGAAAGAGAGAGCAAAAGGTAGAGACAATTCAAAAAGATATTCTCAAAGCCAAAGAGAAGAAAGAGGTGCTCTTACAAAAGCGCAAAGAGTCGAAACAGGTAGAGGAACTTCAACAAAAAATATTCTTGGTTGAATCCCTAGAGACACAACTGACAAACGACAACCAAGAGATTCAAAGTTATTACAAAAAAGAGGGCGAGAGTAAAACAGTGTTGGCACTGCAGTCCGAAAAAACGATTACAGGAAAACTGACAGTGCTTCACTCCTCACAACAGAAAGCACATGATTATGTGGAGACTTTAGAAAAGCAGCTTCAAGGACATACCTTTGAGACCATCAATCTGAAAAAAGAGCAGATTCAAAAAGAGATAGATGCACTATTAAAATATACGGACTACCGTAAACAAACAGAAACGTTGGTCAAAGCCATAGAGGAGGATAAAAAGCTTGTCAAGGCCTCTGAATTACATTGTACTCAGTTAGAAATAGAGACGGAGAAGATCAGACAGCAGTTAGAAATAGAGAAACTGCGCCTTGAAGAGCTAGAAAAAAGAAGAGAGAGAGAGGTCCTTGAGTCTAACTACGAAGTGGTGCGAGATAGTTTGACTCCGGAGAGCCCTTGCCCTCTTTGTGGATCACTGTCTCATCCGTATGTCCAAGAGATGCCGCAAAATAAGTTGGATGAAACCACTAGAAGCATCTCTGAAACGAAGCAGCGGATTGTTAAAGCTTCTGAAGATCAAACAAAATTGGTGCATACTTTGACCAAAGAGAGAACAAGTGCCACATTGAAGAATCAAAATATAACGGATAGCCAGAGACAGATTGCCTCAATAAAAGAGGAGATCCAACATATCCATTTGTCTCAACCATGGCAGTTGCTAGATAGCCAAGAGTCTAATACGAAAATCAAAAGTATGAAAGGCTCGCTTGAGAAGTTGAACCAACTACACGTTTCTCTAAACAACTTACACAAGATTCGTGATCGCAAAAAAACTATCGACGATTTGGTGACAAAGTTTAATCAAGTCAACAAAACACTGATACAACTGGAATCGATTTTACAAGTCTCTTTGGACAGCCAACTAGAGCGCGTAGGCATTGCGGTCAAGAAAGCAAAAGAGCGCGTTGCAGAGCACGAACAACTACATCGAGAGATTGAAACACTCCAAACGATGTTACAGAATCTTATCACCAGAGAGGAGACCGAAATTAAAGAGCTCAACTTAGCAAAGATTCAGACAGAGGAGGGGGGCAAGCGGTTTGCAATACATAAAGAGAAATACGATAAGATGGTCTTGGAAAGAGAATCGCTATTTCAAAAGCGAGATCCCCAGAAGGAGAGACTTGAATCGGAACAGAAAAAGGAGAGCTCGCGTGAGAAACTGTCTCTTTTAGAAAAACAAGAGGTGCAGGTAAAAGCTGACATCCAAAGAGTCTCCATTCGAGTTAAAGAGATTCTACAAGATAAGGTAGAGATAGAAAAGCAGTATCAAGAGAGAGAGAAGCAGCTTCTTCAAAGAGCCAAAACACTAGGTTACACTGCAATAGAAGAGATGAAAAGAGTGATATTAGAACCATCCCAATATGATACCCTAGTACAACGTGAATCACTTCTAGTCAAAGAGCAAGTGACCTTGACGGAGTCCACACGTAGCTGCAAAGAACAATTGGTTCGAATAGAGAAACAGATAGATTCTTCTAAGAGTCTTCAAGAGCTGCTGATGTTGGATAAGACATTGCAACAGGAGATCAATGAAAAGACGAAGGAACTGGGAATCATCGAAAATAAATTAACGGAGAACAACAGAGCAAGTATCCACTCAAAAGTACTCCTAGAGGATATTGGAAATCAAGAGAGAGAAACCAACAAATGGCGTAACTTAGTAGAGCTTATCGGAGATGCCAATGGAAATAAGTTTGCGAAGTATGCACAAGAGTTAACCCTTCGCAAACTACTATTTCATGCCAATCGTCATATGAAAAACCTCTCGGATAGATACTGGATCGAATACCAAAGGAATGATAAGGTGGACGATCTATTTATCGTGGACACCTACCATGGCGATGTAACAAGAGCAGTAAAAACGCTATCTGGAGGAGAGAAATTTATTGTGAGCCTCTCTTTGGCTATTGGGCTATCCGAATTGGCTGGCAAAAAGACACAAGTGGAATCGCTATTTATCGATGAAGGATTTGGGACACTAGACCAAGAGGCTTTGGATATTGCCATCACTGCATTAGAAAGGCTTCAGATGGAGCAGAATCGAACCATTGGCGTCATTAGTCATGTGAAAGAGATTAAAGAGAGAATTACCACACAGATATCGCTACAAAAGAAGAGCAATGGTTATAGTACACTGAAGATTAATTCATAGGTGCAAATATAAAACCGAGTATTGGCTCTATGTATCTACTTTAAGAGTAATATCTTTCATTGTAACGTAGCACCATAACGACGGGGGCATTATGCCTCTTGTTGAAGCGCATCTCCCCTATTATAAAACCTTATATCTTTGCCATGATATCACCCTGAGAGGGGATATATTATGGTAAAGATTCCCCATAAATCGTCTATTTCGTGTCAGTAGTTCAAATCAATGTGAAGGCACTATTCTCTCTCAAATCTCTGTATTAAGATACAAAACAAGCACCATAATGCTTAAAACAGGGACTAATTGTACAATTTTGTGCATTTATCTTATGGGGAAAGAGAGTTAGAACATCTTTTAACAAAACGAAAATTTTAGTTCTCTATATTTGTAATACAGCAAAGAGATTTAGAACACAATATAGACAATAAAAAAACACAGAATGATTAAGAAAAGTATACTTATATATTGCGGATTGTTTCTTGGACTTTCCACAATGACGATAGCTCAAGAGAGTCCAACGTGGCAAAAATACGTAAAACAAAAGTCCTTAAAGCAAGAGACTGAGCTACCGGATTTTAGCTACGCTGGATACCATAGAGGAGAAAAGGCTATACAGGATGCAGACTACAAGGTGTTTGATGTGACCAAATATGGAGCCAAACCTGATGATAAGCGTTCTGATCGAAAAGCGGTACAGAAGGCAATACGTGCGGCAGAGAAGAATGGTTCTGGTATCATCTTCTTTCCTCCAGGAGAATATAGGCTACAAGAGAAAAAAGACCCTACAACTCCGATAAAAATTAGAGGAAACAAGATCGTATTAAGAGGTAGTGGATCTCATGAAGGGGGAACAAAAATATACTTTGCAAAAGACCTTCCACCATTAGATCCAAATAAACTATGGACATGTCCTTATTTTATTGAGTTCTCGGCAAGAGGAAAAGATACCTATATTTCAAATATTGCAAACGATCTTAAAAGAGGAGACAAAACAGTCGAGCTTGCAAGAACAGAAGGCCTAAAGAAAGACCAATGGGTGTTTATCAATCTTAGCAATAAAGACCCTGAGCTTATTAAGCATGAGATGTGTGGTTGTAAAGTAGATAAAAAGTGGAAATCGATCACAGAGAAGAAAGGTATCTATATTAAAGAGTACCACCAGATCAAAGAGATCAACGGAAACAAAGTCACTTTCTATGAGCCAGTAATGCATCGAGTAGAAGCCAAACATAACTGGAAACTGTATACTTTTGCTTGTAGTTCTGAAGTGGGTGTTGAAGATATTGCTTTCGTAGGTAATTGGCACGAAAATTTCGTTCACCATAAAAATGCTTTCCACGATGGTGGATATTCAGGGGTGAAACTTGGTAGAACTGTGAATAGCTATATGAGAAGATGTTCTTTTAAAGACTTTAACCGTATTGCTCATGTTTCAGGGTCGGCAAACATCTCTGTAGTAAACTGTGTAATTACTGGAACACCTGGACATAGCTCGATAGGCTCCAGCGCCTCTTCACGTGTTTTCTTAGGTAAGATTGATGACCAATCTTCTCAATGGCATGCACCAGGTGTTGCAGGACCAGCAATAGGTACTGTAATCTGGAGAGTTCGTTATACAGACAAGACAAGCTTCGAGTCGCATGCATCGCAACCAAGAGCAACGCTATTTGATTGCGTAGAAGGAGGATTCTTCTTAGGACGTGCAGGTGGCGCAAGACAAAACCTTCCAAACCATATGGAAGATCTTATCTTGTGGAACTTCAAAGAGACAGATACCGCAGACAAAGACTTTGAGTTTTGGTCTTCAAAGACATGGTTCTGGAAACTCCTTCCTCCAACAATCGTTGGATTCCATGGTGCAGGGACTACTTTTAAAAGTTCTCAAGTGAAGATCGATGAATCTCATGGTACTCCTGTAAAACCAGAATCTCTATATGAATCGCAACTGAAACTTCGTTTGGGTGAGCTTCCTGAGTGGTTGGTAGAACTAAAGAAGATTGAATTTCAATAAACTATAGATCTATTCTATAGCCGACAGATATGATGGTTGATTAAATGGGATACATTTAAATCAACCATCTTTTTTTTGATCAAATTGACGCATCATGGTAAAATTGATTCACCACGAAGACGCTGAGACACCAAGATTATTGCCACTGATTGAACAGATTGGAAAGGATGAACACAGATTTTTGTTGGTTGAAGAAACGAATGAAATAATACCACGAAGCCCTTCGATATTTAGGTTACTGAGCTTGTCGAAGTACAGGGCCGTATCGAATACAGTCACCTGACTGAAACAACAGTTCCTAGGTGTTGAAGCAACATTTTGATGATAAAACAAGGATGTAACAACAAATCAATGTAGGAACAGATTGATGCGTCAACTCCTGGGAGATAGGAAGCTCCTGCTCAATGTCATTAAGTTAAGTAATATGTTGATTATCAATGACTTGGTTTGTCATTATGATAAATATTTCGTATATTACACTCATAATCAACAACATAGACATGGTAAAAAAAACACCTGAGTTCATATTGAAAAAGATAATGCAATATATATATTCGAATGAATTACAGAATCAATATAGAATGAACGACAAAGATTTTACAAGAAATAGAAAATTAAAATTCCCGAAAATACTTCTCTTTTTAATGAATAGAATTACCAAGACACTATCTATTGAAATTGATAATATCATTGGTGTATTTAACAAAGACAAAAAACTTAAAACAGATGATCATTTTACCAAGAGTGCATTTGTTCAAAGCAGAAAAAAGATTGATTACAAGGTGTTTGATGTTTTATCAAAGAAACTTACTGATGAATTTTATACTGATAATACTTATAAGAAATGGCATAAGTTTAGAGTCCTTGCAGTAGATGGATCGCTTCTAACTCTACCCAATACCAAAGAGTTAATGGAAGTCTTTGGATCTAATCAACCACATACAAAAGAACCTATTATTCAGGGAAGAGTTTCTTTATTATATGATGTATTAAATGGATTTGTTATTGATTCAACACTTCAGCCACTTTCTAGAACAGAACGAGATTTAGCGATTGATCATATAAAGCATGCAACTCCTGGTGATCTTATTTTATATGACAGAGGCTATCCTTCTTTTGATATGATGTATCAACATAAGAAAAGGGATATTGACTTTCTTTTTCGAGTTCAAACGAACTTTAATAAAGAAACAAAAGAGTTTTTGAATAGTACGGATAAAACAAAGTTGATTGAATTATCTCCAAGTATAACATGTTTAAAAGAAAAAGGTTACACTGGTGATGAAACTATCATTGTACGCATGAATAAAGTTGTGTTGCCAAATGGCACTGTTGAAATTCTTATAAGTTCTCTTCTTGATAAAGATGAGTATAGAAATAACATATTTAAAGACCTGTATTTCAAGAGATGGAATGTGGAGATTTTTTATAATGAATTGAAGAATAAACTGAAGGTTGGAAACTTTTCAGGGAACTCAGAACAAGTGATATTACAAGATTTTTATTCCACCATTTTTGTTAGCAATATCCAAACCTTATTAATCGAAGAGATTAATGATGAATTAAAAGAACAGAAAGGGACTAAAAAATACAATTACAAAGTAAACAATAATGTATCCTATGGAATCTTGAAGAATAGAATCATTGAGATATTCTTTACAGAACAAGAAATGTCCAAAACGATATTTCAGATTAAAGAACTATTAAAAAAACACACAATTCCTATACGACCGAATAGAAAAAATGAGCGAGACACTAGAAAATTTGATAACAGAAAACGTCCAAAAACACTTACGAATCAAAGAGATGCAATATAATTAAAGCTTAACTTAATGACATTGAGCTCCTGCTTCCGTTAGTTACATCAGTATATTGAATAAGATATATATTGCACGAGGTCACGTGCAATCACGAAGCAGGAGCTTCGAGGTTCCCAGGTGCTGTGGCAACATTTCGACGAAACAACAATGATGTAACAACATATTGATGCTTCAACTCCTGGGAGATAGGAAGCTCCTGCTTCCGTTAGTTACATCAGTATATTGAATAAGATATATATTGCACGAGGTCACGTGCAATCACGAAGCGGGAGCTTTGAGATTCCTAGGTGTTGTGGCAACAATCGTGAACGTCAACCAATACGAACACTAGGGTAAAACATTGGACAGACATATCATGGCAAACACTTGGAACTGTCCAAAATATACGACAAAGACACCAAGATTATTGCCACAGATTGGAAGGGATTAACACATATTTTTTTTAATACGAATTGCATCTACTGTAGAGACAACGGCACGACCTTGTATCATATCACACAATAATGTGCCCAATATTGCGATGTCAGAACCATACAACATATTGACACACCATGGTAAACACATGTGTTTGCCCTCATTGGGCACGATAGAATGAATTGTAATGGAATAAGAAGAGTACCATATAACGAGGATGTTACACCCTGTTAATCTACAAAAAGAACGACCACCTCCGAGAAAGGTAAAATAAATATAGATGGAAATCGAACTATTATTAAAGAAGAAGAAAGGCTATAACCTCACTTTAGGAAGCAATGGCATTAAGCATACTTGATCGAGATAGATACCTCTCACACTGAACCTTACGATCGTAGCCCAACATAATCCCTAACATAAAATCCTCTTCAGCACTCAACTCATTCAAGGGTCTTATACAGATCTTTTTCACAATCTCCACACACTCTTTGGCTCCAAAAAAGATATTGCATTTGGTCGCTGTCACGTGTTGTATATAAAAATCAATCTCCCCTTTCTGTAAACGTGCCACTGCCTGTGAAACCATCGAAGTAGACATCGTGTGTAAAACTAAATTTCTAAGCCCCTTCTTATACTCATATACATGATGAACAAATACCTTCATAACGAAATATTTAATAATGAATAGAAGAAGCCATAAAAGAAGATTCTTCAATGGCTTCAACCTGCAAATTCTACTTCAATAACGACAAAAAACTTTCTACCCAAGCAGAGATACGACCCTCTGTTTGATCCTCTTCATTATCTTGATCTAATGGCAATCCAACAAATTTACCATCGACCACTGCTTCCGATTCATCATAAGAGTAACCATCCGCTGCAACACTACCAACAACAGTCGCACCACTATCTTTGATAGCATCATATATCTTTCCCATACCGTCTACAAAAGTATCGGCATAACTATCAGAATCTCCAAGTCCATAAAATGCAACCACTTTTCCTTCGAAAGAGGCCGATGCAATATCATCTAGTTTTTCTTCCCAATCATCCTGAAGATCCCCAGCGCCCCATGTAGAAGTTCCAAGAATTAGATTATCGTAAGAGTCCACATCAGAAGGATCAAAATCACCAACACTTAATACAGTTGCTCCTTCAATTTTTTCAGCAATCAGATCCGCAACACTCTCTGTGTTGCCAGTAGTAGATCCATAAATAATTGCAGTTTTTCCCATGATACTATAGTTTATAGAATTACATAATATAGATCAAAGCACAAGGCTTATCAACTAATTTCAATCCAAAACTAAGGTCTTTAAACGAGGTAATCAATCACTATTTATAGGGATATTATTTGTACTCGATCAAAACAACAACAATACAACCCTGTAGATCAAAACAATAACAATCCCTATTTTAAACACAAAAAAGGAGTTATCCTTCATAAAAAGGGATAACTCCTAAACATATTTATATAAAAAACCAGAAAATAATCTTAGAAATTGTAGTATAAACCGATATGAAGTCTATAATAAGTTCCTGAGTCATAATCTCCAGACTCAAAAGCCATATCAGCAGTTCCTCTAACTTGAGCACCCATATAATCATTTACCTTATACATCAGCCCGATCTCAGGAGCAATTGCAAACTGCCAATACTTATTATCTTCAGAGATACCACCAACACGAGTCTCCATATTATTATAGATCGTACCAATACCAATTCCCACGAAAGGCTTTAGTTTCCCATCCATATTCATATAATAGTGCCCATTAACAAAGATCGGCACACTATAGAGATAGTGATATGTGTGACCATGCAGCGTAGCATCATTCATATAAGTATCCTTGACCCCTTTATCTTCATAGAAACTTTGGAAACCAGTAGTGAAACCAACAGAAAAATTGTCCGACAGCAGATGTCTAAAGTCCATAGAGAAGCCTCTATAACTTGTAGGGTCTACAAAATCGGAGATATTCTTAGAAGGGAATGCAATAGTATAATCAATAAAAAACAGATTCCCAGTATCTTCATTCAAACTATAGGCTTGTGTGTCCGCATAGGTTTGTGCCTGAACCACCCCAATAAAAGAGAAGAGGGACACAACTAGTATAAGAGTTAACTTTTTCATACTTTCATTTTTTTTTATTATATCCCTTAATTGATATCCCCTTTAAGGTAAGGAGACTGATAAAAAGCTTGATCCACATTCTTTTGGATTCGCTGATTTACTTGACTTCCTTCCAGTAGTCCATTAATTGCACCGACCCAAATAACAGGGATCTGTTTCTTGTTTTGGTCAGTTTTTGAAGGATCGGTCATCTCAATAAATACTGTACCTGTGTCATATGTAGTGTAATAGACAGGATATCCAAACCATGGATAATAACCTGGGCCCCATCCCCAATCAGGATAGAAAGGATACCAATCCCAGTAATCCCACCAATCATCATACCAATACTGTTGAACCCAAGTAGCAGTGATTGCTGAGACAGTAACAAACACATCTGGTTCTACAGTACCCAAATCTTCATAAGGCACTTCAGTCCATCCGAGAGCATCTAGGTTACTCTTAACACTTTCCAAGAGAGTCTGATCATAGTTATGATTGACCACTCCGTAATCATCTTTTGAGAGAATAAAAACCACCGAATCTGGCATATGATATGTTTTCACTTTCGAGAAATCCTCTTTGTTGTCATAATTCGTATAGACAACATCATAATCACTGATGGTTTCCGGTCCTCGATCATCACAACTTGCAAAAAGAAGTAGCCCGAAGAGAACTATGAAAGAATAGATACAAATACGTCGTTTCATCATTAATAATTTTTAACCTGTTACAAGACATAGTATGCTTTAAGAGAAACGATAGAATAGACTCTCATGTTTTTCTCATTCATCAAAGTTATTTTCGTTTACTCATTGAACACCTTATCAAACAATATGATTTGCTGCATTGTTCATATGGAAACGATAAATTATTATAACGATGAAACAATCAGCGATAAAAAAACACCCTATAGAGGTTACCTTATACCGCAATGCCACTATGAGAATCAAACATTTTGGTATTCATATCTTAACAGACCCTATGCTTTCAGATAAAGCAACTTTTATGTCTTTTGTGACCCCAGAACAAAACCTGAACCCTACTGTAGATCTTCCGATGCCATTAGATAGGATTATTGAAGGGATAGATATGGTATTGATATCACATCTCCATCCAGATCATTTTGATGCAAAGGCGATGGAGGTATTGCCCAAAACACTCCCAATCGTTTGTAGCAAGGACGATAGTAATGCCATCAAAGAGATGGGATTTATTGAAGTGATAGGCATAGAAGATTCGACCACATGGAGAGGGATTAGATTTACCAAGACAGGAGGAAAACATGGAGTCGACGAGCTAAAGGACCAACTAGGTGAGGTCGTAGGATTTGTTTTGGAAGCACCAGGATATGAAACACTCTATTGGGTAGGCGACTGTATCCTAGACAACCAAATTCGAAAGAATATACACAAATACAATCCTAAAATCATCATTACTCACTCTGGAGGGGCCATATATTTGGGAGAACATCAGATATTAATGAATGGAGACGATACGATAGAGATCGCCAAACAAGTTCCTGATGCCAAAATAATCGCAGTACATCTAGATGCCTTAGACCACTGTTTAGAGAGTCGAACTACGTTAAAGACTAAGGTGAAAGAGCAGGAGGTGAAAAATATATACATACCATTAGATGGACAAAAGCTCACTCTATAAAAAGAAAATAGGGGAATCCTTAAATGGACTCCCCTATTTTGTATATCTAGTTTACCTTCTATTTCGAAGACAACACTTCCACCAACTGTTCAGGAGTGATCTGCTTCTGCTCTCCACTCTCCATGTTTTTCAATGTAACCATTCCTGCTTCCATCTCGCTCTCACCAACCAAGACCACAAATGGGATGCCTTTCGCATTGGCATAAGTCATCTGCTTCTTCATCTTAGCACTAGTACCAAAAATCTCACTAGAAATACCCGCTTTACGAAGCTTCGAGAGAATTGGTAAACAATAGTTCTCTTCCGCCTTACCGAAGTTCACAAAGAAAACTTGAGTTGTAGTGATACTCTCTTTAGGGAAAAGATCCAATGACTCCATCACATCATAGATACGGTCAGCACCAAAAGAGATACCTACCCCTGATACATCTTTCAATCCGAAGATACCAGTAAGGTCATCATAACGACCACCACCTGTAATAGATCCCATAACAGCATCTTTGGCTTTCACTTCGAAAATTGCGCCAGTATAGTAGTTCAGTCCTCTTGCAAGAGTCAAGTCAAGCTCAACCTCTACATCTAAATCAAAATGAGTAAGATAACTAAAGATCTCACGAAGTTCCTCAACTCCTTTCATACCCACTTCCGAAGCAGCAATCACCATCTCTATTTGCGATAACTTCTCCTCATTAGAACCAGAAAGCATTAAAATAGGCTGCAGCTTCTCTACTGCCTCTTCTGCGATCCCCTTCTCTACAAGCTCCTTGTTAACATTCTCAAGACCAATCTTATCTAGCTTATCAATGGCAACAGTAATATCGATTATACGGTCCGCCGCACCAATAGTTTCTGCGATACCAGCAAGCACCTTTCGGTTGTTTAATTTGATAACAGTATTAATCCCAAGACGGTGATATACCTCATCCACAATCTGGATCAACTCCACCTCATTCATTAAAGAGTCACTACCAACCACATCCACATCGCATTGATAGAACTCGCGGTAACGTCCTCTTTGAGGTCTATCCGCACGCCAAACCGGTTGAATTTGAAATCTCTTAAAAGGGAAACTAATCTCATTACGATGTTGCACCACATAACGAGCAAAAGGAACAGTAAGGTCATAACGTAATCCCTTCTCACTAACCTTATTGGTCAACTTAGGGATATGGCGTTGCGAGAAATCCTCATCAGAGACCTTCTTAGTAAAGTCACCAGAGTTCAATACCTTAAACAACAACTTATCTCCCTCTTCGCCATATTTTCCCATCAAAGTGGAAAGATTCTCCATCGCAGGAGTCTCAATAGGTTGAAATCCGTAAAGTTTAAATACCGAACGAATGGTATCAAAAATATAATTTCTCTTGGACATCTGTTCTGGTCCAAAATCTCTTGTTCCTTTTGGAATGGATGGTTTTTGTGCCATTATATATTTATAGAGTTTATTTCATAACTAAAATGATCGCTTCCATGCCGATAATAAAACGCGATTTCATGCTACAAAATTAATCAATTATCCCGTATTATTGGAGAAGAAACAAACTCTTTCCTACGCGAAAGAGCACAAAAAGGTGACATTATACATAAAAAAAAGTGTTTCATAACCATATATTACAAAATAATGGAAAGAACCGATAAATATATTATGTTGGATTTGATATCTTTAGGAAGAAAGAAAATTGCAAAAGAGTTGAATTAATTCCTATTTTATGAACAAAACGATTTCGTAATATATAGGAAAGCATTTTCTTTGTGTCCGTTTGGAAAAAACATGCAAATCAATCAACGTCACAAAGTATTTAATTTATGAAAAGAACATTTCTATTGTTTGCCATCTTACTGCCTATGATTGGGTGGGGGCAAGAAAAACAAACCAAGCCTAAGGTGGCTATCCACGGTTTTATTAGGACAGATTTTATTGGAGATTCAAGACAGTCGGTAACAGCATTAGAGGGGATGTATTCTGTTTTACCAAAAAAACCAGAGCTTGATGCCAACGGGGAGGATATCAATGCGCAAGGATCAGCAAGAGAGTTAAGTCTATTTTCAAGACTTAGTTTTAAGATTACAGGACCAGATGTATTCAATGCAAAGACAAGTGGCCTATTTGAATTTGATGCCATTGGAAGTACAGGTCCTGCAGGAACCAATAACATTCTACGTTTCCGTCACGCATACGTAAAGTTAGACTGGACCAAGAGCTCTCTTCTTGTAGGACGTTCATGGCACCCACTTTTTGTAACCTCTACTTTTCCAGTGGTACTAAACCTGAATACTGGTATTCCTTACCAACCATTTAGTAGAGCACCACAGATTCGTTTCACACAAAACTTAACAGACCACCTTAAGCTACAAGCTACAGCGGTCTATCAAAGCCAATACTCAAGTGTAGGTCCTGATGGAAAGAGTCCAAAATACCAACAGAATGCAGCCATTCCAAACATGAACTTCTTGCTTAAGACAGAAAGCAAAAACTTCAAGGCTGGTCTTGCATATGACCTTTTGGTGCTTCAACCTAACCTATATACAGAATTTAATGGTAACAAATATAAGTCGACAGATCTTATCTACTCCAATAGATTTATGGCTTATGCCGATCTTACCTCAGGAAACTTCGAGATCAAAGCCAAAGCACTATATGGACAAAACATGAGCGACCAGACATTAGGAGGAGGATATGCAGTCTCTTCTGTAGACGAAAACACTGGTAAAATAACCTATACTCAAAGTTATAATGCCAATGGATTCGTAGAGATGTTCTACAACTTCACGCCAAAACTGAAGATGGCACTATTCGGAGGTTATATGAAAAACCTTGAATACGATGACAACATTCTTCAAGGAGAACACCAAGGTGTATATGCAAAATACCAAGATGTGGACTATAGTTATAGAATCTCTCCAGCAGTATACTATCGTGTCAAGAACCTACAGTTGGCTACAGAGTATGAATACACCGTAGCAGCTTATGGAACCTTCGACTATGCAAACAAAGGAAAAGTGCAAAACAGTTCTACTGTAGCAAACAACCGTGTCACACTATCGATGGCATATTTCTTCTAACAAGAAGATCATAATGATTATACTTAAAAAGGCGAAGATTTATGATCCTCGCCTTTTTTTATACCACGAACCATCATTGTGGTATTAATTTGTTAATGCATCAATAGCTACAAACCCATGCGTTTGCCATGAGGTGTCCATCCTTGTTGTTTGATCATCAGATTACGTCAATGATTGTTACTTCAACACCTAGGAGCCGCGAAGCTCCCGCTTCGATATGTTGATACATCATTGTTGATACAACGCAATATTGCTGCATCGAAATGTTGCTTCAACACCTGGGAGCCGCGAAGCTCCCGCTTCGTGATTGCACGAGACTTCGTGCAATATTCACAACGACATTATTTTCCAATATGATGCCCCATCAAACGGAAGCAGGAGCTTCCTAACTCCCAGGTGTTGTCGCTTCGATATGTTGATACAACGAATATTGATACATCATTGTTGATACGACGCAATATTGCTTAAACGAATGTTGCTTCAACACCTGGGAGCCGCGAAGCTCCCGCTTCGTGATTGCACGAGACCTCGTGCAATACTCGTAATATCAGCAATATCCATTAGGTTGAAGTAACCGACGGAAGCAGGAGCTTCCTACCTCCCAGGTGTTGTCACTTCGATATGATCACAATACTAGCCCCCACAGCATCTAATTTATCCACAAACAAAAAAAGATGACTCACGACTGAAGCCATCTTTTAATACTATTTATCTAATAAAAGCAAAATAAATCTACTCGACAAATAAAACGAAACTCTACGTTAAGCCTCAATCACCGATTCAGAATCATTCACTTTTTGTGTTGCAGTAACAATAGGATTACTATCCAAAGCACAATATTGAGAATGGTTCGATTTAAACTCAGGAACCAACAGTTTCATACGAGCTACCAAAGCCATATTAGACTCTAGCTCCAATTGACTAATCATCTCTTTCACTTCATGAGACACATAATCATAAGACACCTCACGAACATCCGCAATCATAATCTTATCATGGTATGTAGGAGTCGTATTCTCCTCATTAGCCAAAAGCTCTTCATAAAGTTTCTCCCCATCACGCAAACCAGTCACTTTGATCTGAATATCTACATCTGGTTCAAAACCACTCAAACGAATCATTTTACGAGCCATACTATAGATCTTCACAGGTTTACCCATATCGAAAAGGAATATCTCTCCACCTTTACCCATAAATCCAGCCTCTAAAACCAACTGACAAGCCTCAGGAATCGTCATAAAATAACGAGTAATATCTTTATGTGTTACCGTCACAGGCCCCCCTGCAGCAATCTGCTTCTTAAACAGAGGTACGACAGAACCATTAGACCCCAGCACATTACCAAAACGTGTAGTGATAAACGACGTTTGATGATCTCCCCTCTTAGCCAAAGCTTGAACATACATCTCACAAATACGTTTCGAAGCACCCATCACATTCGTTGGATTCACTGCTTTATCAGTGGATACCATCACAAACTTCTCCACCTTATGGGTTACCGCCAACTCTGAAAGCACACGACAACCACCGATATTTACACGGATCGCCTCATATGGATTCTCCTCCATGAGAGGGACATGCTTATAAGCTGCTGCATTAAATAACACTTGTGGTTTATTTTCGACGAATATAGCCTTCATTCGAAAAGCATTAGAAACGTCAGCCACAATACAAACCAAATCCAAATCGCTTTTCAGCTGCTTTAGCTCCTGCTGCACATCATACAATGCACTCTCTGCTTGATCAATCAGAACAAGACGTTTCACATCAAAACGAGTCAACTGACGCACAATTTCAGATCCAATAGAACCCGCAGCACCAGTAACCATCACTGTTTTACCAGAAATACCCTCCCCGATTTGATCCATATCCATCTTAATAGAGTTTCTAGATAGAAGGTCTTTAATCTCAATATTTTTAATCTGATTCGGTTTGAAAGTACCATCAATCCACGTCTCCGTCTCTGGAGCGATCTTCACTTGCAGGTTATAGTGCATCATCGCAGAAGAGATCTGTTGCTTCATCTCACGAGAAAGGTTTTTGGAGTTGATTGCCAAGACCACCTCAGTAACACCAAGTTTATTGAGTCTCTCTGCTTGCTCAATGCCACCCAAAACAGGGACATTCTGAACACTTTTATTTTTCAGCGTCAAGTTATCATCCAAGAAACCGATAATCCTATAGTGAGGTTTATATGATCGTTTTAAAACTTCCAAGGTCGTTTGCCCAAATTTACCTGCACCATAAATTACCACATTAGAAACATTTTTCTTAGGGCGCATATCTAAGGCATAAAAAAAGAACAATTTAATAGCCAAACGCCACATAAAAAGAACCAGAAAAGTCAATGTAGCATGCATAAACAGGTGGGTGTTTGTCCACATATAGTGAGACATAGCACCTTTACTAATGAAGTTCACCACTCCTAAAAAGAGACAAGCACAGATAGTAGAGATAAAAACCATCGTGATATCACGGAAAGTACTCTGTCGAACCACTCCACGATAAGGCTTTAGAAGATAGAACATTCCACCATAAGCAGCCATTACGACTGATATTAAGACCAACAAGGAAGAGATAGGCATATTTGTCTTCATTCGCCAAACAAGCAAGAAATGAACAAACAAGAAGGACAAAAGCACCAAAATAAGATCGATCCCAAATATAAGTAATCGGGATACAAAGCGATCTCGCATCAATAAATGCAATTTCTTTTTCATAATCAAGTAGAGGTTAAACAACTTAAAGTTCCCCCATTATTAAGCATTGACAAATGACATAAAGATGTCATCAAAGGGAATATTTTAAAATTAGTAAAATTATCGTAATTATACAACACGGGTCTTTTAAATTATGTCGCAAGTAACAAACAAAAATAAAACAATTAACATAACACGACAACAAATAAGCCTTATTTAACACTTTTCGTACAACTACAGTACAATAATTGCATGAGAAGAAGCCATAGACTAATTTTCGTCAGCTTCGTCGAGAGCCTTTTGTGCCTCTTTATATTCACGTTTAAGTTGACGAGCTTCTTTTCTTTTTTCTCTTTTCACCACTCTTTTTTGCCTTCTTTTCTCGCGCAAACCCTCCCTATCAATCTTTGCATCCAAAGCAAAAGCTTCCAACTCTTGCAATGACTGTTTGGCTTGAAACGACCAACGCAACTGCTGGTAGTTTCCTGTTCCATAATTGGAAGTGATACGATAGTTATAGATCTGTTCATGGAGCCACTCCAACTCCTCGTCCCAGATCTCCTGTTTGTCACCAAAAAGAAGTTTCCATCGAGAATGTTCTCTATAGCGCTTTCTTACTTTACGAGCAGCCACCTCATAATAATTAAATACGGTTTGTTCATATTTCAGAGCCAAACCAATATCCTTCCCTCGACGTTGAATCCAAGACTGGGAAGGATCCATCGTCGCAGCAATATAAGCGTTTAAATTTCTTTTAAACAAAATCGCCCATAAGGTCGTATGATCCTCCACCTGATAATCCCCTTTCGAGATAAATGCAGCCTCTGTCTTAGCAGGAGGAGCACGAAAATCACGAATATTTACATATCGATAAGCATCCCATAAAAGAAGCTCAGGAGGAGCCTCTTCCGACGATTGTGCAAAAACAAAAGAGAAGCCCATCTGCATAAACACCACAAAAGAAAATAAAAAAGTCCGTAAAGACATAAAAAATCAATTCAATAAAACATCATTAGAAACACAGAGACCAACATAGCCTCTAACATCGAAACAATAAACGCAAAAGGATAAAGGATAGTATAAAAAAACAAAATAAGTTTCATATACGATTTATGGAATGTTGCTACAATCTGTTGTATGGCAACTACAAACCCATATGTTTGCCCATATTGTGTCAACCCAAAAAATCTGTATTGATCCTTCAAATCTGTCCAATCTGTGGCAATAATCTTCAAGCGACAAAAACGTTACAACAATCCATGGGATACGTTTTATCAATCAGGTCCCTGAGCCCTGTCGAGGGGCTTCGTGGTATTTTCCCCATCGTTTCTTGAACAAAAAAATCTGTGCCCATCCTTTTAATCTGTGGTCCTTATTGGTTCCTGAGCCTGTCAAAGGGCTTCGCACCTTCGCGACTTAGTGGTAATTTCCCCATCATTTCTTCAATAAAAAAATCTGTGCCCATCATTTTAATCTATGGACCTAATCTTTGTGCCTCCCCGTCTTTGTTTTGTTTTCCATGATACATCAACAACAAAAATCTGTGTCCACCCTTTAATCTGTAGACCTAACCTTTGTGTCTTCCCGTCTTCGTGGTATTTGCCCATCATTTCTTCAACAAAAAAATCTGTCCAAATCCTTTCCAATCCGTTCAATCTGTGGCAATAATCTTCTAGCCTTAGCGTCTTCGTGGTATTTGCCCATCATTTCTTCAACAAAAAAATCTGTCCAAATCCTTTCCAATCCGTTCAATCTGTGGCAATAATCTTCTAGCCTTAGCGTCTTCGTGGTTCCATCCCTTCGTATCTTTGCTACATCATGAAGCCTTTCCTTCACCAACACAATCAATGACATACAAAAAAAAGTTTATCCAACCCCACAAAGGACCAGACAAACTTTTTCCACCAAGCAAACATTCTCATTATAGAAAATTATTCACATCGACAACATCAGTCTAAATTATATTGAACAGTCAGTAAAGCGCCTTTACTATCTCCAACCACTTCACCATGATCCAGACCAAGATCTACACTAAAAACAAAATTAGAATTCATCGAGTAAATCATACGAATACCATAACTCTGTTGCGACTTAGGATAATTAGGATCATTTGCAGAAACATCAGGATTGTCATAATTCCATCCCCAATGTTGCCAATATGCAAAACGAGTCTCCCAAATCAAATTAGACATCAAATGACCTTGCAATCCTAGATAGTATCCCTCCATACGATTAGATGCAAAACCATTTCCACTCTCTCGTGGAACCATAAAGGGAGTCCCGATAGTACGACCATAATAGGTCCAACCAGAGTTATATACTCCATGATTAAAATAGTTATCACGACCTCCGATCTCTTTTTCTTGGTTAAAAACATCCCCAGACTGGTCTTTGGTAGTAAAAAACTCAAATAATGCTCGATCCAACCATGCTTTTTTCTTTCGATGCCAAGTAAGTCCCCAAGTACCATCAGGGAAATTCTTAAAATCTTTTCCAGAACCATCTTCAAAAAGATGCAGATAATATCCCTCCACCTCAAAATCACTATTTTGGTAATTGATACGGAACACATGTTGACCAATATGATTTCCAACCACATTCATCTGATCCGTCATCAATCCGTCACTGCTAGCAGCTCTTCCCATCACGCCATTGAGATAATCCTTAAAGGTTGGTGTCATATCTCCATACTTGGGATTTGCTGAGGTGCCACCCCACATCATATAATCATCCAATCCCACCTCAAGGGAGAGCCCCCATGGAGTCATGACCTTACCATGCAACTTCTTTTGGTGCAGATTTACCCCATCCACAATACGGTCATCATTCAGAAGTCCTTCACCATACTCTGCATACCATGAAAACCACTCCTTCAACCATCCAAAAGGAAGGGAGATATAACCACGGGTAGAACCCATAATCTTAGGATAAGGTCGGGCATTATTACTCATTAACATATCGCCATTAGTAGGTGATAAGCCTCCATATCTAGTCATTGGAGCTTCAGCCCCAATCGAAAGACGCATAAAAAGGTAATCGGCAGAAACAAAATATTGATCCAAAGCAAATTTAGCACCACTATCTTGATACGACATCGCTGTCGAAATCAAACCATGCACTGCAAAAGTACTATCCTGAGAAAAGTGATAATAAGAGCCATCCAAGAAAAGATAGGGAGTCACCGCAGCATCATTTTCCAAAATCGTACCACGCTTACCACTATACAAAAAAAACGGACCTTCTCCATCCCCTTGCACCATCACGGAGCTAGCAGCAGAAAAATCCCATTGTGCCATTGCTGTCAAATGACAAGCCATAGCAACACATAAAACTAAAAAATATCTTCTAAACAAAACCTTCATACCCCTTTAAATCATTTCTAAACCACATACAACCTACTAAAACTAATTAGGTCCCTGTACTTCGACAAACGGTTATTGAGCCCTTCGATAAACTCAGGAACCACTTGTCGAAATGCAGCAACCTAAATATCGAAGGGCTTCGTGGTACCATTTATCTTCGTACCTTCATCAAAATCTGTGCCGATCCCTTAAAATCCGTCTAATCTGTGGCAAAAATCTTCATCCACCAAATCGTTGCTACAACACCTGTGAACCGCGAAGCTCCCGCTTCGTGATTGCACGAGACCTCGTGCAATACATACGTTATTCAAAATGTTGTATGGTAGCTGCAAACCCATGTGTTTGCCATATTATATCAATAAAAAAAATCTGTGCCGATCCCTTCAAATCTGTCCAATCTGTGGCAAAAATCTTAGTGCCTCATCCCCTTCGTCACTTCAATCCAAACTTTGTGCATTAGTGACTTCGCGGTTCAATCCCTTCATCAATCCAATAAAAAAAATCTGTGCTGATCCCTTCAAATCTGTCCAATCTGTGGCTCTAATTGGTTCCTGAGCCTTTCGAAGGGCTTCGTCACTTCAACCCAAACTTAGTGTCTTAGCGTCTTCGTGGTTCAATTCCTTTGTATCTTCAATCTTCTAAAACCTGATCTACAACACCCTGCAGCCTAGCCACAAACTCCTCTACTCCATCATCCCCTTCAGCAGGCGACCAAGGTGCAAAATCATTCGGATCCAAAGGCTCATAGGGACCATGCTTCACTTCAAAGATTACAGTATCCTCTTCTAGCACAAGTAACCCATGCCACTGACCAGCAGGAATATCCACCCCATACTTACCATTCAAAGGGTCCACCACCTTCATATCGGTCATATCTCCTTCATCATCGAAAAAGAAAACGGCCATCTTACCCCTTAACAAAATAAACACCTCATCCTTTTCAGGGGTAAGGTGTCTATGAGGGCGCAGGTAAGTACCTGGTTGCAAAGCATTCAACATACGTTGAAGTTTGGCATCCGAAGAATCATGAAAATTATAATTCATTCGTTTTCGTGGAGACGCCTTCGCCTCCACACAAACTTTATCTAATAATGTTTTATCTATCCACTCCATAATAAATTCATTCTAACAAACACCACAATTCAACAGACATTAGATGTACTATTATGCAAATCTATTTTCAATCAGTGTCAATATTCTTCAAGCGACATTAAACGTTGCAACGACACCTGAGAATCGTTGTTTCAATCAGGTCCCTGCACTTCGACAAGTGGTTCCTGAGTTTATCGAAGGGCTCAGCAACCTAAATGTCGAAGGACATCGTGATTGCACGAGACATCGTGATTGCACGAGACCTCGTGCAATACATCCCATATTCAATACGTTGTCTGGTAGCTGTGAACCTATCTGTTTTGCCCATGATGTGTCAATCAAAAAAAATCTGTGTTGATCCTTTAAATCCGTACAATCTGTGGCTATACTCCTTAGCATCATCGTGGTTTCACTCACTTCGTCACTTCAATCCAAAAAGATCGGTGCCAATCTGTGGTAATAAACCTTCGTATCTCATCACCTTAGCTCTTCAACCTAAACTTCGTGGTACCAACTCCTTCGTACAATCAATCAAAAAGATCTGTGCCAATCTCTTCAAATCTGTCCAATCTGTGGCAATAAATCTACGTGTCTCATCACCTTCGCTTCTTCAATCAAAACTTCGTACCTTCGCGACTTTGTGGTAGCATTCCTTCGCACCTTCAGATACCTTTAAACAAACACCGCTTTCACCACCTCAGCAATCCGTTCTCTCTCTTCATCACTCATATTAGAACCAGAAGGCAAACACAACCCAATCTCAAACAACCTTTCAGAAGTACCATCCCCATAAAAAGAACAATCCGCAAAAACAGGCTGCATATGCATAGGCTTCCATAAAGGGCGACACTCAATATTCTCCTTCTCCATTGCCAATCTTAAAGTCTCTCTTGTCACCCCGTGACACTTCTCTGGATGAATAGTCACACAGCTGAGCCAATGGTTAGAAAAATAGGATTCATCAGGTTCAGTAAACACAGTTACCCCTTCTATTCCATCAAATAGATTCAGATAGAAATCATGATTTGCTCTTCTCAATGCAATATGATCATCCAACACCAACATCTGACCACGACCAATACCTGCCACGATATTACTCATACGGTAATTATATCCAATATGGGTGTGTTGATAATGCGGCGCAGCTTCGCGAGCTTGGGTAGAAAGGAAACGACACTTCGAGATCATCTCAGCATCATCCGAGACCAAAGCACCACCACCAGAAGTCGTAATAATCTTATTTCCATTAAAAGAGTAAACTCCTAGTTTCCCAAAAGTTCCCAACGCTTTACCATTTAGTTTACTTCCTAATGCCTCTGCTGCATCCTCTATAACAGGAATATCATATCGATTGGCAACCTCAAGGATCTCCACGATTTTAGCAGGCATGCCATAAAGGTGAACCACCATAATCGCTTTAGGTCTCTTTCCATTTGCAATACGATCCTTAATAGCTACTTCCAATAGTTCAGGAGACATATTCCATGTATCTATTTCACTATCCACCAAAATAGGAGTAGCTCCAAGATACGTAATAGGGTTTACTGTAGCCGAGAAAGTAAAAGAGGAAGCAATCACCTCATCTCCTTGGCCTACCCCTAGCAATATCATCGCTAAATGTAGGGCAGCAGTACCAGCACTCAGTGCTGCAGCAGACTTTATATGGTTATAATTCTGAAGGTCCTCTTCAAAACCATTTACATTAGGACCAAGAGGTGCAATCCAATTCTTATCAAAGGCATCTTGCACAAATGCCTGCTCTTTTCCTCCCATATGGGGTGAAGAGAGCCATATTTTAGTTTTCATTCGTAATGATTATTTCAATTTCTTCAAAACTATCGACCCATATTTGAGGTTTGTATTCATCACTTACATCAACGTTTTGTGAATGAATATTGTTGCCATCGTCTCTAATACCAATAGTATTCCAACCGAGTCGATTAGGGGTAACAAAATCCTTTCGAATATTATCGCCAACATAAGTAAAGTGATCTTCTGATGTGAATGAACTCTGTACAGAAAGGAAATTATCTTTGTCAGGTTTGCTTGTACCAAGTTCTTCAGAGATAATTAGTTTATCAATGAAAGAGTTAATGCCCAATGCTTTGATTTTATTCCGTTGGGTTTTGGATCTTCCATCTGTAATAATCGCAATCTTGCCTCCGATCTCTTTAATCTTGGCAAAAGAAGACAAAACACCTCTTTTCAATTCTATATCAGGATGATGAAAGCGATACAAAGATAAGAACTGTTCTTTTGTAATCACACATGGGTATTTTGTATCAAGCAGACCCAATACATCTTCGTTTCGCTTATAACACTGAATCATCTCTTGATAAACTTTGTCATTTTTAAACTCTTTAAAATGATTAGATATAACTCTAAAACCAGAACAAAGGAAATCATACTCTGAAAACAACGTATCGTCTAAATCAAAAACCCAAACCGCCATCTTTAACTAATATTTCATCATCATACCGAAGCATTAATAAATTATCCTCCCATTCATCGTAATAGGGAGAGGACAATGATTTGCCGTTTAAATATTCATCTATAATCCATTTAGGATAATTGGCACCGGCGGCATAAGAAAGAGGATATCCTCCACCAAAACGAGGATTAATCTCAATACCAACCACATCATTATTTTTCTCATTATAGAATAACTGTAAAGTAATACAGCCAATCATACCAGGAACTAAAGACATTCTTTCTTTTACATAATCGACAAGAAAGTTTCTTCTAGTAACCCCCTTATTTATTTCACCACTTCTTACTTCAATTCGTTCTCTAGGAACGACACATTTTAGATGAGAATCTTTCGTAAAATACAAATCTAGAGTAAATTCTTTGTATCGTTTCGGATCTATATATTCAAGAAACATTAATTTCTCATTTTCAATCAGACTTTGAGTTAAATCATTTGGTTTCTCGATGAAATATAAATCTTTACTACAACTACCATCAATTGGTTTAATAAAAAGAGGAAATTCAGGAACATCATGAGCAAATTCTTTTGCAAAAGAGATTCCTAAATGAGAAAAGAGTTGGTGAGTCTTTCTTTTATCTCTACATTGACGAATAATATCCACAGATGAAACGATTACATCCACACCAATAGCTTTGAATCGTTCTCTATTATCAGCTAAAATATTCAGCTCTGTATCTATGGTTGGTATCACTATGGATACATTATTATCCTTACATATTTTAAGCAAACTTGCTACGAACTTATCTGAAGTAACTCTAGGAACTTCAAATGACCTATCTGCAACTTGGCAAGCAGAAGAGAACTTTGGATTCATATCTGTAGCGATTACAGCACCACCCAAAGCTTTCATTTCATTCATAAATGCTCGAACAAGAGAAACTCTTCTACCTGCGGAGGATATTAGTATATTCATTTAATTTAATATTTTTTTGTAAAGGTCTAAAGTTTCACGAACCATACGCTCTTTCGTAAAATAATCCAATGCTTTAATCTTTCCCTTCTTAGCAATACTAGTTCTTAAATCTGCATCTAAAATAACCTTCTTTAGAATATTAGAAAGTGCTAAACTGTCTTCATTTTCAAATAATAAACCATCAACACCATCAATTATTTGATCATAAGCTCCCTCTGTATTTGAACGAATAGTACAACATTCAGACATCATAGCTTCAATAGCAACAAGACCAAAAGCCTCCATTCTTGAAGGCATAACACAGATATCAAATGCATCATACAAAATTTTGGGGTCTCTATAAGGAACAAATGTTATATTCTTCTTTAAGTCATTTGCATTGATCTGATCTGTTAACCAAGTTATATCTTCACCATGAATCGTAGACCCCAGAAAAACCACATGAATTCTTGTTTTACATTCATTTGGTAAAAAAGAAATTGCCTGAACTAATATATCGTGACCTTTTCTTGGTTCAATAGTCCCGACGAGTCCTATTAAAATTTTATCTAAAGGAATGCTAAATTTTGATAAAACATTTTCAATCTCATGTGAAGTTGATCTAACACCAAATTTTTCATCAACACCATGTAATATCATTTTAGTATTTTCTAAACAATAATCAAGTTCAGTCAATGCATATTTTTGTGTTTCACGACTAATAGTTATTATACTATTAGCTTGTGGCAAACGAAAGCAGGGTTTCAAAATTGGAATATGCAAAGTTGTTACAAACTTAATTCTAAGGAGTTTAGGAATAAATGACATATAGGGACTGCATGCATGTACCATATCAGGTTTTACTTTTAATAAAAAAAGAGAAATCTGAAGAAAAGAATAGAAATCAATAAATATCTTTAACCATCGTAATCTTGTGATCTTTGATGAATTAACAAAATAATAAATTGGTATTCCTAAATCTTTAAACTTATTTACCAAGTTGTCAATCTCCTTATTTTCATTATACATTGAACCAGAAGTAATAAGAACCACTTGTTCCCCTTCTTTGATTAATCCTCTTGCAAGATCTAAAGTATTAGTTGAAACACCTGATTGACTAATATGACTTAATAGTAAAGCTATTTTCATAAGAATATTATTTAGAATAAAATTTTAGTTTCCGTTAAAAACTTCCATCGTTTTAGATGTCTCTGAACTTATATCTTCCCTATAAAACACTTTCTTTATTGTCAAAAAAAATATCTTCAGATCTATGCTAAAACAACAATGATCAACATACTCCACATCCAATTTAAATTTTTCATTCCAACCAATAGCATTTCGACCATTTACTTGAGCCCAACCAGAAATTCCAGGTTTTACATTATGTCTTCTTGCCTGTTCTTCATTATATAAAGGAAGATACTCCATCAACAAAGGACGAGGACCAATAAAACTCATGTCCCCTTTTAAAACATTTATTAGCTGAGGCAATTCGTCAATACTCAATTTTCGAACAACATGACCTATTTTAGTTAATCGTTCAGCATCAGAAAGCAAATCACCATTAGCCCCTTTCTTATCATTCATTGTCTTAAACTTAATGATAAAAAATGGTTTGCCATGCAGCCCAGGTCTTTTTTGAAGAAAAAATGGTTTGCCATTATTGGCAAAAAACAATGCAATCGTAGCAAATAACAATATTGGACTAGCCAATATCAACCCGATTAATGCCAAAATAAAATCAAAAATTGGCTTAACATTTTTTTGATACATAGAATTATATTAATTATAAATCACTATCATGTTAGCAAATAACAAACGATAATAGCTGAAAAATTAAAAGTATAAAGACTGAATTTGCCTAATTATTTATCTCAAATTGTTCTTCATACATCTTTCGCATTTCACTTCTTACAAAAGTTTGTTCAAATCTTGTTATGATCATTCTTCGCGAATTTGAAGCTAAGTAACTCCTCAAGTTTAAATCATTTATTAATTTATCACAAGCATTAGATAATGCATCAACAGATTTTGCAGGAACAATAACACCATTTTCATTATGAACTATTATTTCATTACATCCATTTATATCAGTGACAATTGAAGGTAAACCCATAGAACCCGCTTGTAATACAGCGTTTGGAAAACCTTCTCGGTAACTTGGTAAAACAAAAATATCACTAATAGCAAGAAAAGGTCTAATATCTTTCTGCCAACCAACCTCAATGATATTAGGACTATTATTAATAGTACTTATCGTAGAAGAAGAAATAGGATCCTCTAATTCTCTAGGCCCCACGAGTAATAATTTAATATTCAAATGTTTCTTAGACAATAGAACAAAAGACTCAACTAACTCGTTAACACCTTTATCACCAACCAAACGTCCAACAAAAACGAGAACGATATCATCATTAGAAATTTTATATCTACATTTCAAACTATTTTTTAAGTCATCCGAAAAAATACAATTTGAAAAAAACTCTGTATCAATACCAGAAACATTACCATTCCCAACTACGCGAAGCTCTTTACTCGTAATATTTGAATTTAACAAATCATTTTTCACTCCATTACCTTCTGGAATTATTTTTGTTGCACACATACAAGTAATTCGATCCATTAAAACAAGAATGCGCCTTTTAAACCCAGTCTGAGTAGGAAAAATCAATCCAGTAAATGTATGAATTCTGATTGGAACTCTAGCAAATTTTCCAGCAACCATTGAAAGTAGACCCGCTTTAGGAGTCATCGAATGAATCATATCTGGTTTTAATCGAACTAATAGAATTATTAATTGAAATAAAGAAATGATATCACCTAACAAATTAATTCTACGATGGAATTTAATATGATACTTTTCGCCGACACTCTTCTTATTTTTAATTGAAGTACAACCTTCAAAGTTCGATACCATAGTAATATCGCAGCTATCTTGTAGAACTTTACAAGCACCATTAAAAAACACTAATGATTGAGATACTGTCGTAACAAAAACAACTTTCTTCATTAAGTAAAACGATAAATTATTGATATATTCATAAAACCAAACATAATAAAACCCTTTGAAAACTCAAGGCTATTATACTTGCTCCTTAAAATGCATATTCCAGCATTCACACTTCTCCCTTTTATCTGCTCTAGACCATAACTTTCCTTCAGATAAAATAAGATATAATCCTTCATAAGAGCATTCATTCTTGATATCCTTACGTTTCTCTCGATCTCCTTTCTTACTCAAAGTATCAGCATATAACGCACAATAATTACCTGTTAGGGGATTCATGTTCCTTTTGATTTCCTAGTTATCACAGATTTATTACTGTCTATACAGCACCTATAATTTGATAACTTGCACCTATAGCATACAACCTTTCTATCTTATACCTTTTCAATATGTTATTGCTCATAACGCACACTATATCTTGATCGGTTAATGTGCTAATAATATGGCAGCAAGCTTAATGTTAAGGAGAAGTTCCTCCTTTATTACACCCCAAACTCTCACTTTTTAACAAACCTTAGATTTAGAATCTAGCGTTGCATTTATGACTTGAATGCAAGAAAAAACTAAGGAGAATAAGATTCCTAAAATACTCTTTTTACAGAATGCGATAAGTCAACAAGAGCCCTATTCTTCTCTTCATCACTTATTCTTCGAGATCTTCTAATAATCAACTTATCCGTTAAATTTAAGCAAGTTAAAATAAAATAAATCAAAATTTTGAAAAACAACTGCATTGAAAAAATGACCTTATTATATAAGGTCAACTTGTCATTTTCTATAATATAATCTTTTTTTTGCAACTGAGTTTTACAATACTTTTTAAATACAGGAACGCCTATTTCACGATAAAATAATAATGGTTCATTTATGATTTCGAAATTAGACATTGAGTATGTCCTTATCCATAATTCATAATCTTCCATACGTGTAAATTTTGGATTATATGGGTTTGCTATAAACCAATTTAATTTACCTAAAACAGTCGGATGTATAAAAATAGAATCCTTAAAGGGATTCTTATTTTTTAAATCAGTATCACCTTCTTTGAATCCAATAATATTATTACTCCTATCTATGGAAAATGCAGAACTTCCGACAACATCAACCTTAGTATTTTGTTCTAAAAAAGATACCTGAAGCGACAAACGATTAATCATCATTATATCATCACTATCCATTCGACAAAAATATTTGCCTTTCGATAATGAGACAAGTTCATTTAGTCGAGAAGGTAACCCTTTATTTATACCATCACTTATAACACTTACACGACTGTCATATAAAAATTTTTTTGCTATTGATAAAGATGCATCACTACTACCATCATCTAATAAAATCAATTCCCAATTCTTAAAACTTTGATTAATTACTGAAAGAATTGCATCTTCAAGAAATTCTTCACAATTAAAAAATGGAATACCAACAGACACAATAGCTTTTATTGACATAAACATATATTTTTGAGGTTATAAATTTCGTGAATTAAATCGATATGCAGATTTCTAAAAAAACAGAAAAACCGTTCATTTTTAAACTTTAGTGTATAGTCGTAATGTGAACGATAATGCTTGTTTAATTTTGTAAATCAAATGTACCTATGATTAGATATAACATTGCGATAAAAATGATAAGTTATTTGACCTGACTTTCTCTTATTTTTAACAGATTATACAATAAAATTAAGACCTTCTAATAATGTCTTTTTGTTTTCTGTATCCAACTTCAAGATATTAAAAGTCATTTTGCAAAGCATATTCATATTTTCACCTTCATGATCTTTCTTTCGCTGCTGTTTAACTTCATTGAAACTTACATCGAGTCTCCAATGAAGATTATTTTCGATTGCCCAGTGTAAACGTATAAGTGTATAAAACTTCTCTGCTGTTGTACCTAGGGGTTGCTGAAAAAACATTAGAAAGCAAATTTTAATTTTAAGGAACTTTTCTGTTCGAAGTGGATAATCACATCCATTTTAGAAAGAAAAGTTCTTTTAAGCAGATCTAATGAGCAAAATATTGTAAAAAGCCAAGAAAACTTCTTTAGAAGCCTTCTAAGGTTAAAAATTAGGCATATCATTCCAATCCAGCTTTCGCTAGTATCTTGTCTTTTTGCCTTTATCTTATTCAGTCCATAACTTCGCTTGCATACTCCAAAGAAAGCCTCGACTTCATTACGCTTACCCATCTCTTTTTGAAGCTTGCGATGTTTATCTTTAACTTCTTTCCGTTTGGGTGGACGTCCCAAAGGTTTACCTATAATTAAAATATGATGCTTCTCTAAGAATTGACGATTTTTTCGATTTAAATAGATCTTGTCAGCATAGATCTTTTTTGGATAGACTTCATAAAGGTCATAATAAGATTTAACCTGTTTTTGAAGATAATTTCCTTCATTGTAAGCATCCCATTTTAATGGCTCTATCCGTGCAAAACCATTTAAGATACTTACGTTAATTTTGGCTCCAAATTCTGTTCTTCTTCCTAATTTACCCCTTACTATTGGACGTATATGATCCTGGTTAAAACTTACGATTCGATTTTTTACTTGCTTTCCTTGTAAAACCAAACACTGCTGATCATAGACTGTTTTAATTCGTTCAATTTTTTCTAAGGTCTTTTCATCTAGCTTACAGTACATCTTCTTTAGTTTTGCATTAAGACGCTGTATTGTACTGATATTACGCTTGATATACTGCAACTGCTTCTTGCATCCCTTTTTACGATTTCCCTTTTTTTTACTCATCGCAAATTTAAGATAGCAAACACGTGCTTCTTTTCTATAAGTACGAGGCTTGATGGGGCCTTTACCTGTTAACAGCCATAATCGATCGATTACAGCTTCTGAACAAACTCGAGCATCATTCAATATGTTTAAATCCCAAGGATAGCGAATATCTGCATCTGAAACGGAGGCATCGACCTTCAAAGTTCCTGCATTGACACTTTTTTTTTAACAAAATCAGTCTCTCCTTTTATCATGGAAACAACGATATTGTCTAGTAAGGACTTACTCAATCTTTTTCTTATTGTAACAAAAAGAGAGGAGTCAAAAATAGGATCCCAAGAAAAAGAGGAAAGTCCAACAAAATACTGCATATAGATATTTTCTTGTATCATTTCAATGGTAGCCTGATCAGATAAATTACACATATGTTTTATGATCAAAGAACCTAATACCAGACGTGCATCTTTACTTGGTGCTCCTCGTTTACGGCTCATCTTTTCATAATAATAGGTGGCAAATAAATCCCAATCTATTGCATTACTCAATAATGGATGTTGGAACTCTTCTATAGATAATTGTTGTAGCAGTATATTGAATCATCAAATGCAAGGCTTTAAAGATAAAACACTAGGACTAAAAGACAACTATAAATTAGATAAATAACTTAAACCCAAAAGAATAAGACTTTTTCAGTATCCCCTAGATAAAGATAATAATATTAATACCCCAAAAAACAAATAAAAAAAGAACGGAAATTAAAAACTTCTTTCTTAAAGGAAAATTGTTAATCGAAAATAAAAGGACAATTGGAATCAAAAACCAACTATAAATACCAAATCTATCTGAATAAATTAAACTATAACACAGAACGAAAAAGGACGATGTTAATACATAAAGTTTGAAGAAGAATTTAAATCCTTTATCCTTTTTATCAGATAAAATATAAGCTAATAATAGAAAGAAAAAATTATAAAGTGTAAAGTCTAAACGAAAACCAGTAGTATAACCAATATCATTATCACCTAAGTAACCAGCTAACCTAGCATTTGACAAATTAGAAATAAGAGGTATAGAACCTAACCCATAACCAAGAATAGAGAAGGTGACACAAGATAAATATATAATAAAACACGATGGAACAGATATTTTGACGAAAAATAAACCTAATGCAATAAGGATAAGTATAATACTAGACATATGAAAAGAAAGCGAAACTATCATGTATATAAACGAAAGCTTATATTCTTTATTAAATAATTTTAAAACGAATAATAGAGAATATGGTAAAGCACAACCATTCCTTATTATATTACAATAAATAGAAGTATATGAAAAAAGTGAAAAATAAAGAAATATAAATACGGGAGCTAGAAGGTGATTCTCAATTTTTTTGCCTAAGTTAAAATTCTTATATAACAAATAAAAACCTAGGCTCGTAATAAAAGAACAAAAAGTCAAAAACCAACTAAAATCTAAGTATTTGCGACAAACATATAAAACGATATAAAATAGGTAATCTCCTTTTAAAGAAGAGAGATAATAATGGATAGGTTTGCTTACATCTATCGAGATAAATGCATTATAATAATTACCAGTATCCGTTCCTACATCGAAGGGTCTTAAACCCCAATAGAAAGAAACAGTGGTAAGAAATAAAATGATTAGAAGTTTATTATCTAGTATTTTATTTTTCTTAAAAAAATTATTACTTATAAAAAACCACAGTAATGCAAAAAACAAAACTAAAAGTTGTCCACCCAAAATATAATCCATCAAACACCTAAATTATTTATCGTATATTGTAGTAATCATTTTGACACTATTGTCAATATTAAAGTCAGATAATTTTTCCAAATAATCTGTATCAATATTCTTACATTTGTTAGTAAATCTATCAAGGACTAATTCAGTCCATTCATTTAGTTTAAGAGAGTTAAAAGAAACGAGCCCCACCCCACGATCCACTTCACTAGAAACATTATCAGAAACTAAAGAATACAAACCTGCAACTTGACTTTCCACTAAAACCACGGGGAAACCTTCATGATAAGATGGCATTAAAAATAAATCTGCTACTTTAAATAACACAGGAATGTCCGTCCTGATCCCTAAAAACTTGATGTTATCTTGAAGTCCCAATTGGTTCACTTTATTTTTTAATTCCGCTTCAAGATGACCACTCCCTACAATTAAAAATTTAAACGCAACCTCTCTTCTCTTAAGTTCAGAGCATACATCAATCGAAAAAGAGAAATTTTTCACCTCAGATAGGCGACCAACTTGAATTAATACATGCTCATTACTTTTAATATCTAAAGATTGACTAAGTTCATCACAAGAAGTTTGAGATATATCAGTAAAAGAATCAAAATTAATAGAATTAGGAATGAATGTCACATGAGACTGGTTAGGAAAAAGATATTCACCAGCTTCTCTACCACAACATATATATTGATTTGCAAACGTATAGACTAATACCTTTGCTGATTTTTCATATAATTTTTGAAATAAATTCGGTTTAATAAAGTTTTGAGTATTATGAGAATGTGCAATTCTTATTTTTACCCCAGCAAGAGATGCTGCAATCATGGAATAACCTATGTTCAATAGAGTATGTGAATGTACAGCAACATATGGCCCATTCTTTCTAATTAATTTATAAATATCGAAAACATTAACAACTAGATTAGAAGCTCTAGCATAAAATACCTTACCGCCTAAAGAGTATATTTCATCATCATAATCACATTTAACTTTAGTGTAATACACAAAATCAAATTGATATTCAGACCTATCAATAGCTCTATAAATATTCATTAACATCGTCTCTGCACCAGCGCGATTCATACCACCTATTACATGAAGAATTTTTTTCATAATATATTAATTGAATATCAACAATATTAAATTTTAGCATAAATTTTTAAGAAAGTACTTATATGCAAAGTATATTAATAAAAAGATTTAATAGCAGAATTAGAAGCACTCTTTCTTAATCAAGATAAGAATTTTTCACTCTGAGCAATAAAACTTTAAACTCTTTACAAGCACCGTAGGATAATCCTTCTCTTGGTTCATCCATTATTACTTGTCTTTTGATGGTTTTAATTTTGTTATTTATCCCTTCTAAGGGACCCGTAGAGATATGGCACTTACACCTATTCAGAACTGATTCTTTTGATTTTTAATTGGTTGCAACAAACTTGACCAGTAGAAATCTGGCACTTACACTTATTCAGAACTTCTGTTTTGTGTTTGATTAATAGTTCAATCATTTTCTTAATTTTCTTAAGCTGTGATATTTCAGTCTCATTTACCTCTTCTATTCATTTTTTAAGGAATTTTGAAGCGTCTCCAATATTATTTAGAATCCATAGCTTCCTCAATTCTTCTTTCGAATAGTATGCGTAAAACAAAGCGGTATTTTTTTCTAGTGCTTTTTCAAGTCTTGGGTCTTCTTCTTTCTGAAGGTTGAGATTCTCTTAATTCATTAATAATAGCCAACGACTTCCTATTAAGTTTTACTTGATAACCTTATTCTTCTCTTTGTTGTATAGATCTCTTCTTATTTTACTTATAGTCTCATTTAGTTTCTTTATTATATGAAATTGGTCAAATACCATAGTAGCTTTAGGTGCATTGGTTTTTACTGAAAGAATAGATGCAGGTGACATATCAATAGCAACAGACTCCATTTGGATTTTATTGATCTTTATTCTTTTCCAAAAAGGAACCAATACCCCAGAAACTTTACCTTTCCCTACATGTAAAACGACTCCTTTATCTAAGTCATATACACAAGTCATAAATACATGTGCCTTCTTCACTGCGAATTCATCGATTGCAATTTATTTCACCCACTTAAGCCTCGGAGAATGATATTTTGATTTTAAGTGAGACTTAATGATCTCTTTTACAATATTCCAGTTAAGCTCTAAAAGTCCTATGATGGATTAAATCGTCATATGAGAAGAGAGAAGTAAAACCATCTTCTCTAAAGAGCGAATATAGAACTTCTGCTCTTTGTCAAAACTTAAATGTTCCTGTCGTACGATCTAGCATTTTTTGCAATAGAGGCGTAGAACATTTATGATAATAACACGATTCTTCTTGCCTATCATTGGCCCCTTAAAACTAGGTGTAACAACTCCGCAACAAATAATGTGCAATCTTTTACAGCGACTACAACGTAATTTATCTTTTTTTGTCTTAACTTTAAGTTGAATAGTATCTCCAACATAAGTTGTGGATGATAATTGCTGGTCTTGTAAACCTAGACAATGATAAATACTACTGGTATTCATGATCTATAGAGTTTTTGGGAAGAAATAACTATAGAATATGTTTACCAGTTTTTTTTGTTCATATACGCAATTCATGGAAGAACTATAATTGTTTTGTAGCAGTATATTAATCATCAAATGCAAGCTTTTAAACACTTTAATGATAAAACACTAGGGATAAAAAAAAACACAACAACCTAAGCAACTTATTTACAGAAGAATACATCTCTTTCAGCAACTCTACTTAAATAAAATATAAGTTCTCCTAACAAATTTATAAAAATAATACAACCATGAAATCTCAATTTTTAAAATGTTGTAATCAGAATAAAATGATAAATCAAAATCTTTTATATTATAACCATTATCTATTAACATATTAAATATAATTCTAATACGTCTTTTGACTGATAATAACAATTTACATTTCATCTTCTCTGAAAATTTATTGTTAGAAAGTAATCTTTCTTGAATGAACAATAAATCTTCAATATGTTTTCTAGAACATGAGTTTGATATTGAATTACCTCTTATATTGTATATATATCCAATTTTAGTTATAACTAAACATTTATTTGCAATAGCTAATACTCTAGGAGTAAATTCAAAATCTTCATAATATATACCTTCATAAAAATATAAATTACTCTTTAAAAGAAATTGCCTATTATAGATGAATCTCCATGCAAAATTTTTATCATTCAAATAATCAATGTATAATTTCTCCCCTGTAACTTCAAAATTACTCTTATTTTGCTCAATATAACATTCATTAGATGTTATATAATCAATCCATAACAAATCATAGCTACCATTTAGAGAGTTATAAATATGAGAAATAATACTAGGTATTATTAGATCATCTGAATCAACAAACCAAATATACTGACCTTTTGAAGCTTTTAAACCACTATTTCTAGCATTACTCAGGCCTCCATTTGTTTGGTTAATCAGTCTTATAAACTCGTAATTTCTCACATAAAATTCACATATAGAAAGTGAACCATCGGTAGATTCATCATTAACTAAAATAATTTCAAAACTACTGGGATCATGATCTTTCAAACCAGACAAACAACTTTTAATACAATTCTCTAGATATAACTCTACATTATATACTGGAATTACTATTGAAATTAAAATCATGCAAAATATTTTTTATTTACGTAAAAGTTAAGTTGATCAAAATAAGGTCTAAAATTCTGCGTTGATTTAACTAACAAATCCTCTGATAAACATAAATTATTAAAATCTTCAAAAGAATAACTTTCAGTATCACAACACCAATCCTTGACAAACATTTCAAGTTTATGGTCATTTGTTTTGATGGCGAAAAAAGGAGTATTGTTAATCAAAGAGAAAATTACACCATGTAATCGGTCTGTAACAACAAATTCCATAGAAGTAATATTATTGAACAATGTATTTAATTCAGATTCCCGATTATTAACATTAAAACTTTTCCCTAAGGGTGTTGTTGTAAACTCTCTTACAAGATTGTTATAATGTTCTATTTTTGTACGAATATCATTTCTTTCTTTTAAAGATAAATTAGATTCAGAATCTTGTCTTAAGCATATTCCTACACCGCTTGGAATTACACTAGTCTGATGTTGTCTCATAAACAACACTGTATCAGGTATAAATTGAACATCCAAAAAACTAAATTTATCCTTAACATATTTAAAAGAGAATGAGTCTCGGCAACATACAACTAAATTATGTCGAGAAAACCAATATACAATTTTCGAAATAAATAATTGTGATTTACATTTGAAATTAACTGAAACTGGCATTTGAAGTTTATTGTATTTTCTAAAAAAAAGATATATAAACCTTCTCGTAAACTCTTCATGAAGGTACAAACTACCCATATTGCCACCTCCAACAACTAATATTAAGTCATTCGAATTATACGAATTTACAATTGACTTATAATATCTATAAATATCAAACATATCATACTCATAAATACGATAATCAGAATAGTATGTTTCAGCATACTTTCTAGCAGCTAATGCCAAAGCATGATCTCCTAAATTATTATGGGATGGTAAAAGAGTTATGATAATTTTCTTATTATTATCTAATTTTATTTTTTTAAAATATGATAAAAACAAAAGAATAAAACTTCTAAATAAAACATAATTCCTAATTAATACTTTTTTCATTTTTAAATAAATATTAGCTTTCTAAGCTGGATAATAAAAAAATTGATTTAAATATCTGAAGCAGATCCCTAAATTCATTATTTAGTCAAATAGTAAAACAAACTATTCAATCAAAATTTATTTTTTTGTGCATAATTAAATTTCATTCTAGAAATCATGTCTATCTGAATACAGGGTATTTTCATAAAAATGTTAAATGACAAAAAGAGAAGCCATCTTTCTAATATCCGATAAGAACTTTTCTCTCTGAGCCTTAATGTTTTTAGGTTTATTTCGTTGTATTAAATTAACTACCGTTGTAATTAATATTGCCATTCCTTTTGCTTGATTTCTATTGGAGCATCGTATATTATCTTCAGAGAATAGAACATCTCTTATATAATTACTCATTTCTATCGTCCAGTGTCCCCTAATAGCTTTCGCATACTTATGTGGATGTATTTCATTACAATCTCGGTTACAAATATAATATGAGGTTTCTATCGACCTTTTATTCGAGTTTACTATTAGGCGATCTCTATCGACTTTTATTAAACTCTTGATTCCACAATGAACCCACTTTTCATCAAGTGCAATATTTCTTATGTCATAAAAAGAGTAAGTTCTTGTTTCTTCTCTTCCATGTCCTTTATTCTCAATTGAAAGGCTCATAAACTCTACACTTGACTATTCGTGATTCCGTGATTCTACATTCAAATTCTTTTGGTTATTCTTTACTTGTGCAATGTAGCTTCCTTTGGCACTTTCACATTTCTCAAGAGTCTCAAACTGTGTATGAAGCGCATCAAATGTTAAGTTCGATGATGCCAAAGATAGATCATTTAAGAGCTCTCTTACCGTCGTTATTTCACTTTCTTTAGCTCCTTCATAAAATGTTGCGGCTGTAGATATTTTATCCTTTTGACTTATGCCGTATACAATATTTAGACCTCGTTTTTGTCCTAGACTCTTAGCTATTGTTCCTCGAAGCTCTTTGCCATCTAAAGAAATCCAGTCATCATCATCTTTTGTGTTTTGCCATCCAAAATAACTTGATTGAACCTCTTGATAATTAGTTAAAGATAAAAAGGATATTATACGACGTAATTGACTATATGATATAGGTTTACATTTTGGCAGTCCAACGATCATGCGTAATATAGAATGATAATTATTTAGAAAACGAGAAATCTCAGACAGCAAGGTATTTCCAGTAATAATTGATAGAGTAATACCTACTAGGACAAACTCTAAATTAGGCTTCTTTCCTCGTGTATATCTAGGATCTACTAAATTTTCTTTCAAATATTCATAGTATTCCTTAACTTCGTTTTTTTAGTCATCTTAAAGGTTTTATATGTTTGTCGTTATTCAAATAAAACACTTTTTGATGACTTTTTTAGTTTTTATGAAAAAGCCCTGTATCTGAATATCCATTATTTAATTTATCGGCGATCTGTTTATGTTCATAAAACTCTCGATCATTGTCTGATGTGATTGTATCTATTAAGTCTTCAAAAGGAATTAAAGCATCTATTGTCTTTTGAGTCAATGCTTTGGCATTTTCACCTTCCAACAACCTTATCCAGCACAAACCAGTACTTCAATCATTAATTGTAAGAATAGCTCCTTTACAATCCTTTCCAAGGATTGTATCTATTTGAAGATCGCCCAAACGTTGCTTTTCTTCTACAATATTTGGACGTAAATCTATACTTACACGACCTTGCGTTTTACCTCTAAACTCCTTTTTAGAGCCTCTTTTAGAATACATTTTAGCTTATGTCTTAACTGTTTACACAACTCTCCTCCTTCTTTTTTTATCCTTCCATATATGGAGATAAATTGACTCATGAGATACACAACTTATTCCTGCATTTGCACTTCTCCCTTTTTTCTGCTCTTGACTATAACCTTCCTTCAGATAAAATAAGTATAATCCTTCATAAGAGCATCCATTTTGATATGTTTACGTTTCTCCCGATCTCTTTTCTTACTCAAAGTATCAGCATACAACCCACAATATTTACCTGTTAGTGGATTCATGTTTCTTTTGATCTCCGTGCTTACCACTGACTTATCTCTGCTTATTAAAGCCCCATCGTTTGATAACTTGCACCTATTGCATACAACCATTCTGTCTTATATCTTTTGCTCCATATTTAGTTGTCCCATAACGCACACTATATCTTAGTCGGTTAATGTGTTAATAATATGGCGGCAAACTTAATGTTAAGGAGAAGTAATCCTCCATTTTTGTACCCCATACTTTCACAATTTAACAAACCTTAGATTTACAATATAGCGTTGCATTTATGACTTAAATGCAGGTTATTTAATAATTTACAAAAGAAGCCATTTATTAATTACTCACTCAAAATATTTTTTTCAAAGTTTTGAATATCATATAGTAGAGTAAGATTACAGAAAAATAATTGAGTATTTAGCGAATAGAATTCTCAATGGAATAGAAAAATTATTTACTAAATTTTATTCTGAGATAATAAACTTTTTAAAAACTTTCTTTCAGTATTACTAATCACAAAGCGATATACTAATATAGTATTGATAAAAACCAACACAAAACTAGTTACATTAGAAATATCATCAAAAACAAGTTTAATTGTAAGCACAATAATAGTGTAAACAGTTGGTATAAACAGCACCTTCTTATAATAATGAAGCATATTAAAACCTAATCTAGAATAGTATATATTAGACAATATTACTCCTATTAAAATTGATGTACACGCCATTGAGACCATTAATTTAATACCACCTGATTTAACTAATAGAATACCTAAAATCATGGTTAAAAGAGTAGGAATTAAAAATAAAACGGAACGTTTCCCATGTTCATTAATTATCTGCAAATAAGTATTAAATGAGGATTGAATCAATAAAACCCCAAGCGAGGCCATTATAAAAAGCGAAAAATTCCACACCATAGGATATTCCCCCTTTAACCAAATCTCAACAAAAACTTGACCAATTAAAATAAAACTTGTTAGAATTAATGTTACAATAAATGCAACATATCTAGAGACTCTTATTACTTCACTCTCAACTCCTTTCAATCCTGAATTGATATAAATCTCATTTATATTAGGAAGTAATAAATTTGAGAAAGATGACGTAAAAGCCCCAATATAACTTCCTAACATGACAGATAAGGAAAAAACTGTCACATCTGCATATAAACCATGAAAACCTAATAACAATTCACCAAATTTCCACCTTAAAAAATTCACCAAAGATATTGCTAAAATACCCAACATAAAATATAAGATTATTTTCAATTCTTTTATTTTAATACAAGAAGAATCAAATACAAGTCTATTTTTTTTAATCAACGGTAAAATTAAAAATATCGAACTCATTAATGATACAAAAAGATCTAAAGAAAAAATAAAAAATAAATTTGAAAAATTTGGTAAAAGAACAAAAATCAAAACAATACGTAAAACAGCAAACAAGATCCTAATAGCTTGGGGATATACATATTCTTTAAAAGCAATATAAATTCCTAAAAAACACTCATTCAAAAGTCTTAATACAACGATAATCGACAAGAATAAGCAGTAATAAGATAAATTTAATTCAGTGACTACTAAAGTCTGTTGTTTTTTAAAATTATAAAACAACAAAATGACAAATATTATAATAAAAAGAACAATTAATAATACTATCGTTAGTAAATTAGTTAAAACCTTAATATATAACTTTTCATCTGTATTATTAACAATAAAACGAGTGAATGTCTGATTAACACAAAGATTGAAAACCGAACAGAGTCCAAAACTTGCACTTAAATAAATATAAACTCCATATTCATTAGCTCCTAAAGTGCTTACTATTAAAGGAGTTATTAATATTCCACTTATAATAGTAATAAAAACACTAAAATATGAAACTAAAATACCTTTTTTAAGACTTCCCATTTTTAAAAATACAAATTTATTTGTTCGATCTCAGCAATTTGAATACTGATTGTATAAAAGTCTTTTTTTCCTCTTTTCCATATCCATATCCGTATCCATATCCGTATCCATACGTACCTTCTTTGGCAGAAACGTCGTTGATTACATATCCAATCTTATGCTCTGGAATATATTTCAACATCTGTTCTCTAACAGACTCTACACCTCCTTGAGGTGTTTTACGGGAGCGGGTCACAAAAGAGACATGGTCTGCACGATTTAACATGTTATAAGTATCAAAAGAGAGCCCTAGAGGTGCAGTATCGATTACGATATAGTCGTACCGCTTGCGAAGCTCTGCTAATAAAACTCCAAAACGTCCATGAGCCAACAAATCCACTGGACTGTGAATCCCTACGACCCCAGAGAAGATTACATCCATAGGGGTGTTACTCTGGTGGTTAATTAAAGCATCAATATCTGAAGTATCCGCACCCAAATATTCTGCCAAACCATTCTCTGTATAGCATTCTAATTCAGACTGCAAACGTGGCTTTCTTAAATCCGCTCCAATCAATATTACCTTCTTCCCTAAACTAGCAAAAGAGAGCGCTGTATTCATAGAAACAAAAGATTTTCCATCCCCCGACAAAGTAGAAGTAAATAAAAACACGGGGCTCTTAACATTCTTGAAGGTGTGTGCCAAACGTACTCGATATGCTCTAAATTGTTCTGAGATCTCTGTATCAGGAGCAGTAAGCACTGGCTTTGATCCTTCATCTGCATGTCCCATCACAGCCAAAGGTGCCACTCCTACCAAATTTTTCAAATCTCTGTTTCCAATGATATAGTCAAAAAAGTATGCTTCAATTGTTACTGCAATAGATGGAACAATCAATCCAAGCAAGATAAAAACAAGATAGTTAATCATAGGCTTCGGACTCACGGGAATATTACTTTCCACTCTAGCCACATCAATCACACTTCCATTTGGTGTATTTGAAGCTTTCGTAATTGCAGACTCCGTTCTGCGTTGCAATAGATAGGTATAGATATTGTCGTTGACTGTAAATTTACGCTTGATATTTAAGAAATCACGTTCGGCTTGTGGCAAGCCTTGCACCTCTTTAGAGATAGCATATATTCGTTGATCTAATCCCCTCTTTTGAATGGTACCATTTTTAATCATTTGGCTCACGTTCTCCTTCAATGTGGCAGTGGCATGTTGCAACTGTGCTTTTACTGTAGCCAAACGTTGAATATTTGGAACGCTGGCTCTTTGCAATACGGTACGCTCATTGAGTAGTTCGTTCATCTCTTGTACCAAAGAGAGCATCAATGGATCTTCCACACCCATACTGGAAGGTGCTAATATTCCCTCTGCTTTTCGCTCGCCTAAATACTCTTTCAAGTAGTTATAGTAACGAAGACGCATCTTCATCTGCTCTTTCTCCGTCTCTAACTCTTGTACCTGGGTAAAAATCAATTCCGCTTGGGTAGAGAGCTGAACCATTTTATTCTTAGATTGAAAATCCTCTAATTGTCCTTCTGCATTAGAAAGTTGCACAGCCAATTCCGAGAGCTGGTCATCAATAAATTTCATGGTGTTGTCTGCGATCTCGTTCTTTTTATCTAAATCGCGAGCAATGACCGTCTCCATCAAGTTATTCAGAAAACACTGTGCTTCCGAACGATTTTCTGAGACCATTGAAAAATCGATAATAGTGGTCTTTTTAGAAGTAGGAGCTACTGTTAATTGACGTTTATAATAATTTACCCACCAATTATAATCCCGCAGGGTAAAAATATAACTCTGCCCGTCTTCCACAGATGAAGCATTTGGATTTAGAACGATATCAAAATCACCATTGGAATTTTTTATATGACATACCCCTTGAAACGATTGATCGACACGTTTTGCTTCAACGGAACCGAACAAATCACGTTTTCCATAAAGATATAATGGAAGTGGTTTGTCCGCATCCAAAGAGACCAATTTCCATTGATTCCCTTTTAACTTTGTCAATTGGTAAGTAAATCCAACCATCTGAGGCACGTCCTCGTTTACCTCAACACTAAAAGGAGCATTACGAAACAATAGTTGGTCTATAGGAGTCCCCTCCTTATATATTACTGCTTCTTGATCCATCTTCAATACCGTCTTCTCCAACACTCCATAAGACTGAACAATGGTCAGTTGGTTATCAAAGTTAGAGCCTCCACCCAGATCAAACCCTTGGGTCATAGATCCCAAAGCCATATCTGCAGCTCCAGATCCTCCTTTGTCATCCTCTACTAGAAATTGAGAAGTAACACGATACGTTGGGGTTTGAAACTGGTTAAAGATCCATCCTCCAGCAATAGCAAGGATCAAAGAGATGATAAACCAACTCTTTCGACGCCAAACAGCATAAAAAATCTTTTTATAATCGATCGTTTGAAGTTCAAACGACTCACTAGGCATATTATTATTTGGAACGTTCTGCATACGTACTATATATTCTATTCTTTATCACTCTTGAATAATTCACACTTTTACTTTAGAAAGGTAGCATATAAGGCTATAAATGTCGAAACAATACTTAAAGCCAAACTAATACTAAAGGATTTCTTTCCATAGACTTTACTTTGTGGTTCCACATACACAATATCACTTGGCTGCACCATCATATTCGCATTGGCAAGTAACTGTTCTTGGGTTAAATCCACTGTCCATACTTTTTGCTCATTTCCCACTTTACGAACAATCTTGACATTCGTACGAGAACCGTAGTCGGTAATATCCCCCGCAAAACCAAGTGCTTCAAATACGGTCATCTGATCTTTAAAAACAGTATAACGTCCAGGAGACCTCACTTCACCAAGAATTGTTATGGAACGATTGACCAATTTAACAACTACCGAAGATTGAGGAGCCACTTTTTTTACTTTTTCCTCCATTTCGGATTGTACCTCTATCAATGTTTTATTCTCGACCTTCACATCCCCAACAAAAGGATATGTTATAGTACCATCCCCAGAGACCTCGTAAGCCACTATATCAATAGAAGTTTCAGATGTCATACTATTGTAACTTTGGGTATTAAAAACCAAGTTAGTTTCAGGATCAATCGAGGTCACTTTAATGTAGAGACGATCCCCCTCTTTAATTCGGTAAGGTGTTAACTCTGGCGCTTTCACTTCCGCAGAAGTAGCGTCTTCATTAACATGTTGGAGGTAAACTAGCTCCTTTTTGGTTGTACAAGATACTACTGAGACGAGTAGTACTAAAAGAAAAAATAGATGTTTTACACAACGGAAACACATGGTATCGTAATTTTATTGACGTTTTATCCCTAGTAATCTAAAAGGAAATCATTAAGTGTTCAATAAGCAATTATTGCCATTAATGCACAGCTTCGCTTCCTCACCCCCATCATCAAAATTTATGATATAGGGCAAGCGAATGTGCGGATAAGAGGTATTGCGCTTAAAAAGCGTCACGAAATTATAGTTTTATTTTACATTGATCAAATGAAACTAAAGTTTTTTTTACAAAAAAAAACAACCTTAACAAAAGCGTAAAATGAACAATGTATAGTATTATGATTAACGTCCTATTACTCAACTATCCTAAAAAGATAAATGTAAAGAATTTAGTTCAAACAGTTGACAAATGATAAAACTATAAAAAGCTATCTAATACAATAAACAACTCTCTTTCAGCTTTAATTATTGTAGCGAATTTAATCCATTTTATGGTAATTGAATTAAAATAGGGTGTTAAGTATCCATAAAATTAATGGATATGCTTTTTTAATAATTTACTTAAACTACTGCTAACAAATGTGATACACATATTATTATATAAATGTATTTATAGAGAAGACTACACTGATTTACAAATGTTATTAGCAGAAAAAAAACAAAGGTACAAAGGTGATAAGTCCTTCGACAAACTCAGGAACCAATTAGGTCCACTGATTGGACAGATTAAAAGGATGGACACAGATTTTTTTGTTGCAAGGAACGAAGAAAATAGACCACGAAGACGGGAAGGCACAAAGGGAAAGAGGGACAAAGCCCTTCGATATTTAGGTCGCTGAGCCCTTCGACAGGCTCAGGAACCACCCTTCGACAAACTCAGGAACCACTTGTCGAAGTGCAGGAACCAATGAGGGCCACAGATTGAACAGTTTGGAAGGGATTGGGACAGAAGTTAGGTCCACAGATTAAAAGGATGGACACAGATTTTTTTGTTGCAAGGAACGAAGAAAATAGACCACGAAGACGGGAAGGCACAAAGGGAAAGAGGGACAAAGCCCTTCGATATTTAGGTTGCTGAGCCCTTCGACAGGCTCAGGAACCACCCTTCGATAAACTCAGGGACCACTTGTCGAAGCAATGGGACCTGGCTGAAACAACAGTTACTGAGGGTGTCGCAACAATTGTTCACGTCAACATATCGATATACAAAATCGTTGATATCAATTCATCAAAATATCAACATTTTGGCAACACTATATTATTCCATCAAAGAAGGGAATGCCCGTCGGACACTCCCTTTATTTTAAGTCTCTATGGATATCTATCATACATCTTTATAAAGATCTTCGACGAGGTATATCTCGATGAATACCTAATTGTACTTCCTTTCAAAAATAATACTGAAAACTTAGATAACCATATAGAGATCTTCTACAAAATATATTCCCCAAAAACCTACTGTTTGATCTTTTTGAGATCTTCGATAAAGGGTAGAAGATGATCTACGGTTACGTGTCCCATCACCACGATCTTATACCATTTTGGATTGTCGTTGTGCGAATCTGGAACGATACCATATTTGTGTGCGATATCTGCTGGGATATGGGCTGCTCTCATGGTCACCAAATTCGATGCAGGATGGCGATAATATTCCACTCCTAATTCATCCAGCTGCTCGCATAGCCAAGAGGTTCGATAGTTTAGAATATGAATCTTTTCGAACCAACCGTGAGGTCCATAAGTCATCAAGATCATCCATATAGAGATAGCATTAGCACCAGAACGGCTACCGATAACGGTAGCATCCATTCCTTCTACATACTGCGCCTCTTCGGTGGTCGCATACTGCATCCACTCTTTGCGAATGATGAAGATACCGGTACCAAAAGGGGCTTGCACCATCTTGTGTGCATCCAATGTCACAGAGTTCACCTCTGGATTGTCTAACAATAAGTCTGATTTATCATCAGAGAAAGGATATACAAAACCACCATAAGCACCATCTACATGCACCTTGTAGTCTAACCCACACTCTTTCAGTGCTTCGGTATAGGTCTCTATACGGTCCACCGACCCAAACATGGTGGTCATCATGTTCACAATCACAATCACATGTTTGACACCATTCTCCTTCGCCTCTTTCAATTGCACCTGAAGCTTCACAGGGTCCACCAATCGGGTATTGTCATCTACTGCAGCCGAGATAAGTGGGATATTGAGGATATTGGCTGCTTTAGGCATCGAATAGTGTGAATCGTCGGAACACAATATGGCCACCTCATCATGCTTGGCACCAAACTCCTTTTTGAAATAGTTTCTATAGATCCACATTGCCTGAATATTGGCTTCGGTACCCCCTGAAGCCACGTATCCATCACACTGGTTGGGTTCGGCTTTCAGGATGTCGACTGCCACAATCTCGATAAGCTCTTTCTCTATCTCTTGTGTTCCTGCAAAGAAAGCCTCCGACTCCCCCATCGTATGGCAACCAATATGGTTTGGATTGTACACCATCGAAGAGAGAAAGGGGGCATCTTCCAAGAATCCCATATCTCTATTAAAGACCTTTTCGTCTAGATGTGAAGCAGGCACTCCCAAGATGGTACGTTCTTTATAATCTACATTTTTCTGTAGTGCAGAGAATATTCTCTCTTTTATTTGATTGGTGGTAAGACTTTTCCAGATATACATAAAAATTAAAATTTAAAGGAAGAAAAAAGTTTCTAGTTCTCAAACTCGCTACGTAATCTGTCAACCATCACATGTATCCTTGAACAAAGAATGCCAAATTGAGGTGATTTCTAAAGATGATCATGAATAATAAACTATTTCTCTATTTCGATGGTAAGAAACTATTTTTTTTGGTATCAATGCATGATAATCGTTGGTTCTCTCTCTCCACTATATCTGTTTTAACGCTTGATATAGCAGTTGAACCGGAAGCCCCATCACATTAAAATAAGAACCTTTAATCTCTTTAATCCCAATATACCCGATCCACTCTTGTATTCCATAGGCACCTGCCTTATCGTAAGGCTTATATTGATCGATATAGAAATCAATCTCTCCCTCTGTCAGTTCACAGAAGGTTACCTCCGTAGTAGATGAGAAAGTATGAATCAAATCTTTTCTCTTGATAGTCACCCCAGTGATCACCTGGTGAGATCTTCCCGAGAGTCCTTGAATCATCTGATACGCTTCCTCTCTATCTTGCGGTTTCCCTAGTACTTCCCCGTTGTTTATCACCACGGTATCAGAGGTGATGACCAAGTCGTTCTCCTGTATCTCATCAAAAGCATTCGCCTTCAATTCCGAAAGATAGCCTGCCACCTCTTCCGGTTTGAGGCTACTAGGAAAAATCTCCTCCACCTCCTTGGTTTGGGTTGTAAAATCGATATTCAATCCCTTCAAAAGCTCCTGTCTACGAGGAGATTTGGAAGCAAGGATTACATTATAACCTTTTAAGTTCTCTAAAATCATCTTGGTTTTATCTTGTTAGAAGCTACTCCACGGAGTATCTTTACTTACAGTCCATTTCTCTTGCACTTTCAACACCTGCTCTATCATATCTCGAACAATCCCTTCTCCCCCTTTGTAGCTAGAGATATGTTTGGATACCGCTTTGATCTCAGGAGCGGCATCTTGAGGACATATCGGTAGTCCTACAAGCTTCATCACATCGTAGTCAGGGATGTCGTCGCCGATAAATAGTACCTGTTCCTTCTCCAAATGATATTTACTCATCCACTCATTTAGGGCAGCCACCTTATCGTTGGCACCTATAAAGATATCTTGCACCCCAAGCGCAGCAAATCGTTTCCGTACCGCTTCTGAACGGCCACCCGTGATAATTGCAACAGGATATCCCATCTTCACTGCTTGTACCAAGGCATAACCATCTTTTATGTTCGTGGTTCTCATAGGTACCCCATTTTCGTCTAATGTCTGTATACTCTTTGAGAGTACACCGTCCACATCAAAAGCAAAACCTCTGATATAAACAAGGTCTTCTTTAAAATATCCCATAATATATAGATCAAATTTCTTGAATGCTTTTTGTTACTTTTTCATAGATCTCGGCAAAGAGAGGCTTGTCTGATAACCGCACCATATGTTCCGCTATCACATTTTGGTCATGACGAATAGCTGGTCCCGATTGCCCCTTCTTGGGCGAGATTCGAAACGCTTTCTCTATCGTCTCCACGACCAAAGGTTTCAGTATATCCAATGGTAGATCCTCTTTCTGAAGAAGATCATCAGCGATCGCAAGCATATGGTTCGAAAAGTTACAAGCAAAGACTGCTGCCAAATGAATCGACTTACGTTGTGCAGAGGAGACCTCTGTCACGTGGGTAGAGATCAATTGGGCCAACTGCTTCAAACGAATGTAATCTATATCCCGATTCGCTTCAATACAAAGCGGTATATTATCAAACGACACACGCACCGCTTTGGTAAAAGTTTGGGTCGGATAGAACACCCCAATACGTGGAGAACAAGAGGAAAGTATATCCATCGGAACACTACCTGCTGTATGCACCACCAAAGTATTTAACCCCTGCAGTCTCGACACCACCTCTGGCATCGCTTTGTCACTAATAGAGATCACCAAGAGGTCGACCTTCGCAGAGATATCCTCCAAATTATCCGTAGCCTCGGCACCTACTTGTGACGCAAGCAATGACGCCGAATCAAGCGTTCGGCTATATATCTGCTGGATCTCATTCTGTTTCTCGAATAGGGTAAGTGCCAATTGGGTTGCAAGATTTCCTGCCCCAATAAAACTCACCGTCTGTATCGCATCTACATTACTTGTCCTCATCCCAAAGTCCTGTTTCAGATAGTATCTGGTTCTTTCTTAGATGGTCTTGAATCTTTTTGATCACATCCTGGGCATCCATCTTTTCGTAGAGCTCCCTATTTTTCTCCAAAAGATCCTGTTTTTCATATCTCTCTTTATAATCGGGTTCCCAATCTCTTAGATGGGTCGAATTATGTTTCTCCATACACTCTAATATACCCCAATTATCTGGATCAATCTGAGGCGCAAAGAAGGTGAATGTAGGAACCGAAAGCGACTTCGCGATATGTGGGTGTCCACAGTCATTCCCAATATATAGGTCCACATGGCTTAAGATCTGCGCTAGTTCTCGTAACGACTTGCCTCCCGATTTCCAAACCACATTGTCTTTGCGATCCAAGGCGTAGTAGAGCTTCTCCGCTTTATCCGCATCATCTTTATAATAGTTAAACAAGATCGTTCCTTCAAAGTTACGGTTTAACTCATTGATCACCTCTTTGACCTGTTCCACGGGATAAGTTTTATTCTCCACACTACCTAAAACCCCAATCATGATGATTGGCTGGTCTATCGAGACCCCAAGGTGCTTCAGTAGTTTGGTACCTTTCTCCCTCTCTTCTGCACTAAGAAAAATCTTAGGTATATAATCGTAATCGAAATCTTCTCCTACCAATTCAGAGATAAGATTGAGTCTACTTGCAATGATTTGTCCATAACTCTCATCTATTTGCGCACTCCTTGTAGGGAATCCTTTCGTATAGATGCCATATCTTTTCTTAAAGGAGAATCTATTTTTAACCCCCGAAAGCGCAGAGATCACCCAGCTATCCATCTTAGAATATGGATCGATGATATAGTCATAATTACGACGACGTATTTTCCATGCAAACTTAAAAAGAGGAATCGCTTTTCTATCGGCATCGTCAAAAAGAATCAACTCATCGATATTAGGATTTCCTAGAGCCACCTCTTTGGTAAAATCAAAGACTAAATAGTCAATGGTCGCATCTGGATACTTCTTGCGCAAATTATTACACAATACCGTACTCACGAGAACATCTCCGATTCTTTTTTGCTGTATGATTAATATCTTCATCTACGATAGTGATTGATGTTTGTTGGTAATTAAAAACAGATCATGTTCACGTTTTGACTCTATGACCCTGTTGATAGAAACAAAAGTAAGATATTTTTCGTTGCTTTTCTCATTTCACCCCACACTCCTCCTTATTGTATAACATATGTTCAGGAATATGTTGTACCCAACAGAACAGAAAGAGAAAAAAACATTTTCTTGTAAATGTTTGTATTATAATAGAATAAGATAATGTGTATATAAATTGTATAGTTGATTATGAGGATATGTAGACATTCTTATCCATAGAATGGGAGTATATTGTGGTCAAAATTTATGAATATTGCACACCTCTTTATTTATGGGGAGTGTAAACAGAAAAACACACATTTAAAATAACCATTAATTAAGCAAAGACGATGAGAAAACTAATTCTATTTGTAGCGCTACTATCTCTATTATCGTGCTCGAACCAATCTAAAGAGACAGAGAAAAACATCTTTCCTCTCTTTTCAGCTTGGGCTAGAGCAGGTATTTTTAAAGACAAATCAGACCATCAAATTCTACAATACCTTCAACATCTTAAAAGTTCTCATATCGATGCGATCTATTTGGATGCTCCAAATAAGGTGTATGAGCGTGTATCTCCTATCTTCCAAGAGGCAGGAATGGTGCTTCATGCTTGGAGACCAACCATGATTAATAACAACAAAGAGTATATCAAAAATCATAAAGATTGGTATGCTGTCAGCAGAGAGGGTAAAAGTGTCGTAGATGCTCCTCCATATGTAGGATACTACCATTTTATGTGTCCTCGCAATCCAGAGGTAAAGCAATACCTTATCGATGAATATATGAAGATTGCGAAGATCCCTGGCATCGCAAGTATTCATTTCGATTATATACGTTATTGCGATGTATTCCTTCCAGATGCATTACAACCACATTATGGTTTGGTGCAAGACCATGAAATGGCACCTTATGATTATTGCTATTGTGACCGTTGTCGCAAAGCTTTCGAGAAAGAGTACGGAAGAGATCCTATCAAAGAAGAGGATCCATCTAAAGATAAAGAGTGGGCAGCTTTCCGTCTTAAACCTATTGTAGATATTGTGAACACTATCGCTACAAAGGTTAAAAAAGAGACTGGTGTTGCTGCTACTGCAGCCGTTTTCCCTACCCCTGAAATGGCAAGAACACATGTGCGTCAAGATTGGAGTAAATTCAAGATTGATGCTGTGTGTCCAATGATCTATAACGGTTTCTACAACGAGCCGATCTCTTGGATCGGTAAGTGTGTAAAAGAAGATGTGGAGACGATGGAAGTGAAAAAACCAGTGATGGCTGGGGTATATGTTCCAGATATGAAAGATCCTAAGAAGATGGATGAGGCTATCTCTCAAGCGCTAGACAACGGTGCAAAAGGAGTGGTGTTCTTCAATATCCCTGACCTTTCAGAAGAGCATCTTGCTTTGATCAAATCACGCTACGAAGCGTTGCAAAATAAGAAATAAAAATAAATCCAATATTTGTCGTAAAAATTTGGTTTATCACGAAAGGGGGTGTCATCTATTGACACTCCCTTTTTTTTGTGTAAATCCGATGCTTTGGCATAAATAGGAAAGAAGAAAGCCGATATGCACTACGCAAAAATGAGGGTAACAGAGTGAGTAATGATCCACAAGAAAAAAAAGAACCAAAGAGGAGGTAATTTGAAATAATCTTTATGAATTGAATAGGGATTGAATAGGGATTGATCCGTACTTTGTTCATGGTTTGTTCATGGTTTGTTCATGGTTTGTTCATCGATTCTCCATCGATTCGGTGGTTGAAACATGAATATACCATGAACATTGGGTAGATAAAGTAAGGGACAATTAGGGGGTATATTTGTTGGATATGATGGATATCACGAAGATGCAAAGCCCTTCGACAAGCTCAGGGACCACTTGTCGAAGTACAAGGATCTGACTAAAATTACGACTCCCAAGGGTTGTAACAACAATTATTCATATCAACATATCGATGCCTCAACTCCTGGGAGATAGGAAGCTCCTGCTTCCGTTTGTTGATTCAATTTTTAAACATACTGTTATTACGAGTATTGCACGAGGTCTCGTGCAATCACGAAGCGGGAGCTTCGCGGCTCCCAGCTGTTGAAGCAACATTTCGCTGCAGCAACATGGATATTTCGACATATCGATGCGACAACTCCTGGGAGATAGGAAGCTCCTGCTTCCGTTCGTTGCTACAATTTTTAAACATACTGTTGTTGCGAGTATTGCACGAAGTCTCGTGCAATCACGAAGCGGGAGCTTCGCGGCTCCCAGCTGTTGAAGCAACATTTCGCTGCAGCAACATGGATATTTCGACATATCGATGCGACAACTCCTGGGAGATAGGAAGCTCCTGCTTCCGTTCGTTGCTACAATACGATACATAATACTGATATTATGGCCATTACACAAAATTTCATGCAATCACGAAGCGGGAGCTTCGCGGCTCCCAGCTGTTGAAGCAATATTTCGCTGCAGCAACATGGATATTTCAACATATCGATGCGTCAACTCCTGGGAGATAGGAAGCTCCTGCTTCCGTTTGTTGCTACAATACGATACATAATACTGATATTATGGCCATTACACAAAATTTCATGCAATCACGAAGCCCTTCGACAAGCTCAGGGACCACTTGTCGAAGTACAGGGATCTGACTAAAATTACGACTCCCAAGGATTGTAACAATATATTGCCACAACACACATAATGCAACATATTACCACAACATAAATAATACAATATATTGCCTCAACATAAACCATGCAACATATTACCACAACATAAATAATACAATATATTGCCTCAACATAAACCATGCAACATATTGTGACAACATAAATAATACAACATATTGCCTCAACATAAACCACGCAACATATTGTGACAACACAAATCATACAATATATTACCTCAACATAAACCATGCAACATATTGTGACAACACAAATCATACAATATATTGCTACATCATATTCTTTGACTTCAACCTACCATGCATCCATAAATTTTAGAATCCATATGGTAATTGATGGATCAAACTTTGAAGGTATTTACCGTAGTCGTTATTTTTCATCGGTTCGGCCAACTGTAGTAGCTGTTCATCGTTGATAAACCCTTTTCGCCATGCAATCTCTTCGATACAGGAAACTTTTTGTCCCTGTCTCTTTTCTATGGCTTGAACAAACTGGGTGGCATTAGCCATGGCATCATGAGTACCTGTATCTAACCATGCAAAGCCTCTTCCTAGAAGGTTTACCTTGAGATCTCCTCGATCTAAAAAGGTCTGGTTGACAGTGGTGATCTCTAATTCTCCACGAGCAGAAGGTTTCACCTGTTTGGCCACTTCGATCACATCGTTGGTGTAGAAATAGAGTCCTACAACGGCATAGTTGGATTTCGGTTTGGAAGGTTTTTCTTCAATTGAGATAACATTTCCTGATGGATCAAATTCGGCCACCCCATATCGTTCTGGATCATTGACATAGTAGCCATAGATGATTGACTTGCGTTCGTTCTTCACGATCTCTTTGGCTTCCAATACTGAGTGGTGTAATCCAGCACCATAAAAGATGTTGTCTCCTAGCACCAAACAGACATCGTCTTGACCAATAAAATCTTCACCCAATATAAACGCTTGTGCCAAACCATCTGGACTTGGTTGAACGATATATTCAAATCGCATCCCAAGTTGTGTACCATCTCCCAAAAGTTCTCTATACAGAGGCAAATCTTGTGGGGTAGAGATAATCAACACCTCTTGTATCCCTGCTAACATCAAGATAGAGAGTGGGTAGTAGATCATCGGTTTGTCGTAGATGGGCAACAACTGCTTCGAAACGACACGAGTTAAGGGATACAATCTGGTTCCAGAACCTCCAGCTAATATTATACCTTTCATAATATATACGGATTAACGGTTTTTATACATTTTATCATAATACTCTTGGTAGGCACCACTCGTCACCTCTTCCATCCATGCCGTGTTGCTTAGATACCAGTCGATAGTTTTGGATAGTCCCTCTTGAAACTGTAGCGATGGTTTCCACCCCAACTCCCTATTTAGTTTGGTAGCATCTATCGCATAACGGAGGTCATGTCCTGCACGGTCTGTCACATAGGTGATCAATGCTTCAGAACTTCCGATATCACGTCCTAATTTCTCGTCGGTAAGTTGACACATCAATCGAATCAAATCGATATTAGTCCATTCGTTAAAACCTCCAATATTATAGGTCTCACCACACTTGCCTTGGTGGAATATAAGGTCGATGGCTGTAGCATGATCCTCCACATAGAGCCAATCACGTATATTCTCTCCCTTACCATACACAGGTAGCGGTTTATTGTTTACAATATTGTGGATGAAGAGAGGGATCAGCTTCTCAGGAAACTGGTTTGGACCATAGTTATTGGAGCAGTTACTAATCACAATTGGCATGCCATAGGTGTCGTGATAAGAACGAACGAGATGGTCGGAACTAGCTTTAGAAGCCGAGTATGGACTGTGAGGCATATAAGCAGTCTCTTCAGTAAAGAACCCCTCCTCCCCTAACGAACCATACACCTCATCAGTAGAGATATGGTAGAAAAGCTTCTTTTGGTAATCTCCATTCCAATGTTTCTTGGCAGCATTCAAAAGGTTCACAGTTCCAAGGATATTGGTCTTAACAAAAGAGAGAGGATCTTCGATAGAACGATCTACATGAGACTCTGCAGCAAGATGAATCACCCCATCAAAACGATAAGTCGTAAAGAGATGGTCTAATAACTTCTCATCAAGGATATCCCCCTTTACAAAAGTGTAGTTGGGTGCCTCTTCGACATCCTTTAGGTTTGCCAAATTGCCAGCATAGGTCAGTGCATCTAAATTCACGATCTGGTAATCGGTATATTTGTTTACGAACAAACGAACTAGGTGAGAACCGATAAACCCAGCACCCCCTGTTACTAGTAGCTTTTTTTTCATGTTATTACGTTAGTGAGAAAATGAAAACTGCAGAGATATTACAACCGTCCCTCTACAGACAAAATTTAACCGTATTCGAAGAGATTCCAATAGGAGTCCCATCTCGTCTCTCATATTATTCGAAAAAATACAAACATTTGATTCATCAAACAAGACAAAGCATCCCCAAAGATCTAAAAAAGATGACTATTATAAAATTTGAAAGGGAATTTGAAAGGTATAATGAGGTATGGGGTGGGTAAAAATTGGATGGAGAAGGGAGGAGGGTTGATACAACCACGAAGTTTTATTTGACGAAAGCTCGTCAAATCACGAAGCGGGAGCTTCCGTTCGTTGCTACAATTTTTAAACATACTGTTGTTGCGAGTATTGCACGAAGTCTCGTGCAATCACGAAGCGGGAGCTTCGCGGCTCCCAGCTGTTGAAGCAACATTTCGCTGAAGCAACATGGATATTTCGACATATCGATGCGACAATTCCTGGGAGATAGGAAGCTCCTGTTTCCGTTTGTTGATTCAATTTTTAAATATACTGTTGTTGCGATTATTGCACGAGGTCTCGTGCAATCACGAAGCGGGAGCTTCGAGGCTCCCAGCTGTTGAAGCAACATTTCGCTGAAGCAACATTAATGTATCATCATATTGATGCGACAACATGGATATTTCAACATATCGATGCGTCAACTCCTGGGAGATAGGAAGCTACTGCTTCCGTTTGTTGATTCAATTTTTAAATATACTGTTGTTGCAAATATTGCACGAGGTCTCGTGCAATCACGAAGCGGGAGCTTCGCGGCTCCCAGCTGTTGAAGCAACATTTCGCTGAAGCAACAATGATGTATCTTCATATTGATGAGACAACATGGATATTTCAACATATCGATGCGTCAACTCCTGGGAGATAGGAAGCTACTGCTTCCGTTTGTTGTTTCAATTTTTAAATATACTGTTGTTGCGAGTATTGCACGAAGTCTCGTGCAATCACGAAGCGGGAGCTTCGCGGCTCCCAGCTGTTGAAGCAACATTTCGCTGCAGCAACATGGATATTTCGACATATCGATGCGTCAACTCCTGGGAGATAGGAAGCTACTGCTTCCGTTTGTTGATTCAATTTTTAAATATACTGTTGTTGCAAATATTGCACGAGGTCTCGTGCAATCACGAAGCGGGAGCTTCGCGGCTCCCAGCTGTTGAAGCAACATTTCGCTGAAGCAACAATGATGTATCTTCATATTGATGAGACAACATGGATATTTCAACATATCGATGCGTCAACTCCTGGGAGATAGGAAGCTACTGCTTCCGTTTGTTGTTTCAATACGATGCATGACACTGATAATATGGCTATTACACATTCTTTAAATGAATGACTTCTTCCGTTTGTTGTACAATACTCTCAATACGTTAACATTTAGACTCATCAATACAATAAAAACACCAATATTAGAGGTTGCATCCAGTAAAAAGATATGCAGGCGACTTTAAATCTAAGTGGGCATCATATGGATTATTTAAAATATATCGTACCGTATTATCAAAATGCTCTTCATTCCTTATGAAGCGATCCCAATACTCAGGCATCCAAAGATGTTTTACCCCCGAAGGCAAACCTAGATGGTATCTATGTTGGTTCTTAAAAGCCCATTTAGAAATAAATGATTTCCATGACCAAATTATACGGTCGATATTTTCATTATTTCTTATTAATACGTGAACGTGATTCGGCATAATACTCCAAGCAAGTAAGTCATATCTTTTTCCATGATGATATTTTAACACATCAAAAACAATACTAGCCATCTCAAAATGCTTCATTGCACAACAACCATAACATACATTGAGATAAGATTCATATTTCTTTCGTTTGTCAATTTCATGATATTCTGAAGAGTTATTCTTAAAAATTAAAAGCATCTTCTCCACCACATATTGAGGTAAGCTATCAGAAAGTCGTAAAGTTAATGATTGAACTAAATGTTTTTTATTACGATGGGGAATATTACCAACCTTCCATTCTTGAGGAAGACCATAATTCTCTGTAAAACTCTCTGAATAATTTTTCACCCTATCAATATATCCCAATCTGTCTTTTTGTGGTTCCAAAATTTAATGTCTTAAAGTTCTTTCAATTCAACTTCAAAACAATCTCATCACCTAATTGTTGTTTTTATCTTTATGAATACCAACACATTGATTAAAAATAACTAAGAGATAGTAAGCTCAGACTATCATTAGTTGATTAAATACGAAAGATACAGTTATTACAAGTATTGCACGAAGTCTCGTGCAAATCGATGCGACAACACCTGGGAGATAGGAAGCTCCTGTTTCCGTTTGTTAATTCAATTTTTAAATATACTGTTGTTGCGATTATTGCACGAGGTCTCGTGCAATCACGAAGCGGGAGCTTCGCGGTTCCCAGGTGTTGAAGCAACATTTCGATGCAGCAACATGGATGTTTCGACAAATCGATGCGACAATTCCTGGGAGATAGGAAGCTCCTGTTTCCGTTTGTTGATTCAATTTTTAAATATACTGTTGTTACAAATATTGCACGAGGTCTCGTGCAATCACGAAGCGGGAGCTTCGCGGCTCCCAGCTGTTGAAGCAACATTTCGATGCATCAACATGGATATTTCGACAAATCGATGCGACAATTCCTGGGAGATAGGAAGCTCCTGTTTCCGTTTGTTGATTCAATTTTTAAATATACTGTTGTTGCGAGTATTGCACGAGGTCTCGTGCAATCACGAAGCGGGAGCTTCGCGGCTCCCAGGTGTTGAAGCAACATTTCGATGCAGCAACATGGATGTTTCGACAAATCGATGCGACAATACGCTTTTACAACAACAATGATTGACACATCATGGGCAAACACATGGCTTTGCAGCTATCCACAATATATATCGACAAAAAAAATGGTATCCATTAATTAATGGACACCATTTTTATATCGTTTATCGTAATCATTTACGAAATAGGGTAATCATTCATAACATCGGTTAATACTTCGAACCCTGTTTCTGTTACGAGGATAGTATGCTCAAATTGCGCAGATAGTTTTCCATCGATAGTTGTTGCTGTCCAGCCATCTTCTTCATCGATCACAACTTTAGGACGTCCCTCATTCAACATTGGTTCGATGGTGAAAGTCATTCCTGGTCTAATCTTTGGGCCTGAATTTTTACGTGCAGCATGATCTACCTGAAGGTTTTCATGGAAAACCATTCCTATACCATGTCCACAGAACTCATAAACAACACCATATCCTTTAGTACGAGCAAAACGTGAGATCGCGAAACCTATATTTCCAAGATAGTTTCCTGGTTTTACCTGTTGGATTCCAAGATTTAGTGCATGTAAAGTATCGTCGATCAATTTTTGGGCTTTCGGAGAGATCTCTCCTACTGTGTACATACGACTTGTGTCACCAAAATAACCGTCAAGGATACATGTTACATCAATATTAAGAATATCTCCATTTTTCAATACTGTCTCCTTAGATGGAATTCCGTGACACACCACATTGTTTAGAGAGATACAAGATGATTTTGGATATCCATTATAACCTAATGTAGCAGGAATTGCACCATGATCTTCCATAAACTTACGAATTAAATCATCAAGATATTCGGTATGAACACCCTCTTTCACAAAAGGTTCGATATATTGTAGAACTTGACCTGCCAATTTAGAACTTTTTCTAATTCCTTCGATCTGTTCTGGAGTCTTTATTACTATACTCATGAAATTTATTTTTAGAGTACAAAAATTATCATTTTATAGTAACAATACAAAGAAACGAACAAAATGTTTTGTCCAAATTACGCTACGATGGCTTTTTGAGTATCCATATTCTGATTCCAGAGATACAAAACCACGCTCCCATTAGGGCAGAGATAAACCAAAGTAACTTTAGACCATTGCCTCCTATTTTTCCCATATGGAGATATACAATGGTAGAGGTATATTTCTGTAAACCGGAGGTTTTTTGTGAATTTCGTTCTGAAATCACAAAACCTTTCTGGGCATCGATAGAGTATCGTATTCTTTTAGGTAGTCCATAGTGGTCGTGGTAGTTTTCGTAACTTAAGAATATAGGGCGACCACTCTCTACATTTCGCATCATAAAAGCGGCGCTATATTCTGCAGGCAATGTCTCTTTCTTCTCTTTCATCCAATGCCATACGGTAGCAATAGAGGGAGCATTTTTAGGATTATATTCGTCACTTGTTGGGGTTGGTTCCGGCAGTTTCTCCTCTTTAGGTGGCTCTGATTGAAACAATTTATAGATTCCGATATAAGGGTCGGAGTAGGTGAAGAAGTTTCCTGTAATCCCTAAAACAAAAAGTGGGATGATAAAGAAAAAGCCAAGCACACGATGAGAGGTATAGAAGAATGCTTTACGTCGTATCTTAAATGTATTGGAGCGAAAGCGTCCCTTCTTAGGCCAGAAGAGCCAGATGCCAGATATCAGTATCACCAACCAAAAGAAAAATGTAATAGCACCTACCACCTCATGTCCTGCGCCACGAATAAAGAAAGTTCGATGCAAGATCATGATCTCTTGAAAAATACCACGTAGGTTGTGCATCTTCGCTTGAAACTCTCCCGACTTGCTATTGTAGAAATAGTAGTTGTCTTCGTCGGCATACATCACAGCAATGGTCTCTCGATCGTTGTTAGGCAAGAAGAGTCTATTGACTTCTCTTGTACTATCCAAAGAGCATACAATATCATCCATAGAACGCGCAATAGTAGTAGGATGGTTGACATAGTGGTTTGGGTACGCCAAACGATAGAAGGGGCCTTGAAAGGCTAAGAGTGCGCCAGTGATACAGATAATCAATAGAGGCAAAGAGAGCAAGAGTCCAAAATAGAGATGAACTTTTGCAGCGAATTTACGTCTTTTAAAAGCTTTGGTTATTTTATGCATCCGATAGAATCTCATTATAAATAAAAAGGAAAGACACCGAAGTATCTTTCCAAAAATATCATTTAATTGGCATATTCTATATCATCAATTGCGATATATTGCCATACACGGTCTTGAAAGTTCATTTCGCCCTCTCCTGAGAGTTGGAAACGGCGCTCATCTAGCATACGCTGTCCATACCACGAAAGGAAGACACGACGATAGTGGATTAGGTTCTCTTTGGTCATCGAAACAGATGTTACCTCAGAAGCACCTGTTTTATCGTAGTAACGATTTACACGATTGAGTGTTTCGGTAAAATCTCCACTTATCTCGCCATCTAAGATCAGTTCTGCCCTCAACATCTCGGCCTCCACATAAGAGACAATCACTTGGGGACTATATTGACCAAAACGAGTTTGAATAATCGCACCATTGGCAGTGTTTATTGCCGTTGGGTTATGGTTTGTCTCGGCAAGAGAAGCGAGTGCATCCACAAAAGTTTGGTTCACCATGGCATCTCTACTATTCTCACCCATCGCAGAGAAGAAGGTATTATCCTGTAGTTCATGGCTCACTGTTATATCGAGATCATTGGCGATCATCATATTGTCAGCATAAATAGCCACCCCATCTTTTAGTCCAGACATTACCATCACACGAACCAAAGCGGTATTAGAGATTCTCTTTTGGGTGGCATCGGCATATTTCAATGATGCTTTCAGCGCATCGATTGCTTGTTGATAGATCGCCGAGTTCGCCACTTTTTCGCCACTCATATAGATATAAGGAGCTTTTGTTTTATCTACTTCCGCATTAAAATAGGCAGCCAGATTGTATAGCGCCATCCCCTTATAAAAGTTACAATACCAGAAAGCGTTATTTTTTACCATTTCGTCACTACTACTCCAATCTGTTTGATTGGCATAACCAAGCATGAGGTTCGACATGCTGTAAAGACTCTGAGCAGAGGTCCATATTCCTCTTAAAGAACCATCATGAACATTTAAATTATCTTGCGACAGATCACGATAGATTAAACTATTTGGAGAACTCGGTGCAGAGATCTCATCACTCATAGCCCCCACATACATATAGAGCGGAGAATAGAGATCGATGGCTTTATTCAATATTGAGGAGATATTAGGTCCAAAAACAAAAGTTCCGTTGTCGTTGGTTCCAAAATACTCTGGTTTGTTCATATCCCCCTCTGAGATCACATTGGGAGAGGTCACTGCGTCATTGATCCACGATTCACAAGAGCTAAACGACAATATGGTAGTTACAGCGATTAATAAGCTATATATTTTCTTCATCATACTATTTTTAGAAAGTTAAGGACAGGGTAGTTGTAAAAGTTCTTGCTCTAGGAACTGTTGTCCAATCTAATCCAGAATAGGATATTGAACGAGAATATGAGCTTCCACCACTTGCATCAATCTCTGGATCGGAACCTTTGTATTTAGTCCAAAGGAATAGATTGTTTCCTGTAAAGGAGATTCTAGCACTTTTGAAGGTATCTGTCTTAAGCGTGTTCTTCAACAAAGAGGTCATATCATAACTTACAGTTAGAGCACTCAAACGAAGAAAGTCACCATCTTGAATAAAGTCTCCTCTTTCGTCTCCGTTGTTTGAAGCATACTCATTTGCCCAGTGGATATACTCAGGAGTACCTGGAGCATATTGATTCATATTATTATATGCCTCCACTCTAGGCTTGTAGTTGTTCTGCGCAATATCGACATCGTTTGTACCTCTAGCAATATTACGTTGAGTCACATTATACAATTGGAAACCTGTGGCATAGTTAAAAAGAGCAGACACAGTCACCTTCTTAAACATCTTGACATTGAAACCAAAAGAACCAGTATAGTCTGGAGTCGGTTTGCCAAGATACTCAGGATCTGTAGACGCCACCCCAGTATACTCTTTGGTCACAGGATCGAAAGTAGCCACATTGGATGAAGTATAAAAAGCATATACTGGAAGACCTTCGCGAATAGTTGTAGCCCACACATTTTGAACCACTCCTCCTGTAGATAGCACTTCGTTGGTCTGATAACTTGCGTTGGCAAAAAAGTCAATCTTTAGGTCGTTTGATTCTGACTCATAAAGGGTTCCGTTATAAGAAAGCTCCACCCCTGAACCTTTGATCTTTCCAAGGTTTTGTGCATATTTTCCATTGTTTGTTGGCCATCCTTCAGAAGGAGGAAGGTCGGTATAGATAATCGAATTTTCCGTTTTTTGGAAATAGGTAGTCACACCCACTCTATGTTTTGATAGCGTCCAATCGAAGCCTAGTTCTAGCTCTCTAGTACGCTCTGGTTTGATATCGGGATTTCCTTTGATATAGTAGTCGTAAGCACTACCTGTAGGAGATTGCAACCCGATATAAGAAGAGTTTGCATCGTATGGATTTGGTAGACGTCCACTCTCACCATATGCAGAACGGACCTTCAATTGATCTGCCCACCTCAGGTCGTCAAACACATAAGCACCATTCACTTGAGGGTACCATATAGAAGCCACATTCTCTCCAATAAGATTTGATTGGTCACGACGCAAACCAGCTCCAAGAAACAGTTTGTCGTCATAAGTATAGTTTACTTCACCATAATATCCTTGTATACGTTTTTCGAAGACATTCTCTGAGACACCATTCACTTTACCAGCAGTACCGATACCGTCGACACCAGGAGCAGAGAAGTCTTGCACATCGATGGTATTGACACGATCATAATATCTATTGGTTTGAGAGACCAAAGAGAATTGCAGGTTCGAGATGTCATTGACTCTCCACAAATAATCTGCACCAAATTCGAAGTTCATACTCTTGGTTGTATGATTTGACTCTTTTTTACGCCCCTTTGAGATAGAGCCGTATTCAAAGCCATAAGGATATAGATTTGTACCGAATACATTATTTTGGTCATATCCCACATTACCCCAAATATGAAAATCTTTAAATGGAGTCAATTTTAGTTTTGCTCCCCCAATATAACGGTCATTATCATAGTTAATATCAATAGCGTTCCATGCATCCTCCGTAAGAAAAGGCCAAGGCTCTACAAATTTCATCAAGTTCCAAGTTGCACTATATTTACTTTGGTCAGTCAAAGGAACAGAGAGTTTTCCGTTAGTATATTGAGAATTCACACTCCACTCATACCAATCACCACGTTTACCAAGATTTAAACGTAGCCCCAAACGATTGTCCGTATTCCCTGGAACATAACTCTCATTATTACGATAGTTAAGACTAGCATAATAGCTTAAATCCCCTTGTGTTCGTCCACTGACTCCTACATTGGCATTGGTCCCTACACCAGTACCGTAGAAATCATTAATGGGGTCTGCGTTGACCAAATAGTCATAATCATCAGCACTCTTAGAGATTACATTCGTAACCTTTGCATTGATGGTCATCTTTTCGCTCTTCCCTCTTTTCGTCTGAACAATAATCACCCCATTAGAAGCTTCAGCACCATAAGAAGCGGCGGCTGAAGGACCTTTCATCACTTCCACGGAAGCCACATCATCCATATTTAGATCGTTCAGTGCACTCATCGCATCTTGACTAGAAGTCACATCACTGTAGTTTGATGTAATCATCCTTACCCCGTCAATGATTACAATTGGATCTTTCATCGTACTAAAAGAGGCAGAAGATCTCACATTAAACTTCGTACCACTACCAGCCTTACCATTCACTTGAAACACCTGTAATCCTTCCACACTACCACTCAACACGGAAGTTAAGTTATCGGCACCAGTCTCTAGCATCTTCTCTTCCACATCGATATGCGCCACTGCTACTGGCGTAGAGCGAAGTGTACGACGATTAGAGATACTTGCTTGGACGGTTACCTCTTCGAGGTTCACTCCACTATCTTTTAGTACAATATCGAGTGGAGCGTCTATCTTAGACACTAAAAAGTGCTGTTTCTCATATCCAATATAAGTAATTTCCACTTGCGCATTCGGATGGATTATTTTTAAAGAGAAATTTCCATCTACATCAGTCACTACCCCATTGGTTGTTCCCAGTTCTACAACGGTAGCTCCCACAAGAGGCTCATCTGAAACAGTCTTTACAATACCACGAACCACTTTAGAGGTTTGTGCCATACTAGTAAGACTCATGAAGGCAAATAAGAAAAAACATAATAATTTAGATCTCATACTATCAAATTTATGTTGCTATTTGGTTTTTTGTTTTTCTGTCTTGAACCTTGTATTCGAAGACATGACAAAACTATTGCCATTTAAACAGGTATACAATCACTAGATTTAGGGATTTGCAATCGAGCCATACAAACACCTATATCACAACATATTGCACACCTTAACACTTCGATAACCTATGTTATCATCGTATCAACCACAACAAATAGGGATAAAAAGATCCTTTAGTGTTAACATTAACTTATTTTTTTTAACACTAGCAAACATTTTTTGGGATCGTTTGCGAAAAACAAACCGACAATTATCGCCCTTCATAGGGAATATTGTTTCTAAAAATATTGTTTCTTTGTCAGCTCAATAAAAAGAAGTAAAGAGATGAGCAACTTGAAGTATAAAATGTTGGTCTTAGACCTAGACGACACTTTATTAACAGATGACCATAAAATCTCACCAGAGAATGAGTTGGCATTACAGAAAGCACAAGAAGCAGGAGTATATGTTGTTTTGGCATCAGGACGCCCAACTCCGGCGATGATGAAATATGCAGAGCAATTGGATCTAAAAAAATACGGTTCCTTTCTTATCAGTTATAATGGAGCTATCATTACCGATATGAGTACTGGAGAGACGCTATTTGAACAGACCTTGACCAAAGAGGAAGTTCACGATCTTCACGATTTTAGTTTGGACCACAAGGTAGATATCATCACCTATATTGATGGAACCATTGTGAGTGAAAAGGAGTCAGAATATATTGATGTAGAGATTGGACTGACCCAGATGCCACATCGCATTGTACCGAGCTTTAAAGAGGCAGTGCATACCAACATGGTGAAGTGTATTATGCTAGAGGAGCCTACTTATTTGAAGGGAGTAGCAGAACAACTTAAGAGAGAGAAGCAAGATAAGAGTGTCTCTATCTCGAAGCCATTCTTTCTTGAGGTTACTCCAAAGGGTATAGACAAAGCTGCAAGTATCGGGAGGTTGGCACAACGACTGGAGATCAAACAAGAAGAGATTGTTGCAGTAGGAAACGCAGGAAACGATTTGACCATGGTAGAGTATGCAGGTCTTGGTGTATGGGTAGACAATGTCGATCCAGCATTAAGAGACAGAGCCGATGTGATCGTATCGAGCAACAACGATCATGGCGTATCGGAGGTGGTATACAAGTATCTTCTATGTTAAGATAAATAAAATAGAGGAGCAAACAATCTTTTTTTATAGTTTGAACTCCTCTTTTTCTATATCTTTGTCGTGAAAATTACTGTAATCAATCGATCTATTTTGAAAATTGTGTCTTTGCGTCTTGCCATATCCCTTTTTGTAATTCTTGCAGTCTCATTGTCCTCGTTCGCCCAAACTGAGGCGACCAAGGATACGGTTCAACTTGGCTCCATCGATATAAAGAGAAAGTCGAATAACAAATATATTGCAGGCAAAAGCATCACAAAGATATCTTCCCAAATACTACAAAACAATAGTGTAGAGAACCTTGGCGCAGTAGTTCTGCAGAAAAGTGCGATATATTCGCAACAACAAGGAAGAGGGGGGGCTATGTATCTCTCTATACGGGGTACTGGAAAAAATCATACCGAAGTTACATGGAATGGGATCCCTCTAAACTCGCCTCTATATGGAACGGTAGATTTCTCTTTAATTCCCACACAGGTAGTAGACCAAGCCTCTATCTTCTTTGGAGGTAGCGCAACAAGTGAATCCAATAGCAATATTGGAGGAGCTGTGACTCTACGTACCTTTCCCAATCTCAGTCAGACCTTTAGAGGCAAAGCTTCATTATCTATTGGTAGTTATGAGACATATAAAGCATCGACCGCTCTATATTATCCTATCAGCGAAAAACTTACTGCTTCTACAAAGCTATACTATAGTGCTTCACAAAATGACTTCACCTATACCAATACCTATAAGGTGGTTCCCAACGAAACGGGAGATGGATGGGTCAACCCTACAGAAACCAATACAATGGGGGATTGGCTCACCACAGGAGGGCTACAAGAGTTTTTCTATAAATTCAATGAAAATACTCGGTTGAGTATTCACTACTGGGGACAATACAACAATCGATCCATTCCGATGATTGCGACTAGTGAGGCCAACGATACTGACTCTGATAAAGAGAATAGATCGATCACCACAAGTCATCGAAGCAGTATACAGCTCTACAGCTCTATTTGGGATTGGAATGTGAGCGTATCATCAGCATTTAGTCATGAAAAAAACCATTTTTGGTACAAAGACAATGCCACAGGATACAGCATGAATGACGACCAAAGTACACAGAAGAACACCTTTAACCAACTAAAGGCGTACAAAGAGATAAACGAAAAGCTCATCCTTCGGTTGGGGGCACAGGTCAACTATCTCACCATGAATACAGAAAATCTCATTCAATATCAGACACAAAAGAGTCATCGAGGACAACAGATACTCTCACTAAAATCGGATTATCAGATCGCAGATTTTATCCACACCTCTCTCTCGCTACAAAATCAATGGAATGAAGGCAAAAGTAGTGGGTTGATTCCATTTTTTGGAACCAATATTTCTCTATTAGACCAAGAACGACTAGACCTTACAGCCAGTGTCAATAGAAACTATCGATTTCCTACCTTGAATGACCAGTATGCGATTCCTGGCGGGAATCCAGGCTTGAAAGAAGAGAGTGGTTGGGCCTATAGTATCGGAGGACAAAACACCCTTCACAAGGCGAAGTTCACCTTCCAAAATAGTCTCGAATACTATCACTCAGACATAGACAATTGGATTGAATGGAAGCCCTCGGATGCAGGTTATTGGACTCCTTCAAACAAAGAGAAAGTGAGATCGTATGGTTTTACAGTCAAACAGAATACCCGATGGAATGCTTCCAAGGAGCTACAGATAGACTTAGACCTGCACTACAACTACTCCAAGACTGTAAATCGATCGACTCCAGTAAACACTTACGACGATTCGTACAACAAACAGTTGCCCTATACGCCTGTACATGTCTTGACAAGTTCTATTGGTGCCACTTATCGTCAATTTGAAAGTTCATTGCATTGGAGTATACAGAGCATGCAATATAGCACCTCTGACAATGACACCAATAACGATTATGGAACCATTGATGGTTATCACTTGGCAGATATCGACTTTAAATATCATCAAAAAATAAAAAATAAAGAGCCCATGACCTATACCCTATCGATATACAATCTTACAGACCAGACCTATGAGAGTGTAGTTGCACAACCTATGCCTGGAATTAATTTTCAATTTTCTATCCAATATCAATTTTAAAAAAATTCATTTAATTATATGAAAATAACTAGAATCTTAAGCGTATTGTTGTTATTGACAACATTGTTCGTATCCTGCAGCGAGGAAACAGAAAAGAAACCGAGTGTCCCAGGAAAATATAGTAATAGTGTTTATATCCTGAATGAAGGACCTTATGGCGATCCAACCGCTTCGTCTATCTCCGTATACAATCCTGTGGATCAAGAGGTGGAGAACCAGGTGTTCAAAACGGCCAATAAGGATATTGGATCGGATGGACTGATCCTAGGAAATCTTCCACAGTCGATGACACAAGAGGGAGAGTTGATCCATATTATTGTCAATGGGGACAATAAAATCTTCACTATAAACGGTAAAGATGCCCGTTATTATGGCAAGACGACAGGAGTAACCTCACCTAGATATATGGTAACCCTTCCAGATCACTCTGCTTTTGTAACCAGTTTGGGTGTTACAGAATTGACGAAAGTAGACTTGGTACAAAAAGAGTTTGACGAGGGAAAAGTACTCGACAAGATAGATCTTACAAATCCAGACATCACAAAAGTCAAACAACATACGACAGAACAGATCATTGCAACGGGAGACCAACTTTTCACCAATGCATGGAGTTACGATAACAAGATCTTGGTAATTGACCCTAAAACAAGGATGTTGACAGACAGCATTACCGTAGGTATTCAGCCTCAATCGATCGCTTTAGACAAAAACAAGAAGTTGTGGGTGCTGTGTGATGGTAGTTGGAATGGAAACCCATATGCAACTCAGACAGCAGGCTCGATATATCGTATCGACACCAAGACCAACAAGGTGGAGTGGAGTTATCAGTTTCCAACAATTGGAGCACAAAAGAAGAATTTGTGTATCAATGGATCTGGGGATACACTATACTTTATTAACAAAGATGTCTATCGTATAAAGATTGATCAGACAGAACCAGAGAAGGTGATTGAAGCCAAAGCAGGTCAGACTTTTTATGGGATGGGTATAGATCCAAAGAATGGCGATATCTATATCGGAGATGCTATAGATTATGCACAAGATGGAATGGTATATAGATATAACAAGAATCTAGAGAGTGTAGATAATTTTAAAGTTGGAATTCTTCCAAACTCCTTCCTTTTCTATTATAACTAGACAAAAAATGGGATAGAACAAACTTTGTTTCTATCCCATTTTTCATATACTATTCTTAATATAAGTTCTTTTGAATGAATTGGGTTAAGATATCAATGGCTACATGGTTTTGTCCTCCTGATGGAACAATGATATCTGCATATCGTTTCGTAGGTTCGATAAATTGAATGTGACTAGGTCTTACGGTATCTTCGTAACGAACTAGTACCTGCTCTACACTACGACCTCTCTCGACAATATCCCTTAGTATCACTCGAGATAGACGCACATCAGACTCACAATCGACAAATACTTTAATGTCCATTACATCTCTCAACTTCTCTACACCCAAACAGAGTATTCCTTCCACAATCACCACATTGTGAGGCTGTACGGGAATGGTCTCATCCGATCGAGTACAAGAGAGATAAGAGTAGATAGGTTGTCCCACTTCTTCTCCCCTACGAAGTTGTTCAATATGGTCAATAAGTAGATCCCATTCAATTGCATCTGGATGGTCAAAATTAATTTTCTGACGATCCTCTAACTTCATATCACCATTGTCTTTGTAATATGAATCTTGGGCTAAAACACTCACTTGGGCATCCGAAAGATTCTCGATAATGCGTCTTACAACGGTACTTTTCCCCGATCCTGTTCCTCCAGCAATTCCTATAACTATCATACTTTTATATACATCATTTAGATAAGACCACTCATTATTAGGTTGCTTCAAAAATAGTAATTTAAATTAACACTATAAGGAGATTGACCATTTAATGCGAAAGTCTCATTCATAAAAAAAAGGATTCAAAGTGTAGTTTTGGACGGTCTATTGGGGATTTATGAGAGTCATTATGGAATGAGTATCAAAGAGGAGAGGTAGAAATGGATGCAGATAGAGATAGTACAGGAGTAGATAAATATTATTACTATAATTGATTTTTCTTCGTACATATAAATGTGCCTACTGTAATATCAATTCCCATGATGACAATCCTTTGACAAAAAAGATGAAAGCTTTTTTCTCTCAAACATTGGCAAATAAATACAAGGGGGCTAATGAGAGTGAGAGAATTACTATCTATTTCTATTCGATTGTTACACTCCTTCTATTTCCCCTAAAAATTACGACATCATCATTCCAATCGAAAACGGTAGAGAAAAGGCACTTCCTTATCTAAAGACGACTGCAATACATTTATACTAGACCTGAATTGAATCCTTTCGTAGTAGTGCAAGGACTGACTTCGAGAATTCGTGCCAAGAATAACGATTAGTTGCTACTACACAACGCTTTTGCATGGTATTATAATCACTCTCTTTCATCATGACAATACGCGTCATACACGCAGCAAGATCAGAAGGATTCATTGGACAAAGCAAGCCTGTTAAACCATCTTCTACAATCTCCGAGGAGGCACTCATTTCGCTTTTATATGCGATAACAGGTAAACTAGAAGCCAAAGACTCTGTTACAGTCTGTCCAAAAGGTTCAAATCGAGAAGTCATCAAGAAGCAATCAGAAGCAGCATAAAACATTTCAGGTTTATCGGTAGCCTCACAAATCTCAAAACAGTTGTTCACCTCTTTATCTTGTATCAGACGAATCAAGGCAGCCTTTTCTGGTCCCGAGCCGACAATAAGAATTTTTATCTTGTGTTTTATCAATTCAGGCAAAAGAGAAACCGCCTCCACAACATCATGATACTGTTTTTGTGGAACCATTCTTCCCATACATAGAAACACAAAATTAGGATCCAAAAATAATGAGGAACGCAGGCTTTTACGGATATTCAACGATCGATGATAACGGGCATGATCGACACCAGGAAGCAACATGCTAACTTTATGATTGGAAGCCACTTTTATGACTTGGCGGAACATTGTATCACTAAAAACGACCAGTTGTGGGACTTTTTTAATCGCAATATTTTGAATGATAATATGCTGAGAGATCATTCCAAAACGAACGATATAGGCTCGAAACCGCTCCTTTAACGAGGCAACGCTACTCACCTCGGTATCAATTTGTGATGCCAAGCTAGGAACAACATATACCACTTTACGTACCCCATAAAGTAGAAATCCGACAGCCATAATATGGTTGCGGCATATCACCTCTTGATTTCGATCAAAATGATCTTTATATAAAGCACGCAATAGAGATAAGATCAAGCATATTGGGGTAAATATAGAGAACCAGATGGGAGGATGATAAAAACGCTTAATCTGAACACCATCTTCAAAACCACTTTTCGCTCGTTTTCCAGAAGGAGTTCTGTCGGAAGTCCAAATCACCACCTTCTCGTCCATACTTTTTAATGCCTGAGAGATATAATACAATGAACTCTCCACCCCACCTACAAATGGTTTATAATAGAGACTACATACCACCACTGGGGGGGTTAAATTAGGATCCATTTTGTCTAATATTAAAATAAAAAGTAGAAATATACCTCCTTTAACAGTATACAAACTTGAAACGATAAAATAACTCGAATATTATTAGAGAATCATAAGAGTATACATCAACAAGATAATTATTATTCATTAAGGACAAAAGCGCTTATTTAGTAATAAGGATGAACAGAACACTACTACAAAATTCTTTTTTAGACTAACGACATTAATTAATAGAATAACGAGAGAGTAAGAGAGGGAGATAACACAGCCAAGACATTGGTTTGCTATTCAACACATATTAATACAAACAGATTAATAACGCCCAAAAGAGAAGAAGTAAATTTACTATTTATTGGGAGATGATAAGGCTATAGAATACCATTTTTTAAATTATTTGCAAAAAAAAGGCTTAATACATCAAAGAAATCTCTTCGCTGTAATAAGCCTTTACAATTTTTAAATATTATCTGGTATATATAAAAACAAAAGTTAACCCATTGAGATAACAGATATCGATATTCGAGGTTTGCCATCTAACAAACCATCATATTTACCAATAAGTTGAATCTCACTCTTTTTTAAAGGATCCAACCAACCTTTTTCTGTTACCACTTTACGTGGGAGATATCCTATAAAGCGGTACTGGTTGTCATAAACACCAATCACATCTTTCCCAAAACGTTCTTCTGTGTCAATCTTAATAATGAGAGGAGTATTACTGTGAACAGTTTTCAAATACCTTAAACGATGGTCTGCCATATTGACCACCATAAAATACTGTTCGATCACTGTGGATTGATTCTTTTCATTGTGGTATGTTTCGACAACCGCATTCCAATCATGAATAAAGAGGCTATCGGCCGCAACAATTTTCTGAAAAATACTAGAAGGGTGGCCCAGATTATATAGATTCACTTTTTCAGTAAACAGTTTCTTTTGTTTCACCTTCTTGAGGTATTTCTTGTATAAAATAGCAGTAACTACCAATACTATCACCACAATAGATATTATTATGTAGTGAGATGAGGATAATTGAGATGAGTAGTTCATTTAAAATGATAATTTTTGTTCTGGTTGTTCAGTAAAACACCATTTATTAATAAAAGGTGCTAGTTAAAATAAGTGCTCTCCCCTTTATTAATTAAAAGTGGTTAACATTATTTAAAACAAAGTCAAATTAATTTTGTTCATCGAATAATTAAGAAAAGGATAAATAGAACTCAATTAATATCAACTCTATAGGCTATATTCAGATATTTGTTGATATTATCATTCACAGTTATCTCATCGATGGACTAATACAACCATTTCAAAATTCTAAGTATTACTAACTCAATTAGCATTCTGAACTGTAAACCCAGGTATTGTAACTACTCAGCTTCATTTATAGTTTAGCCTCCATTCGCTAAAGAATGGAGGTTCAGAAAATATATAATGTGTAAATTATTTTATTGCCAACTGACCTTAAGATTGTTTTGAGATAACCAATGAGCAATCATTCTCACTACACTCTTTCCTTGTTTTTTAAGTGTATCAACAATAGAGCGTAACATGGCATACCTTTGGGCTCCTTCTTTTGTTCGATAACCTGCAGATACTTTTTGTTTTATTTTAATATTACGTATTGACCTTTCGGATGCATTGTTGTCAAAAGGAACTTCGTAATACTCTAAGAAAGTAAACACACTATCAATCCTTTTAATTAATCGACTCCGTAATGTCTTGATCTCATCTAGCTGATCGTCATACTCGTCATTTTTCAACAGTAATAAAAGCTGTTCTTTAAATATTGATTTTTCTTTTAAAGGATATTGGTTGACTACCTCCCGAAAAAAGTTGTATTATTACTGCAAGTATCTGACATTCACAATATAATATATGTGTAAAAACGAGGAAAGCTAGATTAAAAATGTTATTTTAAGTGTGAAAACATAATCATTTAAAACCTAGCTCATGAACAAGATACTTACAAAACAAATACAGAACAAGCTAAGTCTATATTTTTGTAAATTAAATAGTCATTTAACCAAACCAGAATTACGTTGTACACGTGAGATAACAACAGGTATTCTTAAGACAGGGTCTGTTATTATCAATCAAATAGCAACAGCTATAGGTGATTCTATAGACAAACAACAAACGACCAAAAGGCTTCGAAATCATTACAATAAAAAAGGTTTCTTTTTAAAACTTCTTAGAGGCCATATGGATTGTGTGTCAGATACAATTCATGAAGGAGACTACATTCTATTTGATGGATCAGATATTCAAAAGAAATATGCTAAGACCATGGAAGGTCTGGATTTTGTAAAAGATGGAGATGAGAAAAATAAGGTTGGATTAGGTTATTGGCTTATGAATGTTGTACATATTGATAAGGCCAATAAGATGACACCTTTGTATAATAAGCTGTACAGTTTCGATCATGGAGCCAAGAGTGAAAATAATGAAGCAATCGAAGCATTAAAAGAAGTAGATAATGCTATTTCAAAGAATGTAACTTGTGTGTTTGATCGAGGATTTGATCGTCAGATTATTAAGGATTATGTTGTTAGTCAACAAAATAACTTCATAATCAGATTGAAAAAGAATACCAAATTAATATACAAAGGCAAAGAAACTACTGTATCTACAATTGGGAAAAAGATTCCATTCTTCATGGAATTAACTGCCAATAAAAGAGGCAAAAACAAAAGTAAAAAGATAAACTTTGAGTGTGGTGCTGTTAAGGTTAAATATAGAATAAAGCAGAGGGAATTTGAGCTATGGCTTGTTGCTACAAAACGCAAATCAGGAGGGAAATGTTGGTTATTAACCAACTCACCTAAGCATACAATAACAGAAGTTATTAGTGAAGCTTTTCAAGCATATGGCTTTCGTTGGAAAATAGAAGAATACCATAGACATATCAAATCAAGCTATGATTTAGAGAATATACAAATAAAGAAGTTTGATGGACTGCAATGCATGTTGGCAATTTTAACCATTGCAATGGGAATCCTTTATAACACATTAGAGTCCATGCATCTAAGGTTGTTGCTAGATAGCAAAATTAAGATACTTGATAAAAACAAGGTATCTGAACTCAGAAATTTTATCTATTATAAGATAAGTACGATAATTAAAATTTTATTGGCAAATGTTTACACAAAACATATAATACAGAGTAAACAGACACAAGTAGACGTAGGACAAATGAGACTCAATCTAGATTTCTGACTAAAAAACGGGAGGTAGCCAAAGGATATTGGTTATTGGCTGATTCTCTCTTTAATTTCATGGCTTTATAGAATATATTCAAAATATCCTCTGCCCAACTGTTATTCGTTTGTTGTTTAATGTAGATTAATTCTCGTTGTAAATGTGCTAAACATAGTTGATAATGTTTGGCTGGAGTTTTTAATTGTGAAGCATAACAGTCACTGACTAAGGTCGCATTAATAAATCCTTTTTTAAAATTTTCTACAACAACTTTATACCCTCTAGACTTATTGGCTGTAATGAATGTTACCTCATGATTTTGCCATACCCACATCCATCCTTTGCCTCCATTGATCTTGCAACCTGTTTCGTCTGAACCAACTACACTGGATTTGGATATCGATTCACGAAGTGATTCATATAAAGGAGTCATCACCTCTTGGGCTTTATTTAAAATATTAGTAATAGTCCCATCTCCAATTTTAAATGATGTTATCTCTTCCACTAGTGAACCAATACGGTTTAAAGGGATATAATGTTCAACATACAAGCTTACAATTAGTGATCGTAAATGAGAACCGTATTGGACAGGTGCTTTTATATTCGAGGGCATAGAACCTTTGTGTAGTTGACCACAACTGCATCTATTTTCATAAAGACGATGCTCAGTACAGATTTGTTCAAGAACAGGTGGTATGTCAAAAACCTGACGTTTGCATAACAAGCTAGCGTCTTCTTGATTTAATGTATTACCACACTGACACGTCGATGGAGGATAATATGACTCTATGCTTGTTGGGAAATCACTCTGTTGTAATGTCGATCCTTTATGTTTGGGTTGACCTTCGGGTTTCCTAGTGGATTTATTTCGAAGTGATTGATTTTTCTTTACTGTATGTAAATCTCTTGAAGGTGGAAAACTACTATTACTACTGTTTTTATGATTACGCGATAGTTTATCTTCTAGATCCTTTACTTTTTCATGAAGCATAGTATTCTCTTGTGACAAAGCTTGAACTCGTGACATCACTCTGTCTAGCTCTTTCAGTAATGTCTCAACCTGCTTCTTTAAAGCTCTATTTTCTTCTTCTAAACAATCAATTGTTCTCATGATTACAAAGATTCATTGATCTTGACAAATTAGAAAATATTATAACAGAAAGTAATCAACAATACGGCCTATTATTATTAACAATCATCACTAAAACAACGTGTTTGGAACTTTTGTGTGATTATTAGACTCAAAAAGAACCTGAGTAGTTACATTCAGTGACATAATTTACGCTCATACCCCCCCACTTCTCCCTTTAAATCATTTTTCCAATTGTATAATGTTTTTTTCCAATCACAAAGCAAGAAGCCATTTTTTGTATTACCTCTGTAATATTTCATAAGTGGTCCATAGGACAAACAAAATAGTCATATTGTGGATTACTGTATAATTCGCTTTTATGTGGTACCTTCTCTTTAAATTTCTTCTTTTTCTCTAACAGGAAATAATTGCACATCACATAACCTTCAAGATCATCCATTTATTAAACATGACAACAATATCGTTGCTAAATGCAAAGAAACCTCTTCTGTAAAATATTGACCTAGTAGATCAGTCAATAGTACTGCCTGACTTAGAATGTTTCGTTAGAAGTGGGTAAATGCAAATTATGAATGCAATAATATCACTACTACCATTGTTACACATAGGAATTGCATCCATATTACGACAACATCATCGTATAGACAAACAAAATTGATAAGCCACAGCCTTGTCTAATTATTAAGTCTTCCTTTAATGATATTTCGGCTGTCAATACATAAAAACGTTACATATCTATTCAACCATATTGCATAGATATAGGATTGCATATGATAAATTGAATTGTTAAATTAGAGAATAGATGAAAATTAGTTACCTTGCATTTTAGGTATTTTATGGTACAAATTTTTATACAAACAACACTAGAATGAAGTTTATTGGATTGCTGCTTTTGATCACGTTTTGGATTACCCAACCCCTCTCCGCTATGTATCAGTCGGGAAAGAGTCGTTCTGTGGTTGAAAAGAGAGACCAATCGGTCAACCTTAAACGCTACCATGCCATTGAGCGATTTGGGAAGATGGAGCGCTCGACACTTACCAATGAAACCATTTCGAAATATCGTTTTAGTAGCAAAGGGGACACCATTGAGTTTAGTCAATACAAGATTGACAAAAGTTCTCCCAATGGCAAGATCGATACGCTGTGTCTAATTAGATACAACACACATGGGGTAAAAGTAGAAGAACATAAGTTTGATCCACAAGGCAATTATGTTCGCTTGGACTATTTTTATAGCCCACAAGGGAAAGTGATCTTGGTGAATCAATATGACAAGTCGGGAGTAAAGACAGAGAGAGCAGATTACTTTTATGATTCCATGGGGCGTACCCTTCGAATGGTAAAAAGAAATTTAAAAGGAGACACCTTACGATATGATGAATATCAATATTATCGCTCAGGGACCTATATGCTCAAAGCAAAATTGAAGGAAAATAGTAAGAAAGTAGAAGTACACTACAGTTATGACAAACAAAAGAGGGTCTTTGAAAAGAAGTATCATGTAGCCAACAAACCGGTAAAAGAGGTGTTTATCGATTATGGGCCCAATGGGAAGATATCCTTAGAAAAGATAAAAAAAGGGACCCATGCCCCAAAGCATATACAATATCGATATGATGCGCGGGGAATGTGTAATTACAAGAGAGTGTTAGACACTGGAACAAAGAAAGCGACGGTGGAACGATATAGATATATATATAACAAAGCCGGGGTGTGGATTCACCGATATATCTCAATAGAGAAAGTCGAGGGATTTTATGATCATGGATTTATAGAAGATAGAGAGTTCTATGTGGATGGTAAGGGGCTTCAAACCCAAACGCCAGTATCATTTTAAGACTCTTTTAAGTGGTAAAAATATGAAGTGAGATGTTTTCGAACAAGAAATAAATACGATATGACAAAGTTCACTTTTAGTTGTATCAAACTCACTACCTTTATGGTGCAAAACAGATCGTATTAGAAGAATTGACTAAAAAAGAAACTCAAAATAAAATAGACCAAAAATGAAAACTACCGCTCTAAACAAGATACACCGAGAATTGGGTGCTAAGATGGTTGAGTTCGCTGGATATGATATGCCAATAGAGTATAGCGGAATCCTAAGCGAACATATGAAAGTTCGTGAAAGTGTTGGGGTTTTTGATGTTTCTCATATGGGAGAGATATATGTAGAAGGACCAAAATCACTTGAGTATCTTCAACACATGACATCCAACGATGTAGCCGCATTAGATCATGGAAAAGCACAGTACTGTTACTTTCCAAATGGCAAAGGAGGTATCGTAGATGATTTGATTGTTTATTGTATGATCAAAGACCAGAAATATCTTTTGGTTGTCAATGCCTCGAATATTGAGAAGGACTTCCAATGGTTGCAAGACAACCTCATTGAAGGCGTCACATTGGATAATATCTCAGATCGTATCTCTCAGCTTGCTGTTCAAGGCCCCAAAGCACAGGAGATTCTTCAACGACTTACGACTGTAGAGTTGGATAAAATTCCTTTTTACCAATTTGTAGTAGGATCCATTGCAGGGGTAGAGAATGTGATTATCTCCAATACAGGGTATACTGGATCAGGAGGATTTGAGCTCTATTGTGAGAACAAAGATATAGAGATGTTGTGGACTGAGATTTTCCGTGAAGGAGCTCCTGAGGGGATTAAACCAATTGGTTTGGCTGCTCGCGATACCCTACGTATGGAGAAAGGATATTGTCTATATGGCAACGATATCGATGACACCACCTCTCCTCTTGAAGCAGGATTAGGATGGACAACCAAGTTTATCGACAACAAACCATTTATTGACAGACCAACACTTGAAAAAGAGAAAGCAGAAGGAGTAAAACAACGCTTGCGAGGCTTTATTCTACAAGAGAGAGGTATTCCTCGTCATGGATATGAAATTTGTGATGCTGAAGGAAACAAAATTGGTGTGGTTACATCTGGAACCCAATCTCCTATATTGAAGCAAGGTATTGGTTTGGGATATATTCATATCGATCACTGTAAATTCGGGAATACAGTCTATATCCGTGTTAGGAAGAAACTGATTCCAGCTTTGATCAAAAAATTACCTTTGGTGTAGGTTAATCATAACGTGTATGATATGATTATCTCTAAACTCTCATGCATGCGTTTAGAGATAAAATACCACCCTGTGTTAAGTCTTTATTTCATATTACATATGATTTTTATCATGACATAGGATTTTGTTTTAAAAAACATTATATTGACAAAATATAACAAGTTAATGAACTTCTTTCAGTTCATTAATTATTAGGATAATAACATATTTAATGACCAAATCGCTATGAAGAAGCATAATTTTTATGCAGGACCTTCGATCTTGCCAGAATACACAATTAAAAAAACAGCGGAAGCTATATTAGATTTTGCAGGAACAGGACTATCTGTAATGGAGGTTTCCCACCGAAGCAAGGAATTTGTAGCAGTAATGGACGAAGCAACCGCTTTGGTAAAAGAGTTGTTACAGGTGCCAGAAACTCATGAAGTACTATTTCTTCAAGGAGGTGCATCTACCCAATTTTTTACTGTTCCATTTAACCTGCTAAAGACAAAAGCAGCATACCTTAATACAGGTACATGGTCCAACAAAGCGATCAAAGAAGCAAAATTATTTGGTGAAATTGTCGAAGTGGCATCATCTAAAGATACGACTTACAACTATATCCCTAAGGGGTATGTAGTACCAGAGGATGTCGATTACTTCCACTATACTACCAATAACACCATTTACGGAACACAGATTCACCACGATCCAGAAGTATCTGTTCCATTGATTGCAGATATGTCATCGGATATTTTCAGTCGTCCTATCGATGTATCAAAATATGATTTGATCTACGCAGGAGCACAGAAAAACCTAGCACCAGCGGGCGTTACATTGGTTATTGTACGCAAAGAGGCACTTGGAAAAGTAGATCGTCCAATTCCTACTATGATAGACTATCGCACTCATATCGAGAAGGGGTCAATGTTCAACACTCCTCCATGTGTACCAGTATTTGCAGCATTGCAAACATTAAGATGGTTAAAAGAGAATGGTGGAATTGAGGCAATTGCTAAAGTGAACCAAGAGAAAGCAGCCATCATTTATGATGAGTTGGATCGTAACAAATGTTTCGAACCAGTGGTAAAGGATCCAGCAGACAGATCATTGATGAACATTACTTTCGTGATGACAAAAGCTTACAAAGAGAAGGAGGCTGAGTTTTTTGAACTTGCAACTTCTAAAAACTGTGTTGGTATTAAGGGACATAGATCTATTGGAGGATTCCGTGCATCTACTTACAATGCTATGCCCAAAGAGAGCATTCAAGTTCTTGTGGACGCAATGAAAGAGTTTGAGCAAAAACAAGCATAAAAAAGGAGCCGTTAATGGCTTTCAAAGAGATAAGGAAAGGTCGTAAATGTTATTTTACGACTTTTTTATATTCCTTTTTTATAACTAAAGATGAATGTTTTGTGACACCCAATTTGTCAGGATAATTTCATTTTGATTTACACCTAGTGAAGTCTCTAAAAAGATCAAAGCTAGAAGCTGTATTATATTATAATTTAAAAAAAACTACGACACGATCGACACGATGATTGTTGTTGTAGAACATTTGTAATCCAGTGAAATAGGGAGCTATTTTTTTACAAAAAATGATTGTTGTCATGTTTGTTCCATGAAATAAGCTCTAAATTTCACTATAATTTTAAGCTATGACAGTGATGAAAAAAATATTAGTTGCTACAGAAAAACCATTCTCTAAAGAGACCACAAATTATATGTTAGAAACTGCTAAGAGTCTAAATGTAGAGGTGGTATTATTAGAGAAATATAGCTCAAAAGAGGAACTATATGATGCACTGAAAGATGTTGAAGGATTGATTGTAAGAAGTGATAAGATCGGAGCTCAAGAGATGGATAAAGCCCCTAAATTAGAGGTAATTGTTCGTGGTGGTGCAGGATACGATAATATTGATTGTGAATATGCTAAACAAAAAGGTATTGTGGTAATGAATACACCAGGACAGAATGCCAATGCAGTAGCAGAGTTAACTTTCGGTCTTCTTCTTATGATGACACGCAAGAAATATTCAGGAAATCAAGGGTTTGAAATCTCTGGAAAAAGTCTTGGAATCTTAGGTTTTGGAAACATCGGTCGTAGAATTGCAAACTATGCACTCGGATTCAATATGGAGGTTGCTGCTTGTGACATCTTCCTTAAACCAGGGGAGACAGGTAATGACAAGGTTGCATATTGCGCGACAGTAAAAGAGTTGTTTGCAAATAACCAGGTGATCTCTTTAAATATCCCTGCAACCAAGGATACTATCAATAGTATTGGTTATGACCTACTCATGTCGATGCCTAAAAATGCGGTAGTTATCAATACAGCACGTAAAGAGGTAATTCATGAAGAGGAACTTGCCAAAGCACTTAGTGAAAGAACAGATCTACACTATGTAGCAGATATTGCACCTAGTAATGCACAAGAGCTTTTGGAAGAGTATGGGAAACAGGTATTCTTTACTGCTAAAAAGTTGGGGGCACAAACAGAAGAGGCAAATTTCAATGCAGGAAAAGCAGCATTGAACCAATCAGCAAAATATCTAAATGAGAAGGTAGCTGATTTTCAAGTAAACAAGTAATGTCTTGTTTGGGTAAGACACAAATTCATCATGAACCCTAATGTCGTCGGTCCCCTACAATGTTATTCTGTTTACACTATCGTGAAAAAACAAAACAATCAGATATGCAGGAGAGCAAGTTCTCTCCTGCTTCTTTAGAGTGTAATTTAATAGAAAACTAAAAGTATGGCTATTCTAAAAGCATTTAAAGGTTTACGTCCACGTACAGATTTGGCAACACAAGTTGCTTCTCGTCCTTACGATGTCCTCAACTCAGAGGAGGCAAGAAAAGAATCTGAAGGAAATCCATATTCACTTCTTCATATTATCAAACCGGAGATTGCCTTCGAAGCAACTATGGATGAGCATGCTCCTGAGGTGTATGATAAAGCGGTAGAAAAATTTAAGGATTTTCAACAAAATGGATGGCTAGAGCAAGACAAAGAAGACAAACTCTATATTTATGCTCAGACCATGAATGGTCGTACCCAATATGGAATTGTTGGATGTGCTGCGGTAGACGATTACATGAATGGTGTGATCAAAAAACACGAGCTTACCCGTGCGGATAAGGAAGAGGATCGAATGAAACATGTGAGAAATACACAAGCCAATATGGAGCCCGTATTCTTCTCTTACCCTGCTGTGAATAGTATTGATGCATTTGTAGAAAAGTTTGTTGCAAACCACAAGCCAGTGTATGATTTTGTTGCAGAGGATGGCTTCGGTCACCACTTTTGGGTGATAGACAAACCTGAAGATATTCAATTTATCACAAAAGAGTTTGCTAAGGTTCCAAATACCTATATCGCAGATGGTCATCATAGAACTGCTGCTGCTGCCCTCGTTGGAAAAGAGATGAGAGAAAAAAATCCTAACCATACAGGAGAAGAGGAGTATAACTTCTTCCTTGCAGTACACTTTCCTGACAACCAACTGAAGATTATAGACTACAATCGAGTAGTGAAAGATCTTAATGGAATGGCTACGACTCAATTCTTAGATCTTTTAAAGACAAAGTTTGATTTTGTAGACTCTTCAAATGAGGTTCTAGAGCCACAAAAACTGCACCAATTCTCTATGTACATCGAAGGGAAATGGTATCGTTTTGATGCAAAACCAGAGATGTGTAATGATGACGATCCTATTCAAGGGTTGGATGTCACTATTCTTTCGGACCATATCCTAAATCCAGTATTGGGAATTAAAGACTTAAGAAGAGACAAGCGTATCGATTTCGTTGGGGGTATTCGTGGCTTAAAAGAACTAAGCAGACGAGTCGACTCTAATGAGGTGAAGGTGGCTTTTGCACTCTATCCTGTTTCGATGAAACAACTGATTAATATTGCAGATACAGATAATATTATGCCTCCCAAAACAACTTGGTTTGAGCCGAAATTACGTTCGGGTCTTGTTGTACATAAACTACAATAGGCTATAAATCAACACTTACTAAAAGTTAACAAGTCATTATAACATATAGAGTAATGACTTGTTGACTTTTTTTTGTATTTTTACATATTGTAAATTGCTTACAATATTCTTTTGCCCAAAAAGAATTCATTGTTTTAAATAATGAACTCATGAAACGATTGACTTACTGCATTCCTCTACTATTGCTTCTTTGGGGACACCTTCCCCTAAAAGCACAAGACACCTTATATTATAACCAATGGTTTGAACGAGTACCGAAGGAGATTAGCAGTTATACTACAGTCATCGAAGTAATCAATAAGAAAGCCAACATCACTGTATATAACAATGATGGGAACAGGGTCCATATGAGAGGTTTTCTCAATGGGAAGAAGGCTGTACCATGGGATGGACGTTTTGTATGGTTTTATTACAATGGGAAGACCAAACATGAAGGTCTATTTAAAGAAGGAAGGCCAGATGGTGTACACAAATACTACTGGGATAATGGAAGGGTAAAAGCAGAAGAGAACTACCAGAATGGCATCTTAACAGGGAAATTAAAGGAATACTATAAAGACGGTAATATTCGAGCAGAGTCGAATATTACTCAAGGAATTTTAAATGGATACACCGTTGTATTCCACCATAATGGGAAGAAGAAAGCAAAAGGAGCATATCGTAGAGGGAAAAAGAATGGAGAATGGCTCTTCTATGACACATCTGAAAAGGTGGTAAAAAAGATCAATTTTCAATCCCTTTTTACTATTGACAAAGGGAAACTAGAGATCGAGTTTCCATCAAATAATTGGAAGTTAGTACATAAAGAAGGGAATGATAGTACCAAACGTCAGATATTAACCTTTGCATCGAAACCAATCTCTATAAAAGAGGTGGGGACAACTACCCCAACAGTTACAATTATAACAGAAAAGGTAGATTGGATGCAAGATCTAGTCTACTACGCCACCAATATGCGACTTAGATTACCTTACCATAGAGAGAAAGATCTTTCTTGGGAAAAAGGGGATTTCAATATTAGACGTACGATGGGGTATATGGGCAGACGTTACCAAGATGGTCCCTACACAACTAAAGGGGTAGTGATTACGCAAGTAAATAGAGGGAAAGCAGTTACCGTTATTGAAGAGGTTAATGAGATCTTATTCAACAAGAACCAAGACTATTTTATGGATGTCATAAGATCGGTGAATGCACCGATACCAAAAAAAAGTAGTAATATTGCAGATAAATCGGTAAAAAAGAAGCGTAGAGGATTATTTAAAAGAAGAAAGAATGAAAATAGAAAATCAAAAAAGAGCTGAAGATAAGTTCCTTCTAGGAGTTAACCCAACTTCAAATAATGAGAATGATTTCGAAGTGGTTTTTCATAACCAGTTTCCCTTCTTCTCTTCAAAAGTGTATCCTATCTCCATTCAGGATCTTAGCGAGAAAGAGGTACCGATGTCAACATACTCCGCATACATCAATGGAGAAGGCGATCTAGAGATATTCCGTATTGAAATGATGGGATACGATAAAAACAGAGAGCTTGAAGATTATATAGAACACCTGAAGAGTCTAGAAGAGTGGTATCTAGATTACCTATCTTGGTTAGATGAAAGAGAGTTAGGAAAGCCTGGAGTAGCAATTAAAGATTTCTCGACAGAGATGCCTGGGCTGAAGATCATCAAAGATAGTGAAGGATATATGCTATTAGGCCACCAGCTTGTTGTGACCTTTGAGAATGAAGATGATATGGATGCATTTCTAGAGCAAGAGCTTGAGATTCCAGAATCTAAATTAGATCATGGAATCATTAATACTTTTGAATAAAGAAAGTTAAAAAGACAGGAAATAGAGAACATATTCATCAAACAGATGTTTCAATAATTACATAAGTGATGTTTGAATTACCTCCATCGTGTCATATTATTTGTTTGTTCTGTTTTTCTATTTTTAGTTTTAATCTATTTTTTTCTACTAATACACAATATAACACGGAGGTTTTAAGAGGATGCTCATAACCAGGCATCCTTTTTTATTTGTACCTATTTTATAATAAAAAAATTAAGGTAACGGCTCATTCTACTAACAAATATCTCTGCTAGTCATGGAACAGAAGCAATGCGTCTCCCAGATATTGCATCACCATTTTAAGAGTCCATTATTTCAACCACATGTCGTAGAGAAAAGCCACGTACTTATCTAATGATAACAAGCCCCATTCAACTATATCTCCCATTACAACAATCTAGAATAGACACACTGTTCAACACACAGCAAGCAAGAGTATCGTGGTTCCTTTTAATTACATATCCAAACAGAGTTAAACCATCGATACGAACATGCAAAATATTTGCATACAACGAAAAGGCATGATCTGAGTAATACAAACGCTCCCAAAGCCAAAATAAGCTACAAGAGTGATACAGTAATATCTTTTTTTTCTTCTCTATCCAATCTATTTCGAAACATTCGTATCTTTGTATATTCAAATAAAAGGATATATCCTTATTAATTAACATTTATTCTTTTCTAAAATGGGTAGAGTTTTAGTTATTGGTGCTGGTGGAGTTGGATCGGTAGTGATTCAAAAGATGGCGCAACACCCTGATCTATTTTCAGACATTTTGTTGGCTAGTAGAACAGAGTTAAAATGTAAAGATATTGCTTCGAAAATATCAGGAGTGAATATCACAACAGCTTCTGTTGATGCTGATAACGTAAAAGAGGTCGTGGCACTTATCAATGATTTTAAACCTGAGTTGGTTGTCAATGTAGCCCTTCCTTACCAAGATCTTCCGATTATGGATGCTTGCCTTGAGACGAAAGTATCGTATTTAGATACTGCCAACTATGAGCCTATTGATGAGGCTAAATATGAGTATAGTTGGCAATGGGCATATAAAAAGAAATTTGAGGAAGCGGGAATTACTGCAATATTAGGTTGTGGCTTTGACCCTGGAGTAACAAGTATTTTTACTGCCCGTGCAGCAAAGCACCACTTTGATGAGATCCACTATTTGGATATCGTCGACTGTAACGGAGGAGACCATGGAAAAGCTTTTGCTACCAACTTTAATCCTGAAATCAATATTCGTGAAATTACCCAAGAGGGGAAATATTGGGAAGATGGGAAGTGGGTGGTAACCAAACCACATGAGATTCATAGACCTCTTGATTATCCCAACATTGGAGAGAAAGAGTCATATCTAATCTATCATGAAGAGCTGGAGTCTTTGGTTAAAAACTATCCTACGATCAAACGAGCACGATTCTGGATGACATTTGGTCAAGAGTATCTAACTCACCTTCGAGTAATCCAAAATATAGGGATGGCAAGTATTGAACCAATCATATATGAGGGGAAAGAGATCGTACCAATTCAATTTCTTAAAGCAGTGCTCCCAGATCCAGGAGACCTAGGAGAGAACTATACTGGCGAAACTTCGATAGGATGTCGTATCAAGGGAGTAAAAGATGGTAAGGAGAAGACCTACTATATTTATAATAACTGTAGCCATCAAAAAGCATTCGATGAAACAGGAATGCAAGGAGTAAGTTATACTACGGGAGTCCCTTGTATGCTTGGAGCCATGATGTACCTTAAAGGCATTTGGAAAAAACCAGGTGTATATAATGTAGAGGAATTTAATCCAGATCCATTCCTTGAACTTCTAGGAGAGAATGGATTGCCATGGGTCGAGAAATTTGACGTGGACTTAGAGCTATAATAACGATCCTACAATATAAAAAAGTCATCATTCATTTATTTGGATGATGACTTTTTTTATCTGTAAAGAATTAGCTCCACTTTTCTTTATAGATAAAAATACCCCACAAATTGAATAAAAGTCTCCTAGAGGATCATTCTCAAGATAAAATGAGACAAAATTGTTTCCATCGATTGAAAATATTAACCTACATTAATCGTTCAAGAGATAGGGCATAATAGACCAAAAAACAGATCGTATAGAGGATTTTTACATAACATATCCATATATTTGATAGCTTAAAATTAACTTATTAATTACTGAAATGAATCAGACACGAATTACAAACACAATTGGTGGAGCATTTCTTTCTCTTCTGATGTTGGGTACCACATCTTGTAAAGAAGACGCTTCAAAGAAGGAAGTTAAAAAGCCTAATATTATCATTATAATGGCAGATGATTTAGGGTTTGGCGATGTCAGTTGCAATGGTGCAACAGAGATTAAAACCCCAAATATTGATAAGATTGCTACAGGTGGTATTCGTTTCACCAATGGATATTGTGCTTCGTCCACTTGTACTCCTGCAAGATATAGTATGTTGACTGGAGCTTATCCTTGGAAAAACAAGAAAGCAGAAGTACTTGCTGGAAATGCACCTCTACTTATTGACACTACATGGAACACACTTCCTAGAATGCTTCAAAGTCAAGGATATAAAACCACTGTTATTGGAAAATGGCACTTGGGACTTGGGAATGGAAATGTAGATTGGAATAAAGAGGTGACACCTGGACCGCGTGCTATTGGTTTCGATTCAGAGTATATCATGGCTGCGACCAACGATCGTGTACCATGTGTCTATATTAATAATGGACATGTTGACAACTTAGACCCTAACGATCCGATCCAAGTAAGTTATAAGAAGAATTTCGAAGGAGAACCTACGGGAAAAAATAATCCTGAAATGTTAAGGATGAAGACAACGCAAGGGCACAACCAATCAATCATCAATGGCATCTCGCGTATCGGTTTCATGAAAGGTGGAAAGAGCGCTATTTGGAAAGATGAAGATATGGCAGACCTTTTCTTAGAGAAGGCAAAACAGTATGTGACTGACCATAAAGACAAACCATTCTTCCTATACTATGCACTACACGAACCACACGTTCCACGTCTACCAAACAGCCGTTTTGTAGGGAAATCAGGTATGGGATCACGTGGAGATGCTATTCTTGAGGCAGACTGGTGTGTAGGTGAATTTATGAAACACCTTCATAAACTAGGATTAGATGAGAACACCATTGTCATCTTTACGAGTGATAACGGTCCTGTTACAGATGATGGATATGCAGATCAAGCAGACGAACTTCTTGGAAATCACAAACCTTTAGGACCACTAAGAGGAGGTAAGTACAGCCTTTACGATGGTGGAACGCGTATTCCTTTCTTTGTAAAATGGACCAACCATATTAAACCAGGAGAATCGAATGCTGTCGTAACGCAATTAGATTTCCTTGCTTCTTTCGCAAGCCTTCTTAACGTAAAAGGAATCGATTTAAAGGACAGCGAAGACCATATGGATGCAATCCTTGGAAAAGATCTTAAAGGACGTCAGGAGCTTGTATTTGAAGCTTTAGGACA